>NZ_CALRNF020000001.1:0-286244 GCF_943369415.1 Polaromonas sp. YR568
CGGCGACCTCGCCGTCCGGGTCGGCCACCACGGTGGGCGTTCCGCTGTCGGCCTGCTGGCGGATGCGGATGTCCAGCGGCAGCGCGCCCAGGTAGTCCATCTTGTAGTCTTCGGCCATTTTTTTGCCCCCGCCCTCGCCGAAGATGTGCTCGGCATGGCCGCAGTTGCTGCAGATGTGCACCGCCATGTTTTCGACAATGCCCAGGATGGGCACGCCGACCTTCTCGAACATCTTGATGCCCTTCTTGGCGTCCAGCAGCGCGATGTCCTGCGGCGTGGTGACGATGACGGCGCCCGTCATGGGCACGCGCTGCGACAGCGTGAGCTGGATGTCGCCGGTGCCGGGCGGCATGTCGACGATCAGGTAGTCCAGGTCTTTCCAGTTGGTCTGGCGCAGCAACTGCTCCAGCGCCTGGGTGGCCATGGGGCCGCGCCAGATCATGGCTTCGTCCTGCGCGACCAGGAAACCGATGGACATCACCTGGATACCGTGGTTCTGCAGGGGCTCCATGTTCTTGCCGTCCAGGCTCTCGGGCCGGCCTTCAATGCCCATCATCATGGGCTGGCTGGGGCCGTAGATGTCGGCATCGAGCAGGCCCACGGTGGCACCTTCGGCCGCCAGGGCCAGCGCCAGGTTGGCGGCGGTGGTGCTTTTTCCGACGCCGCCCTTGCCGGACGCGACCGCGATGATGTTCTTGACGTTGGGCAGCAGTTGCACGCCGCGCTGCACGCTGTGGCTGGCAATCTTGACCGCGAGGTTGACCGAGACGTTGTCCACGCCCGGCACGGCCTTGACGGCGGCGACCAGGCTTTTGCGCAGGCCGGCGAACTGGCTTTTGGCCGGGTAGCCGAGCTCGACGTCAAAGGCCACGTCGCCGCCGTTGACCTGCAGGTTCTTCAATGCCTTGGTGCTGACGAAATCCTTGCCGGTGTTGGGGTCCAGTACGGTCTGCGCGGCATCGAGGATGGCCTGTGGGTCCAGTGGCATGGGGGAACTCTCCGTTGATTCTGTCGGGGGTGGGTCGGCTTGAAGTCTAACGCCGTGGCGGCGCCCATGGGGTCTTGGGGGCTTGCTGGGGCGCCTTCCCGCCCGAGAGACTTAAAATCGCGGGTTAGCCCTCATTAAGCCAACAAAGATCCTTCTATGTCCCAGCGCCGCCTGTTCGTCACCACCGCCCTGCCCTATGCCAACGGCAATTTCCATATCGGCCACATCATGGAATACATCCAGGCGGACATCTGGGTGCGTTTCCAGCGCATGCAGGGCCACGCGGTGAACTTCGTGGGCGCCGACGACGCCCACGGCGCGCCCATCATGATCGCCGCGGAAAAGGCCGGCAAGACGCCGCAGCAGTTCGTGGCCGACATCGCCGCGGGCCGCAAGCCCTACCTGGACGGCTTTCACATCAGTTTCGACAACTGGCATTCCACCGACGGCCCGGAAAACCACCAGCTGGCGCAGCAGATCTACCTGGACCTCAAAAAGGCCGGCCTGATCGCCACCAAGACCATCGAACAGTTCTTCGACGCCGAGAAGAACATGTTCCTGCCCGACCGCTTCATCAAGGGCGAGTGCCCCAACTGCCATGCCAAGGACCAGTACGGCGACAACTGCGAAGTCTGCGGCGCGGTGTATGCGCCCACCGACCTGATCAACCCCTACTCGGCACTGTCGGGCGCCAAGCCGGTGCTCAAAAGCTCGGAGCATTTTTTCTTCACGCTGTCCGACCCGCGCTGCGTGGAGTTCCTCGAAAAGTGGACGCAGGACGGCAAGCTGCAGCCCGAGGTGGCCAACAAGGTCAAGGAATGGTTCTCGGTGCGCGAGAACGCCGACGGCACCAAAAGCGAAGGCCTGGGCGACTGGGACATCAGCCGCGACGCGCCCTACTTCGGCATTGAAATCCCGGATGCGCCGGGCAAGTATTTTTATGTCTGGCTGGACGCGCCCGTCGGCTACCTGGCCTCACTCAAAAACCTGCTCGAAAAGCGCGGCGAAAACTACGACGCCTACATGGCCACGCCCGGCCTGGAGCAGTACCACTTCATCGGGAAAGACATCGTCACCTTCCACACGCTGTTCTGGCCGGCCATGCTGCACTTCAGCGGCCGCAAGACGCCGGACAACGTGTTCGTGCACGGCTTCCTCACCGTGAACAACGGCGAGAAGATGAGCAAGAGCCGCGGCACCGGCCTGGACCCGCTCAAGTACCTGAGCCTGGGCATGAACCCCGAATGGCTGCGCTATTACCTGGCCGCCAAGCTCAATGCGCGCAATGAGGACATCGACTTCAACGCCGACGACTTCATGGCGCGCGTCAACAGCGACCTGGTGGGCAAGTACATCAACATCGCCAGCCGCGCCGCGGGCTTCGTCAGCAAGCGTTTTGCCGGCCAGCTCGGCGAGGTGTCGGCCGACGGCGCCGCGCTGCTGGACGCGCTGCGCACCGCGAAGGACGTGATTGCGCCGCTCTACGAAAGCCGCGAGTTCGCCAAGGCCCTGCGCGAAACCATGCTGCTGACGGACCGCGTCAACGCCTATGTGGACCAGAACAAACCCTGGGAGCTGGCCAAGCAGGACGGCATGGACGCGCGCCTGCAGGACGTCTGCACGGTCTGCATCGAAGCCTTCCGCCTGCTCACGATTTACCTCAAACCCGTGCTGCCCGCGCTGGCCGCGCAGGTCGAAGCTTTCCTGAAAGTGGAGCCGCTGAATTTTTCAGACGCGGGCGCCATGCTGGGCAAGGGCCATGTGATCGGCGACTACAAGCACCTGATGCAACGTGTGGACGTCAAGCAGCTCGATGCGCTGTTCGAACCACCGGCTTCGGCCGAACCTGCACCGGCTGCACCCACGGACCTGCCGGGCGGTGAGGCACTGGCGCCCGCCATCACGATTGACGACTTCGCCAAGGTCGACCTGCGCATCGCAAAGATCGTCAACTGCGAAGCGGTGGAAGGCTCGACCAAGCTGCTGCGCCTGACGCTGGATGCCGGCGAAGGCCGCATGCGCAATGTGTTCAGCGGCATCGCCTCGGCCTACAAGCCCGAGGACCTGGTCGGCAAGCTCACGGTGCTGGTCGCCAACCTGGCGCCGCGCAAGATGAAGTTCGGCATCAGCGAAGGCATGGTGCTGGCCGCCAGCCACGGTGATGAAAAAGCCCAGCCGGGCATTTACGTGCTGGAACCGCTGCCCGGCGCCACGCCGGGCATGCGCATCCACTAAGAACCGTCAAGCCTGGGTCGGCGGCACGCTCCGCGTCTCGGCCGCATTCACAAAGCGCAGCGCGGTGCCGGACCGGCCCGCCAGTTCGCCGAGCACGGTGCCCAGCGACTGCAGCAGCAGCGTGGCCTCGTTGACCTGGAAAGGCGCCTCGGCCACTGCGATCTTGAGCTGCAGCACCGTGTTGGGCGGCAGCGCCGGGCTTTCGGACAAGCCGCGCGCGATCAGGCGCTGGCCGATGTCGGTGAGCTGGTCGCGCGTAAGGTGGCCCTGCAGGATCAGCACAAAATCGCCGTCGCGGTGCCGGGCCACGCTGTCACCCTCCTGCGCAATCGCCGTGATGCAGGCGCCGGCCTGGACCACCGCGCTTTGCGCCGTTTCCATGCCGTAGTCCTGGCGGATGTCGATCGCATTGCTGAGCCGCACGCGCACCACGGCGCCGGCACCGGGGTCGCGCTGCTGGCGCACCAGCAGGCTGTCCAGGCGCTGCAGCAGCACCCGGTGGTTGCCGACACCGGTCAGCGGGTCCGTGCGCGTCAACGCGTCCATGCGCGCCTGGTTGTCGCGTTTTTCGCGGCTGCGCAAATACAGCGCCAGCAGCAGCAGCGGGATTTCCAGCGCCGCGCCGACCTGCGCGCCGTACTGCGTGGCGGCGCTCAAAGCCATCAGGCCCTGGGTGCGCAGCAGCGGGAAGATGGAGCCCACCGTGAGGCAGACCATGGCGGCCAGCACCCAGATGCCGACGCGCGGCCGGCGCCAGGCGTACCACGCCGCCACCGCGAGGTAGGTGGCCATGCTTCCGAGGTAGTAAGGCGTGGCCATGGCGAAAACCCGGCCGCGGCCCACCACGACAAAAGTCAGCGCGATGCCCGCGCCCATCAGCGACAGGACCAGCAGGGAGCGCGACAGCCACGGCACGTCGCGGTCGACCACGAGCTGGCGCAAGAAGATGTGCAGCATGGCCGCCGTCGCCAGCGTCAGCGCCACCGGCGCGCGGTCGTTCCACCAGGCGCTGCCGGGCCAGAACAATTCCCCGCCAAGGCCCGTCAGCGCGAGTTGACCCAGGGCCACCACCAGCACGTAAGCCGCGAAAAAGAGATGGATGGAATCGCGCCAGGACAGCGCGTGGATGCCGCTGAGCAGCACGACCAGCAGTATGAAACCGATGTAGACGCCCAGCAGCAGATGCCACTGCTTGTCCTTGTCGTGAAAGCTGTCGGGCCCGGACAGCATCCAGTGCACGCTGATGGGGTAGTTGTTGACCACCCGCAGGTAGGTTGGCTGGCTTTCGCCGGGCATCAGCAGCAGCTCGAAGGCCGGTGTGAGGTTGCGCAGCGGCCACTCGGCCACGGGAATCAGGTCGCCTGAGCGCTCCAGCAGCCATTGGCTGCTGCCGTCGGCCTGCGGGGCGGGGCTGTAAAGGTCCACGCTGTCCATGGCGGCATGCGGCACGCTGAGCATGAGCGGCGTGGGCGCCTTGACGGCCGGCAACGCCAGGCGGTACCAGAGCGCGCTGCCGCCCCCGGTGGGCATGATCTGGTCGGGCCTGGACGGCCGGCCCTCGCCCGACCCGAACCGGCTGCGGACTTCCTCAAAACTCCAGGCGCCCGAGCGGTCTACCAGTACCTCGCCCTGGCCCACCACGCCGCGCCCGGGCCGGAAATCCTCCTGCGCCGCAGCGGGAGAGGGCTCTTCCGTCTGCAGGCCCGGGACTTGCTGCGCCCACACGCCGGCGTGGGCCAGCAGCAGTGCCGCCAGCCAGGCGGCAAGGCGTGACGACCAACGCGACAGCTTCAACCGGTGCGGCGCCAAAAACTTGGCAGAACGTAAAAAAGCAGGCAAACACTTCTCCAGGAAAAGCATGCTGAACCGACACCAGCCAACAACGCGCGAAGGGAACCACGGGGAGTATCGAACGGGTCAGGATTTAAAAAGTAAGCATTTCTACCTAATTCTTCTCTTTTACTCTATCGAATCTTTCGCTATCCGCAAATGGAAAAAGTCCCGCAAAAGACGCCTCAAAGCCGGGCGCGGCGCGCCACAATCAAAGCCCATGCACCTGCCCACTTACCTCGCGCCCTTCCGCCCCCGCCTGTTTGCGGCGATGGCCGGCTACACGCGCGAAAGGTTCCTGAAGGACGCCGGCGCGGGCATCACGGTGGGTATTGTGGCCTTGCCGCTGGCCATGGCCTTCGCCATCGCCTCGGGCCTCAAGCCCGAAGCCGGCATCTGGACCGCCATCATCGCCGGCGCGCTGATCTCGGCGCTGGGCGGCTCGGCGGTGCAGATAGGCGGGCCGGCCGGCGCCTTCATCGTCATCGTCTACGGCATCCTGGAACGCTACGGCCTGGCCAACCTGCTGATCGCCACCGCCTGCGCCGGCGTGCTGCTGTTCCTGCTGGGGTTTTTCAGGCTGGGCACGCTGGTGCGCTATGTGCCGGTCAGCATCGTGGTGGGTTTTACCAACGGCATCGCGGTGCTGATCGTGCTGTCGCAGGTCAAGGACCTGCTGGGCCTGGTCGTGCCCAAGATGCCCGCCGATTTTTTTTCGCAGATCAAGGTCCTGGGCGACCACCTGGACAGCTTCAACCCTTATGCGCTGGGCCTGGGACTGGCCTGCCTGCTGGGCCTGTTTGTCTGGCCGCGGCTCTTTAACCTGCAGGCGCGCGGCGCCAACGGCTTTACCGCGCGGCTGATGAAGCTGGTTCAGGCGGTCGAGGGCGTGCAGCTCAAGCGCGCCACGCGCACGGCCTCGCGCATGCCCGGCCCCATCGTGGCGCTGGTGACGCTGACCGCGTTCTCCTATGTCCTGACCCTGCCGGTCGACACCATAGGCACGCGTTTCGGCGGCATCCCGCGCGCCCTGCCCTCGTTCGCGCTGCCCGATTTTTCATGGGAAACCGTGCGCCTGCTGGTGGCGCCCACCATCACCATCGCCTTGCTGGGCGCGGTGGAGTCGCTGCTGTGCGCGCGTGTGGCCGACCAGGTTTCCGGCCTGCCGCGCCACGACCCCAACCAGGAACTGATGGCCCAGGGCGTGGCCAACTTCGTCGTGCCCTTTTTCGGCGGCATGCCGGCCACCGGCACCATCGCCCGTACCGTCACCAATGTGCGATCCGGCGCCACCTCGCCGGTCTCGGGCCTGGTGCATGCGCTTACGCTGGTCCTCATCGTGCTGGCGGCGGCGCCGCTGGCGGTGCACGTGCCGCTGGCCGTGCTCTCGGGCATCTTGCTGTACGTGGCCTGGAACATGGGCGAGTGGCGCGCGTTCGCCCGCCTGCGCCAGGCCAGCAGCCACTACCGGCTCATCATGCTGGGCACGTTTTTGCTGACGGTGGTGTTCGACCTCACGGTGGCGCTGCAGGTCGGGCTGATCCTGGCCTGCGTGCTGTTCGTGCGGCGCATGAGCAGCCTGTTCCGGGTGGTGGAGGTCTCGCGCGACGCGGACTCGGCGAGCTTCCAGCTCTACGGCTCGCTGTTCTTCGGCGCCGTGGCCAAGCTCGACCCCATCCTGAGCGTGGTGGAAAGCGCGCCCAAGGGCCTGGTCGTTCGGCTGGACGTGCAGTCGCTGCAGTCGCTGGACACCTCGGGGCTGGACGTGCTGGAGCAGTTGCACAAGGCCGTTGTGCTGCGCGGCGGCCGGCTGGTAATGGCCGGGCTCAACGCCCAGCCGCGCGCGGTGATGGAGCGCACGGGTTTCCTGGCGAAGATCGAAACGGTCTAGCGTGTACCGCCGGAGGGGCTGATGCTTTCCTCGTCGACCGATGCCGTGCCCTTGACCTTCAGGTCGGCGTCAAACACCACCGTGAAGATGCGCGCCGTACTGGGCGGGTTCAGGTAGCGCCAGTCGTAATGGGTTTCCTGCTTGAGCGCGTAGGGCGTGATCTTCATCGGCTTGCCCAGCATCTTGCGGACCTGCTCCATGCGCATGCCGGGCAGCACTTTCTCGAAGTTCTGCGGCGTCAGCACCTGCCTGAGCGCGCTCATCCTGCCGTCCGCCCCTATCGTGATCATGTAATTGACCTGGCCCTGCGGCTGGCGGTTGTATTCAAAGGTGCGGGCGCCCGGCGCCGCTGTAACGCCCGGCAAGGGGGTGTCGGCCATGTCGGCCGCGTCCCAGATTTTTTCGGGCTCGCCGAAACGGGCGCGCACGTCGGCCTCGGTGGACACACCCTCTTCAAGTTCGGCGATGCGCTGCGGGTCGCAGCCCACCAGGCCCAGGACAAATGAGAGCAAACCCATAGAGGCAAGCAACCTTCCCGAAACAGCGGAGAAAACACCCTTTGGGGCTGATGCGAAGGGCACAAATAAGGACGGCATGGCGGACCCCGGTAAAATCAGCCCACTATACGTTTCAGGCAGTTTAGACCCATGTCCCTCCTCAACTTCTTCCGCCGCTCCGACTACACCTCCGATACGACGCAGTTCATCGACCAGCTCAAGGCCAAAAAGCCCACGCTGGAGGCCGAGCAGCGCGCCGGGCGCGCCCTGTTGTGGGACAAAAACCTGAGCCGCGCCGAGCAGGCCGAATACGGCGAGGCACGCGTGCCCCAGCAGCCCTACGTCTACGGCACCACCAGCCATCCCAACGGCAAATAAACGCCAAACAGCCCCTGACACCCAGCAGCCGCTGTTTTCATGTCCCAGCCCCATTTCCCTCCCGCCCCCCAGGAACTGCCCCCGGCCGCCGGCCAGGCGCAGCCTGACGCGGCGGGTGCGGCCATGCCCGCGGTGATCGACCAGGTCGCGCTGGCGCGGCTGTACGGCGAGCCGCTGTTCGCCATGCCGCACGACCTGTACATCCCGCCGGATGCGTTGCAGGTCTTTCTTGAGGCCTTTGAGGGCCCGCTGGACTTGCTGCTTTACCTGATCCGCAAGCAGAACTTCAACATCCTCGACATCCCGATGGCGGCGGTCACGCGCCAGTACCTGACCTACGTCGACGAGATTCGCGCCACCAACCTGGAGCTGGCGGCCGAATACCTGCTGATGGCGGCCATGCTGATCGAGATCAAGTCGCGCATGCTGCTGCCGCCCAAGAAGGTGGCCGAGGGCCAGGAGCCCGAAGACCCGCGCGCCGAGCTGGTGCGCCGCCTGCTCGAATACGAGCAGATCAAGCTGGCTGCCCACAAGCTCAACGAAGTTCCGCAATTCGGCCGCGACTTCCTGCGCGCCCAGGTCTATGTAGAGCAGTCGCTGCAACCGCGCTTTCCCGACGTCAACGTGGTCGACCTGCAGGACGCCTGGCGCGACATCGTCAAGCGCGCCCGCCTGATCCAGCACCACGTCATCAGCCGCGAAGAACTCTCGGTGCGCGAGCACATGAGCATCGTGCTGCGCAAGCTGCAGGGCCGCAAGTTCCTGGAGTTCGAAGACCTGTTCGACGCCGCGCGCGGCATGCCGGTGCTGGTGGTGACCTTCATCGCGCTGCTGGAGCTCTCCAAGGAAGGCCTGCTGGAAGTCACGCAGGCCGAGGCTTTCGCGCCGATTTACGTGCGCCTGGCTTACACGCCCGCCTAGATTGCCCCCACGCTCGCTCACTGCCCTTTCATCACGTAAAGGGGCCGTTGCGCCTGCGGTCTGGCATAGCCAGTCCCGCGGCCCCGGCTGAAAATGACGCGACGCTGACCTCTGCCCGTGCGGCACACCACAGTCGCGACTCCTGAACGCCTGCGTCAGCGCGGCGTCCTACATCTCTTTACCCTTTTTACGCCGATGCTCATAGCAGGACTCAAGGCCTGTCGGATATGAAGCGAACGCACCCGATTTCACCTTTGATTTCGGGGCCCGCACGCATGAAGGGGTCTCTAGCACCCCGCTACCCGCAGCCGCATCCATGCGGCCGGGAGCAACGTCGTTCATGCCGAAAGGGCTCTTGTGAATCTCAAATTACTCCCGCTGGCGCTGCTGGCCGTGAGCCAACACCTTCTCGCCCAGCCCCTGCCCAACGCGGGCAGCCAGCTGCAGCAACTCCCCACGGTCCCGGCTCCGCAGCCCGCGGCCCCAGGCATCAGCGTTGAGCGCAGCAAGCCGCCGCCGGTCCGCGTGACCGAAGATGCAAAAATCCTGATCAACAGCCTGCGCATCACCGGTGCCCGGGTGTACAGCGAAGCCGAGCTGCTTGCCCTGACCGGTTTCACGCCGGGCAGCGAACTGACCCTGGCGGAATTGCGCGGCATGGCGGCAAGGATCACCGCGCACTATGCAAGAAACGGCTACTTCGTGGCCCAGGCTTACCTTCCGGCGCAGGACGTCACGGACAAGGCCATCACCATCGCCGTGCGGGAGGGTGAGTACGGCCAGATCGTCGTGCGCAACGAGACAAATCTCTCCAGCGCCATCCCCGACAACCTTCTTTCGGGCCTGAACAGCGGCGACGCCATTACTGCGGCGCCGCTGGAGAGCCGGCTGCTTCTGCTGTCGGACCTGCCTGGCGTGAAAGTCCATTCCACGCTGGTTCCCGGCGCCACGGCCGGCACCTCGGACCTGCTGGTCGACGTCACCCCGGGCGCGCGCGTCAACGGCAGCGTCGATGCCGACAACGCCGGCAACCGCTACACCGGCGAATACCGCCTCGGGGCCACGGTGAACCTCAACAATCCGCTGGGGCTGGGCGACGTCGCCAGCGTGCGTGTGGTGACTTCCGGCTCGGGCTTGAACTACGCCATCGCGTCCTACCAGCTGCAGGTCGGCAAAGGCCGTGCCGGCGTTGCCTACAGCAAGCTGCATTACGCGCTGGGCGAAGAGTTTGCCCCCCTGCGAGCCAACGGCACGGCGGAGATTGCCAGCGTATTCGGCAGCTACCCGCTGATCCGTTCACGCGACACCAATCTCTACATTCGCCTGGGTTACGACGCCAAAACCTTCCAGGACAGGGTGGACGCCATCCCTTCCGTCACGGACAAAAAGGCCGACGTATTGACCACCAGCCTGTACGGCAACCACCGCGACAACCTGGGCGGCGGCGGCATGAGCGCCTATTCCCTGTCCTGGTCGGCGGGCCGGCTCAACATACAGACGCCCGCGGCACTCGCCGTGGACGCCGCCAGCGCGCGCAGCAACGGCTCCTACGGCAAGCTCGGCTTCACCGTGATGCGGCTGCAGCGCGTGACCGACTCCGTGTCTCTCTACGGAGCGCTCAGCGGGCAGCTGGCCTCGAAAAATCTCGACTCCTCGGAAAAGATGGAACTCGGTGGCATGAACGGTGTGCGCGCCTATCCCCAAGGCGAGGCGCCCGCCGACCAGGGCTACCTGGCAACGCTGGAAGCCCGGCTGCTGTTGCCCAAATTTCCGGAGAACCTGCCGGGGCAGATGCACCTGATCGGTTTTGTCGATTACGGCAGCGTGACCATCAACAAAAACCCCTGGGCGGCGGGACAGAACCACAGAACCCTGAGCGCCGCCGGCATAGGCCTCACCTGGAGCGAAACCGACAACTTCCTGGTCAGGGCTTACTACGCCCGCCCCCTCGGAAACGAGACAGCCACTTCCGCGCCCGACAAATCAGGCCGGTTCTGGATACAGGCGGTGAAATATTTCTGATGCGACGGCCGGCACCGCGTGCCGCACAAGTATTGCAATCCACAAGGACACACCCATGAACCGCATTGACCCCTCCCCTGAAACCGAAACAACATCCGCCTTCAGAAACAAGTCGCATTTTGCGCTGAAGACCCTGACGGTTTCCCTGCTGCTGGCCTTTGGCTCCTCCGTCCATGCCCTGCCCCAAGGCGGCGTGGTGGCGGCCGGCAGCGCCAGCATCTCCGGCGGCGCGGCCAGCACGACCATCACGCAGACAAGCCAGAACGCCGTGATCAACTGGCAAAGCTTCGGCATCGCGGCCGGCCAGAGCGTGCAGTTCGTCCAGCCCGGCGCCAGCGCCGTGGCGCTGAACCGCGTGCTGGGCGCGGACCCTTCCAGCATCATGGGAAGCCTGTCGTCGAACGGCAAGGTATTCCTGCTCAACCCCAACGGCATCCTGTTCGGCGGCGGCGCATCGGTCAACGTCGGCGGGCTGGTGGCGTCGACCTTGAGCATCAGCGACGCCAACTTCATGGCCGGGCAATACACCTTGAGCAACCCGGGCGACGGCGCGATCCTCAACCAGGGAACGATCAACGCCGCGGACGGCGGCTATGTCGCCCTGCTGGGCCGCAACGTCAGCAACCAGGGTGTCATTTCGGCCAGGCTGGGCACCGTGGTCCTGGCCGCGGGCAATGCCATGACGCTGGACGTGGCGGGCGACGGCCTGCTCAACATATCTGTGGCACAGGGCAGCGTCAACGCGCTGATTCAGAACGGCGGCATGATCAGCGCCGCCGGCGGCAGCGTACTGCTGACGGCCCAGGGCGCGGGCAACCTGTTGCAGACCGTTGTGAACAACACCGGCGTGATCCAGGCGCAAACCATCGCCAGCCGCAACGGCAGGATCATGCTGCTGGGCGACATGCAAACCGGCACCATGAACGTCGGCGGCACGCTCGACGCCAGCGCACCCAACGGCGGCAACGGCGGATTCATCGAGACCTCGGCCGCGCACGTCAACGTGCTGGACGGTGCGCGCATCACCACCGCAGCGGCGTCGGGACTGACGGGCAACTGGCTCATCGACCCGCAGGACTTCATCATCGGCCCCGGCGGCAACATCTCCGGCGCCACACTTTCCGCGCAGCTTGTGACCAACAACATCACCATCGTCACGGCGCCCGGCCCCGGCAACGGCGACATCTTCGTCAACGACGCGGTGAGCTGGACAGCCAGCGGAACCCCCACCAGCCTGACCCTGAACGCCGCGCGCGACGTGAATATCAACGCCTCCGTGACGGCGGTGGACGGGAATTTCGGGGTGTGCTGCGGCCGCGACATCAACGTGAATGCGCCCATCAGCGCAACCCGTGGCAGCCTGCTGCTCAGCGCGGGGCGCAACCTGAACCAGAACGCGACCATCACGGTCACCGACGGCAACCTCTCCATGTGCGCGGCCAACGATGTCAACATCAACAGCGCCATCACGCTGACCCGGGGAAACCTGGACCCCACGCGCAGCCTGGGCTTGCCGCTGGGCCTGACGATACGCGCCGATACGGACGGGACCGGGCCGGGCGCGCTGGGCGGCACGGTGGTTTTCAGCCCCCTGGCGCCCTCCGTGACCGTGACAGGCCCGAACGCGCCCGCCAGTATTTTTTACAACCCCGTTTCTTACACGGCGCCCACGGACTATTCCGGCAAATTCGTCCTGACCGGAGGCGCCACACTGACGCAGCGCATGCTGGTGTTCCCCGAGGTGAGCAAGTCCTATGACGGCAGCAATACCGCCGTCCTCACGGGCCTGAAGGGCAACCCCGCCGGCGTCACGCTGGTCGCCGACCCGGGCAGCACGGCGACCTTCGACACTATAGACCCGGGCACGGGCAAGACCGTCACCTTCACCGGCTATCGGCTGGCCGGCCCCAACGCCGACCAATATGCGCTGGCCTCCACCTGCTGCGGACCCATCGCGGGGAAAACCACCGGGGACATCACCCCGAACGCGCTGTCGGCGCTGGCCGCCCTGACGGCTGCGAATGCGGCAAATCCCGCGAACGGCAGGAACTTTTCATCCTTCGGCCTGGCACCGCTCGCGAGTTTCGCGTTCTATTCGCAGGACTTCCTGCCGGCAGTTTACGCAGCGTCTGAGGGCGAACTCTTCATGCCGGGTGAGCAGGTCGCGGTGGCCGAGCCCGCTGCAATGCCGCAGCCAATCTACGTGGCACCCCGCTATTTGCCCAGGCAGCCGCGTAACTGAACGGACAGGATTGCAGTGACTTTTCAATCCTCCACGAACAATCCGCCCGCCCCGTACAGGGCGGCGACCGTCAAAGCCCTGGGCCTTGCCATGCTGCTGGCTGGTTTTGCCTTGCAAGCGGCGGCGGCAACGCAGGGCGCAGATCCGGCAGCGGCGAGCCCCTCACCGGCTGCCGCATCCGGAACCGCGGGAAACGCCAACCCTGCCGCGCAGGCCGACCACCCCCGCCATGCAGACTTCGGCCGCGAAAGCGCCTCCAGGGAGGCCGCGCAGGTCGCCCATTGGGTGGTCGCGTCCGCGGACAATCAAGGCATGCCTTTCCTCATCATTGACAAGGTGAACGCCAAGGTTTTTGTCTTTGATGCGCGGGGACATTTAAGCGGCGCCGCGCCCGCCCTGCTGGGCCTTGCGCGCGGCGACGACTCCACACCCGGCATCGGCGAGCGCAAGCTGTCCACCATTCGCCCCGAGGAGCGCACTACCCCCGCCGGGCGCTTCGTGGCATCGCTGGGCCAGGACCTTCACGGCGCGGAGATGCTGTGGATCGACTACGACACGGCCATATCCCTTCACCGTGTATTAAACGTGGCAGGTGAACGGCGGGCACAACGCATTGAAAGCGCCACCCCCTCGGACAACCGCATTTCCTACGGGTGCATCAATGTGCCCGTGAAGTTCTACGACAAGGTGGTCAGCCCGGCCTTCACCGGAACCAGCGGCATCGTTTACATCCTGCCGGAAACCCGCCCGGCACGCGAAGTCTTCAAATCCTTTGACGTGGACGAACAGGCACCGGCGCAAGGCGCTGGTTAGGCCGGGCCCTGCCCGCAAACGTTCGCGCCATCAACGGCCGTAAGCCCGCCATCAAGGCAGCGTCGTCGCCTGTCCGATAATCGGCGCAAGCTGCGGATTCCCGTGCCGGTTCCGCCCCGGCGTCGGGGCTGTTGCACCTCCCTACCAGGCAAAAACACCGTCTTCGCATGACACCTATTTCCGACACGCGGCACGCCTTCGACGTCCTCATCATCGGCAGCGGCCTGGCGGGCCTCACGGCCGCGCTCTTGCTGGCCCCGGGCCGGCGCGTGGCGGTCGTCACCAAGCGCGAACTCAACGACGGCTCCAGTGCCTGGGCGCAGGGCGGAATGGCTGCCGTGCTGGCCGAAGACGACACGCTGGAGCAGCACGTGAACGACACCCTGGTTGCCGGCGCGGGCCTGTGCGACCTGCCGGCCACACAGGCCGTGGTGCAGGGCGCGCCCGATGCCATCGCCTGGCTGCGCGGGCTGGGTGTCGCCTTCTCCGAAGACGCGGAACACCCCGGCGAACTGCACCTGACCCGCGAAGGCGGCCACAGCCGGCGCCGCATCGTGCATGCAGCCGACGCCACCGGCGCGGCCGTGCAGCGCACGCTGATAGAACGTGTGCGCGCCGAACCCGGCATCACGCTGCTCGAGCACCACATGCTGGTCGACCTCATCACCGACCGGCAGCTCAAGCGGCCCGGCAAGCGCTGCCACGGCGCTTACGTGCTCGACACCGCGAGCGGCGAGGTGCTGACCTTCAGTGCCGGCCAGACCATTCTGGCGACCGGTGGCGCGGGCAAGGTCTACCTCTATTCCACCAACCCCGACACCGCCACCGGCGACGGCATTGCCGCCGCCTGGCGCGCGGGCTGCCGCGTCGGCAACATGGAGTTCATCCAGTTCCACCCGACCTGCCTCTACCACCCCGAGGCCAAATCCTTCCTGATCACCGAGGCCGTGCGCGGCGAAGGCGGCAAGCTGCTGCTGCCGCCCTCGGCCGGCGGCGGGCGCTTCATGCCGGCGCACGACGCGCGCGCCGAACTCGCGCCGCGCGACGTGGTGGCCCGCGCCATCGACTTCGAAATGAAAAAGCACGGCCTGGACTGCGTCTACCTGGACATCTCGCACCAGAGCCCGGCTTTTTTGCGGGAACACTTTCCCAACATCCTGCAACGCTGCGCCGAACTGGGCATAGACATCACGCGCCAGCCGATTCCGGTGGTGCCGGCCGCGCATTACACCTGCGGCGGCGTGGTGACTGACCTGGCCGGGCGCAGCGACGTAAAAGGCCTCTATGCCATCGGCGAAACCGCCTGCACCGGCCTGCACGGCGCCAACCGCCTGGCCAGCAACTCGCTGGTCGAATGTGTGGTGCTGGCGCGCGCCGCCGCGGATGCCATCGCGGCCGAAGCCACCGCCGAAACGCCGGCCTTGCCGGCCTGGGACGACAGCCAGGTCACCGATGCCGACGAGGCCGTGGTGATCTCCCACAACTGGGACGAACTACGCCGCTTCATGTGGAACTACGTGGGCATCGTGCGCACCACCAAGCGGCTGGAACGCGCGGCGCACCGCATCGCCCTGCTCGATGCCGAGATCCAGGAGTTTTATGCCAACTTCCGGGTCACGCGCGACCTGCTGGAGCTGCGCAACCTGGTGCAGGTGGCCGACCTGATCGTGCGCTCGGCCCATGGCCGGCATGAAAGCCGCGGCCTGCATTTCAGCCGGGACTACCCTGAAACGGCCGAGGCCGCCGTGCCCACCATCCTGGTGCCGCCGGCCTACGGCGCGAACTGATCAGGCGGCAGACGTGGCTTCGGCCAGGTCGGCCGGTATCCAGCCTCGCAGGCTGTTCACAAAGGCCAGCGCCTGCACGCGCGGCAAATCCTGCAGCCGCACCACGGCTTCATCCACACGGCCTTCGCGCAGCGCGCAGGCGCGCCCCACGCCGGCAAGCAGGCCGCAATACAGCGGCGGTGTCACCCAGCGGCCGTCCAGCAAGAAGGCCACGTTGCCGCGCGTGCATTCGGTGAGTTCACCCTCGGCGTTCCACAGCAGGGTGTCGAACACATCGGGCTGCGTGGGCGTGAAGGCATCGTAGTGCGCGCGCCGTGTGGTCTTGAAGCGCACGAATTCGCCGTGCGCTTCGTCGAGCGCGCGTCCCGCCAGTTGCAGGCGCACGCGCGCCGGTGAGGCCGGCAGCGCATAGGCTTCGGCCTGCAGCTGCCCGTGCGCGGCCAGCAAAAGCCGCACGCGCCAAGCACTCTGCGGATGCTGCTGCGCCAGCGACTGCAACGCCGCCTCAGCCTGCCGGGCATCCCATGGATAGCCGAAATGCCGAGCCGCCTCGCCCATGCGCGCCAGGTGGGCCTCCATATCGCGCAGCGTCCCGTCGAAGAGCCCCAGCGTTTCGAGCAACTCAAACGGCGCGCTCGCACGTTGCACAAAGGCCTGCTTGAGGCCCCATTCGCGCCACTCGCCTTCGGCCGTGGCGCCCGAGGTGATGCCGCTGCCTATGCCGCAGCGGGCCTCGTTGCCGCGCAGGGTCACGGTGCGTATGGGCACATTGAAGGTGGCCGCGCCGCCGGGGCGCAGTACCCCATGGCGCCGCAGTACACCCCGCGCGGCGCGGCTTCCAGCGCATGGATGGCCCGCATGGCGCCCGCCTTGGGCGCGCCGGTGATCGAACCGCAGGGGAACAAAGCCGCGAACACGTCGGCCAGGCTGCAGCCGGGCCGCGTGCGCGCCTCGACGTCCGAGGTCATCTGCCACACTGCGGGCAAAGCCTCGGTGTGGAACAGGCGCGGCACGCGCACGCTGAAGGGTTCGGCGATGCGCGACAGGTCGTTGCGCAGCAGGTCCACGATCATCACGTTTTCGGCGCGCTCTTTGGGTGAGTTGCGCAGGGCCTGGGCCCGCGCGGCATCGTCCTCGGGATTCATGCCGCGCGGCGCCGTGCCTTTCATGGGCCGCGTGAGCAGCCTTTCGTCGCGCCAGTCGAAAAACAACTCGGGCGAGACCGACAGCAGTTGTTCCTCGCCCGTGTCCAGAAAAGCCGCATAGCCGCCGGGCTGTGCGCGCTGCAAAGCGTGGAACGAGGCCAGCGCCGTGGCGCCGCCCGCATCGCCGCTGAGCACACCGCGCATCTGCGCCGTGAAGTTGACCTGGTAGTACTCGCCATCGGCGATCGCGCGCTGCAATTCGGCGAGGGCGGCGTCAAAAGCCGGGCGCGTCATCGGCTCTTGCCACTGCACTTGCGGCGATGCCTCTTGTGTGGGCTGAGGCCACGGCAGCGCGACGTCATGCACCGCAAACCAGGCGAGCGGCCCCTCGGCCGGGTGCACAGCCAGCGCGGTATCAAAAGCGGGTGCGGCCTCATAGCGCAGGTAGCCCACGCACCAGGCGCCCCGCTCCGCAGCGGCCTGCGCGGCGTCCAGCACCGCACGCACGTCTTCGGGCCGCCGCGCCACCAGCACTTCGCCTGGCGTTCCGAAAGCCAGTCTCAGGCGCGGCGTGTCAGGCTGGCGAGGGTCGGCGAAGTCGATGAGCGCCGAGACAGGGCCTGTCACTTGAATCAGGCCGCGCCCATGTGCGGCACCAGCCCCGCGACCGGCCGCCCCGCTTTCAGGGCTTCGGTGAAGGCCAGCATGCGGTCAATCGGCAAGCGCGCGCGCAGGCCCAGCGCCGCATCGACCGTGACCTCGTTGGCGCCGCTTTCAAGCACCTGCGCCAGTCCGGCCAGCCCGTTCATGGCCATCCAGGGGCAGTGCGCGCAGCTTTTGCAGGTGGCGCTGTTGCCGGCGGTGGGGGCTTCGATAAAAATCTTGCCGGGGTTCAAGGTTCGCAGTTTGTGCAGCATGCCGCCGTCGGTGGCGACGATGAATTCCGTCGCGTCCATCTCCCGCGCGGCCTTGAGGATGGCCGAGGTGGAGCCGACGGCGTCGGCCAGGGCCACCACGTCGGCCGGCGATTCGGGGTGCACCAGCACGCGCGCGCCGGGGTGTTCGGCTTTGAGGGCCTGCAGCTCAAAGGCCTTGAACTCGTCGTGCACGATGCAGGCGCCGTTCCAGAAGACCATGTCGGCGCCGGTCTCGCGCTGGATATAGCCGCCCAGGTGGCGGTCCGGCGCCCAGAGGATTTTCTGCCCCAGGTCCTTGAGCGCGCGCACGATGTCCAGTGCACAGGCGGAGGTGACCACCCAGTCGGCGCGCGCCTTCACGGCGGCGCTGGTGTTGGCGTAGACCACCACGGTGCGGTCGGGATGGGCGTCGCAGAACGCGCTGAATTCATCGACCGGGCAGCCCAGGTCCAGCGAGCAGGTCGCGTCCAGGTCGGGCATCAGCACGCGCTTTTCGGGCGAGAGGATTTTGGCCGTCTCGCCCATGAAACGCACGCCGGAGACCACCAGGGTTTGCGCCGCGTGGTCGCGGCCGAAGCGCGCCATCTCGAGTGAATCCGCCACCAGGCCGCCGGTTTCTTCCGCAAGGTCTTGCAGGTCCGGATGCACGTAGTAGTGCGACACCATGACGGCGTTGCACGCCTTGAGCAGTTCGCGAATGCGGCTTTTGAGCGACTTGCGTTCGGCCTGCGTGGGCTCGGCCGGCACGCGGGCCCAGGCCTGGTGCGTGCTGCAGGCGCCGGCCGCTTCGGGTTGCTCGTAATCGATGCGGATGGGCGCCAGGGTTTGCATGTTTACACCGCCTGCGCGTCAAAACGCATCGAAAAATCAATCGCCCGCACGTCCTTGGTCAGCGTGCCGACGGAGATGCGGTGCACGCCGGTTTCGGCCAGGATGCGCAGGCCGTCCAGCGTGACGCCGCCCGAAATTTCCAGCACGGCGCGGCCGGCGTTGATGCGCACCGACTCCTTCAGGTTGGGCAGGCTCATGTTGTCCAGCAGGATCATGCGCGCGCCGGCGTCCAGCGCCTGGGCCAGTTCATCGAGATTTTCGACCTCGATCTGCACAAAGTCGGCCTGCGCCGCGACCTCGGCCGCGCGCGCCAGCACCTGGGCAATGCCGCCGGCCGCCGCGATGTGGTTTTCCTTGATCAGCACCGCGTCATACAAACCGACACGGTGATTGACGCCGCCGCCCGTCACCACCGCGTATTTCTGCGCCAGCCGCAGGCCGGGCAAGGTCTTGCGGGTGTCGACGATCTGCGCGGGCGTGCCCTTCACGATGTCGACGTAGATCGCCGTCTTGGTCGCGACGGCGCTGAGCAGTTGCAGAAAATTGAGCGCGGTGCGTTCGGCAGAGAGCAGGGCACGGGCACGGCCGCGCACCTCGAAGACCACCTGGCCGGCTTCGCAGCGCTCGCCGTCCTTGACATGCCAGATGAGTTGCGCCTGCGGGTCAAGCTGCCGCATGGTGGCCTCCACCCAGGCGGCACCGCAGACAACGGCGCTTTCGCGCGCCACCACCTGGGCCCGCGCCTGGCGCGCCGGGTCGATCAGGCCCGCCGTCAGGTCGCCCGCGCCCACGTCTTCGGCAAGCGCGCGCGCCGCGTCTGCCTGCGCCAAAACAGCGACCGCCTGAGCGGTGAAATCAAATGACTTTTTCATGAGCAATCTAAGATTGAAAGCACGCCATACCGTGCACTAAACTATTAAATAGAGCCGAAAACTGTCGCAAATGTTACAGCGACTGGCGCGTAGCCCCTTCGCCGCGATTTGCGGGGCGATTCATCCGCCCACAATGGCGCTCCCTGTTGCCCGATTCCACACACGCCCACCATGTTCAGAACCCTGCTCAAATCCAAAATCCACCGCGCCGCGGTGACGCATTGCGAACTCAACTACGAAGGCTCCTGCGCCATCGATGAAGACCTGCTGGACGCCGCCAACCTGGCCGAGAACGAGCAGGTGCACATCTGGAACATCAACAACGGCGAGCGTTTCATCACCTACGCGATACGTGCCGAACGCGGCAGCCGCATCATCTCGGTCAACGGCTCGGCCGCGCGCCGTGCCGCCGTGGGCGACCTGGTCATCATCGCCGCATTCGCGCAGGTGCATGAAGAACACGTCAAAGGCTTCAGCCCGAAGCTGGTGTTCGTGAACCCGGACAACCGCATCAAGGAAGAGCGCTCCACCATCCCGGTGCAGCAGGCCTGAGCCCTAGCGGCCCGCCGCAATGCGCGGCCGCGTTCCTTACCCCGTCTCTCACACAAGGCCCCATGGACAACGCAGCGATGACCCGGCGCAGCCTGCGCCACGTGTGGCACCCATGCACGCAGATGAAGCTGCATGAATCACAGCCGCCCGTGCCGATTGCGCGCGCCCAAGGCGTATGGCTTTACGACTTTGAAGGCAACCGTTACCTGGACGGCATCAGCTCGTGGTGGGTCAACCTGTTCGGCCATGGCCATCCGCACATCAAGGCGGCGCTGCGCGACCAGCTGGACACCCTGGATCACGTGATGCTGGCCGGCTTCACGCACGCGCCCGTCGTGGAACTCTCCGAGCGCCTGGGCGCGCTGACCGGCCTGGGCCATGCCTTCTACGGCAGCGACGGCGCCAGCGCCACCGAGATCGCGCTCAAGATGAGCGCGCACTACTGGCGCAACAGCGGCCGGCCGCAGAAAAACCGTTTCATCGGCCTGGCCGGCGGCTACCACGGCGAAACAGTGGGCGCGCTGGCCGTGACCGACATCGCGCTCTTTCGCGAAGCCTATGCGCCGCTCGTCCGGCTGGCCGCCATCGTGCCCAGCCCCGATGCGCGCGGCGCGCAGGCGGGCGAAAGCGGGGCGGACGTTGCGCACCGCGCGGCCGCAGGCCTGCAGGCCTGGCTGGAACAGCACCACGCGCAAACCGCAGCGCTCATCGTCGAGCCGCTGGTGCAGTGCGCCGCAGGCATGGCCATGCATGACCCGGCCTACCTGCGCGAAGCGCGCGCGCTGTGCGACCGCTACGAAGTGCATTTGATCGCCGACGAAATCGCCACCGGCTTCGGCCGGAGCGGCACGATGTTCGCGCACCAGCAGGCGGGCATACGGCCCGACTTCATCTGCCTCTCCAAAGGCCTGACCGGCGGTACGCTGCCGCTGTCGGCCGTGCTGACCACCGACGCGGTCTACGAAGCTTTTTTCGACGACGACGTGGCGCGCGGATTTTTGCATTCGCATTCCTACACCGGCAACCCGCTGGCCTGCCGCGCGGCGCTGGCTACCCTGGAACTGTTTGAGCAAACCGACGCGCTGGCGCGCAACGCCGAAACAGCGCAGATGCTGGACAAGGCTTTCGCGCCGCTGACCGGCCACCCGGCCGTGCGCAACGCCCGCAGGCTGGGCATGATCTGGGCCTGGGACATCAAACCCGGCCAGTTGCCCCACTTCGCCCGCCGCTACGCGCAGCACGCCATGGCGAACGGCGTGCTGCTGCGCCCCATTGGCCAGACGATTTACGCGATGCCGCCCTATGTGATGGATGCGGAATCCGCGCAGCACCTGGCGCGCGGCGCGCTGGCGGCGCTGAAGGCCACGCTGGCCGAAGAGGGAAGCACCCATGGCTGAAGCCGCGCGCAGGCCGCTCTCGCTGTTCGTGACCGGCACCGATACCGGCGTGGGCAAGACCCTGGTCAGCGCTGGACTGCTGCATGCGTTGGCCCGCCACCATGTGCGCGTGGTCGGCATGAAGCCGGTGGCGGCGGGCACGGTGAATGTCGATGGCGTAGACGTGAACGAAGACGTGGTCGCGCTGCGCGCCGCCTCCACCTGCCGCGTGCCGCCCGAACTCGACAACCCGGTGCTGCTGCCCGACCCGGTGTCGCCGCACATCGCCGCGGCCCGCGCCGGCCGGCCCATTCGCATCGCGGACCTGGTGGCCTGCCAGCGCCGGCTCGCGCTGCTGGCCGACGCCGTGGTGGTGGAAGGCGCGGGCGGTTTCCAGGTGCCGCTGTCAGACAGCGAAACCGGCGCCGACCTGGCCGAGGCACTGGGCCTGCCCGTGGTGCTGGTGGTGGGCCTGCGGCTGGGCTGCCTGAACCATGCGTTGCTCAGCGCCGGCGCCATACGCGCGCGCGGCCTCACGCTGGCAGGCTGGGTGGCCAACCACGTGGACGCCGCCATGCTCGCGCAGGAAGACAACATCGCCTTCCTGCGCAAAAAACTCGATGCGCCGCTGCTGGCCACCATCGCCTGGCAGGCCGTGCCCGACCCGCGCGCGGTCGCTTTTGACCTTCCCCCCGCATGGCAATGACGTCCGCTTCCTGGCTCGATGAATTTCCGGCGCGCCTGGCCGAACTGGACGCCGCGCACCTGCGCCGCAAGCGCCGTGTGGTGCTGCCCGAAAGCGGCGCGCGCCTGACGGTCGACGGCCAGAGCATGCTGGCTTTTTGCAGCAACGACTACCTGGGCCTGGCCACGCACCCGGCTTTGGTGCAAGCGGCCTGCGAGGGCGCGCAGGCTTATGGCGTGGGGGCAGGCGCTTCGCCGCTGGTCAGCGGCCACAGTGCGGCCAACGCGGCGCTGGAGCAGGAACTCGCGGCCTTTGTCGGCCTGCCGCGCGCGCTGTATTTTTATGCCGGCTATGCCACCAACATCGGCATCGTGCCGGCGCTGGTGGGCGCCGGTGACGCGATTTTTTCGGATGCGCTCAACCATGCCTGCCTGATCGACGGCGCGCGGCTGTCACGCGCGCAGATACACCGCTACGCGCACGCCGACCTGGACGCGCTGGCGAACGAACTCGCGCGCAGCGAAGCGCCGCGCAAGCTGGTGATCAGCGATGCCGTCTTCAGCATGGACGGCGACAGCGCCGACATTGCCGCGCTGCTTGCGCTGTGCGAGCGCCACGATGCCCTGTTGCTGCTCGATGACGCCCACGGCTTTGGCGTGCTGGGGCCGCAGGGTCGCGGCAGCCTTGCGGCCGCCGGGCTGCACGGCGCGCGGGCCTCGCGCCGCGTGCTCTACATGGCCACGCTGGGCAAGGCCGCCGGTGTGGCCGGTGCTTTTGTGGCGGGCGACGAGGCGCTCATCGAGTGGCTGCTGCAAAAAACCCGCAGTTATATCTTTGCCACGGCCGCGCCCGCGCTGCTGGCGAGCGCCCTTCGCGCCAGCCTGAAGGTCATCGAACAGGACGAGTGGCGGCGCGCGCATTTGCAGCGTCTTATTGCGCGCCTGCGTGATGGCCTCACGTCGGGCCTGCGGGGCAGCGGCTGGCAACTCTCGGCTTCGCAAACCGCCATCCAACCGCTGCTGATAGGCCCCAACGACCAGTCCCTGGCCGTGATGGAAGGCCTGCGCGCGCGCGGCATCTGGGTACCCGCGATACGCCCGCCCACGGTGCCCGAGGGCACGGCGCGGCTGCGCATTGCACTGTCGGCGGCGCACAGCGAGGCCGACGTCGGCCAATTGATCGAAGCCCTGGCCGCGCTGGCGAAGCAGGCCGCTTGATCACCCCGCAAATCTCTTCAGCTAGACTCCAAAACCCATCCCCGGAAGGAAGACACATGTCCCACGTTGCAGAACAAACCGTTACCTTGCACCGCCCCCGGCCCAAGGCTGAGCCAGCCCCCGCCGGCGACCAACGCTGGAGCGTGGACGCCATCGAGGCGCTGTTCAACCTGCCCTTCCCTGAACTGATGCACCGCGCGCAGACCGTGCACCGCGAAAACTTCGACCCGACGCGCATCGAGTTCGCCACGCTGCTGTCGGTAAAAACCGGCGGCTGCGCCGAAGACTGCGGCTACTGCCCGCAGGCCGCGCGCTACGACACCGGCGTGGAAGCCAGCAAACTCATGGAGCCGGCCGAGGTGCTGGCCGCCGCGCAGCGCGCGCAGGCCGCCGGCGCCACGCGCTTTTGCATGGGCGCGGCCTGGCGCTCGCCGAAAGACCGCGACATTGAAAAAGTCGCCGAACTCGTGCGCACCGTGAAAGCCCTGGGCCTGGAGACCTGCGCCACGCTGGGCATGCTGGAAGACGGCCATGCGCAAACCCTGCAAAGCGCCGGCCTGGACTATTACAACCACAACCTGGACAGCGCGCCCGATTTTTACGGCGACATCATCACCACGCGCGACTACCAGGACCGCCTGGACACGCTGGCGCGCGTGCGCAGCGCCGGCGTCAAGGTCTGCTGCGGCGGCATCGTCGGCATGGGCGAGACGCGCCGCCAGCGCGCCGGCCTGGTGGCCGAGCTCGCCAACCTCACGCCCTACCCCGAGTCGGTGCCCATCAATAACCTCGTGAAGGTCGAAGGCACGCCGCTTGCCAACCAGGCCGACCTGGACCCGTTTGAATTCGTGCGCACGATTGCCGTGGCCCGCATCACCATGCCGACCGCGCGCGTGCGCCTGTCGGCCGGCCGCCAGCAGATGGGCGACGGCGTGCAGGCCCTGTGTTTCCTGGCCGGCGCCAATTCGATTTTTTACGGCGACAAGCTGCTGACCACCGGCAACCCCGACACCGAGGCGGACGTGAAGCTGCTCGAACGCCTGGGCATGAGCCGCTCGGCGCCCGAGATCCGTTAAGCCCGTAACAGCAGACCCTGCCTTGTCTGGGCTCTCTAAACCGCGCGCCAAAAAGCACGGTGAAGCTGGTTAGACTCTCGCTAAATTCCGGACCCGCCCCATGACGACCCCTGCCAATACTTCCGTCACGCCTTACGGCACGCTGCCGCCTTCATCCACGCCGTCGGCGCGCAAGCCGCTGAGCCTGCCGCGCCTGCGCGAGATGCATGCGCACGGCGAAAAAATCACCATGCTGACGGCCTACGACGCAACCTTCGCGGCCGTAGCCGATGCGTCGGGTGTGGAATGCATCCTGGTGGGCGATTCGCTGGGCATGGTCTGCCAGGGCCTGACCAGCACCGTCGGCGTGACACTGGAGACCATGCGCCACCACACCGAATGCGTGGCCAACGGCCTGCGCCGCTCGCAGGCCACGGCCTGGCTGATCGGCGACCTGCCTTTCGGCAGTTACCACGAATCGAAAGAGCAGGCCCTGCGCAGCGCCGCGGTGCTGATGCAGGCCGGCGCCCACATGGTCAAGCTGGAAGGCGGCGGCTGGACAGCCGAGACCGTGCGCTTCCTGGTCGAGCGCGGCATTCCCGTCTGCGCCCACCTGGGCCTGACGCCGCAGACCGTGCATGCGCTGGGCGGCTACCGTGTACAGGGCAAGGGCGACGAAGCCGGCGCACTGCTCAAGCGCCATGCGCATGAACTGCAGGACGCCGGCGCCGCCATGGTGGTGCTTGAGATGGTGCCTGCGGCGCTGTCGGCCGAACTGACCAAAGAACTCGCGCACTGCCCCACCATAGGCATAGGCGCGGGCGACGGCACCGCCGGCCAGGTGCTGGTGCTGCACGACATGCTGGGCATGAACCTGGGCAAGATGCCGAAGTTCGTGCGCAACTTCATGGAAGGCGCCGACAACAAGACCGCGAGTGTGCGCGGCGCCATGGAAGCCTATGTGCGCGCCGTGAAAGACGGCAGCTTTCCGGTGAACGCCACCCACGCGTGGTGAGCCCCGCCCCCTTGCGCCCCCCCTTTTCTGGAGACATGATGCAGATCGTCCATACCATCCCCGAGCTGCGCGAGGCCCTGAGCCCTTTCAAGCGGCCGGCCTTTGTGCCCACCATGGGCAACCTGCACGATGGCCACATCGCCCTGGTCAAGCAGGCCAAGCCGCTGGGCGACGTCACCGTCTCCAGCATCTTCGTGAACCGCCTGCAGTTCGCGCCGCACGAGGACTTCGACAGCTACCCGCGCACGCTGGATGCCGACGCCGAGCGCCTGAAGGCGGCCGGCTGCAACGTGCTGTTCGCGCCGCTGGAAAAACACCTCTATCCCGAGCCGCAAACCTACAAGGTGCACCCGGCCACGGACCTGAGCGACATCCTTGAGGGCCACTTCCGGCCCGGTTTTTTCATCGGCGTGAGCACCGTGGTGCTCAAGCTGTTTTCCTGCGTGTTCGCCGGCATGCCTTCGGGCATCGCGGCTTTCGGCAAGAAGGACTACCAGCAGGTCATGGTGGTGCGCCGCATGGTGCAGCAGTTCGCGCTGCCCATCGAGATCCTGGCCGGTGAAACCCAGCGCGCCGAAGACGGCCTGGCGCTGTCGTCCCGCAACGGCTACCTGAGCGCCGCCGAGCGCGCCGAGGCCGTGGAACTGTCCAAAGCCATACGCGCGCTGGGCGAAGCCGCCCGCGCCGGCGGCACGCCCGACCTGCCCGCGCTGGAAGCCCAGGCCATGCAGGCGCTGGCGCGCCGCGGCTGGAAGCCCGATTACCTGACCGTGCGCCGCCGCGCCGACCTGCTGGCGCCGCAAGGCCCGCTGGCCGGCGAACCGCTGGTGGTGCTGGGCGCGGCCAAGCTGGGCAGCACGCGCTTGATCGACAACCTGGAAATCTAGTCCGCCGGCATGAGCGCGCCGTCCATCCGCCTCGCGGCCCTGTCCGACCTGCCGGCCTTGGCCGCGCTGTTTGACGCCTACCGGCAGTTTTATGAGCAGCCCGCCGACGCGGCGCTGGCGCTGCGGTTTATCGGCGACCGCATGCGAAACGCGGAATCGGTGATCCTGGTCGCGCAGGCCGCGGACGCAGCGAAAACCATCGTCGGTTTCTGCCAGCTCTACCCGGGCTTCTGCTCGGTGATCGCCCAGCCGATCTATACGCTGTACGACCTGTATGTGGCGCCCGAAGCCCGCCAGACCGGCGCCGGCCGCGCGCTGATGCAGGCCGCCCACGAACACGCGCGGCAGCACGGCTTTGCGCGGCTGGACCTGAGCACCGCCAGAACCAATCATGCGGCGCAGGCCCTGTATGAATCGCTGGGCTGGGTGCGCGATGAGGTCTTCCTGTACTACAACAAGACAGTTTTGCCGGCGGCCTGATCAGGTCAAACGTGAGGGCGCATGCCGCCGGCCTTGGGGTATAAAGTTCACAGACAGGCGCCCACCCCACGTTTGCAGGAGTTCACCATGGCCATTCCCCACGCCGCATCCGGGCAGCTCATTGACGTCCAGCCACTGGCGGGCAAGCTCTCCGAGGGACGCACCGTCGCGCTGTTCAAAAGCGAGGAGCTGGAGGTCATGCGCCTCATCGTGCCGGCCGGCAAGTCCGTGCCCTCGCACCAGGTCAAGGGCGAAATCACCGTGCAGTGCCTGGAAGGTGAAGTGGCCTTTACCGCGAACGGCCAGACCCAGCCCATGAAAGCCGGCCAGCTGCTCTGGCTGGCCGGCGGCGTGCCGCACGGCCTGACAGCGGTGCGGGACGCTTCGCTGCTGGTGACGTTGCACCTGCGCAAATAAACACACCCCGGTGTGACGTGGAATTCAGGCCAGCTCGGCCGTCGGCCCACGGCCCATCAGCATCGTCACCGCTTCGGCGGGCTGCAGTTTGCCGTCCAGCAGGGCCACGACGCTTTGCGCAATCGGCATCTCGACGCCCAGGCCGGCGGCGCGCTGCACCACGGTGCGGGCGCAATACACACCCTCGGCGACATGGCCCAGTGAATCAACCGCCTGCGCCAGCGTCCGGCCCTGGGCCAGCAGCAGGCCGACCTTGCGGTTGCGGCTCAGGTCGCCGGTGGCCGTCAGCACCAGGTCGCCCAGGCCCGAGAGGCCGGTGAAGGTTTCGGCGCGGGCGCCCAGCGCCACGCCCAGGCGCGTCATTTCAGCCAGGCCGCGCGTGATGAGCGCGGCGCGGGCGTTCAGGCCCAGTTGCAGCCCGTCGCACAGGCCCGTGGCAATGGCCAGCACGTTCTTGACGGCACCGCCCACTTCCACGCCCACCACGTCGTCGTTGGCGTAAACACGCAGGGTGGCGCCGTGGAACGCGGCGACCAGCGCGTCGCGCACCTCGGCATGTTCGCTGGCGGCGACAAGCGCGGTCGGCTGGCCGCGCGCGACTTCCTGCGCGAAGCTGGGGCCGCTGAGCACACCCGCCCTCAGATCGGGAGCGGCTTGCGCGCGGATTTCATGGACCATCAACCCGAACGGGGAAGAAGATGCCGGCACTGCAGCTATGGGGGCCACGGGCGCCTCAAACCCCTTGCTGAGCCAGGCCACGGGCGCGCCCGCATGCTGCAGGCTTTGCAGCATGCCGCGGGCCGCCGAAACCGGCGTCGCGAGGATGATGAGGTCTTGCCCGTCCACCACCTGGGGCAGCGGCACATCGCCGCCCTGCAAAGCCAGGGCGGCCGGCAAGGCAATGCCGGGCAGATAGCGGGTATTGGTGCGTTCTGATTTCAGGCCGGCAAGTTGCGCCGCATCACGCGCCCATAGCGTGACCCGGTGGCGCGAAGCACTGCTGACGGCCAGCGCCGTGCCCCAGGCGCCCGCGCCGATGACCAGTATTTTCATGAGGACATCATGAGGCGGCCGGGGCGTTCACCCCGGCGGGCCATCACACGATGATCTGGGACGCGGCCGGTGCGGCGGCGGCTTCGGCCTGCTGCTGCTCGTACATGGCCTGGAAGTTGATTTCAGCCATGTGCACGGGCGGGAAACCGCCGCGCTGGATCACGTCGGCGACGTTGCCGCGCAGGTAGGGGTAAACGATTTGCGGGCAGGCGATGCCCAGGATGGAACCCATCTGCTCGGGCGGCACGTTGCGGATTTCAAAGATGCCGGCCTGCTTGGCTTCGACCAGGAACACGGTCTTGTCGGCGATCTTGGTCTGCACGGTAGCCGTGACGGACACTTCAAAAAGGCCTTCAGCAATGGGGGTGGCGCCGACGCCGAGCTGGATGTCCACGCTGGGCTGGTCCTGGTTCAGCAGGATTTCGGGGGAATTGGGCTGCTCCAGCGACACGTCCTTGAGGTAAACGCGCTGGATCTGGAATACGGGGTCAAGATTGGCTTCAGCCATGGTGTTCTTTCGGGTGCTGGGGAAAGTTGAGATTCGGATGCGCGGCAAGCCGGCGACCAACAAATGATTATATGGACCCCACGGTTGCTCACTTGGTGTAGCTCCCTGCCCCCCCGAGGGAGCCGCTGCGCCTGCGGTCTGGCGAAGCCAGTCCCGCGGCCCCGGCTGGTGGGGAGAGGAGCCCTCTAACGCTCAAGCGTTGTTGTTCAGCAGTGGCATCAAGCCGCCACGGCCGTCGAGGGCCATCAGGTCGTCGCAGCCGCCCACGTGGGTCTCGCCGATGAAGATCTGCGGCACCGTGCGCCGCCCGGTGATGTCCATCATCTTCTGGCGTTCGCCGGGGACCATGTCGACGCGGATTTCATCGAGCTCGGTGACGCCGCGCTGCTTGAGCAGTTGCTTGGCCTGGATGCAATAGGGGCAGGTGCCGGTGGTATAGATCTTGACGGTTTGCATGGTTTCTCCGGATCGGGCCGGCGTGAGCGCGGCGCGTGAAAGTGGATGAATCAGGACCGGCCGGGTAAGGCAGGTTTCATGCCTGCCTTGGTCCGACCCAACCTGTCTCAGGCCTTTTCAAGGGGAAGGTTAGCCTCTTTCCAGGCCTTGAGCCCGCCGCCCAGGGATTGGGCTTGCTCGTAACCGAGTTTTTTGGCGACGGCGACGGCGCGACCGGCGCGTGCGCCCGTGGCGCAAACCAGGATCAGGGGAAGGCCCTTGTTCTTGACCGTGGCGGGGAGTTTTTCTTCCAGTTCGCCAAAAGGCACGTTTTTGGCGCCTGTGACGTGGCCGGCGGCGAACTCATCGGCTTCGCTGACGTCCACCACCACCGCTTTTTCCCGGTTGATCAGCTGCACCGCGCCGCTGGCGGTCAGCGCGCCGGCGTTCATGGTGCTGGAAATCATGGGCCAAACCAGCATGCCGCCCGAGGCGAGCGCTATCGAAATCAGCATCCAGTTATCGATCAGAAATTTCACGGTATACCCTTTGTGTATTTTTCAGCTAACCCGTGATTTTAGAATGGAGGGAGAAATGGCCCTGCCGCCGGCCCTCCTTATTCCCCTCTTTCTTCCTTTTTTCTTCCTTTTTTCCACTCCTCATCCTTTCCGACCATGTACAAACTCGTGCTCATACGCCACGGCGAATCGACCTGGAACCTTGAAAACCGCTTCACCGGCTGGACCGACGTGGACCTCACGGAAACCGGCGTCGAACAGGCCAAGAACGCCGGCAAGCTGCTCAAAAGCGAAGGCTACGACTTTGACCTGGCTTATACCAGCGTGCTCAAGCGCGCGACCCGCACGCTTTGGCATACGCTGGACGAAATGGACCGCACCTGGCTGCCCGTGGTGCACAGCTGGCGCCTCAACGAGCGGCATTACGGCGGCCTGCAGGGCCTGAACAAGGCCGAAACCGCGAAAAAATTCGGCGACGAGCAGGTCCTGGTCTGGCGCCGCAGCTATGACACGCCGCCCCCGCCGCTCGAGGCCGACGACCCGCGCAGCGAGCGCGGCGACCCACGTTACGCCAAGCTGCAGCCCGGGCAGGTGCCGCTGACCGAATGCCTCAAAGACACCGTGGACCGCGTCCTGCCTTTCTGGAATGAATCCATGGCGCCCGCCATCAAGGCCGGCAAGCGCATCGTGGTGGCGGCCCACGGCAATTCCATACGCGCGCTGGTGAAATACCTGGACGGCATCTCCGACAGCGACATCGTCGGGCTCAACATCCCCAACGGCATCCCGCTGGTCTACGAACTGGACGCCGAACTGCGTCCGCTGCGCCACTACTACCTGGGCGACAGCGAGGCCGCGGCCAGGGCCGCTGCCGCTGTGGGCGCGCAAGGCAAGGCCTGAGATTTCACCGGTTGGAGGCCTGTTGGTGCGGCTTTGTGTAAAAGTCCTGTAAACAGCCTGCTGTTTCGCTTCTTTTTTCGTGCCGCGCCGCGCCAGGGGCGGAACTGTGGTGCCCGGCCTTTCTCCAAGGTGTATATTGCTTCCCATAGGGGGAACAAGGGTTCCCCAACAGGCTAACGAAGGTATTTTTATGGGTCAAAAGCTCAAAATTGCAGGCTGGATTTCAATTGGCGCCGTGGCGGGTGCCCTCACCACGGTGCAATTGCAGGCGGTGGCCCGCGCGGGCATCGCCCCGCTGCCGCTCGAAGAGCTGCAGCAGCTCGCCGCCGTTTTCGGCATGGTCAAGACCGATTACGTGGAACCGGTGGACGAGAAAAAACTCATCACCGACGCCATTTCCGGCATGGTGGCCAGCCTGGATCCGCACTCGGTTTACTTCGACAAGAAGTCCTTCAAGGAATTCCGCGAAGGCACGACCGGCCGTTTTGTCGGCGTCGGCATCGAGATCAGCCAGGAAGACGGCCTCGTCAAGGTGGTTTCGCCGATCGAAGGCTCGCCCGCCGACCGCGCCGGCCTCAAGCCCAACGACCTGATCACCCGCATCGACGACACCGCCGTCAAGGGCCTGAGCCTCAATGACGCCGTCAAGAAGATGCGCGGCGAACCCAAGACCAAGGTGGTGCTGACGATCTTCCGCAAGGACGAAAACCGCACCTTCCCGGTCACCATCACGCGCGAAGAAATCCGCACCCAGTCGGTCCGCAGCAAGGTGGTCGAACCCGGCTACGCCTGGATCCGCCTGAGCCAGTTCCAGGAGCGCACGGTCGACGACTTCGTGACCAAGCTCGAGCAGATCTACAAGCAGGAACCCAACCTCAAGGGCCTGGTGCTCGACTTGCGCAACGACCCGGGCGGCCTGCTCGATGCGGCCGTCGCGGTGTCTTCGGCTTTCCTGCCTGAAAACGTCACCGTGGTGTCCACCAACGGCCAGCTGGCCGAAAGCAAGTTCACCTACAAGGCTGCGCCCGAGTTCTACCAGCGCCGCAACGGCGCAGACCCGCTCAAGCGCCTGCCCGCGGCCCTCAAGACCGTGCCGCTGGTGGTGCTGGTCAATGAAGGCTCGGCTTCGGCCAGCGAAATCGTGGCCGGTGCGCTGCAGGATTACAAGCGCGCCACCATCATGGGCAACCAGACCTTCGGCAAGGGCTCGGTGCAAACCGTGCGGCCGCTGGGCCCCGACACGGGCCTGAAGCTCACCACGGCGCGCTACTACACCCCCAGCGGCAAATCCATCCAGGCGCGCGGCATCGTGCCCGACGTGATGGTGGACGAAACCGCCGAAGGCAGCCCGTTCGCCGCGCTGCGCACCCGCGAAGCCGATCTCGAGAAGCACCTCAACAGCGGCCAGGGCGCCGAAGTGAAGGACGCCAACCGCGAAAAAGCCCGCGAGGAGGCGCTGAAACGCCTCGAGGAAGAAGCCAAGAAGACGCCTGAACAGCGCCGGCCGCCCGAACTGGGCAGCGACAAGGACTTCCAGTTGGCCCAGGCCATCAACCAGCTCAAGGGCCGCCCCGTGCTGGTCAGCAAGACGGCCGTGGTCGAACCCAAGAACGAGAAAAAAGAAAATTAAGGTCGTAATGGAATAGGGATAGCGCCGGGCAAATACCGGCACCGTCCCTGTTTCAGCCTGTTTTCGCACTCTCTCCCGGTCTGCCCTGCCCTCGCGGCAGCCCTTCTTCCTTCCTATGACCGACGACCAGCTGCTCCGCTACTCCCGGCACATCCTGCTCGACGAAATCGGCATCGAAGGCCAGGACAAACTCCTCAAGGCACGTGTGCTGATCGTCGGGGCCGGCGGGCTGGGCTCGCCGGTGGCGCTTTACCTGGGCAGCGCCGGTGTCGGCCACATCACCCTCGCCGACCACGACCGGGTCGATGCCACCAACCTGCAGCGGCAAATCGCCCACACGCTGGGGCGTGTCGGTGAATTCAAGGCGGAATCCGCCCGCCAGGCCATTGCGGCGATCAACCCCGACGTCCAGGTCACGCCCGTCACGCAGCGGGCCGAAGGCGCGCTGCTGGACCGTCTCGTCAGTGAAGCCGACCTGGTGCTCGACTGCACCGACAACTTCACCACCCGCCACGCCATCAACCGCGCCTGCGTGAAACACCGCAAGCCGCTGGTGTCGGGCGCCGCCATCCGTTTTGACGGCCAGGTCGCCGTCTTCGACGCGGGCGATGAGCAGTCACCCTGCTACGCCTGCGTGTTCCCCGAGTCGGAACTGCTGGAGGAGGCCCTGTGCGCCACCATGGGCGTGTTTGCGCCGCTGGTTGGCATCGTCGGCAGCACGCAGGCTGCCGAGGCCTTGAAGCTGATTTGCGGTGTGGGTGAGGTGCTCACCGGGCGCCTGCTGATGCTGGACGGCAAGCGCATGGGGTGGAGCGAAATGAAGCTGGTGCGCAACCCCGCTTGCGCGGTGTGCGGCAGCGCCCACCGCTAAGCCAGTTTATTTGAGGGAAACGGCCGCCGCGGGAATGCGCGAGCCGGCGCTGGAGTTCGTGGCCTTGGCCAGGATGGCCTTGCAGTTTTCGTCCTGGCCCGGTCCGGTCTCAATGGTGGCGGCCAGCGCCAGCAGCGGATTGACCACAGCGAGCGCCAGTGCGATACCGGCCCGCCCGGCCAGCGCCCCCTTGTCGGGCCCGGCGGACGGCGAGGCAAAGGTGCCGCCGATTTTCAGCGGTGACCTCAGGCTCAGGATGCTCCGGTCCTTGGGCGCCGGGTCCAGGATCAGGTCCAGCGTTTCATCGGCCAGGTTGATGGTCCCGCGCCCGTTGATCACCGTGTCCGTGGTGTCCAGCACGATGGTCTTGGTCGTCATCAGGCCCTGCTTGACCTCGAAGGCGGCGGCCGCGCAGCGCAGCCGCACGTTGCGGTCGCCGCGCACCAGGAATTTGATGACCTCGCCGCCGTCCAGCCCCATGAACTCGAGCAGGATGTTGCTCATCTCGCCCTTGCCCATCAGCACGGCGACGTCGCCCGAAGAAGTGCCCAGCATCTGCGCCAGCGAATTGCCGCGCCCCTTGAGGTCGAACTGGCCGCTGATCTTGCCCAGGCTGCTCTTGGTGGTTTCCACCGCCGGGAAAAGCTGGTTGAGCTGCACGGCGCGCACATCGAGCCGCGTGCTGAAGCCGGCCGGCACCAGGTTGGCGTCAATGCGTATGCTGCCGGCCACCGTGCCGCCCGCAATGCCCAGCGATATCGGCTCCAGCTGCAGCACGCCGCCGGTCAGCTTGACGTGGACGCTGCCCTTGTCCAGCGGCAGCACTTGCACGTGCCGGATGTCGGCCGCGGAATACACGACGTCGGCGTTCATGGCTTTGAGCCGGGTGACGTCGAGTGTGGCGACGGGCAGCACCTTGCGCGACGATGCGCCGGTTTTGGTGACTTTCGCCGGTGCGGGCACGGATTCGGTCTTGGCAGCCACTGCATTCACGGGCGTGGGCCCGGCCGGCGGAGGCAACCCTATCACCGGCGCCAGATCGGCGAAATCCAGCACTTTGGACTGAACCTTGCCGGTCAACAGCGGCACCGCCGCCGACTGGTCGAAACTGAGCGCGCCGCTGATGTCGGAACTGCCCAGGGTGCCCTGGATCTGGGTGGCGGCCCAGACCTCGCCGTGTTTGGCCAGCTTGCCGCGCAGCTTGTAGGGCGGCGTGGAGGGCATCACCACGCCCAGCAGCTTGTAGAGCTCTTCCAGGTTGCGGCCCTGCAGGTCGAAGCTGGCATCCACCCCTGCGAGGTTCGCGAGATTGGCAATGGTGCCTTTGGCCTTGAGGCTGGTTTTTCCGGCGACCGCATTCACCTCAATCGGGAAGGGCGCCTCGATGTCCTTACTCAGTTGCAACACGCCGCCGGTGCGTCCGTTCGCGCTGAAGGCATCGTTTTTCCATTTGCCCGTAGCTTTGTAGCTCAGCGGCAGTTGGCCGGCCGTCTCCTGGGCCAGCGAAAAATCGACATGGATGTTCGCGCCTTGCGCCGCCGCCTGGTAGTCCACGCTGCCGCCGTCGATCAACAGCGCATCGATGCGGGGAATCGCGCCTTCATCGGAAGTGTCGCGCGAGAGGGCCCACGTCCGGCGGCCGTCGGGCTCCATCTGCAGACCGATCTCCGGTGCCGTGAGTGCGATGCGGGGCAATTCCACCTTCCCCACCAGAAGCGGGAACAGCTTGATGTCGAATTCGGCGGCGGCGGCCTTGACCAGATAGGGCTTGCTGGCCCACTCGGGGTTGGCGAATTCCACGCCGTCGGCCCTGACCGTGGTGGTCCGCCCCAGGCGCACTGAAAGGTGCTGCGTGATTTCAAAGCGCCTGCCGAGCTGGTCCGAGACATAGCGGTTGATGGGGCCGCGAAGCATGTCCCACGGGAAAAACACCACCACCACGACCAGCACAACCAGGACCGCGGCTATGCCGATAAGCCATCGCCGCAAAAGGACCGGGCGGGACTGTGTGTTGTTCATGAGTGGGCTGTTCGTGTTGTCTGCATTGCGGGCGGCACTGAAGCAGACTGAAGCAGCTTCGCCGTATGTTCCACTATCTGCTGAATCAGCCGACGCGACAGTCGGCAGGCGCCATGACACGCTGTGAGCATGTGCCTACAGTCAGCGAAAGTGTGGCTGAGGCGCACATCCTGCGCCGCCGTAGGAGTCATCCTACAAGGACTGGCCTTAGCCGCTGGCAGAATGAACTTTAATGAAAAGATACATTAGGAAACAAGAGACACTCGCACTATTGGGCCTTTCGTAATACTTCGAAAGCCGCGCGCCTCCTACCTGGACCTGAGCAGTGAGACTGAAAACGTACATCGTAGAAGACAATCCCACCATTCGTGAAAACCTGATCGGGACACTTGAGGAATTAGCACGCATTGATGCCGTAGGCACCGCTGAAACCGAAAACGAAGGCAAAGCCTGGTTGACCGAGAACAGCGAGGATTGGGATCTGGCGATTGTTGACCTGTTTTTGAAACAGGGAAGCGGCCTGGGGGTGCTGGCCGCCTGCAGGGATCGCCCGGCCCGGCAGAAAGTGGTGGTGCTGAGCAACTACGCCACGGCAGACATTCGCCAGCGTTGCGCCCAGTTGGGCGTCGATGCGGTGTTCGACAAATCCAATGAAATCGACGCCCTGGTGGACTATTGCATCCAGCAGAGCGTCGCCTTCGATTGAACTCAGTCGATCAGCTTGTTCTTGAGCGCGTAGTAGGTCAGGTCGCTGTTGGAGGAAAGGCTCATCTTTTCCATCACGCGCGTGCGGTAGGTGCTCACCGTCTTCACGCTCAGGGACAAGGCCTTGGCGATGTCGCCGGCTGTCTCGCCCTTGGCCAGCTTCAGGAACACCTGGAACTCCCGCTCCGACAACTGTTCGTGCGAAGCCACGTCATTGGGCCGGTTCAGCTGCTGCGCGAGCAGCTCCGCCACCGCCGGGGTGATGTAGCGCTTGCCCAGCGAGATCACGCGGATCGCGTCGACGATTTCGGACGGGTCGCATTCCTTGTTGAGGTAGCCGCTGGCGCCCTGGCGAATCAGGTTGACCGCGTAGTGCTCCTCGGGGTAGCCGCTCAGGATCAGGATGCCGACGTCGGGCGCCTTGGCGCGGATCATGGCCAGCGCGTCGATGCCGCTCTGGCCGGGCATGGACAGGTCCATGACCAGGATGTCGAGCTCCACGTTGCGGACCAGGTCGATGGCTTCGCGGCCGCTGCCGGCTTCGCCGACGACGCGCAAGTCCACCTGATCCGAGAAAAACTGCTTGAGCCCCGAACGCACAATGGCGTGGTCGTCCACAATTCCGATTTTGATCATGTCGCTGTCTTTCTATAAAGCCTGCACAAGCGGGCAATGCTGTGAAAAGAGGCGCCTTGAACCGGCGCCTGCTCTAATTTTCAGCATCCATTATTGACGAATTCTTCACCGAAGTACCAAACGGAGTTTGCCGTGAAACCATTTGCGATACCCAGAATGGCCATCAGCCTGCCCTTGGCAGTGCTGGCTGCCGCCTTCCTCATCTTCATCAATGAGGCGAGTTTCCGCAAGTCTACCGAGGCGGCCGCCAACATTGAAGAGGCCCAGGTGACCCGCGGCGCCATCAATAAACTGCTGCAGCACATGCTGGACGCGGAAACCGGCCAGCGCGGCTACCTGCTGACGGGCGACGGGCGCTACCTGGAGCCCTACAACACGGCCCTGGGCGACATCGGCTCCAACCTGGACGCACTGCGCCAGCTGTTCACGCCCTACCCGGAGCAGCTCGCCGAATTCGCGCTGATGTCGCGGCACGTCTCGCGCAAGCTGGCCGAAATGGACCTGAGCGTTCGCATGCGCAAAGAAGGCAATGAGGAGGCCTGGAAGTTCGTACTGACCACCGACGTGGGCAAGGAGCACATGGAGGCCATCCGCGAGCAGTCCGCGAAGCTGGCCGCCAGCAGCGTCAGCAAAATGGAACAGGGGCAGGAACAGATCCGCAGGACGCTCCAGCTGTCGCGCATCGGCGTGGCCGCCATGGCGCTCGCCGGCCTGCTGGCCTTCTACATGTACCTGCTGCAGACCAAGGCGCTGCTGGCCTCCGGCCGGCGCGAGCAGGAGTCCCTGCAGCGCGAGCGCGACTTCCTCGAGGTGCAGGTGCGCGAGCGGACCGCCAACCTGGCCGAGCTGGCCACTCACCTGCAAAACGTACGTGAAGACGAGCGCGGCCATCTGGCGCGCGAACTGCACGACGAACTGGGCGCGCTGCTGACGGCGGCCAAACTCGACGTGGCCCGCCTGAAGTCGCGGCTGGCGGGCAACCTGCCGGAAGCCGCCGAACGGCTGGCGCACTTGACCAATACGCTCAACAGCGGCATCGCGCTCAAGCGCCGCATCGTGGAAGACCTGCGGCCCTCGTCGCTGTCGCACCTGGGTCTCGTGGCCTCGCTGGAAATCCTGGCGCGCGAGTTCGAGGAGCGTTCGGGACTTTCCATCACCACCGACCTTGAAACCGTCGAGCTCGGCGGTTCCGCGCAGCTGACCGTCTATCGCCTGGTGCAGGAGTCGCTGACCAACATCGGCAAATACGCCGAAGCCGAACAGGCGGAGATCAGCCTGCACAACTTCGACGGCTACATCACCGTGGAAGTCAAGGACAACGGCAAGGGCTTCAAGGTCGGCAGCGTGGGCGCGGGCAGCCACGGCTTGGCCGGCATGCGGCATCGCGTGGAGGCGGCAGGCGGGCGCCTCACCGTCACCAGCACCGAAGGCGAAGGCACACTGATCTCCGCAGTGCTGCCCAAGACGCTTTGACCTCAGCGTGAGGCCGGCGCGGCAGCGCCGCGCAACAAGGTGTCGGCCCCCTCCTACAGGGCATGGCCGCGCGAACTGACACAGGCACACGCTGGCAGCCGATGAGGTAAATCAGGGGCACTCACTAAGCTTGGCACAAGGCCGCTTCAAGCGAAGCAAGGCCGCCAACGCCACAGAGCAAGGAGCCCAAGATGTTGCACTATTCCGTCGTTTTTCTGGTGATCGCACTGATTGCCGCCGTGTTCGGTTTCGGCGGCATTGCAGCCGGGGCCGTCGAGATCGCCAAGATCCTGTTTTTCATCTTTGCCGTGATGGCGGTGGTGAGTTTCGTGATCAGCCTGTTGCGCAAGAACTGACGGCCCAGCGTTTTCGCCGGAGCCTTCTGCATGAGCCGCGTCACCCGGTGACCCGGCTTTTGTTTTCCCTCCCTCCTCTTTCCTTTCTTCCATTCCCTCAACTCACCAAGGACCCGACCATGAACACCCAGACCGCCGCCAACACCGCACGCCAAACTTCCGATGAGTTGCTGCAGACCGCCGAAAAAGCCGTTGACAGCACGCGCAGCTATGCCAACAACGCGCTCGACAAGGCCGAGAACAAAGTGCGCGACCTGCGCGGCAGCGTCGACCCCGTGGTCGACATGCTGGCCTCCAAGGCCCAGCACCTGGCGCGCCAGAGCCTGGACCTCGCGGCAGAAGCCAAGGAGCGCGCACAGCGTTCGCTGACCAACGCGTCGGCCGCCACTTCGCGCTATGTTGCCGACCAGCCCCTGCGCTCGGTGCTGATCGCCGCGGCCGTCGGTGCCGGTGTCGCGCTGCTGATTGCCTCGGCACGCAACCGCAGCCAGAACCGCTACTGATCCGCCGCTACCGCCCGAATTGCCGACACCGAGACCATCGCGCCCCATGATCCATCCCCTCTTCTCCACCATCGTGCAGCGGCCTGACCTGGTCGTGGACCACCTGTCGGCGTATGCCGCGCTGTTCCAGGAAGAGGCTTCGAACGCGGGCACCGACCTGGTCGCGCGCGCCGTGGCCTGGGTTGTGGCCGTGGTTGCGGCGGCGATATTCCTGAGTCTGGCGGGAACGGCCGTGATGCTGGGCATGCTGCAGAACCAGTTCCATTGGGCGCTGGTCGCGGTACCCGGCATTGCGCTGGCCATTGTGGTCGTTGCCGTGCTGCGTGCGCGCAAGCCGTCCGCAAGCGAGCGCTTTCCCGAGTTGAAAGCCCAGATCGACAGCGACGCCCGCGCCTTGCGCATGGCCGCGTGAGCCCCGCATTGACCGAGACCGCCATGGCAACCCTTACCGCTCCCACGCCGCAGGAAAGACTGGCGAACAGCCGCAAGGCCATCGTCAGGCACATGAGCCGCGAGCAATCGCACGACGAGGAGACGCAGGAAGGCACCGGGCAAGACGATGCGGCGCACACCGGGAGCGGCGGGACCTGGGGCATCTTCAGGCAGGCCATAGGCGCCTGGTGGCACCACCATCCGGTGAGCGTGGCGTTCAGCCTGGCCCGGCCGATGATCGGCAGATACGCCGAGGAAAAACCACTGCAGCTGCTGGGCATCGCCGCCTTGGCGGGTGCCGCGGCTGTCGTACTCAAGCCCTGGCGGCTGGTATCGCTGGGCAGCGTGCTGCTGGCCACGTTCAAGTCGTCGGAAATTTCCGGCGCCCTGCTGTCCATGCTCTCGCGCCCCCCGCAAGACACCGAACAACCCCAACAAACACAGAGAACACGATGAACAACCCCGTGATTTCCAAACCACCCCAGGCCGATACCGGCGGGCTGGTGCTCGACGAAACCGGCCTGGACGCGGCGCGCAAGAGTCTTGCCGACGGCGCCATCACGCCGGCCTACGGCCCGCACCGCGACGCCATCGTCAAGCTGCTCAACGACGCGCTGGCGACCGAGCTGGTCTGCGTGCTGCGCTACAAGCGCCACTATTTCACGGCCAGCGGCCTGTCGTCGCCGGCCATCGCGGATGAATTCCTGGTGCATGCCAATGAAGAATCGGGCCATGCCGACCGCATTGCCCGTCGCATCGTCCAACTGGGCGGTGAGCCCGATTTTTCGCCGGACACATTGCTGCAGCGCAGCCATGCCGACTACGACGAGTCCACAGACCTGAAGACCATGGTGCGCGTGAACCTCGTCGCCGAACGCATCGCGGTGGAAACCTACCGCCAGATGATCGCGCTGATCGGCGACAAGGACCCCACGACGCGGCGCCTGCTGGAAGACGTTCTCGCCGATGAGGAAGAGCACGCAGACGAGCTTAAAGACTGGCTGGACAAATAACCGTTACCGCAGGCCGGTGGGCGTGGTGCCGCCCACCGGCAGGCTTTTTAAACCTTGCACTAAACCATTGACATCAACCCAAAGAGGAAAACAATATGAAATACGCTCGCGCAATTGCATTCGCCGCCCTGGCAGGCATCACCATCATCAGCACCGGCTGCGCTGTCGGGCGTGGTCAATCCACCGCCGGTGAATACGTCGACGACGCCGCCATCACGACTTCCGTGAAGGCCAAGTTCGTTGAAGACAAAACCGTGGCAGCAACTTCCATCAAGGTGGAAACGCTCAACGGCACGGTCCAGCTGTCCGGCTTCGCCAAATCCAGCGCGGAAAAAGCCCAGGCTGAAAACATTGCCCGCAACACGAAGAACGTGAAAGCCGTTCGCAACGACATCGTCGTTCGTCCTTAAGCGGCTCTGACAAGCCCCGGCAGCCGCAAGGCGGCCGGAAAAGGCAGGCATGGGATTTCCATGGCCTGCCTTTTCTACGTCCGGGCTTTATCAGGTGCGGGAGCGAGGCAAAAAGAAACGCCGCCCGCTTCCGTCAGGAAACCGGGCGGCGAACGGGACGGCACCTGGCCATCCGGCGCAGTTCGGCGTTTAACTTGCGGCCTTGATCACCAGCTTGTTGTCTACTGAATTGACGCCCTTGACCGCCTTGGCGAGGCTGGTGGCTTTTTCGCGGGCGGCTTCCGTGGGCGCGGAGCCGTTGAGGGTTACCGCGCCGTTGCGGGTATCCACGTTGATCTTGAGCGCGCTCAGGTCGGGATCTTTGGCCAAGCCGGCCGTCACGGTCGTGGTGATCGTCAGGTCGTCGATTTTTTCACCTGCTTTGGCGGCCATGTCCTTGCCGGAGGCTTCAGCGCTTTGGGTCGCGTTTTTCATTGCGGTGCCGGCGCTGGCCATTTCGCTGGCGGCTTTGGCTTTCGCCTGGGCGGCTGCCTCTTCGGTTTTGGCAATGGCCGAGTCGAGCTGCTGGCCGGCGGTTTTTCCGTCGTCCTGTTTGTTGCAGGCTGTCAGCACCAGTGCCAGGGACAGCGCGCTCAGGACTGCCAGCGGCCGGAAGGCCTGGCCTGGCCGCACAGGATTGGAAAGGGTTGGGATCATGATGGCTCCTTGGTGATTGTGCGAAAGCCCGGCATGCAGGTCAGGCGCTATGGATGGCGAAGTGAAATTCGCGCACATCCACTCTAGCCAGCCACATCGGCACTGCACAGCGCCAACGGCTGAAACAGCCGTAGGACAAGGGACAGGGCCCGCGCTGGGCCGTTAATAGCAACTGCCGTGCTGCCGGCGAAACTGCGCGGGATACACCGGTGGCGCGCCGCTGGATGGTGAAAAAATCCCCAGCCCCGCCGCCCGGGCACGCCGCTGCTCCACGGCGTAAGGGCCTGCATTGGCGCGGTGGCGATAAGACCACGCCAAACCCTGCCTCACCATCCAAAGCCCCGTGTCCTCGCCCCGGAGCGTGACTACCGCAAGCAGGCGGCCGTAATCGTCATGGCGCCGGCCGTGCACCGCCACGCGCTGGCCCAGCACCCTGCGCATGAGCGCGTCGCGGGAGGCGGTGCCGCCGGCCTGGCAGATTTCCGGCGCATCTATGCCTTCGATGCGAACATTGACGGGCTTGCCGCCGCCTGGCGGCCTGACCCGGACGGTGTCGCCATCGACCACATAGGTGACCACGCCGGACCAGGCGGGCAATGAGCGCTTGGCCGGCGGCGATGCCTGGGCCGGGAGCCACGCGCCCGCCAGTGCGGCCAGCGCGAATACGCGTAAACAGGAAAACATTGAGACCCCTCTGCGGCAGGCAAGGGCTCTGAATATACTGGACAAATAGACAGCACTGCGCACGCTCCCCCGCGGAATCTCAGGCCGTGATGATCCAGCCTTCCAGCGCATCCATCTCCAGCGGCAGGCCATAACGCGGCGCGCCTTGCTGCATTGCCCAGGCCGCCTGCATCAGGCACAGCACGGCGTCCAGGCTGTCGCCGCTGGCGTCGTCGGCCAGCGCGTCGCGCTGGGCGTGGCTGACCTTGAGGCGCAACCCCAGCCGGGTTTGCCCGTTCTCCAGCGCGGTGATCAGGTCCTTGCGCGCAATCAGCCGCTCCGGCGTCTGTTTGGCCTTGTCGTCGCTCTTGTATGAGCGGCTGCCGAGCACCTCGCGTGCAAGCAACCCGGGGTAACCTTCCAGCGCGACGCGGCGGGTGTCGCCGTCATGCAGGCCAGGCAGGTGCACGCCGGCCGCCAGCAGCCGCGGCACGCCGGCATGCAGCATGTAGGCCACCGGGGGGTTGACCCATTTCATCGAGGGGCTGGAGCCGGCCGGGCCGTCGGCCGCGCGATGGGCGAATTTCCGCCCGGCGGGGCGCGCATCGCAAAACGCGGCAAAGGCTTGCCGGATGTCGGCGCGGCTCAGTACGGCGTAATGCGCCATCAGTGCGGGCCAGGCAAGGGGCCAGCCGAGATGCTCCACCAGTTCGCGCGGCAGGCCGAACGGAAAATCGAAAGCGCCCAGCCAGCCGGTAGTCTGCTGCAGCCAGGCCTCAAAAGCATCCAGCGATTCGAGGCGCTCCAGTTTCGTGAGCTGGACGCGTTCGTTTACGCGGGTCCCACAGGCCAGGACAATGGGCTTCCTGCGCGTTGGAGCGCTGGAAAAATCACATCCAATCAGTAAAGGCGTCTCAAGCGGCATGGCGGTATTTTGCTGTCAGCCCAGCGCCAGTGCCATCACACCCGCGGCAATCAGGACAGCGCCCAGCAGCCGCTGCAGGCGGTCGCCTTCACCGAGCAAATGCCCGCCGATCAGCGCGGCAAACAGCATGGAAACTTCACGCGCCGGCGCCACATGCGACAGCGGTGCCACCTGCATGGCATACAGCACCAGCACATAGGAGACCGGGCTGATGGCGCCGACCATCAGCGCGTACTTCCACTGCCGGCGCCACAGCGCGGCTGCGGCTGGCCGGTCACGCAGCACAGCAGGCGCGAGCACAGCTACCCGCACAAAATTTCCCAGGTAATCAACCAGGATGGGCGACATCAGCAAGAACCTCACGCCGTACCCATCCACCACGGTGTAGCTGGCAATGAAGGCGCCTGTGAGCAGGCCGTAAGCCATGCCTTTGTGCACGCGGCGGCGCTGTGCCGGGTCATGCGCCGCACTCAGCAGGCCGGGCCCGCCCGCAATCAGGAACACGCCGCCCACCACACCGGCAATGCCGGCCACGCCCACGGCGGAAATCTGCTCGCCCAACAAGGTGATGGCTACCAGCGAGGAGAGCAGGGGCCCGGAGCCGCGCGCCAGCGGGTAAACCACGGTCAGATCGGCTTTTCGGTAGCCGCGCAGCAGAACCACGTAATACAGCACGTGCAGCACACCGCTGACCGTGACAAGGGTCCATTCGGTCCAGCCCCACTGTGGCAACACCCCCCAACTGGCCCACAGGCCAACCGGCGCCCAGATGAACATCATCATCACGCTGGTGAAAAAGGCAAAGCGGGCATCCCCTCCCGCCTTTTTGGCGGCAATGTTCCAGCTGGCGTGAATCAGGCCGGCAAGAACAATCAAGGCAAGGGCGGAAAGGGGCACCCGTCAAGCCAACACAACAAGGCTGCAGTGCAGCATGAAGCGTTTCCTTACCAGCCAGGGCCGCGGAACCGGCTTCGCCGGGCCGCAGGCGCAGCGCCCCTCCTCCTCGAAGCCAGGGGCAGCGACTGCCGCAGGCTCGCAGCGGCGGAGCGTGGGGGGCAAAATGTTCAGACGCGCCCGCAGATGGAGGCGGTGGCCATCAGGTCTTCGAGCAGCGCGTACGAGACCTTGCCGGAGACGGAATACGGGTCGAGCTCGGCTTTTTCGGAGTACTTCAGCAGGATGGAGTGGTTGAGCTTGGAGAGGTTGACCTGCCCCATGGTCCAGCCGCCGAAACGCCGCTCGGAGATTTCCTCGAAGTGCAGCAGCACCACGTCCTTGTGGCGGGCGTCGTGCTGGATATGGCCGAACAGGTCGCTGACCGCCGTGCGCCCGCCTTCGATAGCCTGAAGGAAGATGCCGCCGCCGTAACAGAGGATGCCGGTGATGCCGGTGGCCGGGTTGTGCTGGCGCGACTGCGACAGGATGCCCTCGATGGCCTCCGGGCTGGTGTCGACGGCGCGGCTTGCGTAAAGTAAACGTACCAACATGGTTAGCCCTTTTGCGGAATCAGTGCGAGGAATTCGCGGCGCAATGTCGAATCCTTGAGGAACACGCCGCGCATGACCGAGTTGATCATCTTGCTGTCCATGTCCTTGACGCCGCGCCAGGCCATGCAGTAGTGGCTGGCCTCCATCACGATGGCCAGGCCGTCGGGCTGGGTCTTTTCCATGATGAGGTCGGCCAGTTGCACCACGGCCTCTTCCTGGATTTGCGGGCGGCCCATGACCCATTCGGCCAGGCGCGCGTATTTGGACAAGCCGATCACGTTGGTGTGCTCGTTGGGCAGCACGCCTATCCAGATCCGGCCTATGACCGGGCAGAAGTGGTGCGAGCAGGCGCTGCGCACGGTGATGGGCCCGACGATCATCAGCTCGTTGAGGTGCTCGGCGTTGGGGAATTCGGTGATGGTGGGCGGGGCCACATATCGGCCCTTGAAAACCTCGTTGAGGTACATCTTGGCCACGCGCCGCGCCGTGTTGTTGGTGTTGTGGTCGCCGGCGGTGTCTATGACCAGGCTGTCGAGCACACCCTGCATCTTGACCTCGACTTCGTCCAGCAGCTTTTCGAGTTCTCCAGGCTGGATGAACTGGGCGATGTTGTCATTGGCGTGAAAGCGCTTGCGTGCCAGGGCCAGCCGTTCGCGAATCTTGACGGAAACGGGCGTACCCTCGTCTGTCGCGTCCTGGGGGGGCGTGTCGGATTTCATAAGCATGCCAGATATTACCAGCCCGCCCTCCCGGCGTCTTGTCCGGAATCCGACAGGGTCTTTGGCTTTTTACCCTTTCCGCATGGGCAAACCCAGCTATCAATTTAGTAGCTGACCGCAGGCCGCATGCCCCTGGCCGTCAGTAGCGCTGCCTGGCTACCAGCAAAGCCAGCCGCACCAGGGCATAGGCCACCCACCCCCGCAGGCGCTGGCCCAGCGGCCTGTGGCTGTGGGCCGCTGGCTCCATGCGCCGTCCCTGGCTCACCATGGCCTCGCGCAATATGCCCGCAAGGCCTTCGGCAAAGGCCTTGTCCTCGACCACCACATTGGCTTCGCGCGCCAGCAGCAGGCTCAAGGGATCCAGGTTGGACGAGCCCACTGTGGCCCAGTGCCCGTCCACCACGGCGACCTTGGCATGCAGGAAGCCGGCTTCGTATTCATGGATCTCCACGCCCGCATCCAGCAGCGCGCCGTAAACCGGCCGCGCCGCGTGGTACTGCATGAAGTACTCGTAGCGCCCCTGCAGCAGCAAGGTGACGCGCACGCCGCGCCGCGCGGCCCCGATCAGCGCGCGGCGAAGCTTGCCGCCCGGCAGGAAGTAGGCGTTGGCGATGATGACCTCGCGATGCGCCTTGCCGATGGCCTTGCGGTAGGCGCGCTCTATGCTGCTGCGGTTGCGCAGGTTGTCGCGCAGGATCAGCGCGGCCTTGGGGCCGGCCGGGCCGCTGCCGTTGGCCGCCGCAAGCGGCGTGGTGCCGGTGCGCCCGCCGTAACCCGCGGCCTTGAATTTTTCCCAGGCCGCGTTCATGTGCCGCTGCCGCGCGCTGTAGCCCGCCTGCACGCGCCACCACAGCAGCGCCATGGCATCGGCGGCTTCCACGGCCAGCGGCCCTGTGGCGGCCACGGCGAAATCGACACGCGGAGCCTGAAGCTCGCCGTGGTTGGGATCGTAAAAATCGTCGAGCACGTTGATGCCGCCGCAAAACACCGTGTGCTGGTCGACGACGCAGAGCTTGCGGTGCAGGCGGCGCCAGCGCTCCGGCACCAGCAAGCTCAGCCCGTTCAGGCCCGTGCCCAAGGGCGAGTACACGCACCAGTCGACTTTGGCTTCAGCGAATCTTTCGCGCCACTGCGGCGGCAAAGGGCTGGTGCCTATGCCATCGACCAGCACCTGCACCGTCACGCCGCGCCCGGCCGCGCGAACCAGTGCCTCGGCTACCTCGGCCCCGGCGCCGTGGAAATCGAAGATATAGGTTTCCAGCTGTACCCAGGTTTGCGCCGCATCGAGCGCCTTCACGAGCGCCGGGAAAAAATCCCGGCCGCCCTGGAGCAGTTGCAGCGCGCCGGTCTTTTGAAGTGCAAGCATGGCCGGTGGCGTTCGTCCCCTATGGGGTGGAAAGTGGGCAAAGAATCCACCCCCATTTAAACCGACTGGCCGGTGTTTGCCAATCCCGTAAAACGCCCGTCACAAAGTGTTGCGCCTGGGTACCTTCAAGACAAAAAATTCGGCAGCAGCAACACCGCTTCGGCGTTCGATGGGGAAAAGCACAGGTCGGCGGCCGCATGCTGCGGCAGCCATTGCCAGGCGGTGTGCTCCCGGGGATTGAGCTTCACCTCTCGCGCTTGGGGCAGGCACAGGCTGAAGACATGCTCGGTGTTGCGAACGACCCCGGGCGCATAGCGATGGCGCCAGACCGGGTAGATCTCATACACATTGGAAAGGCCCCAGTCGCGGAATCGGCCGGGTGCGGCGGCGATGCCGGTTTCCTCAAACACCTCGCGCATCGCCGTCTCCAGCAAAGGCTCATCGACGGTGTCTTTGGACCCCGTGACGCTTTGCCAGAAGCCGGGGTTGTCGGCGCGCTCTATCAGCAGTACCTCGCGCCGCGGCGTGTGGATGACCACCAGCACCGATTCGGGGATCTTGAAGGCTTTCAAGGCATCCCCTCTCCGGGCCGGCGGTTGGCGCGCCGTTTAGACGGGCTGCGGGTTGCGCAGGCGGATGTGCAGTTCGCGCAGCTGCTTTTCGTCGACCGGGCTGGGCGCGTGCGTGAGCAAGTCCTGCGCGCGCTGGGTTTTCGGAAAAGCGATCACGTCGCGGATCGACTCTGCCCCCGTCATCATGGTGACGATGCGGTCCAGGCCGAAAGCGAGGCCGCCGTGCGGCGGCGCGCCGTACTGCAGCGCGTCCAGCAGAAAGCCGAACTTTTCCTGCGCTTCCTCGGGGCCGATTTTCAGTGCGCTGAACACCTTGCTCTGGACTTCGGCGCGGTGGATACGGACCGAGCCGCCGCCCAGTTCCCAGCCGTTGAGCACCATGTCGTAGGCCTTGGCGATGCAGCGGCCCGGGTCGGTGTCCATCCAGTCTTCGTGCCCGTCCTTGGGCGCGGTGAAGGGGTGGTGCACGGCGCTCCAGCGCTGGCCGTCCTCGTCGAATTCGAACATCGGAAAGTCCACCACCCACAGCGGCTTCCAGCCCTTGGTGAAGAGGCCGGTCTTCTTGCCGAACTCGCTGTGGCCGACTTTCAGGCGCAGCGCGCCTATGCTGTCGTTGACGATCTTGGCCTTGTCGGCGCCGAAAAAGAGGATGTCGCCGTTCTGCGCGCCGGTGCGCTTGAGAATTTCGGCGATGGACGCGTCATGCAGGTTCTTGACGATGGGGCTTTGCAGGCCGTCGCGGCCCTTGCTCACGTCGTTGACCTTGATCCAGGCCAGGCCCTTGGCGCCGTAGATTTTCACGAATTCGGTGTAGCCGTCGATCTCGCCGCGGCTCATCTCGGAGCCGCCGGGCACGCGCAGGGCCACCACGCGGCCGCCCACGGCCGTCGCCGGTGCGCTGAAGACCTTGAAGTCCACGTCGGCCATGACGTCGGTCAGTTCGGTGAATTCCAGGTTCACGCGCAGGTCGGGCTTGTCGGAGCCGAAGCGGTGCATGGCATCGGCGTAAGCCATGACGGGGAACTCGCCCAGGTCGGTGGCCAGCACGGTCTTGAAGATGTTGCTGATCATGCCCTGGAACAGGTCGCGGATGTCCTGCTCGCCCATGAAGGACGTCTCGATATCGATCTGCGTGAATTCCGGCTGGCGGTCGGCGCGCAGGTCTTCGTCGCGGAAGCACTTGGTGATCTGGTAGTAGCGGTCGAAGCCGGCCACCATGAGCAGCTGCTTGAACAGCTGCGGGCTTTGCGGCAACGCGAAGAACATGCCTTCGTTGACGCGGCTGGGCACCAGGTAGTCGCGCGCGCCTTCGGGCGTGCTCTTGGTCAGCATCGGCGTTTCGATGTCGATGAAGCCGTTGGCGTCGAGGAACTTGCGCGTTTCCATGGACACGCGGTAGCGCAGCATCAGGTTGTTCTGCATGTAGGGGCGGCGCAGGTCCAGCACGCGGTGCGTGAGGCGCGTCGTCTCCGACAGGTTGTCGTCGTCGAGCTGGAAGGGCGGCGTGACGCTGGGGTTCAGCACGATGAGCTCATGGCACAGCACTTCGACCTTGCCGCTCTTGAGGTTGTCGTTGGTCGTGCCGTCGGGGCGTGCCCGCACCACGCCCTTGACCTGCACGCAGAACTCGTTGCGCACGCCTTCGGCGGTCTTGAACATGTCGGCACGGTCCGGGTCGCAGACGACCTGGACGTAACCTTCGCGGTCGCGCAGGTCGATGAAGATCACGCCGCCGTGGTCGCGGCGGCGATTGACCCAGCCGCACAGGCTCACGGCTTGGCCCATGAGGGCCTCGGTCACCAGACCGCAATAGTTGGAACGCATTTGGGAAACGATGGCCATAAAAATACTCGAGCTTTCAGCGCCTATGGGGCAGTTTTCGCCGTTTAAAGCGGAGGGGTCAGGGGCAGGGTCGCGGGCAGCGGCGCAGGTTTTGCGGGCACAACGACACCCATGGAAATCACATAGGTCAGGGCTTCATCGACACTCATCTTGAGCTCGATACAGTCGCTTTTTTTCAGCATCACGAAGTAGCCGCCGGTGGGGTTGGGCGTGGTCGGGACATAGACGCTCAGGTAGTCGCCCTGCAGGTGGTTGACCACGTCGCCGCCGGGCGTGCCGGTCAGAAAGCCTATGGTCCAGACACCTTCACGCGGCCACTGCACCAGCAGGGCCTTGCGGAACGCGTTGCCGTTTTCCGAGAACACCGTGTCGGAGACCTGCTTTACGCTGGAGTAAATGGAGCGCACGATGGGGATGCGGCTCAGGAAGGAGTTGCCCCAACGGACCAGCTTCTTGCCGAAGAAGTTGCTGGCGATGGCGCCCATCAGCAGCACGATCAGCAGCGTGAGCAGCACGCCGAAACCGGGGATGTGGAAACCCAGCAGCTTGTCGGGATGCCAGGCGCCAGGCAGGATCAGGAGCGTCTGGTCCAGCGTGCCGACGATCCAGTCGAGCACCCACAGCGTGATCGCCAGCGGCACCAGCACCAGGAGTCCGGCCAGAAGCCATCGGCGGATCGAAGCCATCACGAAGACGTCTTGGAGGAATTGGAGGAAGAGTCGCCGCCCGAAGTCTTGGCAGGCGCGGCCGGTGCGGGGGCTGGAGCAGCAGCCGCCGCGGTGCTTGCCGGTGCGGATGCAGCTGCGTCGGCAGCCTTGCCGGCGCCCGCTTCAGCACCGTCGGTCTTGGGCGCCGGCGCCCCGGTGGTGTTGCCGCCGCGGAAATCCGTCACGTACCAGCCCGAACCCTTGAGCTGGAAACCCGCGGCCGTGACCTGCTTTTTGAATGTGGGCTGGCCGCATTGCGGGCACACCGTGAGCGGCGCGTCGGAGATTTTTTGCAGAGCGTCCTTGGCATGCCCACAGGACTCGCATTTATAGGCGTAGATTGGCATAGTGCTTAAGGCTTTGAGGGGCTGTCCCGGGTATTGGGAAATTCCCGGGAAATCTGCCTGGGAAAGGCTCCCAGATGCAAAGCCTTCAATTATAGGCCGTTGGGGGCCCTCCCCCTGACGGTTTCAGGGCTTTAGAAGAGCCGGACCCGCAAGACGATCTGCATGGCGATCAGCCCCAGAACAAAGCCCAGACCACCGTAAATCAGGCCCTGCAGCAGCTTGTTGGTGCGTTTTTGCTCGTACAGCAGCGCTTCAAGCTCCCGGCGATTGATGCCGGGAGGCGATTTCAGGTATTGGGACAGCAGCCGCGGCAGGCCCGGCAGCAGCTTGGCGTAAGCCGGCGCTTCGGCCTTGAGCTGCGCCAGCAGTTTTTCGGGGCCGACCTGCTCCAGCATCCATTTCTCGAGAAAAGGCTTGGCGGTGCTCCAGAGGTCCAGGTCCGGATCCAGTTCCCGGCCCAGGCCTTCGATATTGAGCAGGGTTTTTTGCAGCAGCACCAGCTGCGGCTGGATTTCAACGTGAAAGCGCCGCGAGGTCTGGAACAGGCGCATCAGCACCATGCCCAGCGAGATTTCCCTCAGGGGCCGGTCGAAATAGGGTTCGCAGCAGGCGCGGATGGCCGCTTCCAGCTCGTCCACCCGCGTTTCGGGGGGCACCCAGCCGGATTCGAGGTGCAGTTCGGCCACGCGCTTGTAGTCGCGCTGGAAGAATGCGCTGAAGTTCTGCGCCAGGTATTCCTTGTCGACCTCGGTCAGCGTGCCCACGATGCCGAAATCCAGCGAAATGTAACGGCCAAAGGTTTCCGGCGCCAGGCTCACCTGGATGTTGCCTGGGTGCATGTCAGCATGGAAAAAGCCGTCGCGGAACACCTGGGTGAAGAAGATGGTGACGCCGTCGCGCGCCAGCTTTTTCATGTCCACGCCGGCGTCGCGCAGGCGCTGCGCCTGGCTGATGGGAACGCCCTTCATGCGCTCCATCACCATGACGTCGGGCATGCAGAAGTCCCAGACCATCTCGGGGATCATGACCAGGTCGATGTTCTGCATGTTGCGGCGCAGCTGGGCCGCGTTGGCCGCCTCGCGCAGCAGGTCCAGCTCGTCGTGCAGGTACTTGTCGAATTCGGCCACCACTTCGCGGGGCTTGAGGCGCTTGCCGTCGGAAGACGCGCTCTCTATCCACCCGGCCATCATGTGCATCAGTGCCAGGTCTTTTTCAATGGCGGGCAACATGTTGGGCCGCAGCACCTTGACGGCCACTTCGCGGCCGTTCGGCAAGGTGGCGAAATGTACCTGGGCAATCGAGGCGCTGGCGATCGGCGTGTGCTCGAAGCTCGCAAAAATGCGGTCCAGCGGCCGGCCGAAGGCTTTTTCGATGATGGCGACCGCGATCACCGAGTCAAAAGGGGGCACCCGGTCCTGCAGGCGGGCCAGCTCATCGGCGATGTCGGGCGGCAGCAGGTCGCGCCGGGTGGACATCACCTGGCCGAACTTCACGAAAATGGGGCCCAGGCTTTCAAGCGCTTCGCGCAGGCGCGCACCGCGCGGCGCCTTGAGGTTGCGGCCCACCGAGACAATGCGTGTCAGCAGGCGTATCCAGGGGCGCTCGAAACTGGACAGCACCAGTTCGTCCAGCCCGAACCGCAGCATGGTCCAGACGATAAAGATGCCTCGAAAAAGCCGCGTCATGCAGAGGCCTTCGCGGCCGGGGCGCCCTCGCCTGCCGGTGCGGGGCTTGCCGGCGCCGTCGCCGGAGTGGGTGCCACGGACGCGCCGGGGGCCGGGGACAGCGGTGTCCTGGCCAGGAATTGCTTGAGCCCTTCAAACAGGCGGCGCCCGGCGTCGGCCGCCGCATGGGCGGGCGCGTCGCCGATCAGGCGCGACAGGTCTTCCTCGGCATCCCAGCGCAGGTTCTCGGCCAGCCAGCCGAGTTCGGCGGCGAGCTGCACGTCGCCCTCGATCTTGACCGGCGGCGGCTTGCCGGCCAGCACGGATTGCATGACGGTGAGGGGTGATTCGGTGGCGACGGCCAGCGTGAGGTCCGGCTTGGCGCCGGTTGCGGCGCGATCCACCAGGCCCGCCGGCGTTACCACCAGGTCAATCGAAAACAGGCCCCAGCGCAGGTGCACCACGCGCCCCTTTTGCCGCAACAGGCGGTCTTGCGCCTGTTTTTCCTGCATCAGCACATGGTTCAGGAACAGCACCAGCCGCTGCTGCCCCTCATCCACCACCCAGGCGGGCGGCTGAAAACGGGTGGCAATGGATTCCAGAAATGAAAAAGGGGTCGTGGTGTTCATACGACCCCGATTCTGACATGGCCCCCGCAGTCGCGCACTTAATGGCGTAACCCTGTGGAAAGGGTATTTAACCAGCAGGCGCCGCGGAACCAGCTTTGCCGGGCCGCAGGCGCCGCCCCCCTGAAAGGGGGGGAGCAGCCTACACGAAGTGAGCCTGGACGGGGGTTATTGGAGAGCTTGTACCCCGGCGACGAGCCAGCCGCTCCCGCCGCTGCGCGGCTTGGTCATGTTCCAGACTTCGCGGAAGGGGCTGGCGCCGGCGGAGGCGTCTTCGCGGATCATGCCGGAGAACTCCACGCTGGCCATGTAGACGTCGCTGAGTTCCTCGATGCCGAGCAGCTGGGCGTCCAGCATCACGACTTCGGTCTTGTTGACCTGGCCGCCGGTGTGCGATTCGCGGTCGGCGAGCTGGGTCTTGATCTGCTCGAGCATGTCGTCCGTCATCATGGCGCGCAGGTTCTGGATATCGGAGCGGTCCCAAGCGTCCTGCAGCGTGACGAAGTTGGCCTTGCTGGCCTTGAGGAAGCCTTCGGCGTCAAACCCGGCCGGAACGCCCCAGGACTGCGAACCCAGCAGGGCCGAGCCGATCATGGAGCCCCCAGCGGCGGGTGCGGCCGCATCGTATTTGTTGGCGTCGAAAGCCATGCTGCTGCGTTCCCAGGGACGCGCGGAGGCATCGTTACCCACGTTTTCGGGGCTGTAGTTCTTGGGGGTGGTGGCATTGCCCGCGCCCTGGAAGGCAAACGGCGCCTGGTCGCGCACGGGCGCCCCGGCCGCGCCGCCCTTGAGCTTGCGCATGACAAAACCGATCACCACCATGACCACCAGCGCCAGCAGGGCGAACATGATGATCTGGCCGAAAGCGCCGCCCAGGCCCAGCGACGAGGCCAGCCAGGCCAGGCCCAGGCCCGCGGCCAGGCCGCCGAGCATCGCGCCCCAGGGACGCTTGGGCGCCTGCGCGGGCGCCGCGGCGGGCGTGGCCGGCTTGGCGGCGGAATTGGTCGCGGAGTTGGCGCCGCCCGGCGCGGCTTCGCGTTGCGTGACGTTGGACGACTGTTTGCCGAACGACTTGCCGCCGCCCAGGCGCTTGGCCTCGGCCGACGTGCCTGCCAGGGCCATGACCGTGACCAGCACGGCGGAAAGAATTGCGGACCAGATTTTCGTTTTCATATCGTCTCCTTAATCACACTCAACACTCAGCACTCAATTACGGCAATGACGGTTCAATGCTTCAGCACTTGATTCCAACATGCAATGCCACTACCCCGCCCGTCATGTTGTGATAGTCCACATGGCCGAAACCACCTTTATGCATGAGGGCTTTGAGTTCGTCCTGGCTGGGGTGCATGCGGATCGACTCGGCGAGGTACTGGTAGCTCGAGTCGTCGTTGGCCACCAGCTTGCCCAGCCGGGGCAGGACCTTGAAGGAATACCAGTCGTAAATTTTTTCCAGCGGTTTGGCCACCTTGGAGAATTCCAGCACCAGCAGCTTGCCGCCGGGCTTGAGCACGCGGTTCATCTCGCGCAGCGCGTCTTCCTTGTGCGTCATGTTGCGCAGGCCGAAGGCGACGGTCACCACGTCGAAGCTGGCATCGGGAAAAGGCAGGTGTTCGGCGTCGCAGACCAGCGTCGGCAGGCTCACGCCGGCGTCCAGCAGGCGGTTGCGGCCTTCGCGCAGCATGGCTTCGTTGATGTCGGTGTGCACCACGCGCCCGGTGCTGCCGACCTTGGGGGCAAAGGCCAGCGCCAGGTCGCCGGTGCCGCCGGCGATGTCCAGGACCTGCTGGCCCTCTTTGACGTTGGCCACCAGCACCGTGTAGGCCTTCCAGGCGCGGTGCAGGCCCATGGACATCAGGTCGTTCATCACGTCGTACTTGGGCGCGACGGAATCGAAGACGCCGCGCACACGGCGCGCCTTGTCCTGCTCGTCGACGGATTCAAAACCGAAATGGGTGCTGCTCATGCGCCAATGCTAGAGGGCAAAGCGCGGATTGATCCCGACAACCCTGGGCCGACATAGGGCATTGCCGGTTTATTGCGGGCTTTTATGCTGGAAAAACAACAGTGCCGCAACATGGGCATTCGCAGCACCGGCACGGCGCGGCGACAGCCTTCGCGCCGCTCGCGTGATCAGTGGCTGGCGCAGCCGTGGCCGCCGGCTTCGGGCATGGGCGCATCGCGGTCCATGCCGGCCGCTTGCAGGCGCCGCTCGTAGTCGTCCCAGAGCCGGCTTTGCTCGGCGCCCAGTCGGTAGAGGTAGTCCCAGGAAAAAATCCCGCTCTGGTGGCCGTCGGAAAACACCGGTTTGACCGCGTAGTTCCCGATGGATTCGAGCTCGACCACGTCGACTTCACGCTTGCCGGTCTGCAGGATTTCCTGCCCCGGGCCGTGGCCCTGCACCTCGGCGGACGGCGAATAGATGCGCATCAGTTCGAACGGAATGCGGAACCCGGCGCCGTCGGAGAAAGTAATTTCAAGAACTCGCGACTGGCTGTGAACCGTCAGCGCCGTGGGTGTCGGGGAACCGGGTTGAAGGCCTGCCATGGGACGATCACTTTCTGAGGGAAAAAGGCCGGACGCATCCGGCCTTCATGGTTTTGGCAATAAGCCCGTTGACATCGAAGCCTCAGCCGGCCTAGACCAGCACCCGCTCGATGCCGCCGTGGTTGGCCGCCTCCACATAAGCCGGCAGCCATTCCTTGCCCAGGATCTGGTTGGCCATTTCCACGACGATGTAGTCGGCTTCGAGCAGGCCGTTCTGCAGGTCGTCGCCGTAGCGCGAGAGCCCTTGCAGGCAGCTCGGGCAGCTGGTGAGGATCTTGACGTTGCCGCTTTCGGCGACCGCGCCCGACTCCCGCAGCGTGGCTTCGCCCTTGCGCAGCTCTTCTTCCTTGCGAAAGCGGATCTGCGTGGAGATGTCGGGCCGGGTGACGCCCAGCGTGCCGGACTCGCCGCAGCAGCGGTCGTTCTTGAGCACGTTGTCGCCCAGCAGCGCCTTGACGGTCTTCATCGGCTCCTGCAGCTTCATCGGGCTGTGGCAGGGGTCGTGGTACAGGTAACCCGCGCCGGGCTGGTCGGTGCGCAGGGTGATGCCTTTTTCGAGCAGGTACTCATGGATGTCGATGATGCGGCTGCCCGGAAATATCTTGTCGAACTCATAACCCTGCAACTGGTCGTAGCAGGTGCCGCAGCTGACCACCACGGTCTTGATGTCCAGGTAGTTCAGCGTGTTGGCCACGCGGTGGAACAGCACCCGGTTGTCGGTGATGATTTTTTCGGCCTTGTCGAACTGGCCGCTGCCGCGCTGCGGGTAGCCGCAGCACAAGTAACCCGGCGGCAGCACGGTCTGCACGCCCGCGTGCCAGAGCATGGCCTGCGTCGCCAGGCCCACCTGGCTGAACAGGCGCTCGGAGCCGCAACCGGGGAAATAGAACACGGCTTCGGTTTCCGCCGTGGTGCTTTTCGGGTTGCGGATGATGGGGACGTAATCCTTGTCCTCGATGTCCAGCAGCGCGCGCGCGGTCTTCTTGGGCAGGCCGCCCGGCATCTTCTTGTTGATGAAGTGGATGACCTGCTCTTTGACGGGCGATTTGCCGACGGTCGCCGGCGGCAGGGCCGTTTGCTTGCGCGCCAGCCGGCGCAGCAGGTCGTTGGCCAGGCGCTGGGCCTTGAAACCCACGCCCACCATGGCGCCGCGCATGAACTTGATGGTCTGCGGGCTGGTCGCGTTCAGGAAAATCATCGCGGCGGCGTTGCCGGGCCGGAAAGACTTCTGTCCCATCTTGCGCAGCAGGTTGCGCATGTTCATCGAGACTTCGCCGAAGTCGATGTCCACCGGGCAGGGCGTGAGGCACTTGTGGCAGACCGTGCAGTGGTCGGCCACGTCCTCGAACTCTTCCCAGTGCTTGATGCTCACGCCGCGCCGGGTCTGCTCTTCGTAGAGGAACGCCTCCACCAGCAGCGAGGTCGCCAGGATCTTGTTGCGCGGGCTGTACAGCAGGTTGGCGCGCGGCACGTGGGTGGCGCACACCGGCTTGCACTTGCCGCAGCGCAGGCAGTCCTTCACGCTGTCGGCGATGGCGCCTATGTCGGACTGCTGCATGATCAGCGACTCGTGCCCCATCAGGCCGAAGCTGGGGGTGTAGGCATTGGTCAGATCGGCCTGAAGCCCCTGCCCTTCCCTGCCCAGGTGGCCCTGGTTCCGCAGCAGCTTGCCTTTGTTGAAGCGACCTTCCGGGTCGACCTTCTGCTTGTACTCGGTGAAGGGCCGCAACTCCTCGTCGGTCAGGAACTCCAGCTTGGTGATGCCGATGCCGTGTTCGCCGGAAATCACGCCGTCCAGCGAACGGGCCAGCACCATGATGCGCGCCACGGCCTCGTGCGCGGTCTGCAGCATCTCGTAGTCGTCGCTGTTGACGGGCAGGTTGGTGTGCACGTTGCCGTCGCCGGCATGCATGTGCAGCGCCGCCCAGACGCGGCCCTTGAGCACGCGCTTGTGGATGGCCGTGCATTCCTCGAGGATGGGCAAAAACGCGCCGCCCGAGAAGATCGCCTGCAGCGGCGCGCGGATCTGCGTCTTCCAGCTGGCGCGCAGCGAATGGTCCTGCAACTGCGGGAACAAGGTGGCCACGCCTTGCAGCCAGCCGGACCAGAGCGTGCGCACCTCGGCCACCAGCGCCAGCGCCTGGCCGACGCGGTCTTCGAGCAGTTCGGCCGAGGGAATGTCGTTGGCGTCGTCCGACTTGCCCAGGGGCAGGCTGCCCTTGAGGAAGAAAGCTTCCAGTTCGTCGCACAGCTTGATCTTGTTGCGCAGGCTCAGCTCGATGTTGATCTGTTCGATGCCGTCGGTGTACTCGGCCATGCGCGGCAGCGGGATGACCACGTCTTCATTGATCTTGAAGGCGTTGGTGTGCTTGGAGATGGCCGCCGTGCGCTTGCGGTCCAGCCAGAATTTCTTGCGCGCTTCGGCGCTGATGGCGATGAAACCTTCGCCGCTGCGCGAGTTGGCGATGCGCACGATCTCGCTGGTGGCGCGGGCCACCACGTCGGCGTCGTCGCCGGCGATGTCGCCGATCAGCACCATCTTGGGCAGGCCGCCGCGCTTGGACTTGGTGGCGTAGCCGACGGCGCGCAGGTAACGGTCGTCCAGGTGCTCAAGGCCGGCCAGGATGGCGCCGCCGCGCTTTTGCTCGGCGAACATGAAGTCCTTGATTTCGACGATGCTGGGAACGGCGTCCTTGGCGTTGCCGAAGAATTCCATGCAGACGGTGCGCGTGTGCGCCGGCATGCGGTGCACGATCCAGCGCGCGCTGGTGATCAGGCCGTCGCAGCCTTCCTTCTGGATGCCGGGCAGGCCGCTGAGGAATTTGTCGGTGACGTCCTTGCCCAGCCCTTCCTTGCGGAAGGATTTGCCGGGGATGTCGAGCCGCTCGCGGCGCAGCGGCGTCTTGCCGTCGGCCTCGAAATACTGCAGCTCGAAGCTGGCCATGTCGGCGTCGTGGATCTTGCCCAGGTTGTGGCCCACACGCGTGACTTCCAGCCAGGTCGCGTCAGGCGTGACCATGCGCCAGGAGGCCAGGTTGTCCAGCGCCGTGCCCCACAGCACGGCTTTCTTGCCGCCCGCGTTCATCGCGATGTTGCCGCCTATGCAGGAGGCTTCGGCGGAGGTCGGGTCGACCGCGAACACAAAGCCGCCGCGCTCGGCGGCATCGGCCACGCGCTGGGTGACCACGCCGGCTTCGGTCCAGATGGTGGCGACCTGTGTTTCAAGGCCAGGCAGCGAGACCATTTCGACCTCGGTCATGGCCTCGAGCTTTTCGGTGTTGATGACGGCCGACTTCCAGGTGAGCGGAATCGCCCCGCCGGTGTAGCCGGTGCCGCCGCCACGCGGGACTATGGTCAGGCCCAGTTCGATGCAGGCCTTGACCAGGCCGGCCATTTCGACTTCGGTGTCGGGTGTGAGGACCACAAAGGGGTATTCGACGCGCCAGTCGGTCGCGTCAGTGACGTGCGAGACCCGCGAAAGGCCGTCGAACTTGATGTTGTCCTTGAGGGTCAGCTTGCGCAGCTTGCGTTCGGTCAGGCGGCGCAGGTCGTACATCTCGCTGAAGGAGGTGTAGAAGCGCGCGACGGCGCCGCGGGCGGCGTCCAGCAGTTCACCGACGATGGCGTCGCGCTGCGGGTCGGCGTCCGGCGTGCGGCGTTTTTCCACTTCGGTCAGGCGGTGCTGCAGCGCGTCGACCAGCAGCTTGCGCCGCTTGGGGTTGTCCAGCAGGTCGTCCTGCAGATAGGGGTTGCGCTGCACCACCCAGACGTCGCCCAGTACTTCATAGAGCATGCGCGCGGAGCGGCCGGTGCGGCGCTCGTCGCGAAGGCGGTTCAGCAGGTCCCATGCCCGTTCGCCGAGCAGGCGTATGACCACTTCGCGATCGGAGAAGGAGGTGTAGTTGTAGGGAATCTCGCGGATGCGGGCTTCGCCGGCCTTTGCGTCGTCGGCAAAGACATGGAGTTCTTGGAGTGTAGTAGGGGCGTTCATCGTGAAAAGCCAGCGGCTTCAGACCGTGTCCAGCGCTGTTGCCCTATATTACCGCAGCGCACCATTTGCAGCCGTGGCCGCACCTGTCTTGGGCGAATCTTAAGTTATCTTATGGAAATCCCGCTTGTCGGGAGCGCCTCAAATCGCTTAAATCCGTCTGTCACAAACAGTTCCTAGACTGTCCCGTTTAACTTGGCGCGCCCCGCGCGTGCCCAATTCCCAGGAGTTTTGATGAAAAAACGTCTTTCCGCGTTTGCCTTTGCGGCCCTAGGCCTTTGCGTGCCTTTGGCCGGCCAGGCGCAGACCGAGATCCAGTGGTGGCATTCCATGACAGCCGTCAACGGCGAGTGGGTCAACGACCTGGCCAAGCAGTTCAATGAAAGCCAGAAGGAATACAAGGTCGTACCCACTTTCAAGGGCACCTACGACGAATCCATGACGGCCTCCATCGCGGCCTTCCGCGCCGGCAACGCGCCCCACATCCTGCAGGTGTTTGAAGTCGGCACCGCCACGATGCAAGCCAGCAAGGGGGCCATCGTCCCGGTCGGCAAGATCATGCAGGACGCCGGAGAAAAGTTCGACCCGAAAGCCTACATACCCGCTGTCGCCGGCTACTACACCGCGCCGAACGGCCAGATGCTGAGCTTCCCGTTCAACAGCTCCACCACCATCTTCTATTTCAACAAGGACGCCTTCAAGGCCGCGGGCCTGCCGACCGACAAGGCGCCCGTCACCTGGCCTGAGGTCGTCAACGCAGCCGCCAAACTGAAGGCATCCGGCCACAAGTGCCCCTTCACGACCGCCTGGCAGAACTGGACGCAGGTGGAGAGCTTCTCGGCCTGGCACAACGTCGAATTCGCCACCAAAGCCAACGGCCTGCAAGGCCTGGATGCGCGCCTGAAGGTGGATTCGCCGCTGCACATTCGCCACATCGAAAACCTGGCCAACATGGCCAAGCAGGGCCTCTTTGTCTACAAGGGCCGCGGCAACGTGCCGGAAGCCAGCTTCGTGTCGGGCGAGTGCGCCATGATCAACACATCGTCGGGCTTCTACGGCAACGTGGCCAAGAACGCCAAGTTCGCCTACGGCCTGGCCCCGCTGCCTTATTACCAGGACGTTCCCGGCGCGCCGCAGAACACCGTGATCGGCGGCGCCAGCCTCTGGGTCATGTCGGGCAAAAAGCCTGCCGAATACAAAGGCGTTGCCAAGTTCTTCAGCTTCATCTCGACGCCTGAAGTGCAGTCGGCCAGCCACAAGCGCACGGGTTACCTGCCCGTCACGATGGCTTCGTACGACTTGACCGAAAAGTCCGGTTTCTACAAACAGAACCCGGGCACCGACGTCGCGGTCACGCAGATGATCCGCAAGGTCACGGACAAGAGCCGCGGCATCCGCCTGGGCAACTACGTGCAGATCCGCGCGATCGAGGACGAGGAACTCGAACAGGTGTGGAACGGCAAAAAGACCGCCAAGGAAGCGCTGGAGTCCATCGTCAAGCGCGGCAACGAGCAGCTCGAGCGCTTCCAGAAGGCCAACAAGGGCGGCTGATCGCCCACGAGACAGAGCAAGCCCGCCCGCCGGGCTACACTCGGCCCGCCTGAATCCCTCTTCCAGATAAGAGACGGCCAGGCGGGTTTTTATGTTTAAGCGCCCCCAAGTTTCTGCCCATTGAAGGCCCTATGGAAAAACGCGTTGTCTTTAAATCCAGCTGGCTGCCCTGGCTGCTGCTGCTGCCGCAAATGGCGGTCATCCTGGTGTTCTTCTTCTGGCCCGCCGCGCAGGCGCTGCTGCAGTCGCTGCAGCAGCAGGACCCCTTCGGCACCTCCGTCGAGTTCGTCGGCCTGGCCAACTTCAGGCAGTTGCTGGACGATCCGAGCTATGTCGAGTCCTTCAAGACCACCGCTTTCTTCTCGGTGATGGTGGCCGGCCTCGGCATCAGCCTGTCGCTGGTGCTGGCGGTGTTTGCCGACCGCATCACGCGCGGCGGCATGTTCTACAAAACGATGCTGGTGCTGCCTTATGCAGTCGCCCCGGCCGTGGCGGCCGTGCTGTGGGTCTTCATGTTCTCGCCCTCGCTGGGCGTGGTGGCCTATGCGCTGGGCAAGATAGGTATCAACTGGAACCACCTGCTCGATTCGGGCCATGCCATGACGCTGATCGTGATGGCTTCGGTGTGGAAGCAGATTTCCTACAACTTCCTGTTTTTCCTGGCGGGCCTGCAGTCCATTCCCAAATCTCTGATCGAGGCCGCTGCGATCGACGGCGCGAAACCCTGGCGCCGCTTCTGGACCATCCAGTTCCCGCTGCTGTCGCCGACGACCTTCTTCCTGCTGGTCATCAATGTGGTCTACGCCTTCTTCGACACCTTCGCGATCGTCGACGCCGCCACGCAGGGCGGCCCCGGCAAGGACACGGCCATCCTGGTCTACAAGGTGTATTACGACGGCTTCAAGGCCATGGACCTGGGCGGCTCGGCCGCGCAGTCAGTGGTGCTGATGGTGATCGTGGTCGCGCTGACCGTGATCCAGTTCCGTTACGTCGAGAAAAAGGTTCAATACTGATGTTCTCTAAAACACACGTGAATTTCTGGTCAGCCGGGGCCGCGGAACTGGCTTTGCCAGGCCGCAGGCGCAGCGGCCCCTTTACCCGTGCAAGGGGCAGGGCGTTGCCGCAGGCTCGCAGTGAGCAACCGTGGGGGTCATATCATGGTTGAAAAACGCGGCACCCATGGCATTCTTGCTCATGTGATCGTGATTCTGGGCGTCCTCATCGTCGCCTTTCCCCTCTACCTGGCGTTTGTGGCCTCGACCCATACGGCGCAGGAAATCGTGCAGGCGCCCATGCCGCTGCTGCCGGGCACGAACATGCTCGACAGCTACAAGGCGGCGCTGTTCGGGCGCGAGTCCGCGGCCGGCTCCAATGCGCCGGTGGCGCACATGATGTGGGTCAGCTTCGTCACGGCGATGGTGATCGCCATCGGCAAGATCACCATCTCGCTGCTGTCGGCATTTGCCATCGTGTACTTCCGCTTTCCCTTCAAGAAAACCTGCTTCTGGGCCATCTTCGTCACCCTGATGCTGCCGGTGGAGGTGCGGATACTGCCGACCTACAAGGTGCTGTCGGACCTGAACATGCTCAATACCTATGCGGGCCTGACGGTGCCGCTGATCGCCTCGGCCACGGCGACCTTCCTGTTCCGCCAGTTCTTCCTGACGGTGCCTGAAGAACTGACGGAAGCCTCGCGCATGGACGGCGCCAGCCCCATGCGCTTTTTCTTCGACGTGCTGCTGCCGCTGTCCAAGACCTCGATCGCGGCACTCTTCGTGATCCAGTTCATTTACGGCTGGAACCAATACCTCTGGCCGCTGCTGGCCACGACCAGCGAAGACATGTACCCGGTGGTCGTGGGCATCAAGCGCATGATCGCCGGCGGCGACGGCCAGAACGAATGGAACGTGGTCATGGCCACCGCCATCCTGGCGATGCTGCCGCCCGCCCTGGTGGTGGTGCTGATGCAGAAATGGTTCGTCAAGGGCCTGGTCGACACCGAGAAATAAAAGAAACACGCAAGCAAGACAAGACGGAACACAACTATGGCATCCCTTTCATTCAACAACGTCATCAAGCGCTACGGCTCCGGCAAGGACGCGCTGCAGGTGCTGCACGGCGTGAACGCCGAAATCGCCGACCACGAGTTCATCGTTATCGTCGGGCCCTCGGGCTGCGGCAAATCCACCCTGCTGCGCATGGTGGCCGGGCTGGAAGAGGTCAGCGACGGGCAGATCTCCATAGGCGGCAAGGTCGTCAACGAGCTGGAACCCTCCGAGCGAGACATCGCCATGGTGTTCCAGAACTACGCGCTCTACCCGCACATGAGCGTGTTCGACAACATGGCCTACGGCCTGAAGATCGCCAAGGTGCCCAAGGACGAGATCAAGACGCGCGTCGACAAGGCCGCCAGGATCCTGGAGCTGGGCCACCTGCTGGACCGCAAGCCCCGCGCGCTCTCGGGCGGGCAGCGCCAGCGCGTGGCCATGGGCCGTGCCATCGTGCGCCAGCCTCAAGTGTTCCTATTCGACGAACCCCTGTCCAACCTGGACGCCAAGCTGCGCGTACAGACGCGCCTGGAAATCCAGAAACTGCACCGCGAGCTCGGCATCACCTCGCTCTTCGTCACCCACGACCAGGTCGAGGCCATGACGCTGGCCCAGCGCATGATGGTGATGAACGCCGGCCGCATGGAGCAGTTCGGCACGCCCGAAGAGGTCTACAACCGCCCCGCCACCACCTTTGTGGCCAGCTTCATGGGCTCGCCGCCCATGAACCTGCTCAAGCAGGCGCCCAATGCCGACTTCGGCGGCAAGCCCGGCGCCATCCTGGGCATACGACCCGAGCATCTCCAGGTGGGCGCCACCGGCTGGGCCGTGCAGGTCGACACCATTGAAATGCTGGGCGCCGAACGCCTGGTGTACTGCCGCATGGGCGAGGAATTCCTGATCGTGCGCACCGACGAAAGCCTGTCGATAGCGCCCGAGATCGGCGCGACCATCCACGTCACGCCGCGCGCGGACCGCCTGCACTGGTTTGACGCCGAGACCGGCAAACGGCTGTAATTCCCGCCATGACGAATCCCGTATCCGCCACCCACTGGCCCTATCCCCGCTGGGTGGCGCACCGCGGCGCCGGCAAGCTGGCCCCCGAAAACACCCTGGCCGCCTTCATGGTGGGCGCCAGCCACGGCTACCGGATGTTTGAGTGCGACGTGAAGCTCAGCGCCGATGACGTCCCGTTTTTGCTGCACGACGCCACGCTGGAGCGCACCAGCAACGGCAAGGGCGTGGCCGGCGAACTCAGTTGGGAGGCACTGGCGAAGCTGGATGCGGGTGCGTGGCATTCGCCGGCCTTTGCCGCTGAAGGCCTGGCCAGCTTTGAGCGCATTGCCCGCTTTTGCCTGGACAAGGGCTATTTCCTGAATATCGAGATCAAGCCCACGCCGGGCGCGGAAAGCCATACCGGCACCGTGGTGGCCAACGAGGCCGTCCGGCTGTGGCATGGCCAAGCCGTTCCCCCGCTGCTGACGTCTTTCCAGCCGCTGTCGCTGGAGGCGGCCCAGGCGACACAACCGCAGTTGCCGCGCGGCCTGCTGCTCGACCAGCTTCCCGTCAACTGGCTGGAAACGGCCACCCGGCTGGGCTGCGTGGCGATTGTCTGCAACCACAAGCTGTGGAATGCGGACACGGTGGCGCAGGCCAAAAAAGCCGGCTTCAAGTTGTTGAGCTACACGGTGAACGACGAGGCCAACGTGCAAAGGCTGCTGGCATTGGGGACTGACGGCATCATCACGGACGCCGTGAACGTTTTCAAGCCTGACTAGGCTTTCCAGGCGCCTGTCAGCACCCACTGGCACAGCGACGCGCCGGCCACCATCGCGGCATAGGTCAGCATCTTCCCGTCATGGCCGAAAACCAGCAGGCCGGCGACCAACACCGCAACATTCACGGCAAAAACAATGGCCGCCTGCGCCCACCATGTGGCGGCCATGGGCGTTTTGGACCGGAAGACACCGCCAAAGACGCGGCTGGACAGCACCAGCAGCAAGGCGACGGCGGCGGCCGGCAAAACAAAATTAAGCAGGTGATTGGCCAGCAGGTAAAAGGTCATGCGCTTGCGGATGGTGGGGAAAATCCCCGGGGAAGGCGCCGACACAGCGCCAAAACAGGCCCCCAAAAGGGGCTATCAGGGCAATTGTCAGGGCTTCCCGCCGGAGTGAGCACTTCAATTTTATAATCGGGGGATGTCAGTCTGGGCCCTTGGGCTAAACCATAACACCGCACCGCTCGATTTGCGTGGACGCTTTGCCTACGCTATCGACCAAATTGAGCCCACTTTGCGGGGCCTGCGCGCCTCGCTGGCCCGCCAGCCCGAGGCCACGCTGCTGTCGACCTGCAACCGCACCGAAATCTACTGCGCCGGCGACAACGGCGACATGGACCACACGCTGGAGTGGCTGGCGCACAACGGCGGCGTCTCGCCGGCCCTGCTGCGCTCCCATGCCTACACGCTGCACGGCGACCAGGTCGCCCGCCACGCCTTTCGCGTGGCCAGCGGGCTCGATTCCATGGTGCTGGGCGAGCCGCAAATCCTGGGCCAGATGAAAGACGCGGTGCGCGCCGCCGAAGACGCCGGGGCCATGGGCACCACACTGCACCAATTGTTCCAGCGCTCCTTCGCCGTGGCCAAGGAAGTGCGCAGCAGCACCGAAATCGGCGCCCACAGCATCAGCATGGCGGCCGCCAGCGTGCGCCTGGCCGGCCAGCTGTTTGAAGACTTGAGCGACATCAAGGTGCTGTTTGTCGGCGCTGGCGAGATGATTGACCTGGCGGCCACCCACTTCGCCGCCAAAAATCCCAAGGCCATGGCGATCGCCAACCGCACGCTGGAGCGCGGCGAAAAGCTGGCCGGCCGCTTCGGCGCCGAAGTCATGCGCCTGGCCGATTTGCCCAGCCGCCTGCACGAATTCGACGCGGTGATCAGCTGCACCGCCAGCACGCTGCCCATCATCGGCCTGGGCGCCGTCGAGCGCGCCGTCAAGCTGCGCAAGCACCGCCCCATGTTCATGGTCGACCTGGCCGTGCCACGCGACATCGAACCCGAAGTCAAGGGCCTGCCCGACATCTACCTCTACACGGTGGACGACCTGGCGCACGTGGTGCAGACCGGCAAGGACAGCCGCAAGGCCGCCGTGGCGCAGGCCGAGGTCATCATCGACGCCGGCGTGCAGAACTTCATGCACTGGCTGGGCCAGCGCCGCAGCGTGCCGCTGATCCAGCAGCTCAATGCGCAAACCGACGCGTGGCGCGCCGCCGAAATCGTGCGGGCCAAGAAGCTGCTGGCCCGGGGCGAACCCCTGGACACGGTGCTGGACGCGCTGACCCGCGGGTTGACGCAAAAAATGCTGCACGGCACACTGGCCGAACTGCATGCGGGCGACGCCAGCAGCCGCGAAGCCACGGCGCAGACCGTCTCCAGGCTGTTCTTGCGCGGCCAGCTGCCCAAAATCAGGCCCGACGACAAAGAGCGTTAGCGCCGCCTCTGCGCTGACTCCTCCTGCCGGCACCCGACGGCGCCCTTGTTGACGGCCTTGCGGCATCCTTTCCGGCTTTTGCAGCCCCACTTCCATGAAACCCTTTCTTCGCCAAACCCTGGACCGCCAGCTTCTGCGGTTGCACGAGCTGGACTCGCTGCTGTCCGCCAGCGACGTGGTCAGCGACCTGGACCGCTTTCGCGCCCTGACCCGGGAACACGCCGAAGCCAGCGTGATTGCCGAGCAGTACAGGCGGCTCACCGGCCGTGAAGCCGACCTGAACAGCGCCGAAAGCATGCTGGCCGAGGCGAAAGACGACCCCGAGATGGCCGCCATGGCCGAGGAAGAGATTGACGCGGCCAAGGCCGACATCGCACAGATCGACGAAGCCCTGCAGCTGATGCTGATCCCCAAGGACCCTGACGATGTGCGGCCGGCCTTTGTGGAAATCCGCGCCGGGACCGGCGGCGACGAGTCTGCGCTGTTCGCGGGCGACCTGTTTCGCATGTACACCCGTTTTGCCGAGCGCAACCGCTGGCAGGTCGAGATCATCAGCGAGTCGCCCAGCGAGCTGGGCGGCTACAAGGAGGTGGTGCTGCGTATAGAGGGCGCCGCCGATGCCCTGGGCGTGGGCGTTTACGGCAAGCTGCGCTTCGAGTCGGGCGGCCACCGCGTGCAGCGCGTGCCGGCCACCGAAACCCAGGGCCGCATCCACACCAGCGCCTGCACGGTGGCCGTGATGCCCGAGCCCGACGAGGCCGTGGCCATCCAGATCAACCCGGCCGACCTGCGGATCGACACTTACCGCGCCAGCGGCGCCGGCGGCCAGCACATCAACAAGACCGACTCGGCCGTGCGCATCACGCACATCCCGACCGGCATCGTCGCCGAGTGCCAGGAAGGCCGCAGCCAGCACAGCAACAAGGCCCAGGCGCTCAAGGTGCTGACGGCCCGCATCCATGAAAAAGACCGCGCCGAGCGCGCCGCCAAGGACGCCGCCCTGCGCAAGGGCCTGGTCGGCACGGGCGACCGCAGCGACCGCATCCGCACCTACAACTTCCCGCAGGGCCGCCTGACCGACCACCGCATCAACCTGACGCTGTACAAGCTGCTGGCCATCATGGAAGGCGACCTGGGCGACGTCATCACCGCACTGCAGGTGGCGCGCGGCGCCGAGCAGCTCGCCGAGCTGGAAACCGCCAACAGCGGGCTTTGAGGGCCGTGAATCCGCCAACTTGCGCGCAAGCCCTGGCCGCTGCCCAGACCCTGGGGCTGGATCGGCTGGACGCCCAGCTTCTGCTGCTGCACGCCCTGGGCAAGCCCGACGACGCGCGGGCTTGGTTGCTGGCCCACGATACCGACGTCCTGACGGAAAAGGCCGCGGAGGATTTCCGGGCCATGTGCCTGCGCCGGGCGGCCGGCGAGCCGCTGGCGTATATCGTCGGCCACAAGGAGTTTTTCGGCCTGGCGCTGACGGTGGACGCCCGCGTGCTGGTGCCCAGGCCCGACACCGAGACCCTGGTGGATTGGGCGCTCGAATTGCTGCGAACACCCGCCATGGCAAGCGCGCCCGCCGTGCTGGACCTGGGCACGGGCAGCGGCGCGATTGCACTCGCTATCGCCCACAGCCTGCAAACCAGTGGCCGCCAAGGCACGGTGACGGCCGTTGATGCGAGCAGCGATGCGCTCGACGTGGCCCGTGACAATGCCGTCCGCCTGCAACTGAAACTGGGGTTCATTCAAAGCCACTGGCTGAAAGAAGTTAGTGGACACTTTCACCTGATCGTCAGCAACCCGCCCTATATCGCCAGCGCCGATGCGCATCTGGTAGACCTGGCCTACGAACCGCTGGCCGCCTTGGCCTCCGGTTCGGACGGGCTGGACGACATCCGGGAAATCATCGCGCAGGCGCCCGGCCATCTGCTCGCAGGCGGCTGGCTGCTGCTGGAGCACGGCTACGACCAGGCCGAGGCGGTGTGCGCACTGCTCGCCCGGGAAGGCTTTGTGCAAGTCCAAAGCCGCATGGACCTGGCCGGGATCGCGCGCTGCTCCGGGGGGCTGTGGCCGGGTGGACAAGGAATCGGCGCGGGATTTCAAACGGCGGGATAATCAGCCGTTGAATTCTGGTTTCCAGATTCCATCTAATTGAAACGGCCCGGCCCCGGCAATGGGGCCCGGCACGGGCGCCCGGACCCTTACCCCCCAGGATTTCCAAAGGATTTCACCATGAGCACCACAGACCCCACCCAGCAACGCATCGCCGAAATCGTCAAATCGAGCGACGTGGTCCTTTTCATGAAGGGCACGGCCCAGTTCCCGATGTGCGGTTTTTCCGGCCGCGCCATCCAGGTCCTCAAGGCCTGCGGCGTGAACAAGCCCGCCACCGTGAATGTGCTGGAAGACGAGGAAATTCGCCATGGCATCAAGGAATTCAGCAACTGGCCGACCATTCCCCAGCTGTATGTGAAGGGCGAATTCATAGGCGGCTCGGACATCATGATGGAGATGTACCAGAGCGGCGAACTCCAGCAGGTACTGGGAACGCCCGCCGCCTGAACTCAAGGCCCGGTGCCCGCGGGCCGCCGATGGTGGCCTCTCTTATTCTCTTGATTACCAGTCAGCGCGTGTAGCCCGTGCAGACGCCTGCGTCCACGGCTCCCTTGCATTCACGCTTGAGGCGCGCGGTACGCTGGGCGGGCGTTTCGCCGGATCCCTGGATGAATGTGACCTTGCCACCGCTGGCGGCGCCGCTTTTCGCGGCCTTTTTGGATTTGGACTTCGCGGGCTTGTCGCCTTCCGGCGCCGACTGAGTCTGTGCCTGGGCACCGGTTGCCGCCAACGCGGCGATCATGAGCGCGGCCAGGAGGGGCCAGCCCAAAGACTTCCTGTTCATTTTTCTCTCCCTATCTTTTTTTACTCTCACCAAACGCGGGTGACGCCGCGTGCCTCATCAAATTTTATTGCAGCTTCGGATCGCCGAACACCTCGTCATCGGGCGGCGTGTCCGCCGGCAACCGAAAACCTTCGCTGGCCCAGGCGCCCAGGTCGATGTTTTTGCAGCGCTCGCTGCAGAAAGGGCGAAAGGGATTGCTGGGCGCGTAAACGCTTTCGCCGCCGCAGCCCGGGCATACGACCAGCTTGACGGGTGGGGAATCTTTTTTCATCGCAGGCATGTTTCGGGACAGGTCTGTAGGATCAAACGGATGGGACGGCCCGTGTTCGGCAGCGCCCGGGATCAGGAACAGAGAGTCAGCTCAAACGCCGAATCTTCGGTGCTGGCATGCAACCGGTCGTCGCTGCCGTGGCGCATGAGGCGCACGGAGACGATCAGACGGTTGCCGCTGATTTCCGGGATCAGGCCGAGGGAGGGATCAATCCTGAGGCGCAGGAGCTGGAAAGTGCGCCCTTGCGGTAGCGTCTGCTGGTATTGCCCCGCCGGGGCCACCACTTTTTGCGCTGCCCCGGAATCGCGCAGCAGTGTCAGCAACACTCGAATGGACTCGGCCAGAGGCACCAGCGGCGTGATCCAGCGCTGCAGGTCTTGCTGGCGCACGCCGGTTGGCAGGTGTTGCCAGGCGTAATAGGCCGGCAGATCGAACTCGCAGGTTCCGCCGGGAATGCCGACGCGGCTGCGAATGCTCATGAGCCAGTCGTTTTCGGTCAGGGACTGGCCGGCTTTGCCAGGCAGGCCGTTCAATGCTGAAAAACACCCCTCAAGCTGGCCTGTCACCTCGTCAAGCACGGCCTCGGAAATGGCCGGGTTGCCGCGGTAGCCGTTGAGAACATGCTTTTGTTTTTCGAGGTCCTTCAGGACGTCGGTCTTCAGGTCGGCCCGGGCGCCCACGTCCATGATTTCAAAAATCGTCGTGATGGCGTAGTGATGATCCGTCGGGCTCTCCCGCTCCACCAGTTCGCCAAGGCGGCGGAACAGGTGTTCAAGTCGCAAATAAGTGCGTATGCGTTCGTGGAAAGGATACTCGTAAAGGATCACAGCGCTATTTTCGTCGGCTTCAATGAGGAGGTTTGTTTGCGCATCATAGCCCGAAGCGCGCGGCCAGTTGCCGCACCTGGGCATCCAGCGCATCCAGCGGCAAACCATCGTTGTACAGACACAGATCCGCGGCCGAAAGGCGCTGCGCGCGGCTGGCCTGCCCGGCGATGACTTTCTCCACCGCTTCGCGGGGCCAGCCGTTGCGGGCCATGACCCGGCTGACCTGCGCGGCTTCGCTGCAATCCACGACCAGCACCTGTTCCAGCTGTTGCCGCCAGCGCCCGGACTCCACCAGCAGGGGAACATCAAACACCACACAGGCGCTGCCTGCGCTGACGGCGTTCCCGTATTGCCTGAGGGTTTCCTGGCTCACAAGGGGATGAACAATGGACTCCAGCCGCCGCCTGGCGGACGTGTCGGTAAAGGCGAGCTGCCGCATCAATTCCCGGTCCATGGCGCCATCGGAGGTGATGAACTGGTCACCAAACTGCGCAGCGATTTCTTTCACGGCTGCACCGCCGGCGGCGGTGACCGCGCGGGAGATCGCATCGGCGTCCACCAGGGTCGCGCCGCACGCCACCAGGGTGCGGGCAACCGTGCTTTTCCCGCTGCCTATGCCGCCGGTCAGTCCGATGCGCAAGGCTGCACGGCGCATGGCATCACAAGCCCACAAACCGCAAAATGGATTGAGGCCCAAACACCATGGCCGTGAATCCCGCCCCCGCCAGGAAGGGGCCGAAGGGGACATAGCCGCCCTCGCGCAATCCACTGGAAAACTTCAGCGCTATGCCGATGACGGCGCCGATCACGGATGCCATCAGGATCATCGGTACCAGCGCCGGCCAGCCGAACCAGGCGCCGAGAGCGGCAAAAAGCTTGAAGTCGCCGTAGCCCATGCCTTCCTTGCCTGTAACCAGCTTGAACGCCCAGTAGACCAGCCACAGCGAGAGGTAGCCGGCGACCGCTCCCCACAATGCCGTCGGCAAGCTGACGGGCGGATTCCATTGCAGGGCGGCGACGATCAGGCCGGCCCACAGCAAGGGCAAGGTGATGTCATCCGGCAGCAGGGTCGTGTCCCAGTCAATCAGGGCCAGCGCCAGCAGCGCGGCAGAGAACCCGCACCATGCCAGCGCGGTCAGCGACCAGCCCCAGCGCCATACGCAAAAAAAGAACAGGGCGCCCGTTACCGCTTCCACAATGGGGTAGCGCACGCCATAGGGTGTGCCGCACACCGAGCACTTGCCCCGTAGAAACAGGTAGCTGGCCACCGGAATGTTTTCATACCAGCGTATGACGTGGCCGCAACTGGAGCAGCGCGAACGCGGCACCAGCAGGTTGAATTTTTCGACGGGTTCCTGGGGGGTTCGGGTCAGCTCGGCGCATTCCTGTGCCCACTGCCGCTCCATGATCCTGGGCAGGCGGTAAATAACGACGTTGAGAAAACTGCCGATCAGCAGCCCGAAAACACCGGCGAGTAGCGCATCCAGCACCGGCCCCAGACCGGGCTCCATTAAACGACGGAACCCAGCTTGAAGATGGGTAGGTACATGGAGACCACGATCCCGCCAATAAGGGTACCCAGGATCACGATGATGATGGGTTCCATCAAGCTCGAAAGGCCCGCCACCATCTCATCGACCTCGGCTTCATAAAAGTCGGCGGCCTTGCCCAGCATGTGGTCGATGGAGCCGGACTCTTCGCCGATGGCGCACATCTGCAGCACCATGGTGGGGAACAGGTTGGCATTGCCCATGGCTGCCGTGAGGCTGGTCCCCGTAGAGACCTCCTGCTGGATTTTTATGGTCGCGTCGGCGTACAGCGAATTGCCCGAGGCGCCCCCCACGGAGTCCAGCGCTTCCACCAGCGGGACGCCGGCGGCAAACATGGTGGAAAGCGTGCGCGTCCAGCGGGCTATGCAGGATTTCTCGATCAAGGCGCCAAACACGGGTATCTTGAGCATTACCCTGTCCATGACTTTCTGCATCTTCTCGTTGCGCTTCCAGGCCTGGAAGAAAAAGTAAAGTCCCCCGCCGATGCCTCCGAAAATCAACCACCAATAAGCCACGAAAAATTCGCTGATCGCAATCACTACCAGGGTGGGGCCGGGCAAGTCCGCGCCGAAGGACGAAAACACGGTTTTAAACGCCGGAATCACAAAAATCATGATCACGGCAACCACCACGAAAGCCACGACCATCACCGATATGGGATACATCAGGGCCGACTTGATCTTCGATTTGATTGCCTCGGTTTTCTCCATGTAGACCGCCAGGCGGTCCAGCAGGGATTCCAGAATACCGGCGGCCTCGCCTGCCTCAACCAGGTTGCAGTACAGCGCATTGAAATACAGGGGGTATTTGCGAAATGCCGCACTCAGCGACGTCCCGGTTTCCACATCGGTGCGCACGTCATTGAGCAGCTTGGTCACGCTGCCATTGGGATTGCCGCGGCCCACGATATCAAAGGCCTGCAGCAACGGCACGCCGGCCTTCATCATGGTGGCCAGCTGGCGGGTAAAAATGGCGATGTCCCTGGGCTTGATGGACTTGCCGGAGCGCATCTTGCGCTTCCTGATCTTGACGGGCAAAACACCCTGCCGGCGCAACGAGGACTTGACCTGGTTTTCACCGGAAGCGCGAATTTCGCCGCGGACCTGTTTTCCGCCCCTGTCCTTGCCTTCCCACTCGAAAACAAATTCCTTGATGCCTTTGGATGCTGCAGTTGCCATGATGCCTTCTCGTTGTATGGACAGCCTCAAGCCGCCCCGTCGCCACCGTCACGCCGCCCTGTCCCGGCTGTCAAGCGCACCGGCTTAAACATTGGTGCACCCCAGAATCTCCTCCAGCGAGGTCAGGCCGAGTTTAACTTTTGACAGCCCCGATTGACGCAGGCTCCTGACGCCTTCGGCCTCCGCCTGGGCCGCGATATCCATCGCGCTGCCGTCGCGAAGGACGATACGCTGAATTTCCTCGGAAATGGGCATGACCTGATAAACACCGACCCGGCCTTTGTAACCATTCGTGCACATGGAGCAGCCAACCGGACGATACGGCGTCCAGGAGCCATCGACATCTTCCTCCTTGAAGCCCGCTTCCAGCAAGGTCTCGCGCGGGATGTCCGCAGGGGCTTTGCAGTTGAGGCAGAGGCGCCGCGCCAGGCGCTGGGCGGTGATCAGAATGACGCTGGAGGCAATATTAAAAGGCGCGATGCCCATGTTGCGCATACGCGTCAGTGTGGTCGGCGCGTCGTTTGTATGCAACGTGGACATGACCATGTGGCCGGTCTGTGCAGCCTTGATCGCGATATCGGCGGTTTCAAGGTCCCGGATTTCACCGACCATGATGATGTCGGGATCCTGCCGCAAGAACGCCTTGAGAGCGACCGAAAATGTCATGCCGGCCTTGTCGTTCATGCTGACCTGGTTAACGCCCGGCAAGGTGATTTCGGCGGGATCCTCGGCCGTCGCGATGTTGACGCCGGGCTTGTTGAGGATGTTCAGGCAGGTATAGAGCGACACGGTCTTCCCGGAGCCGGTGGGGCCGGTCACGAGCACCATACCGTAGGGGCGCTGGATGGCCGCCAGCAACCGCTCTTTTTCAACGGGCTCGTAGCCCAGCGCGTCAATACCCAGCTTGGCGCTGCTCGGATCCAGGATACGAATGACGATTTTTTCGCCATACATGGTCGGCAAGGTGCTGACCCGGAAATCGATGACGCGATCCGGGCCGATCTTGAGTTTCATCTTGCCGTCTTGCGGAACGCGCTTCTCGGAGATGTCGAGCTTGGATATGACTTTGATCCGCGCAGCCAGCTTCTCCTTGATGGCCACGGGCGGCGACGCGATTTCGCGCAGCTCGCCGTCCACCCGAAAGCGCACGCGGTAGGTATGCTCGAACGGTTCAAAATGCAGGTCGGAGGCGCGCATGCTGAAGGCATCGAGCAGCATTTTCTGCAGGAATTTGACGACCGGCGCATCTTCAACTTCAGAGACACTCGCCTCGTTATCCTCGCTCGACGCGTCGGTGCTGGCTTCGTCAAACTCAAAATCGTCGCCGATGATGCTTTCCATGGCCTCGGAAGCCGTGGTGTTGGACGCCTCCGCCAGTTTCGAAAGCTTGTCGTACTCTGCGATGACCCAATCCACCCCCATCTGGGTGGAGAACTTGATTTTTTCCGCTGCTTCCTGGTCGGAAGGATCGGCTGTGGCGACGATCAGGCGGTTGTTGCGCTTGCTCAGCACGACGATGCGGTAGGTCGCGCAAATCTTGTTATCCAGCAACCCCTTGGGCAAACGCTGCACGTCGATGGCCTCTAAATCCAGCAAAGGCGCGGCAAATGCCGTGGACATGGTGTGGGCCAGATCGAACGCGGACACCGCGCCGGAACCCGTGAGCTCGGCGATAAAACTGGTGCGGCCGGTTTGGGCCTTGCGGAAAATGTCTTCGGCGGCCTTTTGACCTAACTTTCCGGCAATCACCAAGGCCCGTCCCAAGCCGGGCAAAGCCATGGAAGGCGGTTGGTTGATAGCGGTGTCGACAGCGGCCATAGTTCTCGGGGGATTAGCTCAAATAGGTATCATCGCCCATAGATTCCCGGGTGTAAATCGAAAACACCCCCGCAACCCAAGTGGCGTTGGAACTATGCGAAGAAACGCACACTTACGATGAAAACAGACCTGGTCGGGGTGAGAGGATTCGAACCTCCGGCCTCTACGTCCCGAACGTAGCGCTCTACCAGGCTAAGCTACACCCCGCCGTCGCGCAGCTCATCAGGAACGCCTCTCCAGCAATTGGGAGGCCAGCTGCGTCAAGGCATTACTGTAAATGTTTTGCGGCAATATCTGCAAGGCATTCAGCGCGCGCTGCGCCTCCACGGCAGCGGCGTCGCGGGTGGCCCGCAACGCTCCGGTGTGCTGCACGATCTCAATGATCTGTGCCATCTGGTCGGTGCCGCCGGTTTCAATGGCCTGCCGGATGGTGGCCCGCTCCGCTTCGCTGCCGCGCTGCATCGCGATGATCAGCGGCAGCGTCGCCTTGCCTTCGCGCAGGTCATCGCCCAGGTTTTTGCCCATTTCCGAGACGTCCCCGTCATAGTCAAGCACGTCATCGATCACCTGAAACGCCGTGCCCAAGGCTTGCCCGTAGTCGGCGCAGCTTTGCTCAATGGCGGGCGGCGACTTCGCCAGCAAGGCCGCCAAGCGGGCGCTGGCTTCGAACAGCTTGGCCGTCTTGGAGCGAATCACGCGCAGGTAGCCCTCCTCGGAGAGCGCCGCGTCATGCATATTCATGAGCTGCAGCACCTCCCCTTCGGCAATCACATTAGTGGCTTCCGCGAGGGTTTGCATGACGCGCATGTCACCGGCTTCCACCATCATCTGGAACGCCCGGGAATAGAGGAAATCGCCGACCAGCACGCTCGCGGGGTTGCCGAATGCCTCGTTGGCGGTCGCCCGGCCGCGGCGCAAGGTGGATTCGTCCACCACATCGTCATGCAACAAAGTCGCCGTGTGGATGAACTCCACGACGGCCGCGAGGTTGTAGCGCTGTTCGTCCCGATACCCCAAAGCGCCGCACATCAGCAACAAAAGGGCCGGGCGCAGCCGTTTTCCGCCGGCCGCCACGATATAGCCGGAAACCTGGCTGACCAGAGGCACTTCGGACTTCAGGCGGCGCTCGATCACCGCGTCCATCCCGCGCATGTCATCGGCAATCAGGGCAAGGGCTGCGGCGGTGCTTGAAGAATTGGCAGACAAGAGCGATCCAGACATTAAGTGTGGGCAGATTATAGGAAGCCGCCCCGCCGGCACTGCCTCGACGGGTCCCGGAAACAGGCTCCGAAAAGCCGTAAAACAGCCCTACTGGCCATTTTCTACCTGCCGTGCTAGAATATTGGGCTCTGCGGAAATCCGTCTGCAGAACTCAATTTACGAGGTCTTACATGTACGCGGTCATAAAAACCGGTGGCAAACAATACAAAGTTGCTACTGGAGAAAAAATTAAAGTAGAACAGATTGCTGCGGACGTAGGCCAAGAGATCGTTATTGACCAGGTATTGGCTGTCGGCACCGGCAGCACAATCACGGTTGGTACGCCCTTGGTGTCCGGCGCCACTGTTACAGTCACTGTCCTTTCGCAAGGTAGGCACGACAAGGTTCGCATTTTCAAAATGCGCCGTCGCAAGCACTACCAAAAACGTCAGGGCCACCGGCAAAACTACACGGAACTGCAAATCGGCGCTATCGCCGGTTAAGCAGGGACGTACCAGGAGTAACGAAAAATGGCACAGAAAAAAGGCGGCGGCTCTACGCGCAACGGGCGTGATTCACAGCCCAAAATGCTTGGCGTCAAGAAATTTGGCGGCGAAGTCATCAACGCAGGCAGCATCATCGTGCGCCAGCGCGGCACCAAGTTCCATCCAGGCGTCAATGTCGGCATCGGCAAAGACCACACCCTGTTTGCACTGGTTGACGGCTCGGTCTCGTTTTCCGTCAAAGGTGCGCTGAACAAGCACACCGTGAATGTGACCCCGGCTTAAGCTGATCACTTCGATGGCATCGAAGCCCCGACCTGTCGGGGCTTTTTTGTTTGTAAACTTCCTTCCCTACCCTCACCGCGCCGTTTCTTACCGCAGCACTCCATCATGAAATTCGTTGACGAAGCCTTTATTGACATTGCCGCAGGCGATGGCGGGAGTGGCTGCGTCTCCTTCAGCCACGAAAAGTACAAAGAGTTCGGCGGGCCCAACGGCGGCGATGGCGGGCGCGGTGGCCATGTGTACGCGGTCGCGGACATCAACCTGAACACTCTGGTGGATTTCCGGTTTTCGCGCCGGCACGACGCCCGCAACGGCGGTCACGGCATGGGCTCGGACATGTTCGGCGCCAAGGGCGACGACATCATCCTCAAAATGCCTGTGGGCACCATCCTGACCGACGCAGAAACGGGCGAAGTCCTTTTCGAGCTGCTGGTGCCTGGCGAGCAGGTCCTGATCGCCAAGGGCGGCGACGGCGGTTTCGGCAACCTGCGCTTCAAAAGCTCGACCAACCGTGCGCCCCGCAGCAAAACGCCGGGTTGGCCCGGCGAGCGCAAAAGCCTGAAGCTTGAGCTCAAGGTGCTGGCCGACGTCGGCCTGCTGGGCATGCCCAATGCCGGCAAATCCACCTTCATCTCGGCGGTCTCCAACGCCCGCCCCCGCATCGCCGACTACCCGTTCACCACGCTGCACCCCAACCTGGGCGTGGTGCGGGTGGGCCCCGAGCAGAGCTTTGTGGTGGCCGACCTGCCCGGCCTGATCGAAGGCGCTTCCGAAGGCGCGGGCCTGGGCCACCTTTTCCTGCGCCACCTGCAGCGCACCCGGCTGCTGCTGCACGTCGTCGACCTGGCGCCTTTTGATGAAGGCGTGGACCCGGTCGCGCAAGCCAAGGCCATCGTTGGCGAGCTCAAAAAATACGACGAAGCGCTCTATGAAAAACCGCGCTGGCTGGTGCTCAACAAGCTCGACATGGTGGACGCCGACAAGCGCGCGGCCATCGTCAAGGACTTCGTCAAACGCTTCAAGTTCAAGGGCCCGGTGTTCGAGATCTCGGCGCTGACGCGCGAGGGCTGCGAACACCTGATCAAGACGATCTACCAGCACGTCAAGAAGGTCCAGAAGAGCGAGCAACCCGTGGAAGAAATCGATCCGCGCTTTGCCCCACTTCCGCCGGAACCGCCGGAACCGTCCTGACCCTTCGTTTCCGGCACCCTCAACCTCGGGCAGGTGCAGGGCTGCACTTGCTCACTCAACCATAGCTGCCGATGTCCGTATTGACGGCAAAGCAGACTGAGAAGTACTGAACATGCAAGACAAACCAGGCTCCACCATCCTGCGCAACGCCAGACGCATCGTGGTCAAGGTGGGATCCAGCCTGGTCACCAATGAAGGCCGCGGGCTCGACGCCGTGGCCATAGGCCATTGGTGCGAACAGCTGGCCGTCCTGGTCAAGGACGGACGCGAAGTGATCATGGTGAGCAGCGGCGCCATCGCCGAGGGCATGAAACGCCTGAACTGGACCACCCGTCCCAAAGCCATTCATGAGCTGCAGGCCGCAGCCGCGGTGGGCCAGATGGGCTTGGTCCAGGTCTATGAAACCAAGCTGCGCGAAAACGGCATCGGCAGCGCGCAGGTTCTGCTGACGCACGCCGACCTCGCCGACCGGGAGCGCTACATCAACGCCCGTTCAACCTTGCTGGCCTTGCTGCAACTGGGCGTCGTTCCCGTCATCAATGAAAACGACACGGTCGTCAACGACGAAATCAAGTTCGGCGACAACGACACGCTGGGCGCGCTGGTGGCCAACCTTGTCGAGGCCGACGCGCTTGTGATCCTCACCGACCAGCGGGGCCTGTACAGCGCCGATCCGCGCAAGGACCCGGCGGCCCAGTTCGTGCACGAAGCCAAAGCCGGCGACCCTGCGCTGGAAGCCATGGCCGGGGGCGCAGGCTCCAGCATCGGTAAAGGCGGCATGATCACCAAGATACTGGCCGCCAAGCGCGCTGCCGGTTCAGGCGCTTCGACCGTGATTGCCTGGGGCCGCGAGCCTCAGGCGCTGATCCGGCTGACTCAGGGCGAGCCCATAGGCACTCTGCTGGTGGCACAGACACAGAAAATGCAGGCGCGCAAGCAATGGATGGCGGACCACCTGCAAATGCGCGGCTCGGTCACTGTCGACGCAGGTGCCGTGGTCAAGGTACAGGGCGAAGGGAAAAGCCTGCTGCCTATCGGCATGACGGCGGTTCAGGGCGATTTCTCGCGTGGCGACGTCATCGCCATCCGCAGCCCCGAGGGCGGGGAGATCGCGCGCGGCCTGGCCAACTATTCAAGCTCCGAAGCCCGGCTGATCTGCCGCAAGGCGTCCTCGGAATTCGAAAAGCTGCTGGGCTACACGGGCGAACCCGAAATGGTCCACCGCACCAACCTGGTCCTGACCCGCTAGGCGGGGCCGGACATCAAGCTCAGTCGGCCATCCTGAAGTTCGGGTTTTTCAGGCGAGACACCAGCACATTCACCGAAGGCGCCGACGCGGCGCTGTCACACGCACCAGCCCTGGCAAACCGCAGTGCGTGCTTGGACGGCATCGGCCCAAACATGGATTGCCACTCCGGATTGGCCACCATGTTCCATTTGCCGTCGGGTGAATAGCGGCCGTAGGTCTTGTACTCGCCGGTGGAGCAGCGAATGCCTTCATACATCACATTGCGGGCACCACTGGCGTTGCTGGCGACGATCACGTAGCGAACCACGTTGTCACTGTCGGTGATGGTGATGGAGGCAGGATCGATGCCGTAATTCAGTGAGGAGCCGGTCGACACCTCCAGCGGAATCAGTTTCTTGACGTCAAAGGCCGGTGGTGGCGGGACGGGCGATTCCTTCCAGTCGACAGGGTCCTCGAGCGCATACACCTGGGCCTGCGCCGGGCCCGTGGCGTAAAGCGCCGTCAGGACGATGGAGGCCAGGACGGCCAATTTGAGTTTCATGGTTTTGGGGTACTGGGATCCGCGCCCAGGCTGGTCTGCGGATCAGGTTCAAAGGTAGCGCCGGGCGGCAATTCAAAAGAAGCGCCTGGCCTGATCTGGGCGTGAAAAGACTCGCCCGCGGCATGGAATCCGGCCTCGCCGGTCGGGCCCGCGTGGTCGCGCTGGTGCAGGCCGCCGCGCAGGTAGCGGTTGCGATGGTCGGGACGCGGCTCGGCCCGGTTATCCACGCGCGGGACAAACCTTGAGAGTTCGGTCAGCGCCATTTCATAAACGCCGCGCTTGAACTCGACCACCACGTCCAGCGGCACCCAGTAGTCGTTCCAGCGCCAGGCGTCGAACTCAGGGTGGTCGGTCGCGCGCAGGTTCAAGTCCCAGTCGTGGCCGACCAGTTGAAGGAGAAACCAGATTTGTTTCTGGCCTTTGTAATGTCCGCGCGCATCGCGGCGGATGAACCGGTCAGGCACCTCATAGCGCAACCAGTCTCGGGTTCGGGCCAGCACATTCACATGCTGCGGCAACAGCCCCACTTCTTCATGCAACTCGCGGTACATGGCCTGCTCGGGATTTTCGCCCCGGTCAATGCCACCCTGCGGAAACTGCCACGAGTGGGTACGGATACGTTTGCCCCAAAATACCTGACTTCTCTGGTTGAGCAAGATGATGCCGACGTTGGGCCTAAAGCCGTCCCGGTCAAGCATAATCAAACCTCAAAATTTTTAAACTGAGTCCATTATGCACAGCGAAGGCCCCAGCGCCAAGCGCACGGCGGGCTGCAGCAGCTTTTCCCCTATTTCCAACCCCGGAATCCCCGAAAACCGCCCATGAAAGCATCCCAGTTCTTCATTTCCACCCTCAAGGAAGCCCCCGCCGACGCGGAAGTCGTCAGCCACCAGCTCATGATGCGGGCCGGCATGATCAAGAAACTGGGTGCCGGTGTTTACAACTACATGCCCATGGGCCTGCGCGTGATCCGCAAGGTCGAGGCCATCGTGCGCGAGGAAATGAACCGGGCGGGCGCCGTGGAGATGACCATGCCGGTGATCCAGCCGGCCGAGCTCTGGCAGGAAACCGGCCGCTTTGAAAAAATGGGTCCCGAGCTGCTGCGCATCAAGGACCGCCACGGCCGCGACTTCGTGGTCCAGCCGACCAGCGAAGAAGTCGTCACCGACGTGATGCGCCAGGACATCAAGAGCTACAAGCAGCTGCCGAAAAACCTGTACCAGATCCAGACCAAGTTCCGCGACGAGCGCCGGCCGCGCTTTGGCCTGATGCGCGGGCGCGAGTTCATCATGAAGGACGCCTACAGCTTCGACCGCGACCAGGCCGGCGCCAAGGCCAGCTACCAGGTCATGGCAGCGGCCTACCGCAAGATTTTTGACCGCTTCGGCCTGACCTACCGCGCGGTGGCCGCCGACAGCGGCGCCATAGGCGGCGACCTCAGCGAAGAGTTTCAGGTGATCGCCGCGACAGGCGAAGACGCCATCGTCTACTGCCCCGGCAGTGACTACGCCGCCAACATGGAGAAAGCCGAGGCGCTGCCGCCCCAAGGCGTGCGCAAGGCTGCGTCGCAGGCTATGACCAAAACACCCACCCCCGGCAAATCGACCTGCGCCGACGTGGCCGAACTGCTGGGCATTCCATTGCAGACCACCGTCAAGTCGCTGGTACTGGCCACCGACACGCTCGATGAGGCGGGCAAGCCCGTCAAGTCGCAGGTCTGGCTGTTGCTGCTGCGCGGCGACCACGACATGAACGAAGTCAAGGTCGGCAAGGTGCCGGGCCTGGCGGACTTCCGCTTCGCCACGCTGGCCGAGATTGAAGACCACTTCGGCTGCAAGCCGGGTTACCTCGGCCCGCTGAACCTGAAGAAACCCGTCAAGCTCGTGGTAGACCGCGAAGTCGCCGCACTGGCCGACTGGGTCTGCGGCGCCAACGAAGCGGACTTTCACCTGACCGGCGTCAACTGGGGTCGCGACCTGCCCGAGCCCGAACTGGTGGTCGACATCCGCAACGTGGTAGCGGGCGACCCGTCCCCCGACGGCAAGGGCGCGCTGGTGATCGAGCGCGGCATCGAAGTCGGCCATGTGTTCTACCTCGGCACCAAATACAGCCGGGCCATGAACGCCACCTTTCTGGGCGAAAACGGCAAGCCGCAATTCATGGAGATGGGCTGCTACGGCATAGGCATCACACGCCTGCCCGCTGCAGCGATCGAACAGAATCACGACGAGCGCGGCATCATCTGGCCCGACGCCATCGCCCCCTTTACCGTGGTGTTGTGCCCCATCAGCCCCGACCGCTTCCCCGAAGTCGAAGCCGCAGCCAACAAGCTCTACGTGGAGTTGCTGGCGGCCGGTGTGGACGTGATCCTGGACGACCGGGGCGAGCGGCCCGGCGCCATGTTCGCCGACTGGGAGCTGATAGGCGTGCCGCATCGCATCACCATCGGCGACCGCGGCCTGAAAGACGGACAGCTCGAATACCAGCACCGCCGCGACGCGGCCTCCAGCAAGATCGATGCAGCCGGCGCCTTCGACTTCCTCAAGGGAAAGCTGGCGCTTTGACCTTTCCATGGTTTCCGTGCGCTCATTGACGCTGTCCGCATCCGGTACCGCCCTGGCAAAGGCGCAGGGGATCTCCAGGCGAACCTGCCTGCAGGCCTTGCCTATCGCCTGCAGCCCGCTGCTGCTGGCGAAGCAGGCGCATGCCGGCGCGCAGGTGGAAGAGCCGCTGATTGACTCGGTACGCACCGCGCTGAGCTCGGCCATCGCCAACCAGGCGCCGCCCGTGCCCGAGTTCAAGGACACGGAAAGCCGCCTCACCTACCTGCGCTGGCTGGGTGCCATGAGCGACCGGCTCAAGAAGAAAAAACCCGAATGGCAGATTCGCAAGGAGTTTTTGCAAACCGTGTGGTACGAAAGCCGGCGCGCCGGGCTGGACACCACGCTGGTGCTGGGCCTGATCCAGGTCGAGAGCAACTTCCGCAAGTTCGCGGTCAGCAACGTCGGCGCGCGCGGCTACATGCAGGTCATGCCCTTCTGGACGCGTGTGATCGGGGACGGCGACCCGGGCAAGCTGTTTCACATGCAGACCAACCTGCGTTTCGGCTGCGTGATCCTGCGCCACTACCTGGACCGGGAGCGCGGCGACCTCTTCATGGGCCTGGGCCGCTACAACGGCTCACGCGGCAAATCCCCCTACCCCGACGCCGTGTTGGGCGCAAGCAAGAACTGGGTATTTGCCGGCTAAGGCAACGCTGTAAAGCACAGCAAGATCAGCAGGTCGCGCCGGCAAAGCCCCGCTCTTCGGCAAACCAGGCCAGCACCGGCACAGTACCCGGCAAGACGGGCTGCACGCTGACCGGCAGCGACTGCCAGGCATGCGATTGGCCTTCGTGCATCTGGAGTTCGCCGGTCCACTCAAACACCTTGCAGAAATTCAGGCGCACCAACGCATGCGGGTAGTCGACCATCTCGACCCTCCAGGGATGGACCGCGCCTATGGTCACGCCGATTTCTTCCTGCAGCTCACGGCGCAGCGCGGCCTCGACAGTTTCACCTTGCTCCAGCTTGCCGCCCGGGAACTCCCAGTAACCTTCGTAGACCTTGCCGGGGGGCCGGGAGGTCAGCAGGAAATCGCCATCGGGCCGGATCAGCACGCCGACCGCGACATCGACGACCTTGCGATCCGCGCCGCCCTCGCGCGGCCGTTCACCGTCGGCGACCAGCACGCTCATGTTGAATGGTCTGGCGCCTGGTCCGAAGACACCGCAACAGAAGCGCCTGGCCGCTCGTAGGCCGCAATGGCCGGCGCCGCCACAGGCCGCGTGGCGCTGTCGCGGCCCGCATAATCGCGCGCGAACTGGTAGGCGACACGACCGCTGCGCGAACCGCGCTCCAGCGCCCAGACCAGCGAGGCCGGCTTCGCGGCCGCGATGGCATCTTGGCCCACGCCGAAAGACGACAGCCACTGCGCGACGATGGTCAGATATTCGTCCTGGGTGAAAGGATAAAAGCTGACCCAGAGGCCGAAGCGCTCGGACAGCGAAATCTTTTCCTCGACCACTTCACCGGGATGCACCTCACCGTCGTCTCCGTGGGTGTAGGTGAGGTTTTCCGTCATGTACTCGGGCAGCAGGTGGCGCCGGTTGCTGGTCGCGTAGATCAGCACATTGGGCGTGGCGGCCGCGACGGAGCCGTCGAGGATGGACTTGAGCGCCTTGTAGCCCGGCTCGCCCTCCTCAAAACTCAGGTCGTCGCAAAAGACGATGAATTTTTCGGGCAGGCCGGAGACCACGTCGACGATGTCCGGCAGGTCGGTCAGGTCGGCCTTGTCGACTTCAATCAGGCGCAGGCCGCGTGAGGAATATTCATTCAGGCAAGCCTTGATCAGCGACGATTTTCCGGTGCCGCGCGCACCGGTCAGCAGCACGTTGTTGGCGGGCTTGCCCAGCACGAACTGCTCGGTATTGCGCTTGATCTTTTCCTTCTGGTCCTCGATCTCCTTGAGGTCGCCCAGGCTCATGTTGCCGATGTGGCGGACCGGCTCCAGTGAGCCGTGGCCCGAACTGCGCTTGCGGTAGCGGTAAGCGACTGAGGCGCTCCAGTCCGGCGCGGTCAGAGGCTGCGGCAGCACGGACTCAATCCGTGCCATCAGGGATTCGACACGGGTGATCAGGCGTTCAAACTGCTCGTTCATTTTTGTTGTGGTGTGCTGTCGCGATTAACTGCGGTAGTCGGCGTTGATCTTGACGTAGTCGTACGAAAAATCGCAGGTCCAGACGGTGTCAATGGCCGCGCCGCGGCCCAGCACCACGCGCACCGTGATCTCGCTTTGCTTCATCACGCGCTGGCCGTCGGCCTCGACATAGCCGGGGTGGCGGCCGCCGTTCTTGGCCACCAGCACCTCGTCCAGGTACAAATCGATTTTTGTCTGATCCAGGTCGTCAATGCCGGCATAACCGACGGCCGCGAGGATGCGGCCGAGATTCGGGTCACTGGCGAAGAAGGCGGTTTTCACCAGCGGTGAATGGGCGATGGCGTAGGCCACCTTGCGGCACTCCTCACCGGTCTTGCCGCCCTCGATCCGGATGGTCATGAATTTGGTCGCGCCTTCTCCGTCGCGCACGATGGCCTGCGCCAACTGCCTGGCGATGTCCAGCATGGCGGTACGCAAGGCCTGGCCGTCGGCGCTGTCCAGCGAGGTCACGGGTGCGTGAGCGGCCTTGTTGGTGGCCACCACTACAAAGGAGTCGTTGGTCGAGGTGTCGCCGTCCACTGTCACGCGGTTGAACGATCCCTCCGCCAGTTCCCGGGCCAGTTGCGCCATCAGCGGCTGGGCCACGCAGGCGTCGGTCGCCATGAAACCCAGCATGGTCGCCATGTTGGGCCGTATCATGCCGGCGCCCTTGCTGATGCCGGTGATGGTGACCTCGGCGCCTGCAAGCTTGATGCGTTTGGAAAAAGCCTTGGCCACCGTGTCGGTGGTCATGATGGCTTCAGCCGCATTGCCCCAGTTGTCTTCCTTCGCGTCGGCCAGCGCGGCCGGCAGGCCTGCCGCGATGCGGTCGTTGGGCAGCGGCTCCATGATGACGCCGGTGGAAAACGGCAGGATCTGCTCGGGCGCGAGGTCCAGCAGCCGCGCCAGCGCGATGCATGTGGCGTGCGCGCGGCTCAGGCCGTCGTCGCCGGTGCCGGCGTTGGCATTGCCGGTGTTAATGACCATGGCGCGTATGCCGGCCGTCTGGCCGCCGTTTTTGGCGAGGTGCTCGCGGCAGATCTGCACGGGCGCGGCACAAAAGCGGTTCTGCGTGAAGACCGCCCCTACGGACGCGCCTTCATCGAGCAGCAGCACGGAAAGGTCTTTGCGGTTGGCTTTGCGTATGCCCGCCTCGGTGATGCCCCAGCGCACGCCGGGAACAGGGTAAAGGTTCGCGGCAGGCGTGGCAACCAGATTGACGGGCATGTGTTGACTCCGGAAAACCAGTGGGATGGATAGGCGTTCAGCTCAGGCCGGTGCTCAGTTCAGCAGGCCGTGGCAGTTTTTGTATTTTTTGCCCGAGCCGCAAGGGCAGGGGTCATTGCGGCCCACGCGGGGCACGTCGCCAACCGGCACGGCCGGTGCGCGGCGCTGCGACTCCTCATCCACCGTGGTTTCCACTTCGCCGGTTTCGGTGGGCGCGGTGTAGGTGACGTTGGCGATGTTCTCGGCGCGGCTTTCCATCTCTTCGGCCGCTTGTTCCAGTTGCTCGCCCGACTGGATCTTGACCGTCATCAGGACCTTGGTGACTTCGTTCTTCACGCTGTCGAGCAATTGGCCGAAGAGCTCAAACGCCTCGCGTTTGTATTCCTGCTTGGGCTGCTTTTGCGCATAGCCGCGCAGATGGATACCCTGGCGCAGGTAGTCGAGCGCGCTCAGGTGTTCGCGCCAGTGGCTGTCTATGCTCTGCAGCAGAACCACGCGCTCGAACTGCGTGAAGTTTTCTTCGCCGATTTTTTCGACCTTGTCGGCAAAGGCGGCGTTGGCGGCCACTATGACCTTCTCGACCACCTCTTCGTCGGTGATGGCCGTGGCGGTTTCAAGCTCCTTGCGCAGCGGCAACTCGATCTGCCATTCATCGCGCAGTACGTTCTCAAGGCCCGGCACGTCCCATTGCTCTTCGACACTTTCCACCGGCACGTACTGCCGAGCCAGGTCGGTGAAGCAGCCTTCGCGCAGCGAAGCGATCTGCGCCTGCAGGCTACCGGCGTCCATGATGTCGTTGCGCTGCTGGTAGATCACCTTGCGCTGGTCGTTGGCGACGTCATCGTACTCAAGCAGCTGCTTGCGGACGTCGAAGTTGCGCGCCTCGACCTTGCGCTGGGCCGACTCGATGCTGCGGGTGACGATGCCCGCTTCGATCGCCTCGCCGTCGGGCATCTTGAGCCGCTCCATGATGGCCTTGACGCGGTCGCCCGCGAAAATGCGCATCAGCGGGTCGTCCAGGCTCAGGTAGAAACGCGAGGAGCCGGGGTCGCCCTGGCGGCCAGAGCGGCCGCGCAGCTGGTTATCGATGCGGCGCGATTCATGGCGTTCCGTCGCGATGATGCGCAGGCCGCCCAGCGAAGTGACCTGTTCGTGCTCTTCCTTCCAGGCAGTGCGCAGGCGGGCGATTTCCGCTTCCTTGGCGGCGGCATCCAGTGCCTCGTCCGCCTCGACGACTTCGATCAGTTTTTCAACGTTGCCGCCCAGCACGATGTCGGTGCCGCGGCCGGCCATGTTGGTGGCGATGGTGATCATCTTCGGGCGGCCGGCCTGCGCGATGATGTCGGCTTCGCGGGCATGCTGCTTGGCGTTGAGCACCTGGTGCGGCAGGTTTTCCTTGCTCAGCAGCGCGTCGATGATCTCGGAGTTCTCAATCGAGGAGGTGCCGACCAGCACGGGCTGGCCGCGCTCGTAGCACTCGCGGATGTCCTTGATGGCGGCTTCGTATTTCTCGCGCGTGGTTTTGTAGACGCGGTCCAGCTGGTCGTCGCGGCGGCTCACGCGGTTAGGCGGGATCACCGTGGTTTCCAGGCCGTAGATTTCCTGGAATTCGTAGGCCTCGGTGTCGGCGGTGCCGGTCATGCCGGCCAGCTTGGCGTAGAGGCGGAAATAGTTCTGGAAGGTGATCGAGGCCAGGGTCTGGTTCTCCGCCTGGATCTGCACGCCTTCCTTGGCTTCGACGGCCTGGTGCAGGCCGTCGCTCCAGCGCCGGCCCGACATCAGGCGGCCGGTGAACTCGTCGACGATCACGACCTCGCCGTCCTGCACCACATAGTGCTGGTCGCGGTGGTAGAGCTGGTTGGCGCGCAGGGCCGCGTACAGGTGGTGCATCAGCGAGATGTTGGCCGGGTCGTACAGCGTGGCGCCTTCGGGGATCAGGCCAAGGTTGAACAGCAGGCGCTCGGCGTTCTCATGGCCTTGCTCGGTCAGGGTCACCTGGTGGCTTTTTTCGTCGACGGTGAAGTCGCCGGGCTTGGTCACCCCCTCGCCGGTGCGCGGGTCGGCTTCGCCTTCCTGGCGCGTCAGCATGGGGACGACCTTGTTCATCGCCAGGTACATCTCGGTGTGGTCTTCGGCCTGGCCGCTGATGATGAGCGGCGTGCGCGCCTCGTCGATCAGGATCGAGTCCACTTCGTCGACGATGGCGTAGTTCAGGCCGCGCTGCACGCGGTCCGCCACTTCGTAGACCATGTTGTCGCGCAGGTAGTCGAAGCCGTATTCGTTGTTGGTGCCGTAGGTGATGTCGGAGCCATAGGCGGCCTGCTTTTCCTCGCGCGGCATATTGGGCAGGTTGATGCCCACCGTCAGGCCCAGGAAGTTGTAGAGCTTGCCCATCCAGCGCGCGTCGCGGCTGGCCAGATAGTCATTGACCGTCACCACGTGCACGCCCTTGCCGGTCAAGGCATTGAGGTACACCGGCAGCGTGGCGGTCAGGGTCTTGCCCTCGCCCGTGCGCATTTCGGAAATCTTGCCGTTGTGCAGCGACATGCCGCCCAGCATCTGCACGTCAAAGTGGCGCATCTTCATGACGCGCTTGCTGCCTTCCCGCACCACCGCAAACGCTTCGGGAAGGATGGCATCGAGCTCTTCACCCGCGGCTACCCGGCTTTTGAACTCCTGGGTTTTGGCGCGCAACTGGTCGTCGTCAAGCTTTTCGTACTGGGTCTCCAGCGCATTGATGCGTTCGACGGTTTTGCGGTAGGTTTTGAGCAGCCTGTCATTGCGGCTGCCGAAAATTTTGGTCAGGATGTTGGAAGCCATAAATGCGAGGCCGCCTTGACCGCTCCCCTTGAGCTGGCAATGCGGCCGAAATCCCTTATTGAGTACGGAACCTAGGTGTGGGCGCCATCAGTGAGTTCAACTGGGCCCAAACCTCTGATTTTAACTCTGCCGGGAGAGTCGCACGCCCTGCGGGCCTAAATCCGCGATGATCGGCAAAAAGCCGCGCATGCCCGCAATGCAGGCACAAGCCGCCTAATGAGGACGCGGCAGCTGCGGGAGCTGTGCGGGCACAGGTGCCGGAGCGGGTGCGGAGGGCCGCCCGGCGGCTGACGCCACCATGGGCCCGGGCAGTTTCTGTCCTGCGGTCAGGAATTTCTGCGGATCCTGGAAAACACCCTGGACCAGCACCTCGAAATGCAGGTGCGGGCCTGTGGAGCGGCCGGTGGTGCCGACTTCTGCAATCTTCTGGCCGCGCTTGACCAGATCGCCCTTTTTGACCAGTACCCGCGATGCATGGGCATAACGCGTGACAAGTTCGTTGCCGTGGTCGACCTCGACCATGTTGCCGTAGGCCGGGTGGTATTCCTGCGTGACCACCACGCCGCCCGCGGCGGCCAGGATGGCCGTGCCCGGCTCGGACGGGAAATCGAGCCCTGTGTGCAATGCGGAGCGCCCGTTCATCGGGTCAATGCGCCAGCCGAAGGGCGAGCCAAGGTTGCCGCCGGCGACGGGTTCCTGGGTGGGAACCATCATTTTTTTGATTTTCTGGTCAAACAGGCGCGACTCCATCACCGTCATCAGGTCAACCCGCTGGTCGGTGAGTTTGTCAAGGTCCGCCAGCGTGGCCTGCAGCTCTTCCATGGTGAGCGAGGGGCCCGCCACCAGTGCGCCGCCGCGGCCGGGCGTGGCCTTGATGTCGTTGGGATTGACGCCCGCCAGGCCCGACACCCGCTCGCCGAGCGCTTCAAGTTGCATCATCTTGGCCTGCATTTCGCCGACCCGCTTGGCCATCACGTCGAGGTTTTCACGCATGAAGCGGTCGCGTTGGTCGAATTCGTCCTTGACCATAAGCTTGACCAGCGAGCCGATGACAGGCCAGCCTTCGCGCGCGCCCTTGAGGAACACCCAGTGGTAGAGGCCGGCGGCCACAAGCATCAGCGCCAGCGCGGCGACAAAGCCCGCCAGCACCAGTTTTGTGCCGCTTAAATAGATGGCCCGGCTTTTTGCCAGCCACGCATCCGTGATAATCAAATGCACTTGTCTACCTCTTTAAAAGCTAGCGCTCACCCAGCCGCGCCCAGTCCATCATGACCTCCGACCGACGCCTTCCACAGGCGCTCTCCGTTTATCAAGCCGCCGGGAATTCCCCTTCCCTGGCCCGGCTGACCGAACTCGTCCGGGAGTCCAGCGACAGGCTCAAGGCCATTGAGTCGCTGCTGCCGGAAGCTCTGCGCCCCGCCGTTCAGGCGGGTCCTATCGACGGCGAAACCTGGTGCCTGCTGGTCAGCGGCAACGCGGCCGCCGCAAAAATCCGGCAGCTACTCCCCCTGATCCAAGCCCGCCTTATAGGCAAAGGTTGGAAGGTTACCTCAATTCGACTCAAGATCCTAATAAGCAGAAAGTAGTAGCCGTTCTTTTCATTAACGGCGCTATGACATGGAAACTAAAGCCCCGCCTGATGGTTCGCTACAAAATTGCTAGCGATAGTACCCATGTTGCATGGGGAAGGCAAGGCTTGGGGGAAATGGTGCCGCTTGTCGGAATCGAACTGACGACCTACCGCTTACAAGGCGGTTGCTCTACCAACTGAGCTAAAGCGGCACGGGGGTATTTTACTTGACGCGTTTCAGCGAAGGCCGCGCGCGTGGCGACTTGGGAGGCTCCGGCGGAGTGTCGGGGCCGCCGTCTTCAGCGCCAGGCGCGCTTTCGGGCACCAGTTGCATGATCTTGTTTTCGGGCACATCCACCGGGCTGTGCGATGCCGGCGCGGGTGCCGGCGATGCGGCCGCTGCAGGCGCCGTCAGGCCGGCGTCACTTGCCGTGCCGGCGCCGGAAACGGGGCCTGCTGCGGAAGGCGCCACCATGGGGAAGGCCATGCCCTGCCCGTTTTCACGGGCATAGATGGCAATCACATGGGTGATGGGCACCATGATTTCCCGGGCACTGCCGGCAAAACGCGCCTTGAACTCGATGAAATCGTTGCCCAGCTTAAGCGACGAGGTCGCGTCAAAGCTGATGTTGAGCACAATCTCATTGTTCTTCACGTACTCGCGCGGCACCTGCACGCTGTCGTCCACCGACACGGCCACGTAGGGCGTGAAGCCGTTGTCGGTGCACCACTCATACAGGGCTCTTATCAGGTAAGGGCGCGTCGACGTGGAGTCCAGGGCGTTCATGAATTCAGCCAAGCTGCTTGTCCGGAAAATCGAATCCGTAGATTATTTACGCATCACCTTTTCAGAAGGCGTCAGTGCCTCGATGTAGGCTGGGCGCGAAAAAATACGTTCCGCGTATTTGAGCAGCGGCGCGGCATTCTTCGACAGGTCGATGTCATAGTAGTCGAGGCGCCACAGCAGGGGGGCGATCGCCACGTCGAGCATGGAGAAGTTGTCGCCCAGCATGAACTTGTTCTTCAGGAAGATGGGGGCGAGCTGCGTCAAGCGGTCGCGGATGTGCGAGCGGGCTTTTTCGAGCGCCTTCTCGTTGCCCTTGGAAGCGCGCGATTCCAGCGTGCTGACATGGACGAAAAGCTCTTTTTCAAAGTTCAGCAGGAAAAGGCGCACACGCGCGCGGTCGACCGGGTCGCCGGGCATGAGTTGCGGATGCGGGAAACGCTCGTCGATGTACTCGTTGATGATGTTCGACTCGTACAGGATCAGGTCGCGCTCGACGAGGATGGGCACCTGGCCGTACGGGTTCATCACGTTGATGTCTTCGGGCTTGTTGTACAGGTCGACGTCGCGGATTTCGAAGTCCATGCCTTTTTCAAACAACACAAAACGGCAGCGGTGCGAGAAGGGGCAGGTTGTGCCTGAATAAAGGACCATCATGGTGCGGAACTCCTAAATGCAAAGGAGTGGATACATATAAAAAGCATCCACTCCAGAAGGTGCCGGGAACTGAATCCCGGCGAAAAAAATTACTTGACGTCTTTCCAGAACGCCGCATTCAGGCGCCAGGTGACGAAGGTCAGGCAGAGAAGGAAAAGCAGCACCCAGACACCGACGCGAATGCGGATGTTCTGGGCCGGCTCTGCCATCCACTGCAGATAACCCACGAGGTCGCCCATGGCCTGGTCATACTGCAGCGGCGTCATGGTGCCGGGGCTGACCTGCTGCCAGCCCTTGAAGATTTCGACCTTGTGCCCGTGTTCTTCCTTTTCCTCATACACGGGGGTGCGCACGCCCTGCAGTTCCCACAGCACGTGCGGCATGGCAACGCTGGGGAAAGCCAGGTTGTTCCAGCCGGTGGCCTTGGTTTCGTCGCGGTAGTAGGTGCGCAGGTAGGTGTAGAGGTAGTCGGCACCGGTGCCGTTGTGGCCGGCGCGCGAACGCGCGATCACGGTGAGGTCGGGCGGGTTGCCGCCGAACCAGTCCTTGGCCTGTTTCGGATCGATCGCGGACTTCATGGTGTCGCCCACTTTTTCAGTGGTAAACAGCAGGTTGTCCTTGATTTCCTTGTCGGTCAGGCCGATGTCTTTCAGGCGGTTGAAGCGCATGAAGGCGGCGGAATGGCAGTTCAGGCAGTAATTGACGAACAGCTTGGCGCCGTTTTGCAGGGAACCCAGGTCGTTGGTGCGATCGGGCGCTTTGTCCCAGGCAATGCCGCCTTCGGAGGCCTGTGCACCGGCCACGAGGCCAAAAGCGGTAACCAGCGCGAAAATAATTTTTTTCATCGTTTTTATCTCCAACTCTCAGTGACCGTGAAAAACAGGACGGTCCGGCGGTGTCTTGGGGGTGCCAACACGACTCCACCACGGCATCAGGATGAAGAAGCCGAAGTAAAACAGCGTGCCGACCTGCGAGACACGTTCGCCGATAGGCGACGGCGGCTGAACGCCGAGATAGCCCAGCACCAGGAAGTTGATGACAAAAATGCCGTAGAGGTATTTGTGCCAGTCGGGACGGTAGCGGATCGACTTGACCGGGCTGTGATCAAGCCAGGGCAGGAAGAACAGGATCACGACGGCGCCGCCCATCACGACCACGCCCCAGAACTTTGCATCGATGGACAGCAGCAACGCGGCGCCCACGACAGCAGCACCGGCGATGGCGGCCTTGAACAGTACCGGCATGCGGAATTTCCAGATGCTGACGGCCGCGGCACCCACCACGCAGACGATCAGCGCATAGATCATCTCGCTGGTGATGGCGCGCAGCATGGAGTAGTAAGGCGTGAAGTACCAGACAGGGGCGATGTGCGCCGGTGTCTTCAGCGGATCAGCCGGGATGAAGTTGTTGTACTCGAGGAAGTAGCCGCCGAATTCGGGCGCGAAGAAGATGATCGCCGAGAAGATCATCAGGAAGACGCTCACGCCGAAAATGTCGTGCACCGTGTAGTACGGATGGAAAGGAATGCCGTCCAGCGGATGGCCTTGGGCGTCTTTGGGCGCGTTCGGTCCCTTGATTTCGACGCCGTCCGGATTGTTGGAGCCCACCTCATGCAGCGCGATGATGTGCGCGGCCACCAGGCCCAGCAGCACCAGCGGCACCGCGATTACGTGAAACGCGAAGAAGCGATTCAGCGTGGCATCGCCCACCACGTAGTCGCCGCGGATCAACAGCGCCACGTCGGGGCCGATGAAAGGAATCGCGGCGAACAGGTTCACGATAACCTGGGCGCCCCAGTAGCTCATCTGGCCCCATGGCAGCAGGTAGCCCATGAAGGCCTCGGCCATCAGGCACAGGAAGATCGCGCAGCCGAAAATCCAGACCAGCTCGCGCGGCTTGCGGTAGCTGCCGTAGAGCAGGCCGCGGAACATGTGCAGGTAAACCACCACGAAGAAGGCCGAAGCGCCGGTCGAGTGCATGTAGCGGATCAGCCAGCCCCAGGGCACGTCGCGCATGATGTATTCGACGGAACCGAAGGCCTGTGCGGCATCCGGCTTGTAGTTCATCGTCAGGAAGATGCCGGTCACGATCTGGATGACCAGCACCAGCATGGCCAGCGAGCCGAAGATGTACCAGAAGTTGAAGTTCTTGGGCGCGTAGTACTCGCTCATGTGCTCTTTGTAGAGCTTGCTGGCGGGAAACCGGTTGTCGACCCAGTTCATCGCCTTGGCGGCGAGCGGGGCATCGGGGGAAATTTCTTTGAATTCAGCCATAACTGATCCTGGTTCGGTGGGGTTCTTTGGCAAGCGCCTGGTACGCGTGTCGGTGTGTCGGCAGGTATCGGGCGCTGGCTACAGGGTCTTATGAAGGAGCTTGGGGTGGAAAGCGCCTTCAGGCCTTCTTGTCTTCACCGATCAGCAACCGGGTGTCTGACAGGTACATGTGCGGGGGAACTTCGAGGTTGTCGGGCGCGGGCTTGTTCTTGTAGACGCGGCCGGCCATGTCGAAGGTCGAGCCGTGGCAAGGGCACAGGAAACCGCCGGCCCAGTTGTCGGGCAGCGAAGGCTGCGCGCCGGGCTGGAACTTGTCGGAAGGCGAGCAGCCCAGATGCGAGCAGATACCGACCACCACCAGCGTTTCGGGCTTGATGGAGCGGTTTTCGTTGCGGGCGTAAACGGGGGTCAGCTCGTCGGGCTTGCGCTCGGACTTGGGGTCGGCCAGCAGGGCGTCGACCTTGGGCAGCTCGGCGAGCTGCGCGGGCGTGCGCTTGACGATCCAGACCGGCTTGCCGCGCCATTCCACCGTGATTTTTTCACCGGGCTTGACGTCGGAAATATCGACTTCGACGGCGGCGCCGGCGGCTTTGGCTTTTTCGGAAGGCTGGAAGGTGCTGACGAAGGGAACAGCGGTGGCTGCTACGCCTGCGCCGCCCACCACGCAGGTGGTCACGAGCCAGTTTCTTTTATCTTTGTCTACGGGAGCGCCGTGCGGCACACCATTCGCGCTTGCTTCGCTTGCTTGGGTCATGAGAGTCCTTCAAGAACTGGCTTGAAATAGGCATAGTGGGGTCAACCCGCAATTGTAGCGGAGCGCGATGCCGTTTTTCAAGGCAAGGGGGCGTATACGGGTGGCCCCGGCCTGCCCTGCGGCCGTTCGCATGCCTATTTTTTGGGCACAGCCTGGATTGCCCGTGCACATACTTTGTTTCAAGCCGGGTCCGTGCGCACGCTGCGCCAGCAGGCTCAGCCTTGATAATGTTTTTCGGGATAAGCCGGCGAGGCCGGCAATGACTCAGCAACAAGAGGAGAGACTTCATGGGAATGATGCAGGAATTCAGGGAATTTGCCGTCAAGGGCAATGTGGTCGACCTGGCCGTCGGCGTGATCATCGGCGCGGCCTTCGGCAAGATCGTCGACGCGGTCGTGAGCGACCTGATCATGCCGGTGGTAGGCCTGGTCTTCGGCAAACTGGATTTCTCCAGCATGTACGTGCTGCTCGGCACCGTGCCGCCCGGCACCGACATGTCGCTGGAGGCACTGCGCAAGGCGGGCGTGCCGGTGTTCGCCTACGGCCACTTCCTGACCGTGACGGTCAACTTCGTCATCCTGGCCTTCATCATTTTCCTGATGGTCAAACAGATCAACCGGCTCAAGCGGCACCACGAGGCCGCGCCGCCGCCTGCGGCAACGCCGGAAGACATCGTGCTGCTGCGCGAAATCCGCGACAGCCTGAAAAAATAAACCGCCAACGCGTCAGCAAACAGCAAGCCGGCGCGCCATGCGCACGGCCGCCAGCAGGCTGGAGGCGTCGGCGCGGCCGCTGCCCGCGATATCGAAGGCTGTGCCGTGGTCGGGGCTGGTGCGCACCAGCGGCAGGCCCAACGTGACGTTGACGCCCTGCTCCACCCCCAGGTATTTGACCGGGATCAATCCCTGGTCGTGGTACATCGCGACCACCACATCAAACTCGCCGGGCTTGCCGGCGGTATGGCGAGCCCGCATGAACACCGTGTCGGGCGCGAAGGGGCCGCTCACATCCAGGCCTTCCGCACGCGCCGCGGCAATGGCCGGGGCGATGATGGCCTGCTCTTCGCTGCCGAACAGGCCGCCTTCGCCCGCATGGGGATTGAGCCCCGCCACGGCGATGCGAGGCGCACGTCCCAGGCTCGCCGCCACGGCGCCATGCGTGATGCGCAGGGTTTGCAATACGTTGTAAAAGGTCACGGACTCGATGGCGTGACGCAGCGACATGTGAATGCTCACCAGCACCGTGCGCAGTTCGTCATTGGCCAACATCATGCGCACCGGCACCTCACCCACGGACTTGCCCAGAAAAGCGGCCGCCTCGGCCTGCAACATTTCCGTATGCCCCGGAAAGCCGGCCGCCCAGCCGCCGGCGGCTGCCAGGGCCTCCTTGTGGATGGGCGCGGTCACCAGCGCAGCGGCATCACCGGCTAATACGCGGCGGGCCGCCCAGACGATGCAGTCCGCCGCAGCCTGCCCGGCCATGCCGCTGACCTGCCCATAGGGAACCAGGGCCGGCAGCGTGCACTGTTGCAACACCGCGATGCAGTTTGGCGGCACGCCCGGCAGGTCGGCCAGGCTTTCCAGTTGCCCGATGGGCAGTGCCAGCGGCGATGCCACCAGCGCGGCGGCGCGGCGCAGCGTGGCTACATCGCCCACCACGGCGCAGCCCGCCATGTCCGCAGGTGCTTCGCGAAAAGCCCGGGCGATGATTTCCGGGCCTATGCCGGCCGCATCGCCCATGGTGATAAGCATGGGCTTAGCCACGGTGCACGTTCCGCTTGACGACGGCGAATTCCGGTGGCCCAGTGCATTCCATGGCCGGACGGACCATAATCGCCAAAAAATGGGTACGCCCGCGGGCGGCAAGGCGCCGCGGCGGGTCAAAAGACGCAGAGGGTTGGTGCAGATGCATTCTTGGGCTATTTTGGCGCAAACCACAGAGCAGCGGCCGGCAGGCCCCTGCGCGCAGCGCTGAGCCGGCCATGAACACCCTTACCCACGCACTGCCCGATGCCGACCTGATGCTGTGGAGCGCCGCTGCCGGCGCGCTGGGCCTGGTGCTTTTTCTGGCGCTGGCCGATGCCTTTTACAGCCGCAACCGCGCCGCGTCGCAAACGCTGGCCTACCTGAGTCTGTGTTGGGCGGTAGTGATGCTGCTCAGCGGCCTGCCCGCCACCCTCTGGCCGGGCGCGCGCGAGTGGCTGGCGACCGCGCAGATCCTGGCCGGGCCGCTGTGTGCCGCCATGGGCAGCTTCGGCGCCAGCAAATGGCTGTCGGCCCACCAGCGCGACCGCCTGATGAAAACCAGCCTGCTGGCGATGACGCTGGTGTGCCTGGCGGGCGGGCCGCTGTGCCTGCTGCTCCTCGCCCCCGAGTGGCGCCTGCCGGTCTCAGGCGCGCTGGCTATCGCCAACCTGTCGGTGGTGCTCTGGCTGTCGGTGCGCGCCACGCAGCTGGGCGACAGGCTGGCCTGGGGCCTGGCCCTGGGATGCCTGCTGACCCTGCCCGCGCAGATCGGCCTTTATGGAATGGCGCTGAACACCACGCGGCCGCCTCTGCTGCTGCAGGCCGGCGTGGCGCTGGCCGCGCTGCTCAGCGTGGTCGTCACGGCCGCGATGCTGTGGTTGCGCAACCACCAGGCCCGGCAGATGACGCAGGGCGAGGTCTCGCGCCGCGACCCCATCACCCAGCTGTACGACGGCGTGGCGATGGTGCAGAAGATCATCCGCGCGCAGCGCCGGCGCCTGCGCACCCGGCGCGACGGCGCCCTGATGGCCGTGCTGCTGTTCGAACCCGAGCGCCTGCTGCCGCAAATCGGCCAGGCGGGCCTCAACGACATCTACATCCAGCTGGCGCGCCGCATGCAGCGCCATACCGGCACCGTGAATCCGGCGGGCCGCTATTACGACCGCTGCTTCGTGGTGCTGCTGGAGACCATGCACTCGCCGCGCTGGATACGCACGCTGGGCCTGCGCGTGGCCTCCAGCCTGCGCCGTCCCATGGACGTATCCTCGCTGGACGGCCGGCACCTGCGGATCACACCCGACATTGCGGTCGGCATCGTTCACCTGTCTACGGCGGACAAAGACGTGGACCAGTTGCTGCACGAGGCGCAGTCGGTGGCCCAGGCGGCGCGGGCCATGCGTTCCCGCGCTGCTTTGCTGGACCTGGAAAGCCACACCGCCGTGCCGGTCGAACATGCCGAGCTGGGCTCCAGCTGGCGCGCCCTGCGCAATACGGCGCCGAAAGCTGCTGCGCGCCCGAAAAGCCCGAAAACCGCCAACAGCAAAGCCCCGCGGACCGGCCGGTCGCGCCACAAGCCGGCCTGAACCGGCCCCCACCGGCAAGCCTCAAGCCGGGTTGTCGATGTCGATGAACTCGTGGGCCAGGCCCAGTTGCGCGGCCACCCGCCCTGCCACCGCCGGCGCGCCGTAACGCTCGGAGGCGTGGTGGCCGCAGGCGATAAAGGCCACGCCCATCTCGCGCGCGTAATGGGCCTGCGGCTCGGAAATCTCACCCGTGATGAAGGCATCGGCACCCGCCGCGATCGCCGCCTCGAAATAGCCCTGCGCGCCGCCGGTGCACCAGGCGATGTTGTGTATGGCCCTTTGCGCCGGTCCCGCGTGGATTACAGCCCGCCCCAAAACCTGCTGCACGTGCGCGGCCAGTGCGGCGGCATCGGTAAATCCGTCGCCGCTTGTACGCGTGCCCATAAAGCCCAGATCCTGTTCGCCGAAGCGCCCGCTGGCGGTGAGCCCCAGCTGCAGCCCCAGTTGCGCGTTGTTGCCGAGTTCGGGGTGGGCATCCAGCGGCAGGTGGTAGGCATAGAGGTTGATGTCGTGCGCCAGCAGCAAGGCCAGGCGCTGCTTCATCCAGCCCGTGACGCGCCCGTCCTGGCCGCGCCAGAACAGGCCGTGGTGCACAAAAACGGCGTCGGCCTGCGCGGCAACGGCCGCCTCGATCAGGGCCAGGCTGGCGGTGACGCCGGAGATGATCCTGCGCACTTCGGGCTTGCCCTCAACCTGCAGGCCGTTGGGGCCGTAGTCCTTGAAGCGCGCGGGCTGCAAAAGCGCGTCAAAGGCTTGCAGCAAATCCTGTCGTGTGGTGCTCATGGGGCGATTGTCTCAGGCGCGAACGACCCGCGAAAGCCTTGGGGACTTGGTGGACCTGAGGGACAATAGCGGCTTGCAGCGCCAATCTCCGCGCGGTTTTTGACTTTTTTTTGCTGACACTCCTCATTCATGAAGCGTACCTGGCTCCTGTTTTCCCAAGCCGTCACCGTCCTGCTGGCGGCTTACTTCGTCGTGGCCACGCTCAAGCCCCAGTGGCTGGACCGCGGCAACACGCCGGGCGTGTCGGTCATCGAAGCGCCCGCCGGCAGCGCGCCGCGCAGCCCGGGCGCAGCCGGCGGTTTTGCCTCGGCCGCCAAGGTGGCATCCGCGGCCGTCGTCAGCATCAACACCAGCAAGGCCGCCGCGAAAAACCCACATGCCGAAGACCCGTGGTTCAAGTTCTTTTTCGGCGACCAGAGTCCCAACGAGCCCCAGGGCGGCCTGGGCAGCGGCGTCATCATCAGCGCCAGCGGCTACATCCTGACCAACAACCACGTCGTTGAAGGCGCCGACGAAATCGAGGTCATCCTCAACGACACGCGCAAAGCCAAGGCCCAGGTCATAGGCACCGACCCCGATACCGACCTGGCCATCCTCAAGATCGACCTGGAAAAGCTGCCCGTCATCGTGCTGGGTAACTCCGACGCGCTGCAGGTGGGCGACCCGGTGCTGGCCATCGGCAACCCCTTCGGCGTGGGCCAGACCGTGACCGGCGGCATCGTGAGCGCGCTGGGCCGCAACCAGCTGGGCATCAACACCTTTGAAAACTTCATCCAGACCGACGCCGCCATCAACCCCGGCAACTCGGGCGGCGCGCTGGTCGACGTGAACGGCAACCTGATGGGCATCAACACCGCGATCTACTCGCGTTCAGGCGGCTCCATGGGCATAGGTTTCGCCATTCCGGTGTCCACCGCCAAACAGGTGCTCGAGGGAATCTTGAAAGACGGCCAGGTCACGCGCGGCTGGATAGGCGTGGAGCCGCAGGATTTAAATCCCGAACTCGCCGAGACCTTCGGCCTCAAGCCGGCGGCAGCGAAAGACGGGGGCGTCATCATCACCGGCGTGCTGCAGAACGGCCCGGCCGCGCAGGCCGGCATACAGCCCGGCGACGTGATCACCGCCGTGGACGGCAAGAATGTGCGTAACGTGAGCCAGTTGCTGACCGCCGTGGCGGCTCTGAAGCCCGGCACGCCGGCGCCGCTGACGGTGCTGCGCAAGGACAAAGAGACTGAGATTGCCGTGACACCCGGCAAGCGCCAGCGGCCCAAGGTGCAGCAGCGCTAGGCTGCCAAAGAATCAGGGCTTGGCGGCCTCGGCCTCGCCGTCGTCTTCGGGCTTTTTGGTGTGTTTGACGAAAAGCAGGGCGGCGAGGATACCGACCTCATACAAGCCGCCGACCACGCCCAGCAGCATGATCATCGATCCCGCGTCAGGAGGCGTCACCAGAGCGGTGCCGACTGCGGCGGCCACCCAGAAGTAACCACGGTAATCGCGCAGCTGGGCCACGGTGAGCACGCCCATGCGCACCAGCAAAATCACCGCGATCGGCACCTCAAACGCCAGCCCGAAAGCCAGGAACATGCCGAGCACGAAGTTCAGGTATTCCTCGATGTCCGGTGTGGCAATGATGGACTTGGGCGCAAAGCTCTGGATGAAGTGAAACACCTGGCCGAACACGACGAAATAACAAAAGGCCACGCCGACAAAAAACAGCAAGGTGCTGGAGATCACCAGCGGCATGACGAGCTTTTTCTCATGCGAGTAAAGGCCCGGGGCGACGAAAGCCCACACCTGGTAAAGCACCACCGGCAACGCAATCATGAAGGCGGCCATGAACAGGATCTTGATCGGCACCACAAAGGGGGTGATCACGCTGATGGCGATCAGTTTGGACCCCTGGGGCAGGGTTGCCACCAGCGGCGCGGCCATCAGGTCATACAGCGCACTGGCACCGGGATAAAACGCCAGCACGGCGGCGGCGATGCCGATGGCGATCACCGCCTTGATCATCCGGTCGCGCAGCTCCATGAGGTGCTGCACAAAAGGCTGCTCAGTGCCCGCGAGTTCGTCGGGCTTGTCGGTGTTGGGATCGCTCATGAAGGGAGTTTGCGCTGGGTGGATGGCGCCGGAAGATGCGCAAAGAACAGAAAATCAGCAGGAAGGCTCAAGACAGGCGGCCCGGCTGCGGACGGAAACGCGCCACACGCGCGGCGCCCGACTGCGCGCGGGTGCGCACGCCGGAACGGGCCTTGTACCACTGGGGCGTCGCGCCCTGCTTGAGGCGCCACTTCTTTTTCGGGTGCTTGTATTCGGGGAAGATTTCCATGCCCGGCAAGCTGCCTGAGGAGGAATCACCCGTGGCCTCGGCCCAGGATTTTTCAAAATCGCTGGCGTTGGTCTGGATGGAATTCTCGACGTCGCGGGCAGCGCCCTCGACGCTTTCCTTCATCTTCTTGAGCTCGTCCAGTTCCATGGAACGGTTGACCTCATTCTTGACGTCGGCCACGTAGCGCTGCGCCTTGCCCAGCAGCATGCCCACGGTGCGCGCCACGCGCGGCAGTTTTTCCGGGCCGATGACGATCAGCGCCACGGCGCCTATCAGCGCCATTTTGGAAATGCCGAGGTCAATCACGGAGCGTCAGGCCTGAATTAAGACTTCTGGCGTGCTTCGACGTCGATGGTGGTCTTGTCGGCAGCCTGCGCGTTCGTAACGCTGGCAGGCGGCACGGGCACGTCGGCCGGCGTCTGGCTGCCGTCTTTCATTCCGTCCTTGAAGCCCTTCACGGCGCCGCCGAGGTCGCTGCCCATGTTCTTCAGCTTTTTGGTGCCGAAAACCATCACCACGATCAACAGAACGATCAGCCAGTGCCAGATGGAAAATGAACCCATGATTTGCTCCTAATCTGTAAATACAGGTGTAAATGCAATATTGCCGGTTTGGGGCGGTTTGCACGCAATTGCGTTGATTCTAAAGGCCAGTCCTGCCGGGGCGTCGATTACACCCATTGGCCTACCGGGTTAGTGTGCTTACGCGGCCCGGGGTTCCCGGTGCTTCCTCAACCCTTCAGCCATGGGCGGGGGCCGCCAATCACGTGGAAATGCAGGTGGTGCACTTCCTGCCCGCCTTCCGCGCCGGTGTTGGTGAGGATGCGGTAGCCGCCTTCGGGGTAAGGGTTGCAGCCCTGTTCCATCGCCAGCCCGGGGGCCAGCACCAGCATGCGGCCCAGCAGCGCCGCGTGCTCGGGGCCCACCTGCGCCATGGACGGAATGTGATCCTTGGGGATGATCAGGAAATGCACGGGCGCCCAGGGATTGATGTCGTGAAAAGCGAACAGCTCGTCGTCTTCGTACACCTTGCGGCTGGGGATGGCGCCCGCGGCGATCTTGCAGAAAATGCAGTTGGCGGAATGGCTCATGGCTTGATCGGGTCCAAAGAGAATTAAGTGGGCCTGTGGCTGTTGAAACGCATCCAGCCGCGCACGCAACGGTACAGGTACCAGAGCCACACAAGGCCATAGGCGACAAATCCCGGGAACACGAACAGCAGCCACAACGGCGACAGCAGCACCAGCCATGCCAGCGTCCACCAGAAGGTGCGGATCATGTAGTTGTGGTGGTCGATGTACAGCGCATCGGTTTCGTCGGCACGGCGTATGTAATTGATGATGACGGCAATCACCGCGAACACGCCGCCGCTGAACCAGGCCAGCGTGTGCAGGCCGTAGAGCACATGCATGACGGTGCGGTCGTTGGGGTTCTTGCCCTCGAATTCGGCCAGATCGGTTTCCATGGGTCAGGTTCCTGTTACGGTGAAGTCAAAATGAAAATCCATGGCCGCCGCAATCAGGGCTTCTCGGCCGCGTCGCGTTGCTGCGCCTTGCGCAAGGCCTTTTCCTCGATGCCGCTGGTGCCTTCGCGGCGCTCCAGTTCGGCAATCACGTCGGCAGGGCTCAGGCCGTAGTGTGCCAGCGCGATCAGGCTGTGGAACCACAGGTCGGCGACCTCGCCGACCAGCTTGCCCTTGAGTTCGGCCGTCGCGCCACCGTGGCTCAGCGCGCAATCGATGTCCTTGGCGGCCATCACGGTTTCGGTGGCCTCCTCGCCGATTTTTTTCAGGAAGGCGTCGGGGCCTTTGTGCAGCAGGCGCGCCACATAACTTTTGTCCGGGTCGCCGCCGTTGGCCGTCTTGCGGCTTTCGATGATGTGCGCCAGGCGCTGGAGGGAGTCATTCGTGCTCATGTTTGCCGGGAGTCTGTTTGTACATGGTTGTCGGGTCTTTCAGGACCGGCTCGGTCACCACCCACTGGCCGTTTTTATACACACTGAAAAAGCAGCTGTGGCGGCCGGTGTGGCAGGCGATGCCTGGCGTGTGGCCCAGTTGCGTCACCTTGAGCAGGACCACGTCGTTGTCGCAATCCAGGCGGATTTCATGCACCGTTTGCTGATTGCCCGATTCTTCGCCCTTGTGCCAGAGGCGCCCGCGCGAGCGGCTGTAGTAAACCGCCTGGCCCAGCTCGGCGGTTTTTTGCAGCGCCTCGCGGTTCATCCAGGCGAACATGAGCACGTCACCGCTGGAGGCTTCCTGCGCGATGACCGGGATCAGGCCCTTGTCGTCCCAGCTGATGTCGTCTAACCAGTTCATCGGCATATTGTCAAAGATTTGGGCATTACAGCCGATTGCAACACAAAAGCTGCCGGAGTAAGGCGCAGCGGCACCCATGCGGGAGGCCTGAGGGGCTTAGGTCAACCTCATGGGGATACCTCGCGAGGCCATATGCTGCTTGGCCTGCTGCACCGTGTATTCGCCGTAATGGAAGATGCTGGCGGCCAGCACCGCGTCGGCGCCGCCGGTCTGGATGCCGTCGGCCAGGTGCTCCAGGGTGCCGACGCCGCCCGAGGCGATCACCGGCACGCCGACGGCATCGCTCACCGCGCGGGTCAGCGCCAGGTCGAAGCCCGACTTGGTGCCGTCGCGGTCCATGCTGGTAAGCAAAATCTCCCCGGCGCCGCGCCGCGCCATCTCGGCGGCCCAGGCCACGGCGTCCAGGCCGGTGTTCTTGCGCCCGCCATGGCTGTAGACGTCCCAGCCCGGGCCCACCGGTTCGCCGGCGGGGGTCAGGCGTTTTTCGTCTTCCGCGCTGCGGCGCTTGGCGTCAATCGCCACCACGATGCACTGTGAGCCGTATTTGGCGGAGGCGTCCGCGATGACCTGCGGGTTGGCGATGGCGGCCGAGTTGAAACTGGTTTTGTCGGCGCCGGAATTGAGCAGGCGGCGCACATCCTCGACGGTGCGCACGCCGCCGCCTACCGTCAGAGGAATGAAGACCTGCGAGGCCACGGCTTCGATGATGGGCAGGATCAGGTCGCGCCCGTCGCTGGTGGCGGTGATGTCGAGGAAGGTGAGCTCGTCGGCGCCCTGCTCGTTGTAGCGCGCGGCGATTTCCACCGGGTCGCCCGCGTCGCGCAGCTGGGTGAAGTTGACGCCCTTGACCACGCGGCCGCCGGTGACGTCGAGACAAGGAATGATTCGTTTGGCTAACATGTGGCCCCCACGCTTCTCGCTTCGCGTAGTGCGCTGCCCCCCGAGGGGGCGGCTGCGCCTGCGGCCCGGCAAAGCCGGTTCCGCGGCCCTGGCTGGCATGAACAGCCGCTCTTTATCGCAACAGCGGTCATCCGTTTAATTCGTCCGCGCGAGCCTGGGCTTTCTCAAAGTCGAGATCACCGCTGTAGATGGAACGGCCGCAGATCACGCCTTCGACGCCCTCTTCCTCAACTTCGCACAAAGCCTCGATGTCGGCCATGTTGGACAGCCCGCCGGAGGCGATCACGGGAATCGTCAGCGCCTGGGCCAGCTTGACGGTGGCGGCGATGTTGATGCCGCTGAGCATGCCGTCGCGGCCTATGTCGGTGTAGATGATGGATTCGACGCCGTAGTCCTGGAATTTCTTGCCCAGGTCTATGACCTCGTGGCCGGTCATCTTGCTCCAGCCGTCGGTGGCGACCTTGCCGTCCTTGGCGTCCAGGCCGACGATGATGTGGCCGCCGAACGCGGTGCAGGCATCCTGCAGGAAGCCCGGGTTCTTGACGGCCGCCGTGCCAATGATGACGTAGCGCAGGCCGGCGTCGAGGTAGCGCTCAATGGTGTCCAGGTCGCGGATGCCGCCGCCCAGTTGCACGTCGATTTCGCTGCCGACTTCGGCCAGGATCTGCTTGATGGCCGCCTCATTCTTGGGTTTCCCCGCAAACGCGCCGTTCAGGTCCACCAGGTGCAGGCGGCGTGCGCCCTTGTCGACCCAGTTGCGCGCCATGGCGGCCGGGTCTTCGCTGAAGATGGTGGATTGATCCATGTCGCCCTGTTTAAGGCGGACGCAGTGACCGTCTTTCAGGTCAATCGCGGGGATGAGTAGCATGTGGCGGTAAAAAAGACGGTAAAAAAAGAAACGGGTGCTCAGGGTAACAAAAAGCGGCGCGCCCCGATACCGGGTCTGACCCAAGGGCCTCAGGGATTCCAGTGCAGGAAGTTGCGGTACAGGGCCAGACCGTGGCCGGCGCTTTTCTCGGGGTGGAACTGGGTGGCAAAAATATTATCGCGTGCAACCGCCGCCGCAAAGCGGGCGCCGTAGTCGGCTTCGCCGGCGATGTGGCGCGCATCCGACGGGCGCGCATAAAAGCTGTGAACGAAGTAAAAGTAGGCGCCGTCGGGCACGCCGGCCCAGACCGGGTGCGCCTTGGCCGTGCCTGCACCATTTTGGTAAACCTGGTTCCAGCCCATCTGCGGCACCTTGTAGCGGCTGCCGTCGGGCTGGGTCCTGCCCGCCAGCTCGAACTTGACGACCTCGCCGGGGATCAGCCCCAGGCCGGCCGTGCCCGCCCCGCCGTCACCGGGCTGGCCTTCGTCGCTGTGGCTCAGCAGCATCTGCATGCCGACGCAGACGCCGAACAGCGGCTTGTGGGCGGCCGCGTGCAGCACCGACTCCAGCATGCCGGAATCGGCCAGCTCACGCATGCAGTCGGCAATCGCGCCCTGGCCGGGCAGCACGATGCGCTCGGCCGCCATCACGTCTTCAGCCCGGGAGGTGACCAGCACCTCAAAGCCGCTGCCCGCCGCGACGTGGCGGACCGCCTGCGAGACGGAATGCAGGTTGCCCATGCCGTAGTCGACCACGGCCACTGTTTTGGGTTTTGCCATCAGGGAATCAAGGTTGAGGGGCGGCGAGGGCCCGGCCTACAGCGAGCCTTTGGTCGACGGGATCACACCGGCCGAGCGCGGGTCAATCTCCAGCGCCATGCGCAGCGCGCGGGCAAAGGCCTTGAACACGGTCTCGGCCTGGTGGTGCGCGTTTTCGCCTTTGAGGTTGTCGATGTGCAGGGTGACAAAAGCGTGATTCACAAAGCCCTGGAAGAACTCATAGGCCAGCTGGCTGTCGAAGGTGCCGATCATGCCGCTCTTGAAGGGCACGTGCATTTCCAGCCCGGGACGGCCTGAAAAATCAATCACCACGCGCGACAACGCCTCATCGAGCGGCACATAGGCATGGCCGTAGCGGCGCAGGCCCTTTTTGTCGCCCACGGCCTTGGCCACCGCCTGCCCCAGCGTGATTCCCACGTCTTCCACCGTGTGGTGGCCATCGATATGCAGGTCTCCCTTGGCCTGGATGTCCAGGTCGATCAGCCCGTGGCGGGCGATCTGGTCCAGCATGTGGTCGAAAAACCCTATGCCCGTCGACAGGCTGGCTTTGCCGGTGCCGTCGAGGTTGAGCTTGACGGTGATCTGGGTCTCCGCCGTATTGCGCGAGACTTCGGCCGTTCTCGGTTCGGCGGAAACAGGTGTGGGGATGGTCATAAGGATTTTTCAAGCGCCGCCAGCATTTGCGCGTTCTCGTCCGCGGTGCCGACCGTCAGGCGCAAACAATTGGCCAGCAATGGGTGCATTTTAGAAACGTTTTTGACCAGTACCTTGTGCGATTTCATGCCTTCGAAGGTTTTGGCAGCATCGGGCACCCGCACCAGGATCATGTTGGCGTCGCTTTTCCAGGCCTTGACGCCCTTGGCAGCCATGCCGGTCAGCGCATCCATCAGCACCTGGCGCTGGACCACGAGATCCCCGGCCTGCGCGGCGAATTCTTCCTGGTGCTCCAGCGCGAACAGCGCGCATTCGTAATTGAGCACGCTGATGTTGTAGGGCGGGCGCACCTTGTCGACCTCGGCGATCAGGGCTTTGGGGCCCATCATGTAGCCGATGCGCACGCCGGCCAGGCCGAACTTGCTCAGGGTGCGCATCAGCAACACGTGGCCGTGTTTCGCGATGCGGTCGATATAGCTTTTGCTGGAGAACGGCTGGTAAGCCTCGTCCATCACGACCAGCCCGGGCGCGGCCTCGACGATCTTTTCGATGACCGCGTCGTCCCACAGGTTGGCTGTGGGGTTGTTGGGATAGGCCAGGTAGATGATGGAAGGCTGGTGCTCTTTGATGGCCGCCAGCATGGCGGCTTCGTCGAGTTCAAAGTCGGCCGTCAGCGGCACGCCGATGAATTTGAGGCCTTGCAGCTGCGCACTCATGCCGTACATCACAAAGCCCGGCATGGGCGCCAGGATGGAGCCGCCCTCGACGTCGCAGGCCATGGCCAGCAGCGAGATCAGTTCGTCCGAGCCGTTGCCCAGCATGATGTCGAAGCCCTCGGGCATCTGCGCATAGTCGGCCAGAGCCTTGCGAAGGTCATTGACCCGGCCATCCGGATAGCGGTTCAGCGCCAAAGCGCCCAGTCGCTGGCCCAGGTGCGCCTGCAGCGCTGCGGGCAGGCGGTGCGGGTTCTCCATGGCGTCCAGCTTGACCATGCCGGCCGAGTCCTGGATGGCGTAAGCATGCATGGACTGCACGTCCTGGCGTATCAGTTTTTTGAGCTTGGGGTCCAGGGAGGGTGCAGGCAGGGTCATTTGGTTTTTCTCATCTCGGGGACGGTCTTCAATCGCATCTCGGCCGCACGGGCATGGGCCTGCAGCCCCTCGCCATAGGCCAGTTCGGCAGCGACCTTTCCAAGGACCTGCGCGCCGGCTTCGCTGACTTCGATCAGGCTGGAGCGCTTCTGGAAATCGTAAACACCCAGGGGGCTCGAAAAGCGCGCGGTGCCGCTGGTGGGCAGCACGTGGTTGGGGCCGGCGCAGTAGTCGCCCAGGGATTCGCTGGTGTAGGCGCCCAGGAAGATGGCGCCGGCGTGCTTGAGCAGGGGCTCCCACTTGTGCGGCTCGCGGCTGGAGACTTCCAGGTGTTCGGGTGCGATGCGGTTGCTGATCGCACAGGCCTCTTCCATGCTGCGCGTGTGGATCAGCGCGCCGCGCCCGTTCAGGGACTTGGCGATGATCTCGGCGCGCGGCATCTCAGGTAGCAGACGGTCAATGGCGGCCTGCACGGCGTCGATGTACGCGGCGTCGGGGCACAGCAGGATGCTTTGCGCGAGTTCGTCGTGCTCGGCCTGGCTGAACAGGTCCATGGCCACCCAGTCGGCGGGCGTGCTGCCGTCGGCCAGCACCAGGATTTCCGAGGGGCCGGCGATCATGTCAATGCCCACTGTGCCGAAGACGCGCTTCTTGGCGCTGGCGACGTAGGCATTGCCGGGGCCGGTGATCTTGTCGACCTTGGGCACGGTGTGCGTTCCGTAGGCCAGCGCGGCCACGGCCTGCGCGCCGCCAATCGTGAAGGCGCGGGTCACGCCGGCCACGTAGGCGGCGGCCAGCACCAGGGCGTTTTTCTCGCCCTTGGGGGTGGGCACGACCATGATGATCTCGCCGACGCCGGCCACGTGGGCGGGGATGGCGTTCATCAGCACCGACGAGGGGTAAGCCGCCTTGCCGCCGGGCACGTAAATGCCGACGCGGTCCAGCGGCGTGACCTTCTGGCCCAGCAGAGTGCCGTCTTCGTCGCGGTAGCTCCAGCTCTCGCCGCTGGCCTTCTTCTGGGCCTCGTGGTAGCTGCGCACGCGGCGCGCGGCGGCTTGCAATGCATCGCGCTGGGCCGCTGGAATCGCGTCGAACGCGGCTTTCAATTCGGCCTGCGTGAGTTCAAGCTGGCCCATACCGGCAGCGTCCAGGCCGTCAAAGCGCGCGGTGTATTCCAGCACAGCCGCATCGCCGCGCTGCTGCACGTCGGCCAGGATGTCGGCCACGCGCTGCTCGATGGCCGCGTCGGTGTCGGCGGACCAATGCAGCCGCGCCTTGAAGTCGGCCTCGAAGCTGCCGGAAATCGTGGAAAGGCGGGCGGGTGCAGCGGTCAATTTCATGGGTCAGGTTTTTCGAGAGGCGGCCGTGGCGGCCGAAAGGGCGTCTATGAGTTGGCGTATGGGCGCCTGCTTGAGCTTGAGCGCGGTCTGGTTCACCACCAGGTGCGAGCTGATGTCCATGATGCGCTCGACCTCGACCAGGTGGTTGGCCTTGAGGGTACTGCCGGTGGACACCAGGTCGACGATGGCGTCGGCCAGGCCCGTGAGCGGCGCCAGTTCCATGCTGCCGTAGAGCTTGATCAGGTCGACGTGCACGCCCTTGGTGGCGAAGAAATCGCGGGCGATCGCCACGTACTTGGTCGCGACTTTCAGGCGCGAGCCCTGGCGCACGGCGGCGGCGTAGTCAAAGCCTTCGCGCACGGCCACGCTGATGCGGCATTTGGCGATCTGCAGATCGAGCGGCTGGTACAGGCCCTGGCTGCCGGATTCGAGCAGGGTGTCCTTGCCGACCACGCCGAGATCAGCACCGCCGTACTGCACATAGGTGGGGACATCGGTGGCGCGCACCAGCACCACGCGTACGCCGGGCTGGTTGGTGTCCAGGATCAGCTTGCGGGATTTTTCGGGGTCGTCGAGTACCTCGATGCCGGCCGTTTTCAGCAGCGGCAGGATGTCGTCGAAGATGCGGCCCTTGGATAAAGCAAGCGTAATCATGCTTTTAGCCGTTCGATGTCCGCACCGATGCCGCGCAGCTTGGCTTCCATCTGGTCGTAGCCGCGGTCCAGGTGGTAGATGCGGTCCACCAGGGTTTCGCCTTCGGCGACCAGGCCGGCGATCACCAGGCTGGCGGAGGCGCGCAGGTCGGTCGCCATGACGGTCGCGCCTGAGAGTTTTTCGACGCCTTCCATGACGGCGATCTTGCCGTCGATCTGGATCTTCGCGCCCAGCCGCACCATCTCGTTGACGTGCATGAAGCGGTTTTCAAAAATCGTCTCGGTCACGGTGCTGCTGCCCAGCGCGATGGCGTTGAGCGCCATGAACTGGGCCTGCATGTCGGTGGGGAAACCGGGGTATTCGGTGGTGCGGAAAGATTGCGCCTTCATGCGGCCGCTGGCCTGAATGCGGATAAAGCCCTCGCCCGCCGTCACAGTGGCGCCGGCTTCGCGCAGCTTGTCGATCACGGCATCGAGGTGGTCGGCGCGGCCATGCTTGAGCACCACGTCGCCGCCGGCGGCCGCGACCGCGCACAAAAAGGTGCCGGTTTCAATGCGGTCGGCCACCACCTGGTGGGTACAGCCGTACAGGCGCTCCACGCCCTGGATGCGGATGCGGCGCGTGCCGTGGCCTTCAATCTTCGCGCCCATCTTGATGAGCATTTCGGCCAGGTCGCCGATCTCGGGCTCCTGCGCGGCGTTTTCCAGGATGGTCTCGCCCTCGGCCAGGCTGCCGGCCATCAGGAAGTTTTCGGTACCGGTGACGGTCACCATGTCGGTGGTGATGCTGGTGCCCTTGAGCCGCTTCTGTCCGGCCGGCAGCTTGGCCAACATGTAGCCGTGCTCCACCGCGATCTCGGCGCCCATGGCCTGCAATCCCTTGATGTGCTGGTCCACCGGGCGCGAACCGATGGCGCAGCCGCCCGGCAGCGACACCGTGGCTTCGCCGAAGCGGGCCAGCAGCGGGCCCAGTGCCAGCACGGAGGCGCGCATGGTCTTGACCAGTTCATAGGGCGCCTCGGGCGAGCTGAGCTTGCCGGCGTTGATGCGCACCGTGCCGTCGTCGCCGCGCTCGGCGTCCACTCCCATGTTGCGGATCAGCTTGAGCATGGTGGCCACGTCCTGCAGGCGCGGCACGTTGTGCAGCGTGACCTCGTCGGCCGTGAGCAGCGCGGCGCACAGTTCGGGCAAGGCGGCGTTCTTGGCGCCCGAAATTTCGACCGTGCCGGCCAGCGGCTTGCCGCCTTTGATGAGTAATTTGTCCATGTTTTTCTTAGCTCGCGTTGCCGTTGTTGTTGGCCCATTCGGTGGGCGTGTAGGTTTTCATCGACAGCGCATGGACCTCGTCGGTCTGCATGCGGCCGCCTAGCGTGGCATACACCTTCTGGTGGCGCTGTATCAGGCGCTGGCCTTCAAAGGCGCTGGACACCACGGTGGCATACCAGTGGCGGCCGTCGCCCGACAGCTCGATGTGCTCGCAGGGCAGGCCCGCGGCGATGATGGATTGCAATTCTTCGCTGGTCATAGCTTACCTATTGGGCACGAGAGGAGTGGCTTCGCAAGCAGGGGCCGCGGAACTGGCTTTGCCGGGCCGCAGGCGCAGCGCCCCCTCGGGGGGCAGAGAGCGACACGAAGTGCGCGAACGTGGGGGCTCATAGCTCAGTGTCTTATTTTGTAGCCGGTGCGCAGCATGTTGACGGCCACGGCGCTGACGCCCAGCAAGGCGGTCGCCACGATGCCCAGGCTGAGCCAGGGGGAGACGTCGCTGACGCCGAAAAAGCCGTAGCGGAAACCGTCGATCATGTAGAAAAAGGGGTTCAGGTGGCTGACCTTCTGCCAGAAAGGCGGCAGCGAGTGGATGGAATAGAACACGCCGCTCAGAAAGGTCATGGGCATGATGACGAAGTTCTGGAAGGCCGCCATCTGGTCGAACTTCTCGGACCAGAGGCCGGCGATCACGCCCAGGGCGCCCAGCATGGCAGCACCCAGCACCGCGAACAGCACGATCCACAAGGGCGCCACAAAAGAAGGCTGGCCAAAAAAAGCGGTGACGGCAAATACGCCCACGCCCACCAGCAGGCCGCGCGCGACCGAGGAACCCACATAGGCGAAAAACCAGTGCCAGTGCGACAGCGGTGTGAGCAGCACAAACACCAGACTGCCCATGATCTTGCTCTGGATCAGCGACGAAGAGCTGTTGGCGAAAGCGTTCTGCAGCACGCTCATCATCACCAGGCCCGGCACCAGGAAGGCGGTGTAGCTGACCTGGTTGTAGACCTTGACCTGGTTCTGCAGCACGTGGCCGAAGATCAGCATGTAGAGCACGGCGGTCAGCACCGGGGCGCCCACGGTCTGGAAGCCCACCTTCCAGAAGCGCAGGGTTTCCTTGTAGAGCAGTGTTTGCCAGCCGGTCATGTTGCCACTTTCGCGAGATCTACCGCCACGGCCGCGGTGTCGCCGGCGGGCTTTTTGTTCATGACGTCCAGGAACACGTCTTCGAGGTCGGCCTTGCGGATTTCAACGTCCTCGGCCACCAGGCCTGCCTCGCGTATCGCCGCGAGGTATTGCTCGATCTCATGGGCGTTGTGCGCCGGGAACTGCACGATGCGGCCGGTGATGCGGGCCTGCACCGCGAGGTGCGCGGGCAGCTCGCTGTCGATCTTGAAGCGCAGCACGTTGGAAGACGCCGCCTTGAGCAGTTCGGAGGTCTGCGCCAGCGCCACCACCCGCCCCTGCTTGAGCATGGCGATGCGGCTGCACAGCGCTTCGGCTTCTTCGAGGTAGTGCGTGGTCAGCAGCACCGTGCTGCCCTGCTTGTTGAGTTTGGCGATGAATTGCCAGAGTGTCTGGCGCAGCTCCACGTCGACGCCGGCGGTGGGCTCGTCCAGCACGATGACCTGCGGTTTGTGCACCAGCGCCTGCGCCACCAGCACCCGGCGTTTCATGCCGCCCGAAAGCTGGCGCATGTTGGCGTTGGCCTTGTCGGCCAGGCCCAGGCTGACCAGCAGTTCGTCGATCCAGTCGTCGTTGTGCTTGATGCCGAAATAGCCGGACTGGATGCGCAGCGCCTCGCGCACCGAGAAAAAGGGGTCGAACACCAGTTCCTGCGGCACGACGCCGAGCTTTCGCCGGGCGCTGGCGTAGTCGGTCAGCACGTCGCTGCCGTGCACCTTGACGGTACCGCTGCTGGCACGCGAAAGGCCTGCCAGAATGCTGATGAGAGTGGTTTTTCCAGCGCCGTTGGGGCCCAGCAGGCCGAAAAATTCGCCCTGCTGGATATCGAAACTGACGTCATCAAGCGCCTTGACGACAGGACCCGTTTGATTTCGCGCGGAGGAGTAGGTTTTGGAGACGGACTGAAATGAGATCGCTGGCATGAGCCCGTCATTTTAAGGGCGGATGCCGTTTTTTAACCGGGCAGGCAATGGAATGCCCTTGGCGGGACCGCTACGAGCCGCCGCGCCGGATAAAGCAGGTCAGGCTGGCGTCGCCGGAATCAGTTCCGCCACGCCGTACAGGCCCGCCAGTTGGCGCAGCCGGGGCGGCAGGCCCGTCACCGAAAAGTCCTTGCCGGCGGCCAGCGCTTCACGCCGGCACTCCAGCAGCACGGCCAGCGCGGAAGAGTCGAACTCCTTGAGCGCGCCGGCGTCCGCCACCACGCCGGCCGGCTGGGACAGCACGGCCTGCTTGAGGCCGCGGGCGAACCCGGCAGCCTCGGCATGTGTGAGAACGGAGGGAAGCGTCAGCACCGCAATTCGCCCGCTCAGGACTTCTTGGCGGTCGCGCCGGTGTTGGACTGGTTGCGCTGCACCAGCGAGGCGATCAGGCCGTCCACGCCTTTGGTGCTGATTTCCTGGGCGAACTGCGTGCGGTAGGTTTCCACCAGCCAGACGCCGAGCACGTTCAGGTCATAAATCTTCCAGCCCGTGGAGGTTTTTTCCATGCGGTAGTCCAGCTGGACAGGGTCGCCGCGTCCCAGGACTTCGGTGCGCACCACCACTTCGGTGTCGGCAGCCTCGGCACGCAAAGGCTTGACGTTGACGCTCTGGTCGCTGACCTGCGCCAGCGCGCCGGAGTAGGTGCGGATCAACAGGGTCTTGAATTCATCCTGCAGCTTCTTTTGCTGCTCGGGCGTGGCTTGGCGCCAGTTGCGGCCCACGGCGGCGGCCGTCATGCGCGTGAAGTTCACGTTGGGCATGATCTTGCTGTCGACAAGTGACAGCACCTTGGTCAGGTCGCCGGCCTTGACGGCCTTGTCTGTCTTGATGTTGTCCAGCACTTCGGCGGACACGCGTTTGATCAGGGCGTCGGGGGCCTCGACCTGTTGGGCGCGGACAAAAGGCGCCGCGCCCAGCAAGGCCAGGCTGAGGGTGGCGGTCAACAAATGGCCAAGGGTTCTGCGTTTCATGGTGTTCCTTCAATGACAAAACATACGCTTGCCGGTAGCGCGGCATCAAACTGATGCATTACGTGCCGGAAAGCGCTGCTTCGAGGGAGATTCTGCGGGATTGCTTCCAGACCGGGGATGAAGTTATTCGGCAGTCTTGTAAATATTGTCTGCTTGGCGCTTAAACAAGACCTATTTGGCTCTGTTCAAGCTTGTTTCATATTCTTACTTGGCTGCGGGCGCGGGCGTGGCCGTCGCGCCTTCAGGCAAATCGAAGCGCTCTTCCTTTTCCACCGGGGCGTTACCGATCAGGCTGCTGCGGCGCTGCTGGTAGATCTCACGGGTGAAGCTGTATTTGTCCAGGGCCGCCTGGTCGAGCACGTCGCCGGCACCGAGCAGGTTGGCGCGGACGTTGACCACACGCAGCGTCGACAGGGAATTGCGGACGCGGACGTTGCTGGCCTGGGTCACCAAATCCAGCTGGGAATCCACCAGCAGGCCGGCGGTGTCGCGCACCGTGGAGGGGCCCAGCAAAGGCAATACCAGGTAAGGGCCGGAGCCCACACCCCATACACCCAGGGTCTGGCCGAAATCTTCCGAGTGTTTCGGAATCTTCAATCCCGTGGCCACGTCAAAAATACCGCCCAGGCCCCAGAGGGTGTTGGTGGTGACGCGGGCCAGGCTGTCGGCGGCGAATTCACCCTTGCCCTGCAGCAGGTTGTTGACGATAGCCCAGACATCCGAAATATTGCCGAAGAAGCTGGTGACGCCGGTGCGCACGGGCTGGGGCGTGACGTCGCGATAGACGGTCGCCACCGGTTTGAGGACGGCGCGGTCCACGCCCTCATTGAAACCGAACATGGCGCGGTTGAACGGCTCCAGAGGATCGGTTGGATTGGCGCCCGGCCCGGTGGCACACCCCTGAAGCAGCGCCACTGCCAGAACCGCCGCACCTGCCCACCCTGTTGATTTTTTCATCGTGTTATTGCTCGTCATTTTTTTTCTGTCGTCGCTGGTGGCGGTGCAGACCCTGATCCGGAACTGCTGTCCGCCGCTTTACTGTATAAAAACTGGCTGATCAGATTCTCTAGTACTACGGCAGATTGCGTGTTTTTGATCACGTCTCCCGAAGCAAAATTTTTCTCGTCCCCGCCGGCTTCCACGCCGATGTACTGCTCGCCGAGCAGGCCGCTGGTCAAAATTTTCAGCGAGCTGTCTTTCGGGAACACATAACGGCTTTCCATGGCCAGGTTGACGCTGGCCTGGTAGGACTTGTCGTCGAAAGTGATGTTTTCAACCCGTCCGACCACCACACCGGCACTTTTTACCGCGGCTCGCGGCTTCAGGCCGCCGATATTGTCGAATTTCGCCGTGATTTTGTAAGAAGTGTCGAAATTCAGTGAAAGAAGGTTGGCGGACTTCAGCGCCAGGAACAGGATGGCCGCGCCCCCAATCAGGACAAACAGGCCAACCCAGAGATCATTTTTGGAACGTTGCATGGTTTTCTTTCAGTGGCCCCGGAGGGCAGCCCTGCACCAACCATTCAAGGCGAACACTGGAGCGGTGGATTTTCTCATGGGCCGATTAAAAATGTTTTAGGACGGTTTAAAGCCCGGATCAGAGGCTGAACATCGATGCGGTGAGCAGGAAGTCCAGCCCCAGGACGGCCAGCGAGGCCACCACCACGGTGCGCGTGGTGGCCCGCGAGACGCCTTCGGGCGTTGGCTGGGCTTCAAAGCCCTGGTGCAGGGCGACGAAGGTGACGGTCACGCCGAACACAAAACTCTTGATGATGCCGTTGCCGACGTCGCGCCAGACGTCCACACCGGACTGCATCTGGCTCCAGAAGGAACCTGAATCGATACCAATCATGACCACCCCGACCAGCCAGCCGCCCATGATGCCCACGGCGCTGAACACCGCCGCGAGCAGGGGCATGGCGATGATGCCGCCCCAGAACCGGGGTGCCAGGATGCGCCGGATAGGGTCAACGGCCATCATTTCCATGGCCGACAGCTGCTCGCCGGCCTTCATCAAGCCGATTTCGGCGGTCAGGGCCGTGCCGGCACGGCCGGCAAACAGCAGCGCCGTGACCACCGGCCCGAGTTCGCGCACCAGGCTGAGGGCCACCAGCAGGCCCAGGGCCTCCGCCGAGCCGTAGCGCTGCAACGTGTAATAGCCCTGCAGGCCCAGCACAAAGCCGACAAAGAGCCCCGACACCCCGATGATGGCCAGTGAATAGTTGCCCAGGAAGAAAATCTGGTCGCGCACCAGGCCGAAGCGGGCCAGCGCCGGCCCGCTCACGACCACAAGGCGCGACATCAGCCGGGCGGCGTAACCCATCTCGGCCAGTTGCCGGCGCGTGGCAAATCCGAGGTCGGACACCAGGCGCACGGGGCTGTAGCGGCTCATGCATGCTCCTTTTTGGCCGCATCCGCATTGCCGAAGTCGGCCTCGACGCCCGGCCCGGGGTAATGGAATTTCACCGGGCCCTCGCTCTCGGCGTTGACGAACTGGTGCACCAGCGGGTCGGTGGAGCGCCTGACTTCTTCGGGCGTGCCCTGCGCCGCGATGCTGCCGTTGGCCAGGATGATGACCTTGTCGGCGATGCGGAAGGTCTCTTCGAGGTCGTGCGAGACCACGATGCTGGTGATGCCCAGCGTGTCGTTGAGCTGGCGTATGAGCTGCGCGGCGGTGCCCAGCGAGATCGGGTCGAGGCCGGAGAAGGGCTCGTCGTACATGATGAGCTCGGGATCCAGCACGATGGCGCGCGCCAGCGCCACGCGCCTGGCCATACCGCCGGAAATCTCGCTGGGCATCAGGTCGCGCGCGCCGCGCAGGCCCACGGCGTTGAGTTTCATCAGCACGATGTCGCGGATCAGGCGCTCACTCAGCGCGGTGTGCTCGCGCAGCGGGAAGGCCACGTTGTCGAACACGCTCAGATCGGTGAACAGCGCGCCGAACTGGAACAGCATGCCCATGCGCCGACGGGCTACATACAGTTCTTCCTGCACCAATTGCCCGACGTCCTTGCCGTCAAACAGCACGGCGCCGGCGGTGGCCTTCTGCTGGCCGCCGATGAGGCGCAGCACGGTCGTCTTGCCGCCGCCCGAGGCGCCCATCAGCGCGGTGACCTTGCCCCGGGGCACGGACAGGGTGACCCCGCCCAGAATGACGCGGTCGCCCGCGGAACCGGGGTAGGAGAAGGTCACATCCTTGAATTCAACCAGTGAAGAAGCGGAGATGTCGGCCATGGAAAAAGGAAGGGCCGACGGTCGTGTCGGCGGTGCTAGGGGAATGCCCTAATGATACGGGGTTTGACCCGGCGCTTCCCGGTAAGTAATACCAGACATGAATACCCGTAAGGACTGTACCCGCGGCACAACGGTGCAAACCCGCCGCAATCATGGCGGTGCTGGGGCCGGACGGCGATGCACTCAGCACTTGCAGGAGTGCCCTTGAATACCCCCCAAGCACCAGCCTGGGAGGTATTTGATTGCCTGGACGTTCAGCGAGGCAAGTCGCTGTAACCCATCAGGAATTCGTCGACTGCGCGCGCGGCCTGGCGGCCTTCGCGAATCGCCCACACCACGAGGCTCTGCCCGCGGCGGATGTCGCCGGCGGCAAACACCTTGGGCACGTTGGTGGCATAGCCGCCCGTGAAATCGGTGCCGGCTTTGGCATTGCCGCGGTTGTCTTTTTCGATGCCGAAAGCATCCAGCACGGACGCCACCGGAGAGACAAAGCCCATGGCCAGCAGCACCAGGTCGGCCTTGAGGGTCTGTTCGGAGCCGGGCACCTCGACCATCTTGCCGTCTTTCCACTCGACGCGAACCGTCTTCAGGCCCGTGACCTTGCCTTTTTCGCCTATCAATTCCTTGGTGGAGATGGCGAACTCGCGCTCGCAGCCTTCTTCATGGCTGGAACTGGTGCGCAGCTTGATCGGCCAGTAAGGCCAGGTCATGGGGCGGTTTTCTTCTTCGGGCGGCTGGGGCATCAGTTCAAACTGGGTGACGCTGGCGGCGCCGTGGCGGTTGCTGGTACCCACGCAGTCGGAGCCGGTGTCACCGCCGCCAATGACGATGACGTGCTTGCCGTCGGCGCGCAGCTGGCCCTTGACCTTGTCGCCGGCATTGACCTTGTTCTGCTGGGGCAAAAATTCCATCGCGAAATGCACGCCGTCCAGGTCGCGGCCGGGCACGGGCAGGTCGCGCGACTGCTCGGCGCCGCCGGTCAGGATCACGGCGTCAAAGTCTTTTTGCAGCTGCTCGGGGCTGATGCTTTCCTTGGCCCAGTTGGTGACTTTCGAATCCTTGGGCAAGGCGCCGACCATCACGCCGGTGCGGAAGTTCACGCCCTCAGCCTTCATCTGGTCGACACGGCGGTCGATGTGGACCTTTTCCATCTTGAAGTCGGGAATGCCGTAGCGCAGCAGGCCGCCCACGCGGTCGTTCTTCTCGAACAGGGTCACCTCGTGGCCGGCGCGCGCCAGCTGCTGGGCCGCGGCCATGCCGGCGGGGCCGGAGCCGACGACGGCGACTTTTTTGCCGGTCTTGTGTTTGGGCATCACCGGCTTGACCCAGCCTTCGGACCAGGCGCGGTCGATGATGGCGTGCTCGATGGACTTGATGCCGACGGCATCGTCGTTCACGTTCAGCGTGCAGGCGGCTTCACAGGGCGCCGGGCAGATGCGGCCGGTGAACTCGGGGAAGTTGTTGGTGCTGTGCAGCGTGTCGATGGCGTTTTTCCAGTCGGCGCGGAACACCATGTCGTTGAAGTCGGGAATGATGTTGTTGACCGGGCAGCCGCTGTTGCAGAACGGCGTGCCGCAGTCCATGCAGCGCGCGGCCTGCTTGTTGGCCTGCGCGTCGTCCAGCCCGATGACAAATTCGCGGTAGTTCTTCAGGCGCTCCGGCACGGGCTTGTAGCCCTCCTCGATGCGCTCGTATTCCATGAAGCCGGTGATTTTTCCCATGATGAGGTCCTGTGCGATTCTTTTAACTTTTCAGGCTGCCGGCCCCTGCCCAACAAGGGCAAGGGACGCCGCAGCGGTCAATTCCATGCGAACGGGGGGTGCCGCGCCGGCCTACTTGGCCGCCACCGCTTCCTGGTTTGTGGCAACCTGGGCGCGGGTGGTCTCGGTGGCGGCTTCCAGCCGGCGCTCCTTGCGCTCGATCAGGGCCTTCTTGTATTCGTTCGGGAAAACCTTCACGAACTTCAGCCGCGACTCGCTCCAGTTGTCCAGTAATTCGCGCGCGCGCTTGCTGCCGGTCCAGCGGTTGTGGTCCTGCAGCAGGCGCTTGAGCAGTTCCTCATCGCTTTGCTCGGCATGCCAGTCGGCCTTGTCATGGGTGTGCTGCTCGGCCGTGGTGACGATGCGGTCCATGGAGACCATGGAAGTGTTGCAGCGTGTGGCAAACAAGCCGTCTTCGTCGTACACATAGGCCACGCCGCCGCTCATGCCGGCGGCGAAGTTGCGGCCGGTCTTGCCCAGCACCGCGACAGTGCCGCCCGTCATGTATTCGCAGCCGTGATCGCCCGTGCCTTCAACGACCGCCGTGGCGCCCGAGAGGCGCACGGCAAAACGTTCGCCGGCCACGCCGCTGAAGAAGGCCTCGCCGGTGGTCGCGCCGTAGAGCACGGTGTTGCCGACGATGGTGTTCTTCACCGCATCGCCGCGGAAGTCGATGCTGGGGCGCACCACGATGCGGCCGCCGGACAGGCCCTTGCCGGTGTAGTCGTTGGCATCGCCTATCAGGTACATGGTGATGCCCTTGGCCAGGAAGGCGCCGAAGGACTGGCCGCCCGTGCCTTCCAGCTGGATGCGCAGGGTGTCGTCGGGCAGGCCCTGCGGATGGTGGCGCGTCAGCTCGCCCGACAGCATGGCGCCGACCGTGCGGTTGACGTTGCGCGCCACTTCGATGAACTGGACTTTTTCGCCCTTTTCAATTGCGGCCTTCGATTTTTCGATCAGGCGCACGTCCAGCGCTTTTTCCAGTGCGTGGTCCTGCTCCATGACGTGCATGCGCGGCACGTCGGCCGGCACGTTGGGCTGGTAAAACAGGCGGGCGAAATCCAGGCCGCTGGCCTTCCAGTGTTCGATGCCTTTTTGCGTGTCCAGCAGGTCGGCGCGGCCGATCAGGTCGTCGAACTTGCGCACGCCGAGCTGAGCCATGAGCTGACGGGCCTCTTCGGCGACGAAGAAGAAGTAATTGACGACGTGCTCGGGCTTGCCGCTGAATTTCTGGCGCAGCACCGGGTCCTGCGTGGCGACGCCGACGGGGCAGGTGTTGAGGTGGCACTTGCGCATCATGATGCAGCCTTCGACCACCAGCGGCGCGGTGGCGAAACCGAACTCGTCGGCGCCCAGCAGCGCGCCGATGATGACGTCACGGCCCGTTTTCATCTGGCCGTCGGCCTGCACGCGGATGCGGCCGCGCAGGCGGTTGAGCACCAGGGTCTGCTGGGTCTCGGCCAGGCCGATTTCCCAGGGCGAGCCGGCATGCTTGATGGACGACCAGGGCGAGGCGCCCGTGCCGCCGTCATGGCCGGCGATCACCACGTGGTCGGACTTGGCCTTGGCCACGCCCGCCGCGATGGTGCCGACGCCGACTTCGCTGACCAGCTTGACGCTGATGCTGGCGCGCGGGTTCACGTTCTTCAGGTCATGGATCAGCTGGGCCAAATCCTCGATCGAATAGATGTCGTGGTGCGGCGGGGGCGAGATCAAACCGACGCCGGGCACCGAATAGCGCAGGGCGCCGATGTACTCGCTGACCTTGCCGCCGGGCAACTGGCCGCCCTCGCCGGGCTTGGCGCCCTGCGCCATCTTGATCTGGATCTGGTCGGCCGAGACCAGGTATTCGGCTGTGACGCCGAAACGGCCCGACGCGACCTGCTTGATGCGCGAGCGCAGCGAGTCGCCGTCCTGCAGCGGCAGGTCGACCTCGACCTGTTTAGGGCCGATCACGCTCTTGAGCGTTTCGCCCTTCTTGATCGGGATGCCCTTGAGCTCTTGCCGATAACGGTTGGGGTCTTCACCGCCCTCGCCCGTGTTGCTCTTGCCGCCTATGCGGTTCATGGCCACGGCCAATGTGGCGTGGGCCTCGGTGCTGATGGAGCCCAGCGACATGGCGCCGGTGGCAAAACGCTTGACGATGTCCTTGGCCGGCTCGACCTCGTCGATGGGGATGGCTTTGGACGGGTCGATCTTGAACTCGAACAGACCGCGCAAGGTCATGTGGCGGCGGTTCTGGTCGTTGATCAGCTGGGCGTATTCCTTGTAGGTGTTCCAGTTGTTGGAGCGCGTGGAATGCTGCAGCTTGGCGATCGCGTCGGGCGTCCACATGTGGTCTTCGCCGCGCACGCGCCAGGCATATTCGCCGCCGGCGTCCAGCATGGTGGCCAGCACCGGGTCGTCGCTGAAGGCGGCGCGGTGCATGCGCAGGGCTTCCTCCGCGATCTCGAACACACCCATGCCTTCAACCTGGCTGGCGGTGCCGGTGAAGAACTTGGCCACGGCGTCGCGGTTCAGGCCTATGGCCTCGAACAGCTGGGCGCCGCAGTAGCTCATATAAGTCGACACGCCCATCTTGGACATGATCTTGGACAGGCCCTTGCCGATGGCCTTGGTGTAGTTGTAGACGGCCTTGTCGGTGCTGAGATCGCCCGGCAGGCCCTTGGACAGCTCACCCAGGGTTTCCATGGCGAGGTAGGGATGCACGGCTTCGGCGCCGTAGCCGGCGAGCACCGCGAAATGGTGCACTTCGCGCGCGGAGCCGGTTTCCACCACCAGGCCGGCCGTGGTGCGCAGGCCTTCCTTCACCAGGTGCTGATGGATGGCCGACAGGGCCAGCAGGGCCGGGATGGCGACCTGCGCGGCACTGATGCCGCGGTCGCTGACGATCAGGATGTTCTTGCCGTCCTTGATCGCGTCGACCGCCTCGGCGCACAGCGAAGCCAGCTTGGCCTCGACGCCTTCGTGGCCCCAGGCCAGCGGGTAGGTGATGTCCAGGGTGTAGCTCTTGAACTTGCCCTGGGTGTGCGCCTCGATGTCGCGCAGCTTTTGCATGTCGGCCACGTTGAGCACCGGCTGGCTGACTTCCAGCCGCATCGGCGGGTTGACCTGGTTGATGTCCAGCAGGTTGGGCTTGGGGCCGATGAAGGACACGAGCGACATCACGATGGCTTCGCGAATCGGGTCGATAGGCGGGTTGGTCACCTGCGCGAACAGCTGCTTGAAGTAGTTGTACAGCGGCTTGTTCTTGTTGGACAGCACGGCCAGCGGGCTGTCGTTGCCCATGGAGCCGGTGGCTTCCTCGCCGTTGGCGGCCATGGGGGACATCAGGAACTTGATGTCTTCCTGGGTGTAGCCGAAGGCCTGCTGCCTGTCGAGCAAAGCAATGTCGGAAACGGCGGGCGCGGTCACCGGCGCGGCTTTTGCGGCCTTGCCGGCCACGTCGTCCAGCTTGATGCGCAGGTTTTCAATCCACTGCTTGTAAGGCTTGCTGTGCGCCAGCGTGGCCTTGATTTCCTCGTCATCGACCATGCGCCCCTGTTCCAGGTCGATCAGGAACATCTTGCCGGGCTGCAGACGCCACTTGCGCACGATTTTGTGCTCGGGGATGGGCAGCACGCCCGATTCGGAGGCCATGATGACCAAGTCGTCGTCGGTCACGCAGTAGCGCGAGGGGCGCAGGCCGTTGCGGTCCAGCGTGGCGCCGATCTGGCGGCCGTCGGTGAAGACGATGGAAGCCGGGCCGTCCCAGGGCTCCAGCATGGCGGCATGGTATTCATAGAAAGCCTTGCGGCGCTCGTCCATGGTGGTGTGCTGTTCCCAGGGCTCGGGAATCATCATCATCACGGCCTGGCTGATGGGGTAGCCGGCCATGGTCAGCAATTCCAGGCAGTTGTCGAAGGTGGCGGTGTCGGACTGGCTGGCAAAGCTGATCGGATAAAGCTTTTGCAGGTCGGCGCCCAGCACCGGCGAGGACATCACGCCCTCGCGCGCCTTCATCCAGTTGTAGTTGCCTTTGACGGTGTTGATCTCGCCGTTGTGAGCGACGTAACGGTAGGGGTGGGCCAGCGGCCACTCGGGAAAGGTGTTGGTGGAAAAACGCTGGTGCACCAGGCCCAGGGCCGAAACGCAGCGCGTGTCGGTCAGGTCGCGGTAGTAGGTGCCCACTTGGTCGGCCAGCAGCAGGCCCTTGTAGACCACGGTGCGGCTGGACATGCTGGGCACGTAATATTCTTTGCTGTGCGTCAGCCGCAGGTTCTGGATGGCGGCGCTGGCGGTCTTGCGGATCACATACAGCTTGCGTTCCAGCGCGTCCTGCACGATGACGTCGTTGCCGCGGCCTATGAAGATCTGCCGCAGGATGGGTTCTTTGGCGCGCACCGTGGGCGACATGGGCATGTCGCGGTTGACCGGCACGTCGCGCCAGCCCAGCAGCACCTGGCCCTCGGCCTTGACGGCGCGCTCCAGGGCCTGTTCACAGGCCAGGCGGGAGGCGTGCTCTTTCGGCAAAAACACCATGCCCACGCCGTACTCACCGGGCGGGGGCAACTGAACGCCCTGGGTTGCCATCTCTTCGCGGTAGAGCGCGTCGGGCAGCTGGATCAATATGCCGGCACCGTCGCCCATGAGTTTGTCAGCCCCCACTGCGCCCCGGTGGTCCAGGTTTTCGAGGATCTTGAGGCCCTGCTGGACGATGGCGTGGCTTTTGTGCCCCTTGATATGGGCCACGAAACCGACGCCACAGGCATCGTGCTCGTTAGCTCCGGAGTACAAACCGTTTTCTTCAAAATGCTTGATTTCAGCAGCCGTGGCCATGGCAATTCCTCGTCAGGTGGGGATGACGGCGGTGCAAGGCGGCCTCGAAAAAGGGGCCGGCAGCGCTTCCATCCGCAAGGTTCATAATTTTTCGCAGGGAATGGGAGCATAGTGCACTGCAACAACAATGCCAAGAACTTTAAATAGGGTCAGATTCTAATTAAATATCGATTAAATCAATCAACATTTAATTGGGGACATATCTAATTCAATAGCACACGCCCCCTAATGGCAGTACTCAATCCAATGGAGGGTCTTCTTTTGGCATCATCGGCGGCCGCCCCGCCTGGTTTTTACTCACACGGCGCTCGGTACGTTTTTGCAGTTCGGCCAGGAAATCGCCCTCCCCCAGTGCCCAGCCGCTGAGGGCCGAGCGCGTCAGCAGGTCTTGCTGCTCCAGCGTGATGCCGGCGCGCACCAGTTCGGCGTAGGCCGCTTCACGCGCGAACGGTGTGTTGCCCAACGCCCAGACCAGCGGGTGCGGCGTGAGCAGGCTGTCGACCCGCAGGCCGGCGTAATGGCGGTAACTGGACCACGGGTAGTCTTTGGCTTCGGCCACCAGCCCCGCGCGCACGGGATTGAGGTCCATGTAGGCCATGCAGGGCAGCAGGTAGCGCTCAGCGTGGATCACGGTTGCACGGTAACGTCCCTCCCACAGGGTGCCGCTGCGCCCCTGACTGTCGTTGTAGTAGCGCACGTAGCGCCGTCCCGCCGCCTGCATCATCTGCGGCAGGCCGTCTGCCGTGGAGGGGGTGGCCAGCAAATGGAAGTGGTTGTCCATCAGCACATAGGCATGCAAGGCAACGCCGAATTTTCGGGCACTTTCGCCGAGCAGCGTCAGCAGCATTTGCTGGTCAGCCGCAGAAGAAAAAACAGTCTGGCGGTTATTGCCGCGCTGGATGATGTGGTGCGCGCAGCCGGGAAGGGTCAGACGGGGAAGACGGGCCATGAAGGTGCAATGCCTGGAGTTCGCACCATGATATTGGAATCCGACCCCGATTTTTCACCTGCACCCCGCACCCAAAATCGCCGCGTGCGATTTTGGGGCGAACCCGCTTAGCGAACGACCTTGCCGTCGGGCGTGATAGTGACCAGGTCGATCGCGCGCACCGATTCGTATTTTTTGGGCCGCAGATTGACGCGAAAACCACCTACGTCGTAATCCGTCATGCCCTCAAACGCTTTTTGCAGGCCGGCCCGGTCAGGCTTTCCGCTGCCAGCGGCGGCGCGGCGCACGCCTTCGGCGAAAGTGCGGGCTGCGATGAACCCTTCCACGCTTTCATAGCTGGGCGTCTGGTCGGTCTGGTTCAGCACGTCCAGGTATTCCTTGATGATGGGCGTGCCCGTGCTGCGCGGCGAAGGCACCACCTGCGAGATGACGATGCCGCCGATTTCCTTGCCCAGGGCGCTGAACAGGGGATCAATACCGACCACGGAAAAATTCAGAAACTGCCCGCCGAAACCGGCCTGGCGCATCTTGCGGATAAAGGCCGCCGAGGAATTGAACAGGCTGACCTGAATGATGGCCTGGGGTTGCGCTTTCATCAGTGCCGCCACGGCCGCGTCGACCTTGTCACTATTGACCGGCGACAGCGCGCTGCCGACGATGGCCGGGCGCTTCAGATCTATCAGTGCCTGGTTGACGGCGGCCAGGCCGCCGCGCCCCATGGCGTCGTCTTCGGCGAACACGGCAATGCGGTCCTGGTTCAGCGTGGCGCAATGACGCGCGATCTTGTAGGCCTCATCGGCCAGCGCGGGACGCACGTGAAACACGTTGGTCAGCGCGGGATCGTGCAGCGCATCCGACGCGGCAAAGGGCGCGAAGAACAGGGTTCCTGATGCCTTGGCGGCGGCGAAAGCGGCATCGCAACTGGCGGTGCCGGTGAAACCGAAGAGCGCATCGACGCCTTCTTCGATCAGTTGCTTGGCGTTGGCGGCGGCCTTGGCGGGGGCGTAGCCGTCGTCCAGGGCCTTGACTTCGATCTTGTAGCCGCCCGCGCCGTTCTTGGCATTGATCGCATCAAAGTAGATCTTGGCGCCATTCAGGTAGGCCAGGCCGATCTGGTCTGCGGCACCCGTGAGCGGCACGGATTGCCCGACGACGATTTTCCGTGCAGTCTTGCTTTGCGCCCACAGCACAGGGCTTGCCACCACGGCACCTGCGGACACACCACTGAGAATTAACTGACGCCGATTGAAGCCCATGACAAACACCTTTGAGTACGAAGTAGCTAAGCAGGTTTGATGCCTGCATTGCAACCTGCGCGGACTGTTCCAGAAAATGTCTCAAACTGTGCGCAGATGCTGAGCGTAATCCGTGCGGCCCCAAAAAAACAGCGGAGAAATGCCGACACGTCATAAGCCTATGCGCCGTGTTGTGGCCTTTCGTTTTCGCTTTCGGCGCTTGCGGATTTATTTTTTTTCGGCGCGGGCCGCTATGTGCTCCACCGCACGCAGGGCCGGCAAACGCTGCAGCTGCAGCGCCAGCACGAGGCCAAGGGCGGAACTGGCCGCCGTGACACAACCCGTCCATTGCCAGTTTCCGGCCGTGGCAGCCACCCAGGCCACCAGCGGAGGTCCCGCGAACTGGCCGAGCGCCGACCATTGCTGCATCCAGCCCACGGTGGTGGAGACGGTGTCCGCACCGGGGGCCAAACGGACGGCCAGGCTGAACAAGGTGGCGGGAACCAGGCCGCCGAGCATGGAAAACCCCAAAATCGCCAGGTACTGCAGCGTGGGTGAAACCTGCGCCGAAAAAGCCAGCAGGGCACCGCCCGCCATCACCAGAAAACCCGTACCGAGCAGGGCCAGCGGTGGAAGGCCGCGCCCCAGCAACCGCCCGGCGGCGACGTTGCCGATGATGTTGACGGCGGCGGCAAGCGCCGTGAGCGGGCCTGCCCAGGCGCCAGCCACACCGGCCTGAGCGTAGATGGATGGCAGAAAGCCCACGACCGCGAGCCACTGCCCCGAATACATCGCAAAGGTCATGGCCAGAAGCCAGGCTGGGCGTGAACGCAAGGTCGCGCCTATCAATCGGCCGCTGGAGGCACGAGCGTGGCCATGGACGGCGACGGGCGGCTCCGCCGGCACACGCCACGCAACAGCCAGGGCCAGCGCTGCGGCCACAGCGGCCAGCAACCACCACAAGATACGCCAGCCCAATTGCGGCGTGCCCCAATTGATGACAAAAGGCCCGGCCAGCAAAGCCAGCGAGGCACCCAGAGGCATGTACGCGCCCCACATGCCCAGCATGCCGCTGAGTTTTTCTTTCGGCACCAGCCGGCGCAGCAGCGCCGGCGCGGGCAGCACCACCCATAAAAATCCAAGGCCTTCCAGGACGCGCGTCGCCAACAATCCATACACATTGGGGACCATCGCCCCAAGGGCGCTGGCCAGCGCCAGCAGGCCCAGGCCGGCCGCCATGCTGCGCTTGAGGCCCACACGCTGCACCGCCAATCCGGTCAACAGGCCGAGCGTCATGCCGGCCAGCTGAACGAGCGAGAGCAGGAAACCGGCCTGCAACAACGAGACCCCCAGCACCTGGCCCAGCACAGGCAAGGCGGGCGGCAGCTTGCCGACATGCAGCGCGGCTACCACCCCGGCCGCGATTACGTACCAGGCGGCCAGCGGGCTGGCGGCGGTGTCCGGCTTGAACTCGGTCACATCAGGTGAAGCGGACGGTGGGCTCACGCCGCGAAAGCGGCGCGTCCCTTGAGGCGCTCATGCTCCCTGGCGGCAAAGCGGTCCGTCATGCCGGCAATGTAATCGGCCACCACCCGCTCGGGCTTGGCCCCAGCGGCATGCGGCGCGTCAATGCCGTCAAAGCGATCGATGTGGGCTTGCGGCATCTGCGCCGGGTCGGCCATATAGGCTTCGAACAAATCGCGGACCACCTGCTTGGCGGCCACCGTGGTTTCAACCACTTTCGGGTGGCGGTAGAGGTTTTGCAGCAGGAAGCGCTTGAGCGACGCGGACTGCTGCGCCATCTCGGGCGTGAAACAGACCAGCGCCGCGTTCTGGCGCACGTCGTCCACGCTGGCGGGCGCCGCCTTGTGGATGGCGGCCCAGGTCGCATCCATCACGTTGTAGACCTGTGCGCTGAGCATGCGTCGTATGGTTTCAAACAACAGCCGGCGGCCTTGCAGGGAGGGATAAGCCAGGCGTGTCTCGCGGCAGTATTGGCTGAAGAGCTCCACGTCCTCGAGTTGCTCCAGCGTCAGCAGGCCCGAGCGCACGCCGTCATCGATGTCGTGCGCGTTGTAGGCAATCTCATCGGCCAGGTTGGCGAGCTGCGCCTCGAGGCTGGGCTGCTGCCAGTGCGGGCCTTCGGCGGGTTGCTCGACAAAGCGGCGGGCCACTCCGCCCGGTTCGCGCGCTTCAATGTGGCGCGCATTGCGCCGTGAGCAATGCTTGAGGATGCCTTCGCGCGTCTCGAAGCTGAGGTTCAGGCCGTTGTAGGCGGGGTAGCGCTCTTCCAGCGCATCCACGACGCGCAGGCTTTGCAGGTTGTGTTCAAAGCCCGCGCTCTCGGGGTAGCCGGCCTTGAGGCAGGCATTAAGGGCGTCCTGGCCGGCATGGCCGAAAGGCGTGTGGCCCAGGTCATGGGCCAGCGCGACGGCCTCCACCAGGTCCTCATTGAGCTGCAGCGTGCGGGCAATGGAGCGCCCCAGTTGCGCGACCTCGAGCGAGTGGGTCAGGCGGGTGCGGAATAAGTCGCCTTCATGATTCAGGAAGACCTGGGTTTTGTAGACCAGGCGCCGAAAGGCCGTGGAATGCACGATGCGGTCGCGGTCGCGCTGGAAGTCGGAACGCGTGGGCGCGGCCGGCTCGGCGTAACGGCGCCCGCGCGAAAGCGCGGGATCACAGGCATAGGGCGCCAGGCTCATGGTTCAGGCTTTCTGCGGCGTCATGCGCAGCACTGGTCAATCACGCCGCGCACAATCGCATCGGGCGCGCTGCGAAGCGCCGCCTTGCCGGGGCCGTCGATCACGATGAACCGGATTTCGCCGGCTTCGGATTTTTTGTCGATGCGCATCAGTTCAAGGTAGCGGCCGGCATTGTCGCCAGCCGACAGCACCGGCGCCTTGACCGGCAAGCCGGCGCGCCGGATGAGCTTTGTCAGCCGCTGGACAAAAGCCATGTCGACCAGACCCAGACGCTCGGACAGGTGCGCGGCCATGACCATGCCGCAACCCACGCCCTCGCCATGCAGCCATTCGCCATACCCCAGGCCGGATTCAATCGCGTGGCCGAAGGTATGGCCAAAATTCAGGATGGCCCGCAGGCCGGCTTCACGCTCGTCCTGCCCCACGACCCGGGCCTTGATCTCGCAACTGCGCTGGATCGCATGGGCCATGGCCGCCGGTTCGCGGGCCATCAAGCCGTCGAGATTGGCCTCTATCCACGCCAGGAAGGCCATGTCGGCAATCGGTCCGTACTTGATGATTTCGGCCAGGCCCGCGCTCAGTTCGCGCGCAGGCAAAGTCTGCAGCGCATCGAGGTCGCAGACGACCAGCAAGGGCTGGTAAAACGCGCCAATCATGTTCTTGCCCAGCGGATGGTTGATCGCGGTCTTGCCGCCCACTGAGGAGTCCACCTGTGCCAGCAAGGTGGTGGGCACCTGCACAAAGGGCACGCCGCGCATGTAGCTGGCCGCGGCAAAACCCGTCATGTCGCCCACCACGCCACCACCCAGCGCGAACATGACAGTTTTACGGTCGCAGCCGTTTTCCAGCAAAGCATCAAAGATCAGTTGCAACGTGGGCCAGTCCTTGTGGACTTCGCCGTCGGGCAAGTTGACCAGCAGCACCTTGGCGTAATGCTGCTTCAATGCGTGGCTCAGTTGTGCCGCGTACAAGGGGGCGACCGTCGTATTCGACACCACAAGCGCGGTGGCGGCTTTCGGAAGATCCTGGTATGTCAGCGGATTCCCAAGAAGCCCGTTGCCGATGATGATCGGGTAGCTGCGCTCGGCCAGCTCGATCTGGACCCGCGCCGCCGTGGAAGAGGAATTTGCGTGCATGGAGGGAAGTGTAGAGGGACTCGGGCCCGGCAAGCACCCAGACCCCTAGGGCGCGGGCATCAGCCCGGCCAGCTCCAGTTGCATGAGGATCATGTTGACCAGGGTCGACACCGAAGGCCGGCCGGTTTCGATGACGAAGTGGGCGGTTTCCCTGTACAGGGGATCGCGGGCGGCGTAGAGGTCCCTGAGCCGGGCCAGCGGGTCGGCGACCTGAAGCAGGGGCCGGTTCTGGTCGTGCCGCAGGCGGCGAAATACCTCCTCCGGAACGGAGTGCAGGTAAACCACCTGGGAGCGCTCGCGAAGATGCAGCCGATTGGCGGGTCGCAATACGGTTCCGCCGCCACTGGATAGCACGCAAGCCTGGCCCAAGGTCAACTCGTCGATGACCTGCTGCTCGATGTCGCGGAATGCGTTCTCGCCTTCACGCTCGAAAAACTCGCGTATGGAGCAGCCGATGCGCTGCTCTATCACCTGGTCCGAGTCGATGAATCGCAGCCCCATCTTGCGAGCCAGGTGCCGGCCGACCGTGGACTTCCCCGAACCCGGCAGGCCCACGCAGGCGATTCTCAACGGGTTTGCATTCAATGGAGTCTGGAGGCATTTGCCCCGGATGCATGGACAGGAAGGGAAGAAAAAGAAACGGCTTCACAAACGCGACAGGCCCCAAAGGGCCCGCCATTACCTGCATTTTCGCACCAGGCCTGCCCCCGCCTCACGGTGGCCCGGCCCTGCGTAAGCCTAACGAAGCGCCGAGCCGTTGGTCAGCATCTTGGGCGTGATGAACACCAGCATTTCGGACTTGGTCGCGGAGCGGGTTGTCTGTTTGAAGAGATTACCCACACCAGGCAGGTCGCCGAGGAGCGGAACCTTGGTGACGTTGTCGCGGTCATTCTGTTCAAAAATACCGCCGATCACGACCGTTCCGCCGTTTTCCACCAGCACCTGCGTCTGGATGTGCTTGGTGTCGATCGCAAAACCATTTGAAGTTTCGCGGCCCACGCTGTCCTTGTTCACGTCGACGTTGAGGATGATGTTGCCCTCTGGCGTGATCTGCGGCGTGACCTCAAGTTTCAGGTTGGCCTTGCGGAAGGCGATAGAAGTTGCGCCGCTGGAAGTCGCTTGCTGGTAGGGCAGTTCCGTGCCCTGCTCGATCAGCGCCTTCACCTGGTCCGCCGTGACAACCCGCGGGCTCGACACAATCTTGGTCTTGCCGTCCGCTTCAGAGGCGGAAATCTCGAGATTGAGGAATCGCGTCTTGGCGGCGTTGAACAAGGAGACGGCAAACGTGGCCGCCGAGAAGCCGTTCTGCCCCACGGCCGGCAGGCTCAGGAATTGGCCGGCAGTCGTACCTGCCGTCGTCGCGCTGTAGCTGCCACCGAAAGAAGAGTTGGTATTCTGGTTGAAGGGCTGGCCGCCGAGCCGCACGCCCAGCGATTTTCCGAACGTATCCGACGCTTCCACAATCCGCGCCTCGATAAGCACCTGGCGCACCGCCACGTCCAATTTGGCGATCAGGCCTTGAACCTGCTCAAGTTTGGACGGAATGTCGGTCACAAACAGCTGGTTGGTCCGGGCTTCCGCAATGACGCTGCCCCGGTTTGACAGTATCCGGGCGCTGGCTGGCCCCGTCCCGGCTGCGCTGAGCTGGGTCGCGATATCCGCGGCTTTGGCGTAATTGATCTGGAAAGACTGCGTCCGGACGGCTTCAAGATTCTGTATGGCATTGCGGGACTCCAGATCGAGCTTGTCCTTGGCGGCCAATTCGTCCTTGGGAGCGATCACCAGTACATTGCCGTTTTTTCGCATGCCCAGACCCTTGGACTGCAAAATGATATCCAGCGCCTGGTCCCATGGCACATCCTTGAGCCTCAACGTGACGCTGCCCGACACGGAGTCGGAAGTGACGATATTGAAGTTCGTGAAATCGGCAATGACTTGCAAAAGGGAGCGAATTTCAATGTTCTGGAAATTCAGGGAGAGTTTCTCGCCGCTATAGCCTGGACCCTGGGTCAGTTTGGTCGGGTCAACCTTTTGCGGGCGGACTTCGAGGACAAACTGGTTGTCGCTCTGGTACGCGCTGTGTTCCCAGGCACCTTTGGGCTCCACCACCATCCGGACCTTGTCGCCCGTCTGGAAAGTCGTCACAGTTTGCACAGGCGTGCCGAAGTCCGCCACATCAAGCCGGCGGCGCAGGCCTTCGGGCAAGGCCGTCTTCAGGAATTCAATCACCAGGGTCTGGCCCTGCTGGCGGATGTCAACGCCGACTTCGTTATTGGACAGACCCACGACGATGCGCCCGCTGCTGTCGGTTCCGCGGCGGAAGTCGATGTCCTTGAGCGGCAGCACGTCACGATTACGGCTCTCCGCAAATACCTGCACCGGCGCCGGAGACGATGCCGCCGTCGCGGAGGAGTCCAGCGTGATTACCAGGGATTTTCCCTGAATCTCGGCCTTGTAGGTCGATGGCGCCTTGAGATTGAGCACGACCCGCGTCCGCTCCCCGGCCTGAACCACGTTTGCCGAACGCAGGTTTCCCATGTTCATGTCCACTGCGGACCGCCCCATGGCATTGCTGACACCGGGAAAGTCAAGGGCAATGCGCGCAGGCGCCTGGATGCTGAATCCGGTGGGAACTGCGGCAAGAGGCTCGGCCAGGTCTATGCGGATGATTTCCGAGCCGCCCTGAACCGAGCCGGTCACCGATTGGATCGAATTTTGCGCCTGGGCGGCCTGCGGCAGCGCCGCCAGCAATGCCAGTGCCATGCTTAACGAAGCGCCGCGCAATACACGTTCAAGCAAACGCTTCAGGCCGCCTCCCATACCCTCTGCCTCAAATGCCCACGTCTGCTTGTTCATTTTGATCCCTCTAAAAGCTGTAAAGTCGCCGTCCGCTCAATCCATTCGCCCGCGGCGTCCTGCACGATCTCACGCAGGGCAACGCTTGTTTCGGTCACTTTCGTAATACGGCCGTAATTCTGTCCAAGGTAGTTGCCGGCGCGCACCTGGTAAACCAGGTTGTCAACCTTGACCAGCGCCACCGGCTGCCCCACTTTGATCAAACTCCCCACCATGAAGGTCGCGTCCAGGGGATAGGCCTCCAGGGGCTCCTTGCGCCGGCTCAACTCCGGCGCTATCAGCGCCACATTGGACGTCGCCTGGCTGGAGTCGCGCTTGAGCGCCTGGGTCAGTTTCTGGTTGCTGAAGGGCTCTATGGCACCTTCCTGAACATAGGCTTGCGGCGAGAATTTGGTAGGTTCCGGCAGGGGTTCCACGCGGGGCCGGATCGCGTTACGCTGTTCCGTCATCCACTGCTGCAACTCTTCCTGGTCGGACGAGCCGCAACCGGCCAGCCCAAGCGACATCAGCATCAAGCCTCCCGTGAGCGCATAACTGGCAAGCTTCATTTTTTGGCTCCCTTGGCAGGCGCATTCTTGCGCTGCAGGGCCACTTCTTCAGTGTCCAGATAGCGGAAAGTCTTGGCCGTGGTGTCCATGGTGAGGTTGCCATCCTTGCCTGGAACCAGGGTCAGGTTGTTCAGGGTAACGATACGGGAAAGGTTGGCGATGTCGGCGGCAAAAGCACCCATATCGTGATATCGACCGGTGACGCGGACCGCAATTGGCAATTCAGCGTAATACTCCCTCACGCTCACTTGTCCCGGCCGGAACAGTTCAAACTGCAGGCTACGGCCAAGGCCGGCCTGGTTGATGTCGGACAGCAAGGCATCCATTTCGGCTTTGCTGGGCAGCTGCTTCTCAAGCTGGGTCACATACTGCTGGACCTGCTCGCGTTGCTTCTTCAATGCGTCCAGATTTATCGCCTGCACCAGCTTCTTCTTGTAGTCTTCTCTCAGTTGAACCTCTTTGGCCTGCTCGGCCACAAGTTCTTCGTCCGAGGAACTCAACCAGACAAACCACAACGCGACGACCACGCCAACCGTGACAGCAACGCACAGGAGATAGCGCGGAAGCGCCGGCCATGAGGGCGGGTCATTGGGATCGAGTCCACTGAACTGGGCCTTCAGGTTGTTTTGGATCGCCGAGAAATCGACGGAGACTTTGGGGGGTTTTGCCATGATCGTTCAGCCTGTTTCAGGTCTTGGCCGGCGTCGAGGCCGCAGCCGCCGGTACCGCGCCGGCTGGCGTAGAACCGGCCGCTTTCGGCGCATTGGCGCGCTTGAGGCCGACGCGCATGGAAAAATTGGACACCCGCCGCTGGTCGCGCGGGCTCAGTGCTACCGTGCCGGCGGTAATTTCAACCAGTTCGGGCTTGGTCAACCAGGGGCTGTTGTTGCCGAGATTGCGCAAAAGCTCGGAAACCCGTTCATTGGATTGGGCTACGCCGCTGATCAGCACCGTCTGGTTGTCCTGCCTCATGCTGTTGATGTACACGCCATCGGGCAGCTGTTTGACCAGCTCGCTGAGCAAATAGACCGGCAAATTCCGGTTGCCTTGCAGATCTTCCACCGCGTTCTGGCGCGCCCTCAGCGCGGCGATTTCCTCCTGCAGGGCGGCAATGTCCTTGATTTGCCCTTCCAGGCGCTTGATCTCTGTTGCCAGGAAGGTGTTCTTGCTTCGCTGGCCTTCAATCTGGGCCAAGTACCAGGAGTACACGGCACCGCAAATCAGGCCGCCAACGAGGGCCGCTACGCCAAGCGTCGCAAAAAATACTTCCCGCCTGCGCTTGCGCGCAGCTTCGCGGTGCGGGAGCAGATTGACGAGAATCACTGCAGGAACCTCCGCAAGGCCAGACCACAAGAGGTCAGGTAAGACGATGCCTCACGGCGCATTTTCTTTTCCCGCACGCCGTCGCCCAGTTCCATGCCCTCGAAAGGATTGGCCAGTAGGCAGGCAAATGAAGTCTGCTGCGTGACGGAATCGGTGAGACCGGGCAGGGCGGACGAACCGCCGGCAAGCATGACGTAGTCCACCTTGTTGTGCGGGGTGCTGGTAAAGAAGAACTGGAGTGCGCGGCCGATTTCCTGGGCCATGCTTTCCACAAATGGTTTCAGCACGCCGGAGCCATAGTCTTCCGGCAAATCACCGCTGCGTTTCTTGCTCTCCGCCTCCTCCGGCGAAAACCCGTACTGGCGCACGATCAGCTGCGTCAGCTGCGCACCGCCAAAGGCCTGGTCGCGCTCGTACAGCACCTCGTCGTTCCTGATGACCTGCATGCTGGTGGTCAACGCGCCCACTTCAAACAGGGCAACCATGGTGTCCACCCCTTTATTGGGCAGGTTTTCGACCAACCGGGCGGTTGCCAGGCGTGAGGCGTAGGACTCCACGTCAACCACGATGGGTTTGAGGCCCGCGGCTTCGGCCAAACCTTGCCGGTCTTGCACTTTTTCCTTGCGCGAGGCGGCAATCAGTACCTCGACGTCGCCACTGGAGGTGGCGCTGGGGCCCACCACGCAGAAGTCAAGGCTGACTTCATCCAGGGAAAAGGGAATATATTGGTTGGCCTCAGACTCGACCTGGATTTCGAGTTCGGCGTCCGTCATGCCGCCGGGCAGGATGATTTTCTTGGTGATGACCGCGGAAGCGGGCAGCGCCATGGCGACATTTTTGGTCCGGGTGCCACTCTTTTTGACCAGGCGGCGCACGGCTTCGGCGACTTCGTCGAATTTTTCGACATTGCCGTCGGTGATCCAGCCACGCTCCAGGGGCTCGATCGCGCAGCGATCCAGCACCAGGTTGCCGGCCTTGTCACGGCTCAACTCCACCAGCTTGACGCTGGACGAACTGATATCCAAACCCAGCAAGGCGGGTTGTTGGCGGTTGAATAACGATCCCAGAGAGATCAAAGCGGTCCCCAAATGACGGCTAATATGTAGCCCTGCATACTTAAGAAATCACTTGAATAGTAGCAGTAAGCTCTTTGTGCAGTAAGGATTTTTCCTGTTTCGCACATTCAGAGCGTTGTCAAAAGCCGACGCTTGTAACTGTCTGCAAGCGGACAGACCTGGGCAAAACGATGTCTGCAAACGTAAAAGTGTGTCGCTTGGCATGATGCCCCGTACGCCCCGCTTTCCAGGATTTTTATAATAGTGACGCGACTTTACGATTGCCTACATGCCCTCCACGCCTACCCCTCCTGATTCAACCCCCGGCCCCGCGAAGTCAACGCCGGCCAAGTCCTGGCTGCCGCGCTGGCTGGTCAAGTTCCTTTTATGGAGCGTAGGCCTTTTGCTGGCCGGCGTCGCCAGCGTTCTGCTATTCGTGGCGGTCGCCCTGTCGGTCGCCTACCCCAACCTGCCCGACATCTCGGACCTGGTGGACTACCGGCCCAAGCTTCCGCTGCGCGTTTTCTCCGCCGATGGCGTGGTCATCGGCGAATTCGGCGAGGAGCGCCGCAGCCTGACCCCCATCAAGGACATCCCGCAGGTCATGAAAGACGCCGTGCTCGCCATCGAGGACGCGCGCTTCTTCTCCCACGGCGGCGTGGATTACCTGGGCGTGATCCGCGCGGGCTTTGCCAACGTGGGCCGCGCCAAGAGCCAGGGCGCCTCCACCATCACCATGCAGGTGGCCCGCAATGTGTACCTGTCTGCGGAAAAGAGCTACACCCGCAAGATCTACGAGATCCTGCTGACCTTCAAGCTGGAACATATGTTGACCAAGGACCAGATCCTTGAGATCTATATGAACCAGATCTTCCTGGGCAACCGGGCTTACGGCTTTGCCGCAGCGTCGGAAGCCTACTTCGGCAAACCGCTGAAGAACATTTCGATTGCGGAAGCCGCCATGCTGGCCGGCTTGCCCAAAGCGCCTTCGGCCTACAACCCCATCATCAACCCCAAGCGCGCCCGGGCCCGCCAGCTCTACATCATCGAGCGCATGGAGGAAAACGGTTTCATCACGGCCGAACAGGCAAAATCCGCCAAGGAAGAAGAGCTCAAGGTCAGAACCGGGCCCGACGCGGGCCGGGTGCACGCCGAATATGTGGCGGAAACCGTGCGCCAGCTGGTCTACAACCAGTATGGCGACGAAACCTACACCCGCGGCCTGAACGTCTACACCACCCTGCGCTCCACCGACCAGACCGTGGCCTACAAGGCGCTGCGCAAGGGCATCATGGATTACGAACGCCGCCAGATTTACCGCGGCCCCGAGAAATTCATCGACCTGCCCGTCAACCCGCAGGAAACCGAAGACGCGATCGACGATGCACTGACCGACAACCCCGACAACGGCGACGTGATGTCGGCCGTCGTGCTGGAAGCCAATCCCAAGCGCATCCTGGCGCTGCGCCAGAACAGCGAGACGGTCGAAATCACCGGCGACGGCCTCAAACCCGCGCAGTCCGGCCTGGCCGACAAGGCCGGCCCCAACATCAAGATCCGCCGCGGCGCCCTGATCCGCGTCGCTAAAACGCCGAAAAACACCTGGGAAATCACCCAGTTGCCCGAGGTCGAAGGCGCTTTTGTGGCGCTGGACCCGCGCGACGGCTCGATACGCGCGCTGGTGGGCGGTTTTGACTTCGAGAAAAACAAGTTCAACCACGTGACCCAGGCATGGCGCCAGCCCGGCTCCAGCTTCAAGCCCTTTATCTACTCGGCCGCGCTCGAAAAAGGCTTTACCCCGGCCACCGTGGTCAACGACGCGCCTCTGTTCTTCGACGCCGGCGTGACCGGCGGCCAGCCCTGGGAGCCCAAGAACTACGACGGCACCTTCGACGGCCCCATGAGCCTGCGGACCGGCTTGAAGAAATCCAAGAACATGATCTCCATCCGCATCCTGCAGGCCATAGGCGCGCCCTACGCCCAGGACTGGATCACCCACTTCGGCTTTGAAGCGGAAAAGCACCCGGCCTACCTCACCATGGCGCTGGGCGCCGGCTCGGTGACGCCGATGCAGATGGCCACCGCCTATTCCGTGTTCGCCAACGGCGGCTACCGCGTCAATCCTTACCTGGTCAGCAAGATCACCGACCAGCGTGGCAAGGTTCTGCTCGACACCAAACCGCCCGCGCTGGACGAATCCATGCGGGGCATAGACGCGCGCAACGCCTTCATCATGGACAGCCTGCTGCAGGAAGTGGCACGCTCCGGCACGGCGGCCAGGGCGCAGGCCACCCTCAAGCGGCCCGACCTCTTCGGCAAAACCGGCACGACCAATGACTCCATCGACACCTGGTTCGTGGGCTTCCAGCCGACGCTGACGGCGGCGGTCTGGATGGGCTACGACACGCCGAAAAAGCTCGGCGACCGGGAAACCGGCGGCGGCCTGAGCCTGCCGATCTGGATCAACTTCATGGAATACGCCCTCAAGGGCGTGCCGGTCGCCGAATACCCGCCGCCCGAAGGCGTCGTGAACGTCGGCGGCGAGTGGTATTACAGCGAGTACGCCCGCGGCTCCGGTGTCAGCACCGTGGGCGTTCAGCAGGATCCGGCGGCCGCCAATGCGGGCCAGCCTGCCGGTCCGGCCGCGCCGGGCGGCCCCATCCAGGTGCTGCCGCCCTCGGACGAGAAAAAGCGCATCCTGGACTTGTTCAAGAATTGACCCGGCCGCGAGCCGCGCATGAAAAACGGCCCGTCAGGGCCGTTTTTCATTCAAGCAGCGAATCCGTATCAGGTATCAGGCCCGGGCCGTGAACACCAGCTGCTGGCCAGCCTGCTCACTGGCATAGCGCGACAGGTTGGCGAAAAACTCGCTGGCATCCTTGGTGTCGGCCCAGCGCCCACCGCTGAATTTGTAGTGAAACCCGCCGGCCTTGGCCGCCATCCAGATTTCCTGCAGGGGTTTTTGCAGGTTGATGATGATCTGGCTGCGGTTGGAAAAGGTGAGCGTGACCATGCCGCCGGTTCGCTGGTTGTCGATGTCCGCATCGGTTTCATCGTTGATCCGGTCACAGGCAGCCTCCACCGCCTGGAGCGCGCGCTCGGCCAAATCCTGGTATTCAAGGTCCGTCATTACAATCCCGTCATGGTTTCTTCAGCTCAAATTTTAGGTCGCGTCCGCAATCCCGCCTTACGGTATGGCCTTGCCGCGATTGTGGCCGGTACCGCCCTGCTGGCCGGCTGCGGCCAAAAAGGCCCTCTTTATTTTCCGGTGCCGCCCAGAATCCCGGGCGCGCCGGCCCTGCCGTCCCTGACCACCCCCCCCGCCACCACGCTCCCTGCGGCGCCGGATGATGCGGCCGTCGTGCCGCCTGTGCCGGTCTTGCCGGCCTCCGCCGCCCGTTGATCTCGCCCAACGCTTGCCCTCCCCGGCCTGAACCTTCAAATTCAAGGCGCCGGCGGACCGCCACCTTGAATCGGTCATGGCGCGCACGCCGCGCGCTCCTTAAGATACCCCGAACCCTCAGCCCGCATTGACAGCCCACGTACCACCATGACCCGCCCATCCCTTCCCGGCCATCCCCATTTCGCCTACCGCGAGGGCGAGCTCTTCGCCGAGAACGTCCGCCTGCGCGAACTCGCCGCCGTACACGGCACGCCGCTCTTCGTTTATTCCAAAGCCGCCATGCTGTCGGCGCTGGCCGCCTACCAGCGCGGCTTTGCCGGACGCCATGCGCAGATCTGCTACGCCATGAAGGCCAACTCCTCGCTGGGCGTGCTGCAGGTGTTCGCCCGCGCCGGCTGCGGCTTTGACATCGTCTCGGGCGGCGAGCTGGACCGCGTGCTGGCCGCGGGCGGGGAGGCCGGCAAGGTCATTTTTTCGGGCGTGGGCAAAACCCGCGCCGAAATGCGCAAGGCGCTGGCCGCCGGCATCGGCTGCTTCAATGTCGAAAGCGAAGCGGAACTCGACGTGCTGTCGGAAGTGGCACTGGCCCTGCAGCTGCGCGCGCCCGTCAGCATACGCGTCAACCCGAATGTGGACCCCAAGACGCACCCCTATATTTCCACCGGCCTGAAGGACAACAAGTTCGGCGTGGCGCATGAAGACGCGCTGCGCATCTACCAGCATGCGGCGTCGCTCAAGGGCTTGCGCGTCGTCGGCATCGACTGCCACATCGGCTCGCAGATCACCGATGCCACGCCCTACCTCGACGCCATGGACCGCGTGCTGGACCTGGTGTCTGCGATTGAAGCCGCCGGCATCACGCTGGAACACATCGACTTCGGCGGGGGCCTGGGCATCAACTACAACAACGACACGCCACCCGAGGCCGACGCGCTGTGGCGGCAGTTGCTGGCGCGCCTGGACGCGCGTGGCTACGGCGGCAAGAAGCTGATGATCGAACCCGGCCGCTCACTGGTCGGCAATGCCGGCGTGTGCCTGACGGAAGTGCTCTACGTCAAACCCGGCGAGCACAAGAACTTTTGCATCATCGATGCGGCCATGAACGACTTGCCGCGCCCCGCCATGTACCAGGCTTTCCACGCCATCGTTCCGGTGACGGCCATCGCCACGAAAGGTGCTGCGGAAATGACTTACGACGTGGTCGGGCCGGTCTGCGAAAGCGGCGACTGGATAGGCCGCGACCGGGCGCTCACTGTGGTGGCAGGCGACCAGCTGGCCGTGATGTCGGCGGGCGCTTACTGCATGAGCATGGCCAGCAACTACAACACGCGCGGCCGCGCGGCCGAGCTGCTGGTCGACGGCGACCAGGTGCACCTGATTCGCCGCCGGGAAACCGTGGAAGACCAGATGCGGCAGGAAGTGCTGATCAACAGCTGAGGCGGTAGCCCCGCCGGCCGGCGGCTGGCCTCTAGGAAAGCTTGCCGCGCACGCCATAGGCGGGCTGCAGCTTCTTTTTCCGGATGAACTGCTGCACGCGCCAGCCCAGCAGCACCGCGATGATCGCGGCGTAGACGAACACCTCGGCGAAATTGTTCTTGCCGGCGCGCATCCAGAAGAAATGCAAAAGCCCCAAGCCGGCCACCAGGTAGACCAGCTTGTGCAGCCACTGCCAGCGTTTGGCGCCCATGGCCTTGATCGCGGCGTTGAAGGACGTGGCCGCCAGCGGCGTCAGCAGCACAAAAGCCGAAAACCCCACGAGGATAAAAGGCCGCTTGGCGATGTCCTTGGCGATGTCGGCAACATCAAAGCCCATGTCGAAGCCGCTGTAGCTCAGCAGGTGAATGACGACATAAAAATACGCGAACAGCCCCAGCATGCGCCGAAAGCGCGCCAGCGCCGGCGTGCCGCTGATGACCCGCAGCGGCGTGACCGCCAGCACGATGCAGATGAAGCGCAGCGTCCAGTCGCCGGTGGCGCGTATCAGCGCTTCGGCCGGGTTGGCGCCCAACTGGTTGGTGAAAGCGCCATAGAACAGCCAGGCGAACGGCAGCAGGCAGATGGTGAACAGCACCGGCTTGGCGGCCGGATGCAGCAGCCACTTCTGCGTTGCCGCCTTGAGCGTGCCCATCAAAAGTTCTTCTTGAGATCCATGCCGGCGTAGAGCTGGCCTACCTGCGCTTCGTAGCCGTTGAACATCAGGGTCTTGCGCTTCTTGGCGAACAGGCCGTCTTCGCCGATGCGGCGTTCGGTTTCCTGGCTCCAGCGCGGGTGATCGACGTTGGGGTTCACGTTTGAATAAAAGCCGTACTCCTGCGCGGCGGCCTTGTTCCAGGCCGTGCGCGGCTCCTTGTCGGTGAAGCGGATCTTGACGATGCTTTTGCCGCTCTTGAAACCGTACTTCCAGGGCAGCACCATGCGCACCGGCGCGCCGTTCTGGTTGGGCAGCACTTCGCCGTACATGCCAAAAGCCAGCAGGGCCAGCGGGTGCATGGCTTCGTCCATGCGCAGGGCTTCCACATAAGGCCAGTCCAGGACGCGCGAACCGACGAAAGGCATGGTCTTGGGGTCGGCCAGGGTGATGAACTCGACGTACTTGGCACTGCCCAGAGGCTCGACCTTTTTGATCAGTTCGGACAGCGAATAGCCGACCCAGGGAATCACCATGGACCAGCCTTCGACGCAGCGCAGGCGGTAAATGCGCTCTTCCTGCGGGGCCAGCTTGATCAGGTCTTCCAGTGTGAAGGTTTTGGGCTGTTTGACCAAACCCTCGACGGCCACCGACCAGGGTTTGGTCACCAGCGTGTGGGCGTTCTTGGCGGGCTCGGCCTTGTCGACGCCGAACTCGTAGTAGTTGTTGTAGGTGGTGACGTCCTTGTAGTCGGTGATCTTTTCCATGGTCACCGCGCCGGCCACCGCCGACTTGCCGCCGGGCAGCGCCGCCAGCTTGCCGGGTTTTTGCACCGTCTGCGCCATGGCCTGGCGCCCCGCCCAGCTCGCCATGGCGGCACCGGCGGCGCCCGTGGCCATCAGTTTGATCAGGTCGCGGCGGCCGTGGTAGATGCCGCGCGGCGTGATCTCGCTGGGAACAGGGTGGTCGAAACCGCTGGCGTGGGTCTTGATGAGCATGGAGGCGTCCTTGAATATCCGTTAGGGGTTAGTCTGAATACGCAGCAAGTTCTTACAGGGATTCAGCCAGGGGCTTCTACAAAGACTCGCCGACGGCTACAAGGTTCCGTAACTGTGCAGTCCCGAGAGGAACATGTTGACGCCCAGGAAGGCGAACGAGGTCACCGCCAGCCCCACGAGCGCCCACCAGGCGGCGACCGTGCCGCGCAGGCCCTTCATGAGCCGCATGTGCAGCCACGCGGCGTAATTGAGCCAGACGATCAGCGCCCAGGTTTCCTTGGGGTCCCAGCTCCAGTAGCCGCCCCAGGCCTCGGCCGCCCACAGGGCGCCCAGCACCGTGGCGATGGTGAAGAAGGCAAACCCCACAGCAATCGCCTTGTACATCACGTCGTCCAGCACCTCGAAGCTGGGCAGGCGCGCGGCGATGCGCTTGCGGCCCAGCAGGATGCCGGCGGCGATCAACCCCGACACCGCCAGGTAACCGACCCAGTAGTAGCTGCCGCCCACTTCGGCCGGCGACTTGCTGCGAAACACGATGGGCACAAAGCACAGCACCACGCCGAGCAGCCACAGCGGCGTGAGCCGGTGCCAGCGCGTTTCATTGGCCTGTTGCTTGATCAAATAGGACAGCGACACCATGGCGGCCAGCGAGAACATGCCGTAGCCAATGAAGTTGGCCGGCACGTGCAGCTTCATCCACCAGCTTTTGAGGGCGGGCACCAGCGGCTGGATTTCATGGGCCTCGCGCACCACGGTGTACCAGAGCAGGAAGCCGACAGCGGCACTGACCACCAGCATCACGAAAGCGCCCAGCGCGCGGGTGTTGTACTGCGATTCAAAGTAGAGGTAGAAGGCCGCTGTCATCCAGCAGAACAGCACGAAAACTTCGTACAGGTTGCTGACGGGGATGTGGCCGACGTCGGCGCCAATCAGGTAGCTTTCATACCAGCGCACCAGCGTGCCTATCAGCGCCATGCCGACGGCGACCCAGGCGATTTTCGAACCCAATGATTCCAGCGTGCTGCTCTGGCTCTTGGCGAACATGCCGAGCCAGTAAAAAATCGTGCTCATGAAGAACAGCACGCTCATCCACAAAATGGCCGACTGGCTGGAGAGGAAGTACTTGAGCCAGAACACCTGGTCGGCGCGCGCCAGATCGCCCTGGTAAGAGGCAATGCCCAGCAGCGCGAAGGCGCTCACCACCACCATCAGCACGCGCAGCGGCCGCCAGAACCAGCCCATGGCGATGGCCGCCGGAATGGCGGCCAGCAGGATGCCCTTTTCATAGACGTCCATGAAAGCGCCGTAGCGGAAGAAGGCGTAGAGGAAGCCGCCGGCGACCAGCGCGGCGAACACCCAGTCCAGCACGTTACGCCGCACGAAATAGCCTTCGTTGAGGCTCAGCGTGCTATCGCCGCCGCCGGCCTTGAGTGTGGTGGTGTTCACCGCCGTGGTGTTGATCGTGGAGGTATTCATACAGGACCCTGCAACAGTTTTGTTTTCAACATCTCGAATTCCTTGTCGCCATCCATGGTCTTGCGGTTGGTCGACAAAGCCATGGTGGCCTGGCTGTTCGCAGCCAATTCTGGCACCGAATCCCCCCCAGCGGGAGCTCCTTGTCCCAGGGGTACTCGCGGCGCCAGCCAGACCCAGACCCGGCGCTCGCGCACATACAGCATGGCGAACACGCCCAGAATGAGGAAGGCGCAGCCCAGGTACACAATGGTTTTGCCCGGGGCGCGCGCCACCTGGAACACACTCGCCTGGACCTGGGTGAAATCCTTGAGCTCAAAGGCCATGGGCGCGGGGTAGAAGTGCGCGTCCGACAGGCTCAGCACCATCTGCGACATGAAGCCCAGTGTTTTTTCGTCCTGCGCCATGGGCTTGAGCCCGGCCTGCTCGCGCGTCATCTGGGCCAGTTCGAACAGCGCGCCGTTGAGGATGCGAACCAGCACTTCGCCGGCGCGGTTGCGCTCGGCCTCGGGCACATTGGCTTCCATGAAATCGGAAATCGCCTGCAGGCCCGCGGTCTTGCCGCTGCCATTGCCAGCCGCCGCCGCGTCGGTACCGCTGCCGGCAAACAGCGCCAGCGCGCGCGAAGCGGAGGCCGCGAGTTGCTGCGCCAGTTCGGGCCGGTCACGGCCTATGGCCTGGCTGGCATAGCGCCTGACGGCGAGCTCACGCTGGGCCGGGTCGGCCAGCGCGGCGCGCAGGCGCAAAAAGGTTTCCATGGCGCCTTCGGTATCGACCGGGATGCGCAGGTACTGGAAGGGAGCCGACGGTGTTTCGCGCACGCCCATCAAATACACCGCCGGGCTGTTTTCATCCGGGTCGGTCTTGACCGGCAGCATGTAGTTGTGGAACTCGCGGGCCTGGCCGGCGGAGTCACGCAGCTTGTAGCTCACGCTGGGGCCGACGTTGCGCAGCTCTTTTTGCGTCACCGTCTTGTTGGCCGCGCCCAGGCGCGAATCAATGGCCTGGTGCAGGTCGACCTTGCGCACGTCGGCGCCCGAGCCGCCCATGCTGCCGCCCGAGGCGAAGTTTTCCACGTTGATCACGCGCAGCGCGGTGTATTCGAGCGTCAGCTTTTCGGCGCCCTCGCCCTGACCGTTTGTCAGGCTGCTGGTGCCGCCAATCGTGCCCTGGATTTCAAAGGGCTTGCTGGCCGCGGCCATGGGAATGGCCTTGAGCGTGACGCTGGAGCCGCCGTCGTCAAAACTGGACTGGTAGATCTCCACGCCCCTGTGGCGGGCCGGGTGGTTGACCTCCACGCGTGCCGGGATTTTTTCGCCGGTTTCCTTGTCGTGGATGATGATGTCGCTGGCAAACAGCTTGGGCATGCCGGTCGAGTAGTACTCGACGATGAACTTCTTCAGCTCGATGGAAAACGGCAGCTCCTGCAGCAGCACGCCGCCCGGCTGGTTCAGGATGGCGGTGCTGGCCTGCGTGCCCTCGGCCACCAGCAGATTGGCGCGGAAAGTAGGGTTGCTGTCGCTCAGGCGGTATTGCGCCGGCACGTCGGCGATCAGGCCGCCGCCGGTGTAGATCGATTTGCCGTTGAGCCACATCTGCGCGCGCACGACCATGTCGCCGTCCAGAAGGCCGCCCACGCACACCAGCACGATGGCGCTGTGCGCGGCGATGTAACCCAGCTTGTTGGCCGCGCCCTTCTTGGCGGCCACCATCCAGCCGCCGCCTTCGGGCGTCTGGCGCTGCTGCAGCTTGACCTTCCACCCGCTTTGCACCAGCGTCTGGCCGATGCGTCGCGCGGCGGCTTCAGGCGCTTCGGCCAGCGATGCCTCGGCTCGGTGGCCGAAAGCCTTGAGGCTTTGCTCGCGTACGTTTTCCTTGAGCTGGTTCAGGTCCGCCAGGATTTTGGGCGCGTTGCGCGAAATGCACAGCGAGGTGGAAATCACCAGGAAAGCCAGGATCAGCAAAAACCACCAGGCGCTGTAGATGGTGTTCAGGCTCAGCAGGCTGAAGGCCTGCGCCCAGAACGGGCCGAACTGGTTCACATAGTTGCCCAGCGGCTCCGCCTGCTTGAGCACGGTGCCGATGATGGAGGCGATGCAGATGACCGTCAGGAGCGAGATGGAAAACCGCATGGAGGACAGCAGCTCCACTGCCGCCCGCAAACTGCGGGAGCCCCAATTGACCTTCATACCGTGGGTGGAAACTGTCATGCTTTGAGTGGAACCGGAGGCGGAATCGGAATCGGGCTGCTGGCAGCCGACAAGGGAGAAAAAGAAAAAAGGCGGGCTTTCATCAGAAAGACCCGCCTTGGTGTGATTGGTTTTAGCGGCTTGGGTTCAATACTGCAGGCGCCCTGCGTGTACTTTCGGCACAAAAGCCCGCCTCCCGGCAGGCCAGGGGCCTAGCGCAGGCCGGCGATATAGTCGGCCAGCGCGCGGATTTCGCGGTCGTTCAGCTTGGCCGCGACCTGGGCCATGGGGACGCTGTTCTTGCGGCCGCCGTCACGGAAAGCCGTCAGCTGCGTCACGGTGTAGTCGGCATGCTGGCCGCTCAAACGGGGATATTGGGACGGGATGCCGGCGCCGGTCGGGCTGTGGCAGCCTGCGCAGGCCGCAATCTGGCGATCCTGCACGCCGCCGCGGTAGATGCGCTCACCGAGGGCGACCAGCTCCTTGTCCTTGGCAAAGCCGGTCTTGGCTTTTTTCGAGGTCGCCCAGTAGGCGATGTTTTTCATGTCCTCGTCGGACAGCGCCGAGGCGAAGCCCTGCATGATGGGGTTTTTGCGCTTGCCGGACTTGAACTCCTGCAGCTGCTTGACCAGGTATTCAGGGTGTTGCTGCGCCAGCTTGGGGTTGGCGGGCGTGCCGGAATTGCCGTCGGCGCCGTGGCAGCTGGCGCAAACCGCCGTGAAGCTGGCCTCGCCTTTGACCAGGTCGGGCTTGGCCACCTTGGCCGGCGCCGCCGCAGCGGCCTCGTGCGCGGGTGCGGCTTCGCCGGCGGCAAACGACGACACGGCAGGCACGGCCAGCAAAGCGGCCAGGAGAGAAGTAACGAACAGCTTCATATCGGGGGTTTTAATTGGTTGGCGCACAAAACTTATAACTTTCTGATTTTACAATGGCTTCTGGGCATCCCCGATTATTCGGGTCTTGCCGCGGCAAGCCGCCACCGGCTTTCTGCCGGCCAACGGCCTCGGCAGCCGCGCCCACAGGGGCTCCGGCCCCTTTCAACGCATGCCGCCGGCATGCAACAGACCTTCAGGGACCGCCCGACATGACCTCAGCTTCCCCACCCAAAGCGCCTCCAGTTGCACCCGGCGCCCCCGATCCCAAGATCGCCATGGGCTGGCTGCACACGGCCAAATTCCTGACCACTGCGCCTGAACTCAAGCACCTGCCGCGCGTCGACGTGCCGGAAATCGCCTTCGTGGGCCGCTCCAACGCGGGCAAGTCCACCTGCATCAACACGCTGACGCAGCAGCACAGGCTGGCCTTTGCCTCCAAGACGCCCGGCCGCACGCAGAGCATCAACCTTTTCAGCCTGGGCAAACAGGGCGTGACCGACGCGGTACTGGCCGACCTGCCGGGCTACGGCTACGCTGCCGTGCCCAAGGAAGCCAAATACCGCTGGCAACAGGTGATGGGCAACTATTTGCAGACCCGCGACAACCTCAAGGCCGTGGTGTTGCTGTGCGACCCGCGCCTGGGCCTGACGGAACTCGACGAAATCCTGCTGGACGTCATCCGCCCGCGCGTGGAGGACGGCCTGAAATTCCTGGTACTGCTGACCAAATCCGACAAGCTCAACAAGACCGAGGCGGCCAAGGCGCTGTCCATTGTGCGACTGCAGGCCGGCGGCGGAGACGTCAAACTCTTTTCTTCGCTGAAGCGCCGCGGCGTCGAGGAAGTCGCCCAGCATTTGTGGGACTGGGCGCATCCGGTGGAAAAGCCGGCCAAGCCCGCCAAAGCCGCACCTGAGGAGTTGCCCGAAATCAACGATTGATGCCGGGCGGCGCTGCCGGCTGTCAACAGAAAGCGTAGCGCCATGATCGAAACCACTTTGCAGGGCCTGCCGCACGGCATCACCCTGTCCTGCCGTGCCAGTGGCGCCAAAGGCCGGCCCGTGCTGATGTTTCTGCACGGTTTTCCGGAAGCGGCTTTTGTCTGGGACGGCCTGCTCGAACATTTCGCGCGGCCCGAAAACGGCGGCTTTCGCTGCATCGCGCCCAACCTGCGCGGCTTCGAACAATCCAGCGCACCTCCCGAGCCCGCCGCCTACCGGCCCAAACACCTGGCGCAGGACATCGCGGCGCTGATCGCGCTGGAAGGCGGGCGGCTTGAATGCCTGGTTGCGCATGACTGGGGCGGCGCGGTGGCGTGGAAGCTGGCAGCCGACCAGCCGGCCTTGATGAAAAAACTGGCCATCATCAACTCGCCGCACCCGGGCACTTTCTTGCGCGAGCTGCAGCATTCGCCGGCGCAGCAGGACGCCAGCGCCTACATGAATTTTTTGATCCGTCCCGATGCCGAGGCGCTGCTGGCCGAAGACGACTTTCGCCGCCTCTGGGAATTTTTCACCCACATGGGCGCGGCCGACGGGCCGCATGCCTGGCTGACCGACGCGGTGCGCGAACAATACCGCGCCATCTGGCGCCAGGGCCTGACCGGGCCCTGCAACTACTACCGCGCCTCGCCGCTGCGCCCGCCGCGGCCCGGCCCGCCGCACAACGATCCGGCCGCGGCCGCCGTGACGATTCCGCGCGAAATGCTGGAAGTTCATTTGCCCACACTAGTGCTCTGGGCCCTGGACGACATCGCGCTGCCGGCGGCCCTGCTGGACGGCCTCCAGGACTACGTTCCGCAGATGGAGCTGCACAGCATCGCGGGCGCGACGCACTGGATCGTCCACGAGCAACCGAAACTGGTGGCGGCGTATCTGCGGGATTTTTTGCGTTAGCCGGCAACGGCCCCGCTCAATACAGCGAGGGCTCGCCTTCAGGCCGCGTCTTGAACCGCTTGTGCACCCAGTAGTACTGCGCCGGCATGGCCGCAATGTACTCGCTCAAGCGCGCATTCATGAGCGCGGTGTCGGCCACCGGGTCTTCGCTGGGGAAATTCGTCCAGGCCGGCAGCACCTGCACTTCGTAGCCGGTGGGAGTGATGCGCGGCAGCAGCGGCAGCACCTTGGCGCGGCCCAGTTTGGCGAAACGCGAGAGCGAAGGCACGGTAGCGGTCGGCACGCCGAAAAATGGCACGAACACGGAATCATCGGGGCCGAAATCCATGTCGGGCAGCAAATACAGCGGCTGGCCTTCGCGCAGCGCGGCCACGATGGGCTTGACGCCTGCCGCGCGGCCGAACAGCCGCAAATTGCCGAAGCGCCGCCGCCCGCGCAGTATCCAGCGGTCCACCAGCTTGTTGGACTGATCGGTGTAAATGGTGGTGGAGGGCCGCGGCATCTGCAGCGCCACGGCCGTCCAGGCCGCGTCCAGGCCCACGAAGTGCGGCAGGAAAATCACGGTCGGCGCGTTGCCCGCCAGCTCATCGACAGCGCCCGTCAAATGCACGCGCCGCTGTACCCAGGTCTTGGGCGCGTGCCACAGCCAGGCACGGTCCAGCCAGGCCTGGGCGAAGTAAACAAAGGTCTGCACGTTCAGCCGGCGCCGCTCTTGTACGGAAAGCGCCGGGAAACATAGCGCCAGGTTGGTCTCCACCACGCGCCGGCGCGCGCCCACCATCGCATACAGCACCCAGCCGAGCAGCACGCCCAGCCCGCGTGTCCACGACAGCGGCAGCAGGGCGAGCAATTGCATAAAGAGGATGCCGCCGCGGGTCACAAGCCGGCCGGCGATCTGGCGCGCAGTCTTCAAAGCGGTGCTTCCTTGCGTGGTGTCTTGTAGCGCGCGTAGCCCCAGAGGTACTGGCCGGGCTGGCTCAGCACGATGGCTTCGATGGCGCGATTGATCCGGGTCACGGCCTGCAGCAGGTCGGCGCGCGCTTTACCGGAATCGGCGGGCTCAACCCCTTCGACGGCCGGCCATATCTTGAGAAAGTAGCCCTTACCGTGCGCCAGGCGCTCGCAGCTCACCGGCAGCAGCACCGCGCCGCTTTGCAGGGCCAGCCGCGCCGCCAGCGTCATGGTGTAGGCCGGCTTGCCGAAAAACGGTGCCCAAACGCCCAACCCCTCCGGCGGCACCTGGTCGGTCAGCAGTGCCACGGCCTGGTTGGCCTTGAGGGTCTTGTGCATCAGGCGTATGCCGCTCAGGGATGCCGGCACCACGGTGAGGTTGGCGCGGTCGCGCGCCAGCCGTTCCAGCCGCGCCAGCCAGGCCTTGCGCGCGGGCCGGTAGATGGCGGTGATCGGCCCGTAAAGCTCGGCCAGCGCCTGCGGACCCAGTTCAAAGCTGCCGCAATGGGGGCCGAAAAAAATCACGCCGCGGCCCTGGGCGAAAGCGTTCTCCGCATTGCTCTGGCCCTCCACCCGCACGTTGCCCAGGCAGGACTCCGACGCGGGGCGCATCCACAGCTTGGGCAACTCGGCGATAAAACGCCCGGCTTCGGCAATCGCCGGGCGGGCCACGTCAAACGGCAAGCCGGCCTGCGCCACGTGGGCGCGGAATTGCGCGCGGTAGCGCGGGCTCAAGCCCCAGACCAGCCAGCCCAATGCGCCGCCCACCGCATGCAGGGCGGCCAGCGGCCAGAGGGCAAAGAAACGGAATAACCAGGACATCGATCAGGGAGGGGTATTGAAGGGCCAATGCGGCCTAAATAAGACAGTCATATAATGAGCGCTGTCGCCGAGTTACTGAACAACTTGCAGGGCGACATTAAACCAAACTGCTAAAGCGTTCGCCGAAGCACCCCAGCCGGCAACGCGCCGACAAACTTCATGGAGTGTACGCAATGGCGAACGATTTTCTCTTTACTTCCGAATCCGTCTCCGAGGGCCATCCCGACAAGGTCGCGGACCAGATTTCCGACGCGATTCTCGACGCGATTTTCAAGCAGGACCCGCGCAGCCGCGTCGCCGCCGAGACCTTGACCAACACCGGCCTGGTCGTGCTGGCCGGCGAAATCACCACCAACGCGCACGTCGACTACATCCAGGTCGCGCGCGACACCATCAAGCGCATCGGCTACGACAACACCGAATACGGCATCGACTACAAAGGCTGCGCCGTCATGGTCTGCTACGACAAGCAGTCCAACGACATCGCCCAGGGCGTGGACCATGCCAGCGACGACCACCTGAACATAGGCGCCGGCGACCAGGGCCTGATGTTCGGCTACGCCTGCGACGAAACGCCCGAACTGATGCCCGCGCCGATTTATTACGCGCACCGCCTCGTCGAGCGCCAGGCCCAGCTGCGCAAGGACGGCCGCCTGCCTTTCCTGCGCCCCGACGCGAAGAGCCAGGTCACCATGCGTTATGTGGACGGCAAGCCGCACAGCATAGACACCGTGGTGCTGTCGACCCAGCACAGCCCCGACCAGAGCGAGACGGCTCACAAGATGAAGGCCTCCTTCATCGAAGCCATCATTGAAGAAATCATCAAGCCGGTGCTGCCCAAGGGCATGCTGACCAAGGACACCAAGTACCTGATCAACCCGACCGGCCGCTTCGTCATCGGCGGCCCGCAAGGCGATTGCGGCCTGACCGGCCGCAAGATCATCGTCGACACCTACGGCGGCGCCTGCCCACACGGCGGCGGCGCCTTCAGCGGCAAGGACCCCAGCAAGGTGGACCGCTCGGCCGCCTACGCAGCCCGCTACGTCGCCAAGAACATCGTGGCCGCGGGCCTGGCCCGCCAGTGCCAGATCCAGGTGGCTTACGCGATCGGTGTGGCAAAGCCCATGAACGTGACGATCTATACTGAAGGCACCGGCGTCCTTTCCGACGAGAAGCTCTCGGCCCTGGTCAACGAACACTTCGACCTGCGCCCCAAGGGCATCATCCAGATGCTGGACCTGCTGCGTCCCATCTACGAAAAGACGGCAGCCTACGGCCACTTCGGCCGCGACGAACCGGAATTTACGTGGGAGCGTACCGACAAAGCTGCGGCCCTTCGGGCTGCAGCCGGCCTGTAATACCGAACGCTGTAAGCGCAACGTCCTACGCCGCCGACCGCCAAACCCCGGCAACATAAAGCCACCTTCGGGTGGCTTTTTTTATGCCTCGCCGAAGAGCCGGCGTCTACAATTTTCAGCAGGTTTGCGCCCAACCGGTGGCGCCTTTTCGAGCCCTTCACAAGAAAGCACCCATGCGAAGCACCACCCGAAAAATGGCCGTCAACATCGCCTCTGCCTTGTTCGCTTTTTTCACGCTCATCGGCATCAGCGAGTTTTCATATGACAACTCCATGGATGCCATGGATGATGTGGCGCAGGCACAGCTTGCGCGCGGCCACGTGCAGCGGCTGTTGCGCGACGTGCTCGATGCCGAAACCGGGCAGCGCGGCTACCTGCTGACGGGCGACACCATGTATCTGGAGCCCTATAAAGCCGCCATTGCCGACATCGGCCAGACACAGGACCAGTTGCGCGAACTGTTCGCCGCGCGAAGCGATCAGATCGGCACCCTGGCGCGGCTTGGGCGGACGGTGCAACGCAAGCTGGCCGAGATGGACCTGTCCATCCGCATGAAAAACGAAGGCAAGGACGATGCCTGGCGCTTTGTCCTGACGACGGAGGTGGGCCGGGAGCAGATGGACATCATCCGCAGCAGCGCCGGCCAGCTGATCGGTGAAACCAACCAGCAAACAGCCCATGGTTACGCCGAAGTGCGCCGCTCGCTGCTACTGGCGCGCTTAGGTATCACGCTGGTGGGGGCCGTTGCCTTTGTCGCTTTCTGGCTGTATTTGCGCCAGACTGCCGCGCTGGACCAGGCCGGCCGGCGCCAGCAAATGGCGCTGGAGGCCGAGCGCGACCTGCTGGACGTTCAGGTCAGGGAACGCACCACCCGGCTTGCCGAACTGGCGACCCATTTGCAGCAGGTACGGGAAGAGGAGCGCGGCCACCTGGCGCGCGAGCTCCACGATGAACTCGGCTCGCTGCTGACCGCCGCCAAGCTCGACGTGGCGCGTATCAAGGCCAGGATAGCCGCCGATGCCGGCGACCTGCATGCGCGCATCGAGCACCTGATTGAAACGCTGAACAGCGGCATCGCATTGAAGCGGCGCATCATCGAAGACCTCCGCCCCTCGTCGCTGTCCAACCTGGGCCTGGTGCCGGCCCTGGAAATACTGACCCGCGAATTCGGCCAGCGCTCGGGCCTGAACATCATCGCCAACCTGGAGCCGGCGGAACTCGACGAAACCATCCAGTTGACGGTCTATCGCCTGGTGCAGGAGTCGCTGACCAATATCGCCCGGTACGCGGAAGCGAAAAACGTGGAAATCAGCCTGCTCAGCTACAAGGACTACATCCTGGTGACCGTTCACGACGACGGCCGGGGCTTCGATCCACAGGCCGTGCAGTCCTCCAGCCACGGCCTGCAAGGCATGCGTCACAGGGTAGAGGCGTCAGGCGGCCGCCTTGACATCCGTTCCGATAACGGCGCCACCATTTCGGCCACCTTGCCCCTGACGGTGCGTAAAGCCGCGCCGCAAGCCTGAGGCAGCGGCTGAAGGCTTTCGCTCACCCGCGCGTGTAAGGCGTCTTTCCGACGTGCGGGGTGTTGCCCAATTCCTCTGAAGGCGCGGTGTCGGCCTTGGGTTCAGGAATGGTTTTGTTGGTGCCTTCCCTGCCGTATTCGCCGGCGGAGTTCTTGCCGGGCCCGGCCGCCGGCGTTTTCGCGGCGCCGCCCGGGCTGGTTTTCGCCGCCGTGGTGGTTTGTTGGCTCATGTCTTCTCCTTTGCCGCAAGGGCCGGCGAAATTTCGCGCGACCCCATCAGGTCACAAAACTGCTGGGGGCCGCCAAGGAAGACGCGGGCGCCTCGGGCGTGTGCGCCGCGCCAAAACCCCTGTCGGTCACGATGAAAGGCCATGCGCTGCGGGACTTTCCCGCATCAACCGGAGCGGGCTCACGCAGCGGTCGCACCGCCCGGTTTTCCGGCATTTGCAATTGCATGGGGAAACTGTCTAGAAACATGGCGATGCCGATAAGGCTGGAAGTGGCTGGGTTTTGACTTTAGGGTCCGTGCCGGCCATGAAGCGTCGGCAGGATAGGAAATGTGTGTAGGACAAGCCCGAATCAGCGGGCCACGTAGGTTCCGCCCCGCCCACCTCCATCGGCCAGGCAGGACATCAGCCTGTCATAGTCCACCGGCTTGACCAGGTGGTGGTCGAACCCCGCCAGGCTGGCGCGGTTTTTGTCGGTCGACTGACCCCATCCCGTGAGGGCGATGAGGACGATTTTTTCATTGCCCGGCTGCTGGCGGATCAGCCGCGCCGCATCGTAGCCGTTCATGCCGGGCATGCCGATGTCCATCACCACCACGTCCGGCCTGCCCGCCGCGACGGCGGCAACGGCGGCAAGGCCGTCGTAGGCCGTGCTGACGGCAAACCCGTCCATGCCCAGCAAGGCCTCCAGTGTGTTGGCCGCGTCCACGTTGTCGTCCACCACCAGGATCTTTTTGGCGCTTGCCGGCGGGGCGATGCCGGCCGCCGGCGCGGGTGATTCAGGCACCTCGCCCTCCAGCACCACCGGCATGGCCAGCACGAACTCGCTTCCTTTGCCCAGGCCTTCGCTGAGGGCGTGGAGCGTGCCGCCGTGCATCTCGGCAAACTGCCTGGCCAGGCTCAGGCCAATGCCCAGGCCGGTAGGCGCCTCGCCCGGCACAGGGGTCTGTGCAAACAGGTCGAATATCTTCGCGAGCGAGGCCGGCTCCAGCCCGATGCCGTTGTCCTTCACGCGAAACGTCACCACCGGCCCTGCGACTTCGGCGCGCAGCACGATATGCCCGCCGGCAGGCGTGAATTTGGCGGCATTGACCAGCAGGTTGGCAACGCTCTGCACCAGGCGGGCATGGTCGGCATCCAGCACGTGCGGCGCGTCGGGCTGCTGCACGTCCAGCCGGTGCTGCTTGCTCTCCATGGCGGAGCCTGATATTTCCACCGCATGGTTGATCACCGACTGCAGCGTGATCCGCCCCTTTTTCAGCATCACCTTGCCGCTGGTGATGCGGGCCACGTCCAGCAGGTCGTCCACCAGCCGCGTGAGGTGGGTCACCTGCCGGTCCACCACATTGCGCACCTGGGTGACCTGGCCCGAATCGGGATGAAGGTGCTTGAGGATGCCCATCGACGTGCGTATGGGCGCCAGCGGGTTGCGCAGCTCGTGCGCCAGCGTGGCCAGGAACTCGTCCTTGCGTTTGTCCGCATCGCGCACCTGGTATTGCCGTTCGCGCGCCCGCACGGCCGAGCGCGTGGCGGTGATCAGCGCGATGGTGCGCACCGGCCGCTCCACCAGCGTCACGTTGCCCAGGTGTTCCACGGCCCGCTGCACGTCCAGGGAATCGGCGCCGCTGCGGGTCAGCAGCAAAATCGGAATGTCCGACCAGGTCGGCTGTGAGGCCACATACTCGGCCAGCGGCCGCATGCCCGTGCCGCTGACCACCTCTTCCACCAGCAGCAGGGCACCGGCGCCCTGCGACAGCTGCACCATGAGTTCTTCGCTGTTCGCGCAGACGATGCTGTGGATCCCCACGGACTGGAGCACTTTGGCGGTCAAGGCGGCATCCCGCCCGGTCGGTGCGCAGATGACGATGCGCCGCTCCACTATCGCCCTCCGCGGGCGGCACCCACCTCGGGATCACTGCCGGTATACACAGGCACTCCCGTCAGGATGCCGCGGAAGCCGCGCAGCGGCGCGCCCACGTGGATGCCCTTGCGCGACATCGAAAACTGGCGGATGGTGCGCTCGTGCAGGCTGCCGCGTTTCTTGAAGACCGACACGGCCTGCTTGACCTCGCCGTCGTGCTCGAAGTAACGCAGCATGAGCACGTTGTCCGCGAGGTAGCTGGCGTCCACCGTGGTGGACATTTGCCCGCCCAGCATGCCCTGCTGCACGCCCACCAGGATGGTCACGACGCCGCGCTGGCCCAGGTAAGTCAGCAGCTCGTGCAAATGCGTGGTCAAAAAACGCTCGTCCGGCATGGCATTGAGGTAGCCGTTGATGCTGTCGATGACGATGACTTTGCAGCCGCGGTCGGCGGCCTGGCACACCACGGACGCAAACTCCCCCGGGGATAGCTCGGCCGGGTCAATTTGCTGGATGCTCAGCGTGCCGGTTTCGTAGGGCTCGCGGATCTTCATGCCCAGCCCGTCGGCGCGGTTCAGCAAATTATTGGCGGCCTCTTCGAACAGGAACATGGCGCTGGTCTGCCCGCGCTCCGCCGCGGCCGTGACAAACTGGGCCGCCAGCGACGACTTGCCGGTGCCGGGCGGCCCGGCAATCAGGGTGCTGGTGCCTTCTTCCAGACCGCCTCCGAGAAGCGTATCGAGGTCGCCCAGGCCGCTTTTGAGCTGTTCACGCTTTCCCATCACGCGCGATTCGGACGCGACCAGGCGCGGGTATACGCAGAGGCCGCCATACTGGATGTCGTAGTCATGCATGCCACCGCGAAACGCAACGCCGCGGTATTTCACCACGCGAATGCGCCGCCGCTCGGCGCCGTAATCCTTCACCGACTGCTCAAGCGTGATCACGCCATGGGCGATGCTGCGCACCTGAAGGTCTATGCCGGCGGCGGTGCGATCATCCAGCAGCATCACGGTGCAGGACCGGCTGGCGAAGAACTGCTTGAGCGCCAGCACCTGGCGGCGATAGCGCAAAGGCGTGTCGGCCAGCAGCTGCAATTCGGACAGGGAGTCGATCACCACCCGGGTCGGTTTGTACTTTTCAATCACCGACAGGATCATCTGCGTGGTCGTGCCCATTTCCACCTCCGACGGATGGAACATGGTGTATTCCGCCTCCGGCGTCAGCAGGTTTTCAGAAGGCAACACTTCATGGATAAGGATGCCGTCCAGGCCCCAGCCGTGGGATTCGGCCACGCCTTCGAGTTCGGCGGCCGTCTCCGCCAGCGTGATGTAGACGACGGATTCGCCCCGCTTGGCGCCTTCCACCAGGAACTGCAGGCCGGTGGTGGTCTTGCCGGTGCCCGGCTCACCTTCAATCAGGTAAATGCGGTCCTTCAGCAGGCCTCCGCTCAGGATGTTGTCCAGGCCGGGGATGCCGGTTGACAGGAAATTCGTCTCAGGAGGTTTTTGAGGGCTCATGGTTGCTTGCGGGTTGTCGGCCACACGGGGCACAGAAAGCACAATCCGCAACACCCCGTCAAAGAACGAAGCGGCTTGTAACACCTGGATAAATATTAGCCAGCACGCCCCGGATTTCAGGGTTTTCAGGGCCTGAGCTGCGCGTAGGACAAGACGCCGACCCGCAGTGCGACACGGGCTTGCGGCCGATTTTCACGACATCCCTTAAGGTCCGCTCCAACAGGGTGCGGATTCGGATTGGTGCGATAAAAAGAGAACGAAACAGCAGTTTCAGGTCGCGTCGCCTTGAAATGGGCCCTGATTGCCCCTATGATTAGCACTCGATGGTATTGAGTGCTAACAAGCCTCACCAACCACCAAAGTTAACAAGCGCCCACTTTCAGGTGGGTGTTTTTTGATTCCCAAAACCATTGTTCTCAAACAAGGAGCTCTCATGAAACTTCGTCCTTTGCACGACCGCGTGATCGTCAAACGCGTGGAAAACGAAACCAAAACCGCTTCCGGCATCGTCATTCCTGATAGCGCCGCCGAAAAGCCTGATCAAGGCGAAGTGCTGGCCGTTGGCCCCGGCAAGAAAAACGACAAGGGCGAATTGAGCCCCGTGGGCGTGAAAGTGGGCGACCGCGTCCTGTTCGGCAAATACAGCGGCCAGACCGTCAAGGTCGATGGCGACGAACTGCTCGTCATGAAAGAAGAAGATTTGTTTGCAGTGGTCGAGAAGTAATTCTTCGCCACCCCGAACCCCTTATTAACTGAATCTGGAGAATTAAACATGGCAGCAAAAGACGTCATTTTCGGCGGCGAAGCCCGCGCACGCATGGTCGAGGGTGTGAACATCCTGGCCAACGCGGTCAAGGTAACCCTGGGCCCCAAAGGCCGTAACGTGGTTCTGGAGCGCTCGTTCGGCGCCCCAACGGTGACCAAGGACGGTGTGTCCGTCGCCAAGGAAATCGAACTCAAGGACAAGCTGCAGAACATGGGCGCGCAGATGGTCAAGGAAGTCGCTTCCAAGACCTCCGACAACGCCGGCGACGGCACGACCACCGCCACCGTTCTGGCTCAAGCCATCGTCCGCGAAGGCATGAAGTACGTGGCCGCCGGCATGAACCCGATGGACCTCAAGCGCGGTATCGACAAGGCCGTGCTGGCCCTGACCGAAGAGCTCAAGAAGGCTTCCAAGCCCACCACGACGTCCAAGGAAATCGCCCAGGTCGGCTCGATCTCTGCCAACTCCGACGAATCCATCGGCAAGATCATTGCCGACGCAATGGACAAGGTTGGTAAAGAAGGCGTGATCACCGTGGAAGACGGCAAGTCCCTGCAAAACGAACTCGACGTCGTCGAAGGCATGCAGTTCGACCGCGGCTACCTCTCCCCTTACTTCATCAACAACCCTGAAAAGCAGTCCGCACTGCTGGACAACCCGTTTGTGCTGCTCTACGACAAGAAGATCAGCAACATCCGCGACCTGCTGCCCACCCTGGAGCAAGTCGCCAAGGCAGGCCGTCCGCTGCTCATCATCGCCGAAGAAGTCGAGGGCGAAGCCCTGGCAACCCTGGTCGTGAACACCCTGCGCGGCATCCTGAAGGTTGTGGCTGTGAAGGCCCCCGGCTTCGGCGACCGCCGCAAAGCCATGCTGGAAGACATCGCCTGCCTGACCGGCGGCAAGGTCATCGCTGAAGAAGTCGGCATGTCGCTTGAAAAAGTGACGCTGGCCGACCTCGGCCAGGCCAAGCGCATCGAAGTGGGCAAGGAAAACACCATCATCATCGACGGTTCCGGCGCCGCTGCCGACATCGAAGCACGCGTCAAGCAAGTCCGTGTCCAGATCGAAGAAGCGACCAGCGACTACGACCGTGAAAAACTGCAAGAGCGCGTGGCCAAGCTGGCCGGCGGTGTTGCCGTGATCAAGGTTGGCGCTGCCACCGAAGTCGAAATGAAGGAAAAGAAGGCCCGCGTGGAAGACGCACTGCACGCTACCCGCGCTGCCGTGGAAGAAGGCATTGTGGCCGGCGGCGGCGTGGCCCTGCTGCGCGCCAAGCAAGCCGCAGGCAAGATCGCCGGCGACAATCCTGACCAGGACGCCGGTATCAAGCTGGTGCTCCGCGCCATCGAAGCCCCCCTGCGCGAAATCGTTTACAACGCAGGCGGCGAAGCCTCTGTGGTGGTGAACGCCGTGCTGGCCGGCAAGGGTAACTATGGCTTCAATGCAGCCAACGACACCTACGGCGACATGATCGAAATGGGTATCCTGGATCCCACGAAGGTCACCCGCACCGCACTGCAGAATGCAGCTTCCGTCGCATCGCTGATGCTGACGACCGAAGCCATGATTGCCGAGGCTCCGAAGGAAGAGTCCGGCGCCGGCGGCGGCATGCCAGGCGGCATGGGTGGTATGGGCGGCATGGGCGACATGGGCATGTAATGCCTGCCTGAGCTTCTCGCTCCATCAAAAAGGGCCGCTTTCGCGGCCCTTTTTTTATGCTGCGTCCGACGGGCCCGCAGCAGGCGGCACCGGCGAGGCGCCTTCGTCAAATTGGTTGGGGCCTTCCGAAGGCTGCACGCACCAGTACAGCAGCAGCAGGTTGACCAGCGGGATCAGGCCGATCAGCAACAGCCAGCCGGTCTTGCCGATGTCATGCAGGCGCCGCACGCCAACCGCGATGCCCGGCAGCAACAGCGCAAGGGCGGCGATGCCGTACAGGGTGTAGCTGACCATGCTGGTGACACCCAGGACGATCACCTGGAACAGGAAAAACCACCAGAATTCCGGCCGCGATGCGCGGCCGGTAAAAGTGACGTATTTGGAAAAGCAGGTGGAAATGGCTTGGCCGAAATTCATGGCGATGATCCTCCTCACAAGGTGTAACGGGGTGAATTCCCCGTTGCATGATAAGGCCGCGCGTCCCGCGAGCGCTACCGCGCCTTGTACGAAGAACGTTTTCAATTGGCAAGCCGTTGCGCCCGCGCTTCACTCTTTCCCCCTAAAACTGCCCTGGATGCACCGGAAAGAGACGCTTGCCGCTACCATGCCATTTCACCGATCCACTGGATGAACCCCCTAACACCTCACAACGGTCCACCAGCCACATCACCCGCACCTTTCCCATGATTTCCACCAAAAAACACCTGATCGCCGCAGCCGTTCTCGCTGCATCCGCCACCCCTTTGTTTGCACAGCAAGCCGGCACCTGGTCCCTGTCGGCCGGCGTCACCTATATCAAGCCCTCCGTGGACAGCGCCAGCCTCACGGGCAGCATGCCGAATGTGCGCGTGGGCGTCAGTAACGACACCCGGCTGACGGGCGCGGTGAACTACATGGCCACCGACCACCTGAACCTGCATTTGCCGCTGGGCCTGGGGTTCCGGCATGACGTCACCGGCGACGGCGTGCTCGCGGGTTTCGGCAAGGTGGCCGAAACCAAGGCCTTGCCGATCACGCTGATAGCCCAGTACCGGTTTTTCGAGGCTGAGGCCCGATTCAGGCCCTACCTGGGCGCAGGCCTCTCCTACGTGAGGTTTTATAACGAGCAGGGCAGCAGCCTGCTGACCGCGCTCACCAATCCCGGCGGCCCGCCCACCGGCGTGACTTTCAAGTCGAAGCTGGCCCCGTCCTTCCAGGTGGGCGGCGTCTACCAGCTCAATGAAAAATGGTTTGTGGAAGGCAGCTACACCAAGACCCTGCTGAAGACCCGCGGCACGCTGAGCACGGGCCAGACGATCGATGTGGGGCTGGACCCGAACTGCTTCACGGTGCAGCTGGGCTACAGGTTCTGATCGCTACTTGCGCGCGACAGCCGAAGCCGGTACCAGCTTGAGCGGCCCGTAGAAGGCCTGCAACTGGCCTTCGTTTCTTTCGCCTTCGGTAAAGACCGCGACGCTCAGCAAGGCCCCCGGATCTTCGCCAAAGGCCTGGCGGTAGTCCGCACGGATGTCGCGCTCGTAGCTGCGCCACTCGTTGTAACCGTGGTCGCCCGAGTCGACGACGATCTTGCGGATGCGGTCGGTGCGGTCGTTGACGACGACCTCTCCCGGCTGGTTGACCCGCGACCACGAATAGACCAGTGTCGCGAACGGCATCTCTTCGCCGGTCAGCAAGCGGCTCAATTCCGACAACATGGCGTTTTTCATCGACAGCCGCGAGCGGTCGCCTTCAAACGCGAGCACCACACGCACCGGCACATCGTCGAGTTGCGGCAGCGTGAGGTTGGCGCCCACACCCGCGTTTGGCACGTTCCAGGAAAAGCGAACGAGGCCGAGCTCTTCGGGCTCGATGCGGTAGCGATGGCGCAGGATGCTGCCGGAGGCCTCGGCCTTCGCGAGCACCGCATCGCGGCCGTCATGGCGCACATAGCTGTAGCTGGCCGATTGCTTGCCGGGGACGCGGAATATCTCCCACTGGAGGTCGTCTGGCTTGAGTTCCCCGGCCTTCGGCGGTGCCGACATCTCGGCCCAGGCCGTTCCGGTCACCCCTTCCGCCAGGCCCAGGGTGCCGCCCTGGCTGACCGGCTCGTCGATGTCGGCGTCCTCATCAGCAACGCGCGCGCGCGTTGCGCAGCCGGTGGCCAGAACTGCCGCGAGGAAGGCTGCGGCGACTGCCGAAAAACGAGGGAGCACTAGGTAAGGCGGGACGGGAGAAACCATGATGCGAAGTCATCGAAAAATCTGTGAAGCGACAAGTTGACCACGGAACGGCGCGATCCCGTCAGGGAAAAAAGCACAGTGTTGCGCAAATCAGCCGGTAATTTTGCGCAGCAGGCCGGCCGTCGAGCCGTCAAGGCCGGCCACGTTCCCGCTTTGCAGGCGCGGCTCAATGTCTTTGGCCAGCACCTTGCCGAGTTCAACGCCCCACTGGTCGAAGCTGTTGATGCCCCAGATGGCGCCGCTGACGAACACGCGGTGTTCCTGCAGCGCGACCAGCGCACCCAGGCTGGCGGGCGTAAGCCGCTCCAGCAGCAAAAAGGTGCTGGGCCGGTTTCCGGGGAAATGTTTGTGGCCGCCCACATCTTCCTTGCCCTGCATGAGCGCTTGCGCCTGGGCCAGCACATTGGCCAGCAAAGTCGCGTGATGGCCCGGCAGGCTGTGTCCCGCCTGCCTGACGGCGACAAACTCCACCGGCACCACCGAGCTGCCCTGGTGCAGCATCTGGAAGTACGCATGCTGGCCGTTGGTGCCGGGCTCGCCCCACAGCACCGGGGAAGTGGCGAAAGGCAAGGCTTGGCCGTCGGCATCGACACGCTTGCCGTTGCTTTCCATTTCAAGCTGCTGCAGATACGCGGGCAAACGCCGCAAGGCGCTGCTGTAAGGCGCGATGCTGCGGCTGCTGAAGCCGTAAAAATTGCGATACCAGACATCCAGCAGGCCCAGGCGCACCGGCAGGTTGCGCGCCAGCGGCGCCGTGCGGAAGTGCTCATCCATGGCATGCGCGCCGGCCAGCAGCTCGCGAAAGCCCGCCGCGCCTATGGCGATGGCAATCGGCAGGCCTATGGCCGACCAGAGCGAATAGCGCCCGCCCACCCAGTCCCAGAAGCCGAAAGTCGTGGTGATGCCGAAGGCATTCGCCGCCGCGACATTGGTCGTGAGTGCCGCGAAATGCCGGGCGACGTCCGTGCCGCCTTGCGCCTCGAACCAGCGCCGCGCCGAGTGCGCGTTGGTCATGGTTTCGGTGGTGGTAAAGGTCTTGGACGCCACCAGGAACAGCGTGCTTTGCGGCTTGAGCCCCTGCAGCACGCCGGCCAGTTCACCGCCGTCGACGTTGGAGACAAAGTGAAAGCGCTTGCCGGGTATGGCGAATTCGCCCAATGCGATCACTGCCATCTGCGGCCCGAGGTCGGAGCCGCCTATGCCGATGTTCACGATGTCGGTGATGGCCGTGTCGGCACGCAGATCCTCTGCATAGGCGAGCATGGCATCCAGCGTCTCGTGCACGCGCGCAAGGTCACCTGCCATATCGCCGGCGGCCGGGCTCCTCAGCAGGAAATGCATCACGGCGCGCTGCTCGGTGCCGTTGATCAGCTCGCCGGCAAACATGGCGTCGCGGTGCTGCTCAAGCCGGCATTGCGCGGCCAGGTCCAACAACAGCGCTTCGCTGGTGCTGTCGATCAGGTTCTTGGAAAGGTCCGCGAAGAGGTGGGGCGCTGCCTGGCTGAAGTGCGCAAAGCGGCCGGCATCGGCCGTGAAGGCCTGACGCAGGTCAAATGACTTCCCCTGCGCATCAAAGCAGGCCTGCAACGCGGCCCAGGCCGGCGTGCGGTCGCAACGGGGTCTTGGTTCGACAGCCATTTCAAGCCGCCAGCATCAGGTGCTCAAGTTTCACGGCATCGGCCGCGAAAGCACGTATGCCCTCGGCCAGCTTCTCGGTGGCCATGGCGTCCTCATTGAGCGCATAACGGAAACCGGCCTCGTCGTAGTTGACGGCCGGCAGGTCCAGCGCAGCCGCGGCCTTGGCGTCCAGTGCGCGCGCGAGCGGCGCATCGGAAGCAGCCAGTTGAGCCAACAGCTCGGGGCTGATGGTCAGCAGGTCGCAGCCAGCCAGCGCGGTGATCTGGCCCACGTTGCGAAAGCTCGCACCCATCACCTCGGTGGCGATGCCGAAATGCTTGTAGTGGTTGTAGATCTCGCGCACCGACTTCACGCCGGGGTCGTTGGCGCCGGCCATGGCGGCTTCGTCCCAGGCGGTGCCGGCGGATTTTTTGTACCAGTCGTAAATGCGGCCGACAAAAGGCGAGATCAGCTGCACCTTAGCCTGGCCGCAGGCGACCGCCTGGGCGAAGGAGAACAGCAGGGTAAGGTTGGTGTGGATGCCGCGCTGCTCGAGCTTTTCGGCCGCCTGTATGCCCTCCCAGGTGGCGGCCACCTTGATCAGCACGCGGTCGATGTGTATGCCTTCGGCCTGGTAGAGCTCGACGATGCGTTCGCCGCGCGTGTAGGTGGCATTGGCGTCAAAGCTCAGGCGGGCGTCGACTTCGGTCGAGACGCGGCCCGGGATGATGGAGAGGATTTCGCAACCGAAGCGCACCAGCAGGCGGTCCATGATTTCATCGAGCTGCCGGCCCTTGAAGCGGGCAACCGTGTCCTTCAGGAGCGGCTGGTAGTCGGTTTTTTGCACCGCCTTCAGGATCAGCGAAGGGTTGGTGGTGGCGTCCTGCGGCTTGAACTGCCCCAGTTGCTTGAAATCACCGGTGTCGGCGACCACGGTGGTGAACTGTTTGAGCGCGTCAAGTTGGGTCATGGCGGGAAAGGCTGTGCAATACGCGAAAGTGGTCCGGATGAAACACCGTGGGAGCACCTGGAGGCGTGCATCTCGCGGGTTCAGGGTCGAGTTACCATTATGCCCATAGAATGTGAAACTTAATTACCAAGACACTTTTTTACCATGAGCTTTGACCTCATCCTGTTTGGCGGCACCGGCGACCTGGTGTGGCGCAAGATCATGCCGGCCTTGTTCCAGGCCTTCCGCCATGGCTCCTTGCCGGAAGGCGGGCGCATCGTGGGTGTGGCGCGCGACGATTTGTCCGACGACCAGTACCGCGCGCTGATCAAGTCCCGCTTTGACAACGTCGAGCTGGCCAAGCGCCCGAGTGAGGAAGAGTTCTCGCGCTTTGCCGCCTTGCTCGGTTACCTGCGCATGGACCTGTCCAACCCGGCCGATTACGCCGCGCTGGCCGCCCGCTTGCAACAGCGGCCCGCCGATGTGGTGGTGATGTACATGGCGACGGCGCCCAGCCTGTTCACCACCGTGTGCGAGCAGATCGCCGCCGCGGGCCTGAACGGCCCGCAGACGCGCGTGGTGCTGGAAAAACCGCTGGGCCACGACCTGGCCTCCAATCGCGCCATCAACAAGACGGTGCGCAGCGTGCTGAGCGAACAGCAAATCTTCCGTATCGACCACTACCTGGGCAAGCCCTCGGTGCAGAATTTGTTCGCGCTGCGCTTCGGCAATTCGCTGTTCGAGCCGCTGTGGCGCCGCGAGACGATCGCCAATATCCAGATCACCATCGCCGAAGACCTGGGCGTGGAAAAACGCGGAGCGTTCTACGACAGCACCGGCGCGTTGCGCGACATGGTGCAGAACCACGCGCTGCAGTTGCTGTGCGCCATCGGCATGGAGCCGCCCATCAACTCGCACGCCGACGCCATCCGCGACGAAAAGCTCAAGGTGTTGCGCTCGCTGAAACCGTGGACGCCTGAAACGCTGGGCCAGCATGTGGTGCGCGGCCAGTACGCGGCCGGCACCATAGACGGCGAAGCCGTGCCCGGCTACCGCGACGAAAAAGGCGTGGCGCCCGACAGCAGGACCGAAACCTTTGTGGCCCTGCGCACAGAGATCGCCAACTGGCGCTGGGCGGGTGTGCCCTTCTACATCCGCACCGGCAAGCGCCTGGGCAGCCGCGACGCCCACATCGAGGTCAACTTCCGCCCAGCGCCGCACGCGATCTTCAAGACGTCGATGGCAGGCTCCAATGTGGCCAACCGCCTGGTGATCAACCTGCAGCCCAAGGACGGCCTGGAGCTGCACCTGCTGGCGCAGGGCGCCGACCAGCGCTCGGGCAACCACCACGCGCGCGGCACACCCTCGCTGGCGCCGGTGCAACTGGACCTGGACTTCGACAAGCGCTTCGGCTCGGAACGCGTGGGCGCCTATGAGCGGCTGCTGCTGGACGTGCTCGACGGGCGGCTCAACCTCTTTGTGCGCAGCGACGAGCAGGAAGAAGCCTGGCGCTGGGTCGAACCGATCCTGGACAGCTGGAGCAGTGATTCCGGCGCGCCGCGGTCCTATGCGGCCGGCAGTTGGGGGCCTAGTGCGGCAAGCGCGATGATTGCGCGCGATGGCTATTGTTGGAGCGAGGAGTGCTAGCCCCCACGCTTTTCGCTCGCAGAGCCAAATACTGCAAGCCGGGGCCGCGGGACTGGCTTTGCCAGACCGCAGGCGCAGCGGCCCCCTCGGGGGGCAGGAAGCTACACGCAGTGAGCGACCGTGGGGGCCATTTCAATGCTTGACCGAATCAAAGCCTCCCTGCCTTCATTGGCCCCTGCGGAACAACGGGTGGGCCGCCTCGTACTGGCCGATCCGCGTGCCTTTGCCAACCTGCCGATCACCGAGCTGGCCAGCCGTTCGCACGTGAGCAAACCCACCGTCGTGCGCTTTTGCCGCAGCATGGGTTACGACGGGCTGTCGGACTTCAAGCTCAAGCTGGCGGGCAGTGTGAGTGAGGGCGTACCTTTCATCCACCGCAGCGTGGACGCCGATGACAAGACCGGTGACGTGATGGTCAAGGTGATAGACAACACCGTGGCGGCCTTTCTGAAGTACCGCAACGACGCGAGTTCGGTGGCCGTGGAAAGGGCCGCCGACGCGCTGCTGGCGACCTACAACACCGGAAGGCGCATCGAGTTTTTCGGCGTCGGCAATTCAGGCATCGTGGCGCAGGACGCGCAGCACAAGTTCTTTCGACTGGGCATCACCAGCATTGCCTACAGCGATGGCCACATGCAGGTCATGAGCGCCTCGCTGCTGGGTCCGGGCGACTGCGTGGTGGTGATCTCGAACTCGGGCCGCACGCGCGACCTGATGGACGCCTGCGACATCGCGCGCAAGAATGGCGCCACCACCATCGTCATCACGGTGACCGGCTCGCCGCTGGCCGCGGCCGGCAACATCCACCTGGCGGCCGACCACCCCGAAGGTTACGACCGCTACAGCCCCATGGTGTCGCGCCTGATGCACCTGATGATCATCGACATCCTGGCGACCTGTGTGGCGCTGCGCATCGGCAGCAAGCTGCAGCCGCTGCTCAAGGAAATGAAGAACAACCTGCGCAACAAGCGTTACGCCTGAGCCGATAGCGCCGGCACCGCCGGTATCAGGCCAGCGGCAGCGAACGCTCCACGATGCCGGCGAACAGCGCCGAGCCCAGCGGCAGCACGCTGTCGTTGAAGTCGTAGCAGCTGTTGTGCAGGAAGCGGCTGCCTACACCGCCCACGGTGCCGCCCTTGCCGTCGGGCAATTGCTCACCCTGGCCCAGGCGCAGGTAGGCGCCCGGCTTGACGCGCAGCATGAAAGAAAAATCTTCCGAACCCATGCTGGGCTCGAGGTTGCGCACCACGTTTTCCGCACCGACGAGTTGGTCGGCAACGCTGGTAGCCAGGGTGTATTCGGCCGGCGAATTGATGGTGGCCGGGTAAATGCGTTCGTACTTCACGGTGGCCGTGGCGCCAAATCCCTGCGCCACCGCCGCGCACAGTTCCTTGAGGCGGCGCTCAACCAGGTCCTGCACTTCAGGCTTGAAGGTGCGCACGGTGCCGACCAGTGTGGCGGTTTCGGGCACCACACTCATGGCACCCAGCTCCCCCGCCCGGACGGCGCAAATGCTGATCACGGCGCTGTCCATGGCCTTGACGTTGCGAGACACGATGCTTTGCACCGCAGTGATGATGTGAGCGGCCGCCAGCACCGGATCCACTGTCAGGTAAGCATGCGCGCCGTGGCCGCCCTTGCCCGTCACCTCAATGGTGATGCGGTCGGCCGCGGCCATCATGGGCCCGGGATTAATGCCTATGGTGCCGGGCTGCAGGGCCGGCCAGTTGTGCATGGCATAGATGGACTGCACCGGAAAGCGCTCGAAGAGGCCGTCCTTGATCATCGCGTCGGCGCCGCCGCGCCCTTCTTCGGCGGGCTGGAACACCAGCACGGCGTCACCGGCGAAGTTGCGCGTCTCGGCCAGGTAGCGGGCGGCACCCACCAGCATGGTGGTGTGGCCGTCGTGGCCGCAGCCGTGCATCAGCCCGGCTTTGGAAGACTTCCAGCCGAATTCGTTGTGCTCGGTCATGGGCAGCGCGTCCATATCGGCGCGCAGGCCCACCATAGGCCTCACGCCCGGCTTGCCGGGCTGCTGGCCCTTGATGACGGCCACCACGCCGGTCTTGCCGACGCCGGTATGCACTTCGTCAACCCCGCAAAGCTTGAGCGCATGCACAACGCGGCTGGAGGTGTAAACCTCTTCAAAGCCGAGTTCAGGATGGGCGTGAAGGTCGCGGCGGAAGGCGGTCAGTTCGGGGTGGTACTGCACGATCTGCGCAAAAGCGCGGCCGGTGGCGCGCAACTGGGGCGGGCGGTCCGCGCTGCCGGCGAAGCCTGCCGTCGCGGTGGGTTGGGGGGATGAGGCACTTGGAAGGGTTGCCGGAGCGCGCATGTCAGTGAAGTCCCGAGTTCAGCAGGTTAAATACTAGTCTTGAAGAGATGGCGGTGCAAACACGGGGCCTTGCGAAAGCTTCGCCGACGTCGCAGTCATCGCCGGGCCGGTGGCGGCAAGCATCGGCTTGCCCTGCAGGCGAAGCGGCCCATACCAGGCCTTGGCCTTTTGCCGGGTGTTGTCGCTGTCCGTCATGATGGCAATGCCGACAAGCGCGCCGGGTGCTTCGCCGAAAGCCTTTTCATAGTCGGCGCGAATGTCGCGTTCGTACTCCAGCCAGCGGTCAAGCCGCGCGGGCCCGGATTCAATCACTACCTTGCGGATCCGGTCGGTGCGGGTATTGATGAGCACGCTCTCCGGCGCGCTGTGGCTGCCCCACACATACATGAGGGTGGCATAGGGCAGCGGCTCACCCGTCAGCGCCAGCGCCAATTCCGACAGCATGGCATTCTTGGCGGAAAAATTCGAACGGTCGCCTTCAAAGGCCAGCACCACGCGAACCGGCGAATCATCGCTGTCGCGCTGCGTCATGTCGGCGCCCGTGATCATCTGGGGCACCTTCCAGGAAAAACCCAGTTTGCCCAGGTCCGAAGGCTCAACCCGAAGGTGCTGCCGTAGCATGCTGGCGGCGCTGTCGGATTCACCGAGCACGGCATTGCGCCCGTCCAGCCGCACGGCGCGATAGCGCGTGGATTTTTTACCCGGGAATGCGCTGTGTTGCCATGTAACGGTGTCGGGGTTTGAAGCGGAGTTGGTGTTTGGATTTGCGGGCGAGGCGGAAGTCCAGCTCACGTCCTGGCTGGTGGCGGGCGACGAAGTTTCTACTCCGGCACAAGCCGCAAGCACGGTCACGCAAGCGACAACCATCAAGGTACAGAGCGCACGCAAGGAAAAATAATGAGGCACCAGTGTCATGGGCAAACGGGCCGCAGACGGCGATAAATCGGGCTTTGCGCACCTGCAAGCAGGCACCAAAGAAAAGAGACCAGATAGCTCAACGCGGCTCAGGCAGAAAAAGTTTCAGAATCCCGCCAATTTGTAGCGAAGTCATTCAAGCCATAAAAAAAACCGCCTCGGGTTTCCCCAGGGCGGCTTTTAGATCTTCATAAGAAACTGGCGTCAGGCCAGCTTCAAATTAGAACGTGTGGCGAATGCCAGCTGCGTACGTGGTGGTACGCGAGATGCTGCTGGTAGGAGCGATAGCCATGGTGTTCGAAGCCACGTTGTCGTAGTTCTTCGTGCTCACGCCACCGACGTACAGGGTGGTGCGCTTGCTCAAAGAGTACAGAGCCTGGATACCGTAGCCGGTAGACTTGCCCAGATCGTCACCCTTGGACTGTGCATAGCCAGCGCTCAGGGTCGTCGCGCCCAGAGGCACTGCAACGCTCAAGCTGTACTCTTTCTGTGCGCCCAGTTCGTGAGCAGCGGTCGGAATGCCATTTGCACCGAAGGTGGTGATGACGTCCTTGAACTTGGCACGGTTGGCGCCGAAGCCGACTTTGGCAACGCCGAAGTCATAAGAAACGTTCAGCAGCGTGTTGGTCAGAGCAGGCTTGGCCGTTGCGGTACGGGTAGCGCCTTCAGACTGGTAACCACCAGAAATCAGCAGAGGACCATTTGCGTAGCGCAGGTTGGCGGAAACCGTGTTGCTTGCGCCAACAGCGGCCGTCTTGTCTTCGCCAAAAGCGTACATGAACGAGCCGGTGAAGCCACCGAAGTTAGGCGTGTTGTACTTGATGCTGTTGTTGAAACGGGTGTTGAAACCAACCCAGGTCACGTGAGCGCCAGAGCCGTTGCCGCCGTGGTTCAGCAGCACAGCATTGCCAGCCAGGGTGCCGATGGCGCCAGCTGCAGCAGTGCTGAAGCCGTTGTTGGTATTGGAAGGATCGAACAGGGTAGCGCCCATCATGGCGTGGTCAGCAGACACGTCATCATAGGAGCTGGAGTTGCGACCGATGGTCACGGTACCGAAGCCGCTGGAGATACCCACGTTGGCGCGACGGCCGAACAGCAGGCCGCCTTGAGCGGAAGAGCCGGCGTCAATGTTGATGCCGCTTTCGAGGTTACCGATGACAGCCATGCCGCCGCCGACGTCTTCGCTGAAGCGAATGCCCCAACGCGAACCGTTCAGGCCACCGGAGTCAATTTTGGACTGGCTGATGCCAGAAATTGCGGCGCCGCTGACCTGGTTGGTCTTGTAGCTGCCGATGTTGGCGTCGAGCAAACCATAGATGGTCACGGTCGACTGGGCTTGTGCTGCACCAGCCATCGCGCCGAGTGCGGCCAAAGCGATAAGGGTCTTTTTCATTGAGAGTTTCTCCAAGGTTAAACATAGGGCTCCGGCACGGGGGCTACGTCGGACTTGCGTCTTTGTGGCTCCACCAGAGACCCGGGCCAACCCCCTTTCGGGAAGTTGGCTCTATTGCACCAGACTGGGCTTCAATGCGCAAAGGAATGCCCAAAAAAACCACCAACCCGTTGTACTCATGCCACAAAGGGAGCGCAAGACGTGGGAAAGAAACAACGCTCACAAATACCGGGTATTCCCAATTGCCAAAACCTGGTTTTTGGGCTTGATTACGTTCAGCCTCATGAAAAAAGCCGCTTCAAAGAAGCGGCTTTTTATGAAACCCGCACAGGCGGAAGTGAGGTCAACCCTCTATCAGAACGTGTGGCGAATGCCAACGCCGTAGGTCGTGGTCTTGCGATCAGGCGCGGTGACACCGATGACGGTGGTGGGGTTTTGTTCCTTGGCGGTCTGGACACCCGCATACAGGTTCGAACGCTTGGACAGCGCGTACAGGCCAGCAATACCGTAGCCGGTGCGCTTCAGCTCAGGAAGGCCAGCCAGACGGGTGCTCTTGGAGCGGGCATAACCACCGGAGAGCGTGAAGGTGCTGGAGACGGGGAAGTCCAGGCCGATCTGGTATTCCTTGGTCTTGTCCGCTGCCAGGCCGGTAATAGGCGTGGTGCCGTTCTTCACGTTGCCGTAAGCGCCGAGCAGCTTGACCACGCCGAAGTCATAGGAGCCGTTCAGCTGCGTGTACTTGATCGCCGTGGCGTTGCCGTTGGCTTTTTCGCTTTGGTAAGCCAGGGAAGCACCGATGGGGCCGTTCGCATAAGCCACGTTAAAGCTGGCGATTTTGCCGGCGCTGACAGCGGTGGTCTTGTTCTCACCGAAGCTGTACATCGCCGCAGCCGAGAAGCCGCCGAAATTCGGGGTTTCGTAGTACACCGAGTTGCCTGGACGATCCTGGTAGCTATTGCTGGACCACACGCTGGTGGAAGGAGCGAACAGCAGCGAGTCGAAGTTGGCGGAGCCGGAACCCTTGACCATGTCGTAAGGGGTCCACATTTTGCCGAGCTTCAGCTCACCGAAGCCACCGGAAAGGCCAACCCAGGCCTGGCGGCCGAAAACCGCGGTGGAGGTCGCACCGGTGAAGGGGTTGGTGTAGTTGTTGGCAGCGCCGGTGCTGGGGTCAAAGCCGGCTTCCAGCAGGAAGTTGGCTTTCAGGCCGCCGCCGAGGTCCTCGGTACCCTTCAGGCCGAAACGGCTGGTCTGCAGACCGCCGCCGCTACCGGAAAAAGGATGCGGAACGTTCACGCCGGACTGGCTGAGGTTGTTGTCCTTGACGGTACCGATCCAGGCGTCAACGAGGCCGTAAACGGTCACGCTGGACTGCGCGGAAGCAACGCCGGAAACAGCCAGCACGGCCAAAGCAACTAGGCTTTTTTTCATCATTTAGAAATCTCCAAAAAGGTGGGAAACATACATTGCGAAACACTTTTTAAAGGGCTCTCCGGTCGACCCTGGCTCGATTTAACCAAACTGTCACAAGCCAGACCAAGCCCTTATCGCTCCATTAGCAAAATTCATACCCAAGTGTTGGCCTCCAGCGACACGCCCTCCCGCTGTTGCGCGTTGCAGGTGCTGATTACCCCATTCGGTGCATTCAAAACACACCAAAATGGCGCATTTTTCATTTATGCATCGTCTTAGTGATTGCACTTCATACAGATTTCTTGCTGTGTAGTCTTGTTACGGGATGACAACGAACGCAGCCAGAACCGGGGGCGCCAATTCCCCAAAATCACTTTCTTGCACCAACAGGATGTGGCTCGCGCACCACGCGGGGAGAAAAATAGAGATAAAGCCCTAAGCGACCCTTGGGCTCCACCAAACCGCGCTCAGACCGCTCCCCTGCGAGGCACCGGTGCCATCGCGCCAGAGGGAACGGGCAAGAAATGCGCGACTTGCGCGGGTATTTTTAGGGTTTTGCCCCGGCGACAAAAACCTCGGGTTTTCCCCTGTCGCGAAAGTGATACCCCCCGTAGTGACACTCTTTACGGCTCACGGCATCGCCATTAATCTTTCCTTCACAAAGACGGCCTGCAGGGTAAAGACAGGCGCCAATTTTTCCGCCATCCATCGCTTCCTTTCGATTAATTAAAACTCCTGGAGACTCCATGAAAAAACTGACCCTCGTTGCAACTGCGATCATGGGACTTGTGTCCACCACGGCCGCCATGGCGCAAAGCACCGTGACCATCTACGGCGTTCTTGATGGCGGCTACAACCATGTCACCGGCCTGCGCAACGGCACGGCCAACCACATCGCCAGCGGCATCATCGAAGGCTCCAGGTTCGGTCTTCGCGGAACCGAAGACATCGGCGGCGGCTACAAAGCCATCTTCACCCTTGAAAACCGTTTCGAACTGGACACCGGCTCCGTCACCAACCGCCCTCCTTCGGGCGGCCAGGTGCCTGACCGCCTGGTGCAAGGTAACCTTGTGCTGCCTACCGTGAACGGCGTGCCTTTCGGGCTGCTGCCCGCTGCTACCCAGGGCGCACTGCAAACCGCGCTGAACATCGCAGCGTACGGCAATGCAGCCGGCACCCCCGGCACCACGGGGGGCCTGGGCGCCACCGTCGGCGTGAACACCGCCGGCAACCTGTTTGACCGCCAGGCTTTCGCCGGCCTGATCACGCCGTTCGGCGCCTTCACGCTGGGCCGCCAGTACACGCCAGGCTACATCGTGGGCGCTTCGTTCGACGCATCGCAAACCGAGTCCAGCCTGGCTGCGGGCCAGGTTGCCAGCTTCCCTCCTTCTTTCGACATTCGCCTGAGCAACACCATTCAATACGGCATCAAGCTGGATGGCCTGACCGCTGCCCTGATGTATGGCGCGGGTGAAGTCGCAGGCGCCGGCAATTCCGCAGGCCGTTTCTATGGCGGTATGGCCATGTACAAAGCCAACGGCTGGGGCGCAGGCATCGGCTACAACGCGCGCAACAACGAACTGGGCCAGAAATCCCTGACCAATACCGTGGTTGGCGCCTCGATCGACATCGGCCCCGGCGCACTGTACGGCCAGTGGGCCACCGTGAAGGATGAAAATCCTACCGGCGTGTCCGGCATTGCTGCGGCCCTGACTGCCGCCAGCCCCGCCCTTGCAGGCGTCGCGCCTATCGTCCAGGCAGGCATCACCAACGGCCTGAAGCAGGATGCCAACCTGATGCACATCGGCTATCGCCTGACCAGCGGCGTGCACACCGTGGTGGTGGCATACAGCCGTTACGACGACAAGAAAGCAGCCGACAACGACACGTCTTCCTACGGCGTTCGTTACAGCTACGCCCTGTCCAAGCGCACCAGCCTGAACGCCGTGCTGACCCGCTTCAGCAACAAGAACCAGGCACAGGCTGCACCAGGCGGCAACGGCTTCCTCGGTGGCGTGACCGCCAATGCCGGCGTGGATTCCACCAACATCGCCCTGGGCATTCGCCACACGTTCTAAGCAAAGCGCCCCGGATTCATTCCGGGCCTTCTGCCAAAGCCTCCTTCGGGGGGCTTTTTTCATGGGCGCGTCCATTGCACGCAAGCGGCGCTAACATGGCGGCATGACTACCGCACTCGACACCGTGCTCAACGCCGCCGACGGCGCATTGCGCACCCTCTTTGCCACACCACACGCCAGCCGCACCTGCCCGACGGTGCCCGGCGAAAAGACCGAGCTTGCCCTGCAGGACAAAGCCCTGTCAGGCGCGCTGATGCGGGTCAACCATGTGGGCGAGGTTTGCGCGCAGGCCCTGTATGCGGCGCAGGCGCTTGGCACCCGCGACCCGGCGCTGCGCGAGCACTTCCTGCAGGCCAGCCGCGAGGAAGGCGACCACCTCGCCTGGACCAAAGCCCGGCTGGACGAACTGGGCGCGCGCCCCTCGCTGCTCAACCCGCTCTGGTACGCAGGCGCGTTCGGCTTGGGCTTGGTGGCCAGCCGGCTGGGCGACCGCCTGAGCCTGGGTTTTGTCGTCGAGACGGAACGGCAGGTCGAGGCGCATCTGGCCAGCCACCTGGAACGCCTGCCGCAAGGCGACCATGAATCGCGCGCCATCGTGGCGCAGATGAAGGACGATGAGGCCCTGCATGCGCGCGAAGCCGAACAGGCCGGCGCCGTGCAACTGCCCGGGCCGGTCAAGGCGCTGATGCGCTCGGCCGCGCGTGTCATGACGACGACGGCGCATTACCTCTAAGGCCGCAACCGGGCCGCGGCGTCTTTAAACCTCCAGCACTTCGAAGCTGGTGGTGATCTCCGCAGTTTTCGCAAGCATGATGGTGGCCGAGCAGTACTTGTCGTGGCTCATGGCCACGGCGCGTTCCACCGCGCTGGGAGCCAAGCCCTTTCCCGTCACCACAAAATGCATATGGATCTTGGTGAACACTTTTGGGTCCACGGGCGCCCTTTCGGCGCTCAGTTTGACGGAACAGCCGCGCACGTCCTGGCGGCCGCGCTTGAGGATCAGCACCACGTCGTAGGCCGTGCAACCGCCGGTGCCGGCCAGCACGGCTTCCATGGGACGCGGCGCGAGGTTGGCGCCGCCGTTTTCCGGCTTGTCCGCGTCAGGGGCGCCGTCCATCACCAGGGTGTGGCCGCTGCCGGTTTCGGCGAGAAAGCTCATGTTGGAGCGTGATCCCGTGTTGGCGCTGTTGCCTGTCCAACTCACCGTGCATTCCATAAACTCCGCTCCTTATGCATAAAATTTATAACTAAAACCGTGAAAAATGTCGAGTTTGCGCCACAAGATATTGTGCAGCGCAACATTGCTCCGCTATACTGAAATCATCGCACCAATACTGATTGCCCTCGGGGCCGCAAGGTATTTTGTGCCACTGGTTGTCTCCTCCACCTCCTCTAAGGGTGGATTTACAGGCCCAGACCGCAAGGTCTGGGCCTTTTTTCTTGGCCGCGCCGCTTTCGCTGCCCGCGCTTGCGGCGCTTTTTCTCGCGCCACTATGATGTCAGGCTGCGAGAAAAACATGCCCACCCCGACCAAAACCGCTAAAAGCCTCACCAAAACAGCCCCCGCCGGCAAGCCGCTCACCCCCGCCGATTACCTTAAAAAGATTCTCACGGCACGGGTCTATGACGTGGCGGTGGAATCGAGCCTTGAGCCCGCCAAAAACCTCGGCTTGCGCCTGAAGAACACAGTGCTGCTAAAGCGTGAGGACCAGCAGCCGGTATTCAGCTTCAAACTGCGCGGCGCCTACAACAAGATGGCCCACCTGAGCCCGGCCCAGCTCAAGAAAGGCGTGATCTGCGCCTCGGCCGGCAACCACGCGCAAGGCGTGGCGCTCAGCGCGCAAAAGCTCGGCACACGCGCCGTCATCGTCATGCCCACCACCACGCCGCAGCTCAAGGTCGACGCGGTGCGCGCCTGGGGCGGTGAGGTCGTGCTGCGCGGCGACAGCTATTCGGACGCCTACGCGCACGCCGTGGTGCTTGAGAAAAAACAGGGCCTGACCTTCGTCCACCCCTTCGACGACCCCGACGTCATCGCCGGCCAGGGCACGATCGCGATGGAAATCCTCATGCAGCTGCAAAGCCTGGGTTCCAGCCGGCTGGACGCCGTCTTCGTGGCCATTGGCGGCGGCGGGCTGATCTCCGGCGTGGCCAACTACATCAAGGCCGTGCGGCCCGAGATCAAGGTCATAGGCGTGCAGATGAACGACTCCGACGCCATGATGCAATCGGTCAGCGCGAAAAAGCGCGTGACGCTGAGCGACGTCGGCCTGTTCGCCGACGGCACGGCCGTGAAGCTCGTGGGCGAGGAAACCTTCCGCATCAGCCGCGAACTGGTCGATGAATTCATCACCGTCGACACCGACGCGGTCTGCGCCGCCATCAAGGACGTGTTCGTCGACACGCGCAGCATCGTCGAGCCCTCGGGCGCGATGGCCGTGGCCGCCGTCAAGCAGTACGTGGCCAAACACAAGACCAAAGGCGAAACCTACGCCGCGATTTTGTGCGGCGCCAACATGAACTTCGACCGCCTGCGCTTCGTCGCCGAGCGCGCCGAAGTCGGCGAAGAGCGCGAAGCCCTGTTCGCCGTGACGATTCCCGAAGAGCGCGGCAGCTTCCGGCGTTTCTGCGAGGTGATCGGTGAGCTGCCCGGCGGGCCGCGCAGCGTGACCGAGTTCAACTACCGCATCAACGACGACGCCAAGGCCCACGTCTTTGTCGGCCTGACCACCTCGGCCAAGGGCGAGAGCGGCAAGATCGCCGCGAATTTCTCGCGCCACGGCTTCAAGACGCTGGACCTCACGCACGACGAGCTCGCCAAGGAGCACATCCGCCACATGGTGGGCGGGCACAGCGCGCTGTCGAAGGACGAGCGCCTGCTGCGTTTCATCTTCCCCGAGCGCCCGGGCGCGCTGATGAAGTTTCTCTCCAGCATGCGGCCGGGCTGGAACATCAGCCTCTTCCATTACCGCAACCAGGGCGCCGACTACGGCCGCATCCTGGTGGGCCTGCAGGTGCCCAAGGCCGACAACAAGGCGTTCAAGGACTTCCTCGACACGCTGGGTTACCCCCACGTCGAGGAAACCGCCAACCCGGTCTACCGGCTCTTCCTGCAAAGCTGACGCCAGACCCGCCATGAGCCCCCAGGCCGCGCCCCCGACCACAGCCGCCCTGGCCGACACTTCGGTGTGCCCGCGCTGCGGCGCCGGCCTGCGCTGCGGCATGGTGGCGGGCGATGCCGAATGCTGGTGCGTGCAGTTGCCCCATGTCATGCCCGTGCCCACCGAACGTGCTCCGTCGCCGGAAGGCAGCGCGCCGTCCTGTTATTGCCCCGCCTGCCTCAAGCTGATCACCGATGAACGCTCCCGACTTTCCACCCCTGCTCCTGCCCGCGATTGAGCCCAGCGCCGACGCCTCGCTCGAGGCCAGGCTGCGGCACAAGATCGCCCACAAAACCAAACCTCTGGGCGCGCTCGGCCGGCTCGAAGACCTGGCGCTGCTACTGGGCCTGATCCAGCGCAGCGAAACCATCGCGCTGCGCGCGCCGCAGATGGTGGTGTTCGCGGCCGACCACGGCATTGCCGCCGAAGGCGTTTCCGCCTACCCGCAGGCCGTCACGGTGCAGATGGTCGGCAACATGCTGGCCGGCGGCGCCGCCATCAATGTCTTCGCGCGCCAGCACGGTTTTGCGCTGCAGGTGGTGGACGCCGGCGTGGCGGCCGGCCTTGCGGCACATCCGCAGTTGCTGCAGCGCAAGATCGCGCACGGCACCCGCAACATCCGCCACGAGCCCGCCATGACGGCCGTGCAGGCGCGGGCCGCCCTGCAGGCCGGCATGGACATTGTGAGCAGCCTGCCCGGCAACGTTGTCGCCTTCGGCGAGATGGGCATTGCCAACACCTCGGCCGCCGCGCTGCTGTTTGCGCGCCTGGCAGGCGTCGGCATTGAAGAAGCCACAGGCCGCGGCACCGGCCTGGACGACACCCAGCTGGCGCACAAGCGCCAGGTGCTGGCCGATGCCCTGGCCCGCCACGCCGGCGCCACGCAGCCCCTTGATGCGCTGGCGGCCCTGGGCGGCTTTGAAATCGCCATGATGGCCGGCGCCATGCTGCAGGCCGCGAGCGAGCGACGCGTCGTGCTGGTCGACGGCTTTATCGCCGGCGCCGCGGCACTGGTCGCCCGGGCCCTGGCGCCCGCCGTTCAGGATTACATGGTGTTTTGCCATTGCGGCGACGAGCAAGGCCACCGGCTGCTGCTGGCGCACCTCAAGGCCCAGCCGCTGCTGGACCTGGGCCTGCGCCTGGGCGAAGGCACCGGCGCGCTGCTGGCCTGGCCGCTGCTGCAGTCGGCGGCGAACTTCCTCCACGAGATGGCCAGCTTCGAATCCGCCGGCGTGAGCGGCAAGGAAGGCGCCTGAACGCCATGGGCACCCTATGACCGCCATCGCCCAGTTCGTGCGCGAGTACCTGCTCGCCGTGCAGTTCTTCACTCGCATCCCCATCACCGGGCGGCTGGCCGACTGGGTGGGCTACAGCCCCGAATTGCTGCGCGCCAGCGCGGGGCACTTCCCCGGCGTCGGCATCCTGGCCGGCGCCTTCGCCGCCGCCGTGTACGCGCTGCTGCAGGCCCTGCTGCCCGACACCACCTTCACGCCGCTGGTGGCGGCCGCGCTGTCCACCGCCGCCACCGTGCTGCTGACCGGTGGCTTCCATGAAGACGGCCTGGCCGACACGGCCGACGGCCTGGGCGGCGGCTACGACAGGGAGCACGTGCTGCAGATCATGAAGGACTCGCGCGTGGGCGCTTTCGGCGCGATGGCGCTGGTGCTTGCCGTGCTGTGCAAGGTCTCGCTGCTGTCCATCCTCGGCTCGGTCGAAGGCGCGCCCACCGGCTGGGAGGAAGCCCCGTTCGACAGCTGGTACGTCTGCGCCGCGCTGTGGACGGGCCACGTCGTCTCGCGCGGCCTGCCGCTGCTGCTGATCTACCTGCTGCCGCACGTGGGCGAGACGGCGGCCTCCAAATCCAAACCGCTGGCCGACCAGATCGCGCCGGGCGCCCTGCTCGTTGGCTTTGCCTGGTGCTTTGTCGCGCTGGCGCTGGCCGTCCTCGCGCTGGACGCCTGGAACCTGATCGTCGCCTGCAGCTTTGCCCTGATCGCGCTGCTGTGGATGGGCCGGATGTTCAAGCACCGGCTGCAGGGCTTTACCGGTGATTGCCTGGGCGCGACCCAGCAGGTTTGCGAGATCGCCTTTTATCTCGGCCTGGCGATCAGTTTGTGAGCTCCCGCAAGCCATGAAACTCTGGCTGGCCCGCCACGCAAAACCCCTGATAGATCCCGGCATCTGCTACGGCCGGCAAGACGTGGCGGCCGATGCAGCCGCTACCACCGAATGCGCGCAGGCACTGGCCGGCTTGCTCCCCGCCGGCACCCGCGTCGCCCACTCCCCGCTGCAACGATGCGCGCAACTGGCGCAAGCCCTGCGCGAACTGCGGCCTGAATTGACCTGCGAAACAGACCCACGGCTTCAGGAAATGGACTTCGGCGCCTGGGAAGGCCGCGCATGGCAGGACATTGCCCCCGCCGAGCTGCAAGCCTGGACCGACGGTTTTAGCGAATACGCCGTGGGCGGCAGCGGCGAAAGCACCCGCCAGGTCATGGCGCGCGTCGCCTCGGCCTTTGACGGCTTGCAGGGCCAGGCCGACACGCTGTGGATCACCCACGCCGGCGTCATACGCGCGGCGGCACTGATCGCGCGCGGCGTGCGTCAGATCGCCAGCGCTGAGGAGTGGCCTGTTGAAGCGCCGTCCTACGGCCAATGGTGCACACTCGAGTTGCAAACCCACTCCTAAAACCAGACAAGGCACTCAAACATGGCAGCAAATCTGGATGGTCAGCTCGTGGTGGCGATCTCGTCGCGCGCGCTGTTTGACTTTGAGGAAGAAAACCTCGTCTTTGAAACCGGCATGACGGCCGAGCCGCCGCCCGGCGTCAAAAAAGATGCGGCCTACATGAAGCTGCAGCTCGAACGCCTGGACGTGCCGGCCAAACCGGGCGTGGCGTTTTCGCTGGTCAAAAAGCTGCTGGCCTTCAACGACGCGCCCGAAAGCGCCGGCGAAGCCGCCAGCCCCACGGCGCCCGCGCAGCGCGTGGAAGTCGTGATCCTTTCCCGCAACGACCCGGTATCGGGCATGCGCGTGTTCCGCTCGGCCCAGCACTACGGCCTCAAGATTGAGCGCGGCACCTTCAACCGCGGCGAGGCGCCCTGGCGCTACCTCAAGCCGCTGCACGCCAACCTGTTTTTGTCGGCCCACCTGAGCGACGTGCGCGACGCGCTGGCCGCGGGCGTGCCGGCCGCGCAGGTCTACCCGCATTCGGTGCGCGCCAGCGACGCCCACCCCAACGAAGTGCGCATTGCCTTCGACGGCGACGCGGTGCTGTTTTCCGACGAGGCCGAGCGCGTGTTTCAGGCCCAGGGCCTGTCCGCCTTCCAGCAGCATGAACGCGACAAGGCCTCGCAGCCGCTGCTGGCCGGTCCCTTCAAGCCTTTGCTTGAAGCGCTGCACCGGCTGCAGCAGGCCGGTACCTCGCGCATGCGCATACGCACCGCGCTGGTCACCGCGCGCAGCGCACCGGCGCATGAGCGCGCCATCCGCACGCTGATGGACTGGAACATCGAGGTCGACGAGGCCATGTTCCTGGGCGGCCTGGCCAAGGGTGAATTTCTGCGCGAGTTCGAGCCCGACTTCTTCTTTGACGACCAGACCGGCCACGTCCATTCCGCAGCCCAGCACGTGCCCTCGGGCCATGTGGCCAGCGGCGTTTCCAACCAGCTTTCCTGAGCCGCGAAAGGGCTTTCATGAATCCGTCCAGCCTTTCCGCCAAATTCCGCGCCTTCCGGCACTTTGTGGGGCGCATCGCCGCGCTGGCCGCGCCCTATTTCCGGTCCGAAGAAAAGTGGAAGGCCCGCGGCCTGCTGCTGGCCATCGTGCTGCTCAACCTCGGCACGGTCTACATGGCTGTGCAGTTCAACGACTGGTATCGCGTGTTTTACGACGCGCTGGAAAAACGCGACCAGGCCGTCTTCTGGCAGCAGATGGGCCGCTTCAGTTACCTGGCCTTTGGGGCCATCATCATCGCCGTCTACAAGTTCTACCTGACCCAGCTGCTGCAGATGCGCTGGCGCGCCTGGATGACGCGCGACTACCTGCGTCGCTGGCTGTCGCACCATGCTTTCTACAAGATGGAGCTGGCCCGTTATTCGGCCGCCACCGACATCAACGCCAGCCCCGACAACCCCGACCAGCGGATCCAGGAAGACGTGCAGTCCTTCACCACGTCCACGATCTCCCTGACCATGGGCGTGCTCAACGCGGTCGTGACCCTGGTCAGTTTTGTCGGCATCCTCTGGACCCTGTCGGGCCCCTTCGGCTTCACCCTGGGCGGCAGCAGCTACACCATCCCGGGCTACATGGTCTGGGCCGCGGTCGCCTACTGCCTGGTCGGCAGCGTGCTGGCCCACTACATCGGCAGGCCGCTGATCAAGCTCAACTTCATGCAGCAGCGCTACGAAGCCAACCTGCGCCACCACCTGGTGCGGGTGCGCGAATACAGCGAATCCATTGCGCTGGACCACGGCGAGGCCGTGGAGCGCGGCCAGCTCGACGGGCGCTTCACGACCGTGCTGGCCAACTACCTGAGCCTGATACGCGCCAACAAAAAACTCATCTGGTTCCAGAGCTTTTTCGGCCAGGCCGCCGTGATCTTCCCCTTTATTGTTGCGGCACCGCGCTTTTTCGGCGGCGCCATCCAGCTGGGCCAGCTGATCCAGATATCCTCGGCCTTCGGCAAGGTGCAAGATTCGCTGAGCTGGTTTGTGGACAACTACGACGCGCTGGCCAGCTGGCGCGCCACGACCGACCGCCTGACCAGTTTTGAAGACAGCATGGTCGCGCAGACCAAAGACAATAAGGCGCTTGTCACCACGCCCTCAAGCGCGCTTGAATCCACAGGCCTCCAGCTGGCACTGCCCACCGGTGCCGTGCTGCTGGCGGATTTGTCGCTGAAGGCCCAAACCGGCGACCACATCCTGCTCAAGGGCCCCTCCGGCAGCGGCAAGTCCACGCTGTTCCGCGCCTTTGCCGGCATCTGGCCTTTTGCCAGCGGCAACATCGCCAAACCCGCCAATGCCATGTTCATCCCGCAGCGCCCTTATTTCCCCAACGGCTCGCTGCGCGATGCGCTGGCCTATCCGGAGCCCGCCGCAGCCTACAGCGACGAGGCTCTCAATCAGGCCTTGAATGAAGCCCTGCTGCCCGATCTCGCGGCACGGTTGGATGAGGAAGACGCCTGGGGCCAGAAACTTTCGGGCGGCGAGCAGCAACGCCTTGCGATCGCACGCGTGCTGCTGAAAAAGCCCACATGGATTTTTGCCGATGAAGCCACCAGCGCACTCGATGAAGCCGCCGAAAAGACCTTGTATGAGCGGCTGCTCGCGCTCGTGAAATCGTCGCAAGGTGCCATCATCTCCATTGCCCACCGGCCCAATGTGGCGGCCTTTCACGACAAGCAATGGACGCTGCAAAAGCAGCCGCCGGGCTCAGCCGCCCTGTACAGCCTGACGGCCAGCCAACTCCCGGGGGGCAGCGCCGCGAATGCCTGAAGAAATGTCCAGGGCTGCCGCCGCGCCGGAGGCCGCCGACCTCTCCGCCTGGGGCCCCATCAAGCGCCCGGTGTTCCGCATGCTGTGGAGCACCTGGCTGGTCGCCAACATCTGCATGTGGATGAACGACGTGGCGGCGGCCTGGATGATGACCTCCATGACCACCTCGCCGATCTGGGTGGCGCTGGTGCAGTCGGCTTCCACGCTGCCGGTGTTTTTGCTGGGCCTGCCCAGCGGCGCGCTGGCCGACATCCTGGACCGGCGCCGCTATTTCATCATGACGCAGTTCTGGGTGGCCGGCGTGGCCACGATACTGTCCATCGCGGTGATTTCGGGCGTGATGACGCCGGCCCTTCTGCTGGCGCTGACCTTTGCCAACGGCGTGGGCCTGGCCATGCGCTGGCCGGTGTTCTCGGCCATCGTGCCCGAACTGGTGCCGCGCGTGCAGCTGCCCGCCGCGCTGGCGCTCAACGGCGTTTCCATGAACGCCTCGCGCATCGTCGGCCCGCTGGTGGCCGGCGCGCTGATCGCCGGCGCCGGCACCGAATACGTCTTTGTGCTCAACGCCGTGCTGTCGGTGATTTCGGGTTTTGTGATCATGCGCTGGCGCCGCGACCACGCGCCCAGCCCGCTGGGGCGCGAGCGCCTGGTCAGCGCCATGCGCGTGGGCCTGCAGTTCGTCGGCCAGTCGGCGCGGCTGCGCGCGGTGCTGCTGCGCATCGCCATCTTCTTTTTCCATTCCACCGCGCTGCTGGCCCTGCTGCCGCTGGTGGCGCGCGGCCTGCACGGCGGCGATGCCGGCACCTTCACGCTGCTGCTGGCCTCCATGGGCGCGGGCGCCATCGTTGCCGCGCTGAACCTGCCGCGGCTGCGCCAGATGATGCCACGCGACGTGCTGGTGATGCGCTCCACGCTGCTGCAGTCGGTCTCCATGGCCGTCATGGCCTTCGCGCCCAACGCCTGGGTGGCGGTGCCGGCCATGGCGCTCAACGGCATGGCCTGGATTACCTGCGCGAATTCGCTCAGCGTGTCGGCCCAGCTCGCGCTGCCCGACTGGGTGCGCGCGCGCGGCATGTCGATGTACCAGATGGCCATCATGGGCGCCAGCGCCGCGGGCGCCGCGCTGTGGGGCCAGGTGTCCACCTGGAGCAGCGTCTCCACCGGCCTGCTGGTCGCCGCCGCCAGCGGCACGGCCGTGATGCTGCTGGCGCAGTACTGGGTGTCCGACCTCAGCATCGAGGAAGACATGACGCCCTCGCGCCATTTCAAGGTGCCCGTGGCCGAGGAGCCGCCCGGCGTGGGCAATGTGGTGGTGACGATTGAATACCAGATAGACCCGGCGCGCGCCGACGACTTCCGCGCGCTGATGCAGGAAAGCCGGCGCAGCCGCCTGCGCCAGGGGGCGCTCGAATGGGAGTTGCTGCGCGACGTGAACAAGCCGGGCCGCTTTGTCGAGCAGATCGTCGACGAGTCGTGGACCGAACACCTGCGGCGCTTTGACCGCGTCATGGCCAGCGACGTGGTGCTGCGCGAACGCAAGCTGGCGTTTCATATCGGCGACGAGCCGCCGCTGGTCACGCGCTGCGTGGTGGAAAGCCTCGTGCGGACCTAGGTGGGTTTTACTCCTTCCCCCTTTGGGGGAAGGTGGGGATGGGGGCCAGCGGCGTGCGAACCAGCGCCATCTTCAATCAGGCCGAGGCCCCCATCCCAGCCTTCCCCCAGAGGGGGAAGGAGCAAGAGCAGATCAACCGGCCGCGGAGTAGCGCTCAAAGCCCCGCGCCCGCAACTCGCAGGCCGGGCAACTGCCGCAGCCATAACCCCACGCATGCCGGTGCACACGATCACCCAGGTAGCAGGTGTGGGTGTGCTCCACGATCAGGTTCACCAAGGCCTCGCCGCCCAGCGAATGCGCCAGCCGCCAGGTGTCGGCCTTGTCTATCCACATCAGCGGGGTTTCGATCAGGAAGCGTTTGTCCATGCCCAGCGACAGCGCCAGCTGCATGGCCTTCATGGTGTCGTCGCGGCAATCGGGGTAACCCGAAAAATCGGTTTCGCAGACACCGGTGACCAGCACCTGCAGGTCGCGCCGGTAGGCCAGCGCCGCAGCCAGCGTGAGGAACAGCAGGTTGCGCCCCGGCACAAAGGTGTTGGGCAGGCCCGAGCTTTCCATCTTGAAGGCCACGTCGCGGGTCAGCGAGGTGTCGCTGACCTGGCCCAGCACCGCCAGGTCCAGCAGGTGGTCTTCGCCGAGCTTATGGGCCCACTGCGGGAATTGCTGCTTGATTTCACGCAGCACGTTCAGGCGCGCCTCCAGCTCCACCTTGTGGCGCTGGCCGTAGTCAAAGGCCACGGTCTCGACGCGTTCGTATTTGGACAGCGCCAGGGCCAAGCAGGTGGTGGAATCCTGGCCGCCGGAGAATAAAACGAGTGCGGAGGTGTGCATGGAAAGACTTTAAATCAGTCCGCGTTTGGCCAGGCTTTTCATCAGCGCCGAGATGCCGAAAGTCCAGGGAGCGGCCTTGTCGGAGGTGGTCACGCGGTTGACCAGGCTGCCCAGCTGCGGCGTGGCCACCGTCACCACGTCGCCCACCACGTGGGTAAAGCCCTGGCCCGGGCCGTGGCGGTCCTGCGTGGGCGCGAACATGGTGCCCAGGAAGAGCATGAAGCCGTCCGGGTACTGGTGGTTGGCGCCTATGGCCTGGGCCACCAGGTCCAGCGGGTCGCGGCTGATCTTGCTCAGCGAGCTGCCGCCCTTCATCTCGAAACCCTCGGGGCCCGTCACCGTCATGCTCAGGTCGCTGCGGCGCACGTGTTCAATGCCGAATTTGCCGTCGAACAGGCGGATGAAAGGGCCGATCGCACAGGAAGCGTTGTTGTCCTTGGCCTTGCCCAGCAGCAGCGCGCTGCGGCCTTCGAAGTCGCGCAGGTTGACGTCGTTGCCCAGCGCCGCGCCAACCGTCTCGCCGCGCGAGTTCACGGCCAGCACGATCTCGGGCTCGGGGTTGTTCCAGTGGCTGTGCGGGTGTATGCCCACTTCGGCACCCGTGCCCACCGCGCTCATGGGCTGGCTCTTGGTGAAAATTTCGGCGTCGGGGCCTATGCCCACTTCCAGGTACTGCGACCACACGCCTTGCGCGATCAGCACTTCCTTGAGTTTGTCCGCCTCGGGTGAGCCGGGCTTGATGCTGCTGAGGTTGTCGCCGATCACGCCGACCACGGCCTTGCGCACCGCCTCGGCCTTGCTGGCATCGCCGCGCGCCTGCTCTTCAATCACGCGCTCCAGCATGGACGCCACAAAGGTCACGCCCGCCGCCTTGAGCGCCTGCAGGTCGCAGGGCGCCAGCAGCCAGGGCAGCGCGGGCTTGCGCGCATCGGCCCCGGAATTGGCCAGCACCTCGGCGGTGCCCGCCAAGCGCGGCAGCAGGGGCATGGTGGCACGAATGGCGGCGGCCACATCGGGCAGCTCCAGCAGCTGGCTGGCCGTGGGTGCAAGGCCGGAAAGATCAAACACGCCGTCGGGCGTGACCAGCGCGAGCACCGGCCCGCTGCCCTCCACCCACACCCGCGCCACCAGCAGGGCGTCGGCGGCATCAACAGGCAAGGCGGAAGCAAGGCTCAGGGAATTTTTCATGGTGGTTGGGGAAGGAATGCGCCCAAAAACAGGCTGAACCGCCAATACTACAGGGGACGGCCGGCCCCTGAGGACAAACCGTGCGACAGGGCGTTAAGCCAAGCCAGCGCGCGATCGGGGTCGGCAGGGTTCATTTCATTGGGTAACAGTCCCGGTTTATCGGGTTCGGTTTGCTGCCGCAGTATGTCCCGGGCCCGCTCCAGGCCAGGCCTGTCAAGAAACCCGCGAATATCGACACCCAGCATGCGCGCGCCCGCTAGTTCGTAGTCAAAACCGTCTTCCTGCGTCCAGCCAGTGAATTCATTCCAAAGCCGCATCTCGTTGCCGGCGGACAGATAGTGGCGCAGGATCATCTGCAGGTCGTGCGCGTCCTTGCGCGGGGATGTGTAGTGCCGGTCTTGCCAGCAGACTATTTTGAGCAAGGCGAGCGCTGCAAGCGGCACCACCTTCGCCGTCACATTTCCCGGCAGCACGACCGGGTTCGCGGCGGCAAGCGCTTCGCGAAAACCGAGAACATCCATGACAAACTCATCACGCGGCGGCCAGGCGATTTTTCGCCCGGAGGACTCAACACCGCCAAACGGCACAAGGTCAACAGGCCAACCACTGCGATGCCGTATCCGGTGCCCAGCCTTCCCCTGGCGCTCAAAAGCACCGCCGGCTATCAAGCGCTCATGCACGACGGTATAAGTAGCCCAATCCGGCACCGCCAGCGCAAGGTCTATGTCCTCAGTCTGTCGTTGCGTCTGGATACCATGCGCATACTGCAAATGCAGGTCGCGTGCAAAAGCACCGGCAATGAGCAGAGGAACACCCAGCGGCGCAGCGATAGACTCCACGTCCGCCAGCACGACGGCGTGCAATGCAAGCTCAGGCCGCAGGGAGAAGTCGAGCAAGGTATTCGTCATACACCAGTTGTGCAGTTTCCATGCAGCGGGCGTCGCCCGTCGCGAGCAAGTCGGCGTACACCAGCACGGGATGCACTGTGTCGGGCCGGGCTGCAACGGGCACTTTTCCCCAGAACGGCTTGCGCCACTCGATGGTCCGGTCATCGGGCCGGGCGCCGCTTGCAAGCTTCATTTTCTTTTCAACCAAAAGCCTTGGCGGGATTTTTCCGGCATAGAGAGTAAGAACACCGGGCCTCAAATAGTTCACCAACAGGTCCGCCGCAGGCTCTGCGCCCCACAGCACCTCGCGCAAATCAAGCGGCCAGGTTTTCCAGCCCTCAAAATCCGTCACGGTGTAAATGGCTTGCAAGGTCTTGGCTCGCAGCCGGCGCGCATAGGCCAGTGCCCATTCGTCTAGCAGGCGTTTGTTGGCGTTCAGCCGCCGGCGTTTGCCCTGCACCAGCAAATGGCCGTTCTGCTGCATGTCGGCCATCACCGCCGGAATCGCGCCCAGCGCCACTCCCGCTGCCGCGGCGATGGCTCTCTGCGGCGCATCGGCGAGTTCGGGATCACACAGAAGCGCGAACATCACCTTCAGGCCCGTGAGGGTGTGCGCCTTGCCGGCGGCAGGGGCCGTGGCATGGCCCTGCAGCTTGCGCCCCATCACATAGACAAGCAACCCGGGGGCATCCAGGTAAGCATTGCCTGCTGTATCGGCAAATTGCTGCTTCCGTGCATGCAACTTCTCCGCCATAGGCGGGGTCAGGTAGTCAGTCAGCAGCAATGTGGGGCAGTCCGCCGCGTTGGCTATGTGCTCAAGCCGCATGCTGGCCGCGCCCAATGTTGCGGGCGTCAGTTTGCGCTGGACGACTGCTGCATAGTCGACCTGTTCGCGGCCCTTCCCCATACGCAGCCATGCATCCACTCCTGCCCGCATCGCCGATTCAGGCTTCGCAACCTCCAGGGCTTCAATACCGAATGGTTTTAAGGCTTCGACTGCGCGCTCGATGACTATAAGTTGATCCATACGTTCAATATTTTAGTATGTTCATATTTCATGAACAAGATATTATCTTGAAAACAGTGCAACTTGTTCATTATTTTCAATTGTTCATAAAATTTGAACGTGCCGCCAGGCGAAATCCTTCACCAAAGAATCCGGCATGCGCGTGCCTGCGCCTACACTGAAACGCACAACCCCTGCCCACCTCTTTCCCCAGCCCCTATGTCCATAAGCCCCGAACACATCACGCAAGCCGCCACGGAATTGGCCGCCAGGCGAAACAGCGGAAAACCCGGCCCGCGCCTGCCCGAAAGCTGCCGCCCGCTGGACCTCGAAGATGCCTGGCAGGTGCAGCAGGCGGTCACCCTCGCCTTGGGCCAGGCCGTGGGCGGCTGGAAGGCCGCCCTGCCGGGTCCCGGCAAGCTGGTGGTGGGGCCGGTTTACCAGCCTTCCATCAGCCGCGCCGCGCTGTGTTCCGTTCCGTTTCCCGTGGACAGCTCCCCGGACAGCCAGAAGGTCGAGACCGAACTGGCTTTTGTGCTGGCCGCGGATTTGCCGGCGCGTGAACGGCCTTATGCAGAGGCCGAGGTCGACGCGGCCGTGGGCGGCGTGCATGCCGCGCTGGAGATCTGCGCCAGCCGCTACAGCGACCCTACCGGTTTGCCCTTTCCCGAGATGCTGGCCGACGGCCTGGTCAACAACGGCGTGTGGCTGGGGCCTGAACTGGACGCGCCCGACCGCGCGGCGTTTGATGTGAGCTGGCAGGCCGGTGACGAAGCCCCGCAAACCGTCCAGGGCAAGCACCCCAACGGCCACCCGCGCGCGCCGCTGTACTGGCTGGCGAATTTCCTGCGCGGGCGCGGGTTGGGGTTGAAGGCCGGGCAGCTCGTGATCACGGGCTCCTACGCCGGCGTGCTCACGGTGCCGGCGGGCAAGACCTTGCGTTTCGACTACGCCGGACTGGCCCGGTTTGAGGTCGAATTCAGCAGGCGCTGAGCGGCTTTCCGGGGCGGCCGGCATATAGGACTGGAAGTGGCCGAAAATGGCCGGTGATGCTACCGCGCCTTGCTAAGCTGGTGGTTTCCTCTTTTTCCAGCGGAGACTCCCATGCGCGCCCTTCACCACAAACAGTTCCTGGAACTCCACCAGGCTCCCAACAGCCTGCTGCTGTTGCCCAATGCCTGGGACGCGGCCAGTGCCCGGATTTTTGAAGCCTCGGGCGCTGCGGCCGTCGCCACCAGCAGCGCCTCCCTGGCCTGGGCCTGCGGTTATGCCGACGGCGGCGCGCTACCGCCCGAAGAGTTGCTGCATGCCGTGCGCAACATCACCCGTGTTTTAAACGTGCCGCTCACGGTCGACATGGAAGACGGCTACAGCGCCGCTCCGGCCGAAGTGGGCCGGCTGGCCGCCGAGCTTGCGGGCACGGGCGCCGTGGGCATCAACCTCGAAGACGGCAGCGACCCGCCCGCGCTGCTGGCGGACAAGGTACGCGCCATACGCGCGGCGCTCAAAGGCATGCCGCTCTTTATCAACGCCCGCACCGACGTCTATTTGCGCCAGCTCAAGGTCGAAGGCAGCCCGGCCCAGGCCAGCATTGAGCGCCTCAAGCTTTACCACGCGGCCGGCGCCGATGGCGCTTTTGTGCCCGGCCTCACGGCCCTGCCCGAGGCGGAAGAAATCTGCGCGGCCGTCACTATGCCGCTGAATTTGATGGCCATGCCCGGGTTGCCGGCGATTGCCGCGCTGCAGGCGGCCGGTGTGCGGCGCGTCAGCGTGGGGCCGGCGCCCTTCCAGGTGGCGTACCAACACGCCAAAACCAGTGTTGAAGCTTTGCTCCAACAAGACCTGTCGCCGCTGCTGGGCCTCAAGCTGGACTACTCGGCGATGAACGCCTTGCTGGCGCCCGGCGACTGAACTCACACGCTCCAGGAAAATCGCCTGACTCCCTCCGGAGCCAGGCGATTTTTCATGGGTTTCATCTTTTTTGAGGGGAGGCGTCACAAACGGCAAAGCTGGATCGTCAATACGGTGTGACACCCAACTTTTAAACCCCTTTCAGGGAAAAACCGCCATGACCGCCGCAGCTGCTTCCGCCAACACCGCCCCCGTCCGCTTCGACCTCGTCGTGCCCGACGTCTTCCCCGCCCTGCTCAAGGTGCACGAAGCCGTCGGCGGCCACGGCCTGGACAAAAAACTCCACCACCTGGTGCACCTGCGCGCCTCGCAGATCAACGGCTGCGGCTTTTGCGTCAAGATGCACACCCGCGAAGCGCGCCAGGACGGCGAAACCAATGACAGGCTGGACCGCCTCATCGTCTGGGCGCACGTCAACGACTTCAGCGAAGCCGAGAAAGCCGCGCTGGCCTGGACCGAAGCCCTGACCCTGCTCGACCCCAAAACGGATTACGCCAGCTTGCGCGGCCGCCTGCGCGAATTGTTCAGCGACGAGGAAATCGGCGCGCTGACCGCTACCATCGGCATGATCAACCTCTGGAACCGCATCCAGGTTTCGGCTCATTAAGGCCCGCCATGGCAAACATCGACCCCACCACCGTGTTTGAAGAAAGGCGCAGGCATCTTTTCGGCCTGTCCTACCGCATCCTCGGTTCGCGGGCCGATGCCGAAGACGCCGTGCAGGACGTGTTCATCAAATGGCTGGCGGCCGACCACGCGGGCATCGCCACGCCCGCCGCCTGGCTCACCGCGATCTGCACCCGGCATTGCATAGACATGCTGCGCGACGCGCAGCGCAGCCGGGTCGACTACGTGGGCACCTGGCTGCCCGAGCCGATACAGACCCGCACCGACGAAACGCCCGAAACGCATGCGCTGCTGGCCTCGTCGCTGAGCATGGCTTTTTTGCTGCTGCTGGAGCGGCTCACGCCCAAGGAGCGCGCCGCCTACCTATTGCATGAAATTTTTGAAACGCCCTATCCCGAGATCGCCGGGATGCTGGACATGGAAGAGGCCGCCTGCCGCAAGCTGGTCTCGCGCGCCAGCGTCAGCATCGCCCAGGGCAAGGTGCGGCACGTGACGCCGCCCCAGGTGCAGGACGGCCTGCTCGCCGCCTTCCGCGAAGCCATCACCGCCGGCAGCACCGAGGCGCTCGCCGGGCTGCTCTCGGACGACATCGCCCTGTGCGCCGACAGCGGCGGCAAGGTCACTTCCATCGAAGGCGTGGTGCAAGGCAAGGGCAGCGTGCTCACGCTCATCGCCACCCAGCTGGCGCGCTACTGGGCCGCCTACGAATGGCTGCCCTGCGAGATCAACGGCGGCCGCGCCATCCAGTTGCGCCTGAACGGCGAGATCATCGCGGCCATCACCTTCGCCTACAACGACGAAGGCAAGGCCACCAACATCTACATCATGCGCAACCCCGACAAGCTCGACGGCCTGGCTTTCGGGCCCGAGGCCCTGGCCTAGGACCCGTTAACGCTTACTTGCGCGAAGAGCGCAGCGCGTCCAGGCTCCAGGCGCCGCCGCCGGCCGCGGCCAGGAACAGGAGGACAAAGCAGAACAGCACGGCCGACTCGCCGCCGTTCAGCATGGGCGACAGCACAAAGCCCTTGGACGCATGGCCCATGAAATAGGCAAACGCCAGCAGGCCCGACAACACAAAGGCCACGGGCCGCGTGAAGAGGCCCAGCAACAGCAGCGCGCCGCCAAAGAGTTCCAGGATGCCGGCAAAGCCGATCAGCGACATCACCTGCAGCCCGTCAAAGTAGGCCACGTGGGGAAAGCCCAGCAGCTTGGCCGTGCCGTGCTGGATCAGCAGGTAAGCCGAGACAATGCGCAGGACCGAGAGCGCGCGGGACGTGAGTTGGGTGTTGTTGCTGCTGGTGGCGAACGCCATGGGAATCCCTCCGTTAAAAGGATGTGTGACGGTGGCCGGGCGGAAAAGTTCAGTGGGCATGCAAGAAAGCCGCGCGCCTTCCTCACTTCACCGCGGGCGCCGCGCTTTTTTCGGCCAGCAGCTCAACGAGGTGCCGGCGTATCACCGAGGTGATGTGCTCGCGCTTGCCCTGCTCCAGCATGCCGATCAGCCGCGTCGGAGGGCGACCCGGCAGGGGCAATACGCGCAGCAGGGCGTCGTTGGCCCAGTCGGCGTTTTTTGCGTGCGGCACGATGGTGATGCCCACGTTCTGGCGCACCAGTTCGATGATGGCCGACAGCGAGCTGAGCTCCAGGAAATCCTGCGGCACCAGGCCCAGCTTGCGCAAGGTCTGCTCTATGCGCATGCCGCTGGGCGTGCGCCTGTCGAAGCGCAGAAAGGGCTGCTCGCGCAGCAGTTTTTTGAAGTCGCTGCCGGGCGGCGCGCTCTGCGAACTCGCCACGACCGTCAGCGGCTCGGTGTAGAGCGGTGTCCAGAGCATGCCCTTGAGTTCCTGCTCCGCATCTTCAACAAACACCGCCGCGTCGAGTTCGCCGCTTTTGACGCTGCGCGCCAGGCCGCTCGACTCCTGCATCACCAGCCGCACATTGAGGCGCGGGTACATCGGCTTCATCCTGACCAGGGTGTGCGAGAGCAGCCCCATCGCCGAAAAAATGGAGCCCATCGTCACCGTGCCGGCGATCTCACCCTCGTCGTCGAGGCCTTCACGCATCTGGTCGTAGTAGCCGACGATTTTTTCGGCATGCGCGATCAATGCGCGGCCCGAGACCGAGAGCACGACGCCGCGCCCGGAGCGCTCGAACAGCACGGTCTTGAGCTCGGTCTCCAGCGCGCGCATCTGCAGCCCGACTGCCGCCTGCGTGAGTGCGACGCGGTCCGACGCCGCGGCGAAAGAGCCGCCCTGCGCCACGGCGAGAAAGGTCCTCAGGAAGCGGATGTTGCTCACGCGGGTTCCAGCTCAATTCAAAAGAATAACTTTATCATCTCACAACATAATATAGATATATTTTTTAAACCAGATTGAGAACAATCTGCCTTAACAGGGTTGTATGACGGACTCATGTCCTTCGCCACGACGGCGCATCACTCTTGCAACACGCGGCACGGAACAGGCCGCTTTCGAACTCTTTTTTGTAGGTGGTGATGTATGCCTGAAGTCCTCTCAGCGAATGCCGCAACGGCGCCAAGCCCGTCTTTCGGCGACAAGCGGGCGGCCGCGATCTACGACCTGGGCCACAGCACGATTTTTGCGTCGCGCACCGACCCGCGCTTTTCCTATTGCACCTATGCCCCGCCGCACCTGCACGAGGCCAGGCAACCCATGCAGCTGGTGGTTGTGGTGCACGGCACGGGCCGCGCCTTCACCGAATACCGCGATGCCTTCGCCGCCTTCGCCAAGTGGAACGACTGCATCGTGCTGTGCCCGCTGTTTCCGGCCGGCCCGCAGGGCGACGGCAACCGCGACGGCTTCAAGCACCTGCGCGAAGCCGACATCCGCTACGACCAGATCCTGCTGAGCATGGTCGACGAGGTGGCCGTCAAGTTCGGCTGCGATTTCTCCAAGTTCGCGCTCTTTGGTTATTCAGGCGGCGGGCAGTTCGTCAACCGCTTCGGCCTGCTGCACCCCGAACGCCTCTGGGCGCTGTCCATAGGCGCGCCGGGCTCGGTCACGCTGATCGACCCGCAGCAGGACTGGTGGGTGGGTGTGCGCGACTTCGAAAAACGCTTCGGCAAACCCCTGAACCTGGCCGCGCTCAAGGCACTGCCGGTGCACATGGTGGTCGGCAAGGCGGACATGGAGACCTGGGAAATCACCCACCGCGAAGGCGGCAAGTTCTACATGGCCGGCGCCAACGATGCGGGGAGCACGCGCCCCGAGCGGCTGGAGACCTTGCGCAAGTCCTTCGCGCAGGCCGGCGTCGACGTCACCCTGGACCTGGTCGACAACGTGCCCCACGACGGCCTGGCCTGCGTCGGCACGGTGCAGGACTTCCTGGCGGGCGTGCTGCGCGACATCCGCGTCGACCTGCGCTCTGAAGCAGCCGGCCGGGCCCAATAATGCCGCGCGCGCCCCAGCCCTGAAAGCCTGACCATGCTACGTTTCGCGCTGGCCCGCCTGTTGATGGCGATACCGACCCTGCTGATCGTGGCGGTCGCGGTCTTCGTGCTGATACGGCTGATCCCCGGCGACCCGGCCCAGCTGCTGCTCGGCGACCTCGCCGACCCGGTGCGCCTGGCCGACCTGCGCGCCCAGCTCGGCCTGGACAAAAGCTGGCCGGTGCAGTTCGGCATCTGGGGCCGCCACGTGCTGGGCGGCGACCTGGGCGTTTCCATCACCACCGGCGAACCCGTGTTGCAACTGGTGATGAGCCGCTTTGTGGTCAGCGCGCAAATCGTGCTGGTGGCGGTGTTCTTCGCCACGGTGGTTGCGGTGCCCGCCGGCATGATCGCCGCCTGGAAACAAAACCGCCTGCCCGACCTGATGCTGGTGGGTGCGGCCACGCTGCTGGTATCGATCCCCACTTTCTGGCTGGGCCTCTTGCTGCTGCTGTTCTTCGGCCTCAAGCTTGAATGGCTGCCGGTGGTGGGTTATGTGTCCATCATGAGCGACTGGAAGTCCGGCCTGCTGTATCTCTTGATGCCGATACTCACGCTGTTCCTGCATGAGATCGGCGTGCTGATCCGCATGGCCAGGGCCAGCACGCTGGAAGTGCTGCGGCTGGACTACATCACGCACGCGCGCGCCAAGGGCCTGTCCGAGCGCGCGGTGTTGATACACCACGCATTCCGCAACTCCTTCGGCCCGACCTGGACGCTGATAGGCCTGGTGTTGGGCAACCTGCTGGGCGGCGTGGCCGTCGTAGAAACCGTGTTCACCATTCCCGGCCTGGGCCGCCTGCTGGTCGACGCGATCTTCGCGCGCGACTACCCGGTGATCCAGGGCTGCTTGCTGCTGGTCGCCGTGATCTACGTGGTCACCAACCTGGTGATAGACCTCTGCTATCCCATCTTCGACCCCAGGGTGCTCGCGGAATGAAAAAGTTTCTCACCCCGCAAGCCCTGATCGGCGTGTTCATCGTGGGCCTGATCCTCGCGGCGGCCTTGCTGGCTTTCCTGTGGACGCCGCACGACCCGCTCAAGATCAACTTCATGGCGCGCCTGAAGCCGCCCAGCGCCAGCTACTGGCTGGGCACCGACGAGTTCGGCCGCGACGAGCTTTCGCGCCTGATGGCCGGCGCGTCCAACAGCGTGTGGATCAGCTTCCTCACGGTGCTGTTTTCCATCAGCATAGGCACGGCGATCGGCGTGTTGACCGGCTTTGTGCGCGGCTGGACCGACCGCATCATCATGGCCTTCATCAACGCCCTGCTGGCCTTTCCCGGCCTGCTGCTGGCGCTGGCGCTGCTGGCGGTCTTCGGCGCCAACAAGTACGGCATCATCCTGGCGCTGGGCCTGGCCTACACGCCCTCCGTCACGCGCATCGTGCGCGGCACGGTGCTGTCGCTGCGCGAGAAAGAATTCATCGAATCCTCGCGCGTGCTCGGCAACTCCGAGCTCTACACCATGTTCCGCCACGTGCTGCCCAACTGCGTGGCGCCGCTCACGGTCCTCGCCACCTCGATGTTCGGCTGGGTGATCCTCGCGGAAAGCTCGCTGTCCTTCCTGGGCCTGGGCGTGCCGCCACCGGCGCCCACCTGGGGCAATATGCTGGCCGCGGCCCGGCCCTTCATGGCGCAGGCGACCTACCTGTCCATCTTCCCGGGCCTGTGCATTGCGCTCACGCTGCTGGGCATCAACTTTCTGGGCGACGCGGTGCGCGACCTGCTGGACCCGCGCATGAGGGGCATCGAATGACGCATCTGGTGGATGTCTCCGGCCTGAGCCTTTCCATCGGCAAGGGCGGCCGCGAAATCGTGCGCAATGTGTCCTTCACCGTCGCGCCGGGCGAATTCGTCGGCATCGTCGGCGAATCGGGCAGCGGCAAGACCCAGGCGGCACGCGCCATCATGGGCCTCACGCCGCCGCCGCTGGTGCGCAGCGCGGGCCGCATTTTGTTTGAAGGCGAAGACATGGCGGCGGCCGGCGACGCGCGCCTGCGCAAGCTGCGCGGCGCGCGCATAGGTATGGTGTTCCAGGAGCCCATGACCTCGCTGAATCCGTCGATGACGATAGGCCGGCAGCTCGACGAAGGCCTGGCCCTGCACCGGCCCGAACTGTCGCCGGCCGCGCGCCGCGAGAAAGCGCTGGCCATGCTGGCGCGCGTCGGCATCACCGACCCGCAGGCCGCGCTGGCCGCCTGGCCGCATGAATTTTCGGGCGGCATGCGCCAGCGCATGATGCTGGCCTCGGTCATGCTGCTGGAGCCCGCGCTGCTGATCGCCGACGAGCCCACCACGGCCCTGGACGCGCTGGTGCAGCGCGACGTGCTGGAGCTCATGGTCGGCCTCACGCGCGAACACAACACCGCCGTGCTGCTGATCAGCCACGACCTGCCCATGGTCGCGCGCTACACCCAGCGCATGATCGTCATGCAGCAGGGCGAAGTCGTCGAAGCCGGCGACACCGCCGCCCTGCTGGCCGGCCCCCAACAGGACTACACCCGAAAACTGCTGGAGGCCATCCCGCGCCGGCAGGCCGCGCGCACGATTGCCGACGAGCAGCCCGTCATCGAAGTGCGCAATCTCGTCTTCGACTACCCCGGCAAGCGCAAGTTGTTCGCCAAGTCCACCGCCAAGCGCGTGCTGCACGGCATAGACCTGGTGGTGCGGCCGCGCGAAATCGTCGCGGTGGTGGGCGGCTCGGGCTCGGGCAAGACCACCTTGGGCCGCGCGATTGCGGGCCTGATCAAACCGACCGAAGGCGACATCCGCTTTCGCGGCCATTCGATTGCGCGCAGCGACGCGGGCTGGCTGGACTACCGGCTCAACTGCCAGATGGTGTTCCAGGACCCGTATTCCTCGCTGAATCCGCGCATGAGCATTGGCCAGCTGGTCGGCGAAGGCCTGCGCCTGGTGCCCGGCCTGACTTCCGCCGAGCGGCAAACGCGCGTGGCGAAGATGCTGGACGAGGTCGGCCTGCAGCCTCAGCATGCGCAGCGCTATGCGCATGAACTCTCGGGCGGCCAGCGCCAGCGCGTGGCGATTGCCCGCGCGCTGATACGCCAGCCGGCCTTTGTGATTGCCGACGAGCCCGTGTCGGCGCTCGACGTCACCGTGCGCGCCCAGGTGCTGGCGCTGCTGGCCGAACTGCAGGAGCGCCATGGCTTTGCCTGCCTGTTCATCAGCCACGATCTCGGCGTGGTCGAGCAGGTGGCCGACCGCGTGATCGTCATGCAGGCCGGCCGCATCATCGAACAAGGCAGCCGCGACGAGGTCTTCGACAAGCCGCAGCACGCCTACACACGCAAGCTGCTCTCGGCGATTCCCGCGCTGACGCCCACGGGCCAGGGCGGCATGCAGCTCAAGTGGCGGTTTGACGAGCCCGATGCGCCGGCGGGCGCCCTGCAACCCGCCTAGTCACTGTTTTTCCGTCCGATTTCCGATTCTTAAGGAGCTTCCCATGCTTTCCCTGCGATTGAAATTCATGAGTGCCGCCGTCATCGCGGCCTGTTCCGCGGCCCAGGCCCAGACGCCCACGCAGATCGTGGTCGCGCAACCGGCCGACATCCGCTCGACCAACCCGGGCGTGAACCGCGACAACACCACCGACGGCGTGGTGCTCAACATTGTCGAAGGCCTGGTCGCCTACCACGAGAACGGCACGGTCGGCCCGCTGCTGGCGCGCTCCATCGTCGTCAGCCCCGACGGCCTGACCTACATCTTCAAGCTGCGCACCAACGTGAAGTTCCACAACGGCGAGCCCATGACTTCGGCCGACGTGCTGTGGAGCTGGAAGCGCTACACCGACCCCAAGACCGACTGGCGCTGCCTCAGCGAATTCGACGGCCGCTCCGGCGTCAAGGTGACCTCGGTCACCGCGCCCGACCCGCAGACCGTGGTCATGCAGCTGGACAAACCCTCGGCCGTCTTCCTCGACAACCTGGCGCGCACCGACTGCGGCATGACGGCCGTGCTGAACAAAAAATCCGTCAAGGAAGACGGCAGCTGGGACAAGCCCATCGGCACCGGCCCCTTCAAGTTCGAGGAGTGGAAGCGCGGCGAATACGTCACGCTGAGCGCCTTTGCCGACTACCAGTCGCCCCCCGGCGCCAAACCTGACGGCTACCTCGGCGTCAAGAAGCCCATGGTCGAGCAGGTCAAGTTCCTGACGGTGCCCGACATGTCGACCTCCAAGGCCGGCCTGCAGTCCGGCGCCATCGACGCCGGCCAGATCACCTCGTCCGACGTGCAGGAACTCAAGGCAAACAAAAACCTCAACGTGGTCGCCGCCGTCGATGCGGGCAAGAACACGCTGCTGATGCAGACCAACGACCCGGTGCTCAAAGACGAACGCATCCGCCAGGCGATCGCGCTGTCGCTGGACATGAACCAGCTTGTCGCGGCTGCGTCCGAAGGCCTGGCCAAGGTCAACAACTCGGCCATCCAGGACACCTCGGCCTTCTACAGCGCGGCCCAGAAAAAAGGCTACCGCTACGACCCGGCCAAGGCCAAACAATTGCTGAAGGAAGCCGGCTACAAGGGCCAGCCCATCGTGATCCAGGCCAACAAGCGCGCCCACGTTCCAAGCTTCTCGGTCGCGGTGATGAGCCAGGCCATGATGCAGGCCGTGGGCATCAATGCGCAAATCGAAGTCCTTGAATGGGCGACCCAGCTGGACCGCTACAACAGCGGCAACTACCAGATGAGCTCCTTCACCTATTCCTCGCGCCTGGATCCGGCCCTGAGCTATGAACAGTTCTCGGGCAACAAGGCCAAGCAGCCGCGCAAGGTCTGGGACGACCCGGCCGCGCAGAAGCTGATCGACCAGAGCTTCACCGAAGCCGACCCGAAAAAGCGCCAGGCCCTGTTCGACCAGCTGCACGCGCAGATGATCGCCAGGACACCGCTGGTGATTCTCTACAACGTGACCGATTCCTGGGCGGTGCGCAAGCGCGTGGCCGGCTTCACGGTGTGGGAAGGCAAGCCGATGCTCTGGAACACCAAACTCGCGGCCAGGTAAGCGTTTGCAGCTTTCCCGTTCACTCGCCTTGATGCGCGGCGCCGTCCGCTGACGCCGCCCGCGCGCAAGGCCAGGACAGGCACTCACCGCAGCGCCCCTCCATTCCCTTCCCGGCACTTTTCACGGCAGCACAGCATGGCAAACATCGAACAGTTCCCCTTTATCTCGGTTTCCGGCAGCCCGCGCGAACGCGGCCTGCAATACGGCCTGCAGGCTGCCAGCCGGGTGCGCGGCAGCGCGCGCCTCTACGGCCAGACGCTGGTCAACCTCGGCTACAGCGAGCAGGCGCGCACGCGGCTGATTGATTTTTTCGCCAAGAAAATCGGGGACTTCGCGCCCCACTACATCGACGAGATGCGCGGCATTGCCGAGGGGTCGGGCGTGGACTTCCAGGACATCGTGATGATCAACGCCCGCACCGAGGTGCTGGCCAAGGCGCGCGCCGAGAAAGTCAAAGAAGCTGACGACGAACCGGGCGACGGTTGCACCGGCGCGCTCATCCTGCCCGAGCGCTCGGCCAACGGCAACCTGCTGCACGGACAGAACTGGGACTGGCGCGCCGAATGCGCCGAGACCTCCGTGGTGCTGCGTGTGCGCAACGACAACGGCCCCGACTTCCTGACCTTTGTCGAGGCGGGCGGACTGGCCCGCAGCGGTTTCAACAGCGCGGGCGTGTCCATCACCGCCAACTACCTCGAATCGGACCGTGACTTCAAGCAGCTGGGCGTGCCGCTGTCGCTGATACGCCGCAAGGTGCTGGAGCAGGAGATTTTTTCACTGGCGATGAAGGCCGTCGCGGCGACGCCGAAATCCTGCTCCAACAACATCATGCTGGGCATGTCGCAGGGCTTCGGCATCGACTTCGAATGCACCACCAATGAGTCCTTCCCGATCTACCCCGGCGCCGACAACCTGATCGTCCACGCCAACCACTGGATGAGCCCGGTGGCGCTCAGCAAACTCGTGGACCTGGGCATTTCCCAGTCGCCCGACAGCCACTACCGCGACTGGCGCGTGCGCAAGCTGCTGAACGCCCACGACAAGCTGGGCCGCCAGGAGCTGAAGGACGCCTTCTTTGACGACTTCGGCCTGCCCTATTCCGTCTGCCGCCCGCCGCGCCTGGGCAGCCACGACAACCTCTCGGCCACGGTGGCCATGGTCATCATGGAACCGGCCGTGGGCGAAATGGAAGTCGCGCCGCTGCCGGCGCTGAACCGCGTCTTCACCTGCTACAGCCTGACGCAGGAACCCCGGCTCAGCGCCTGAGCGCGGGCAGCGGAAACGCGGCCCGCCGGCGGGCCCCAAATCGCATCGATCAGCATCACCAGAGCCCCGCCACGGGGCCCTCCGGGCGCAATGCAAAAAACCGGCACAAGCGATGCTAAATAGGCATGGCCAAACAATGTCTTCCCGCCGACATTGCGCGATCATCAGACTACAGCGAGCCGAGGCCATACGCGCGAAATCCAGGGCACAACCCGTAGCGCATGCGTCCCTTGCAGCGTCCCCACACCATGGGGCTCCAAGGTGCCCTGGTAGCCAATGCCTGCGTTGACGCTGACGCCGAGGTCGGCGCCTTGCGCGTTGGCCGTGGGGGTAACGACCAGTCTGTACTCGGTCGCGCTGACCGGGGTGAAGGTACCCTTGGTGCCGTTGGTGACCGTGATGTCATTCGCGTCAAAGCCGGTGACAGCCTCGCTGAAGGTGAAGGTATAGGTGACCGCCGCATTGGTGGGGCCGGAAGCTACGCTATCGGTGACGGTGAGGGTAGGGAGAACCGGCAAGGTGGCCGCGCCGCTGTTGGGGCCGGCCTCGAATTGGACAGCGCCTTCATTGAGCAAGGTGATGAGAGTGGATGCCCGCAAGGTGGCATCGCTGATGTTCAAGGCGTTCAGCAAGGCGGTGAAGGTGGCGCTCATGCTGCCGTTGGCCTGGTCGAGGCCTGAAAGTTTGGCCAGCGCCTGGCCATAGGCTTCGGCCGCGCTGACGCCGTTGGCCTCGTTGTAGTCGGCGCTGAGCACGGTGGTGACGGCGCCCAGGATGTCGGACACGCCCAGGGCTGCGCCGACGGAAGCATTGGTGGCGTTGACGGTGGCGGCCGAGGCCGTGGCGGCATCGGTGGTGATGCCCATTTTTTGCACGGCCAGTTCAGTGATGGGACTGACGGTGACGCTCTGGCTGCCGCCCGTGGCCACAAAAGAGGCGCGCAGCGCGGTGCTGCCCAGGCTTGCGGACGCATTGGTGGCTTCGTCGCGGAAGTCGGCGGCTGCGCCGTTGGCATCGGAGATGGTGATCAGCAAAGGCTGGCCAGAATAGGTAGTGGAAAGATTGACGGTGACCTTACCGGTGGCGTCGGTGACGCCCGAGGCCACCAGATTGCCTTGTGCGTCATAGATCTTGTAGTTGAGTGCGGCTGTCACCGGGCCGGCCACCGCGGCGATGCTGACGGCAAAGGTGCTTACTGTGGGGGCTGTCACGGCGGCTGCGCCCCCGCCACCGCCGCCGATCGCAGCCAGGCCCAGCCCGCCGCCGGCAATGGGAAGCCATGCCGAACTGCCAGAAGCGGCTGCGCTGGAACCACCGGCCGCTGTGGCTTCTTCGGCAGGTGCGGCGGTTTCGGTGGTGTTGGCGGCGACTACATCGTAGGAACTGTCGACGGACGATTCGGCGTTTTGATCACCCTCCGATTCGCCGAGGCGTTTTTTACGCAGGATTTTGTCTGCCGATTGGCGCGCCTGGCCGGCGGCGGCCTCCTGTTCGATCTGGATAGCCGCGGCGGCGTTGGGCCCAGGCGCCTTGCCGGCCGTCGCAGGCTTGGCTGCCTGGACGGGTTTTTCGGCGGGGGTGCCCTGCTGGACAAACACCTGCGGCATGACGGTATGCGCGGCGGCGGCCGTGATGGGCAGGTTTTCCGCGTGCACCGGATTTGCAGTGGCGACGGTTTGCTTGTCGGCTTGATGGGGCATTTGGTTCATGGCAGGTCTCCTGGTTAAACAAAGAAAAGAAAGGAAGAGAAAATCGAACGCTCAGCGTTCGGAAAAGGCTTCGGAAAAAGTCTTGGTGATGGGCTTGGTGAGGTAGCGGAAAATCGAGTGGCTGGTGCCGCGGATGTCGATGCTGGCCGTCATGCCGGGCTGGATTTCGATCGGCTTGTGCCCTGTCACCTTGTGCCGCTGCACCGGGTCAAGCTGGACCTGCACGCGGTAATAGATGTTTTCGCCGCTGCGGGTGTCTTCAGTGAGGGTGTCGGCGCTGACGTATTTCACGGTGCCGGACAGCACGCCGTAGACCGCGTAGTCGTAGGCGTCGAGCTTGACGGCCGCCGGCTGGCCGACGTGGATGCCGGCGATGTCGGCGGGCTTGAACTTGCCTTCCACCACCAGGTCGCTGCCGCTGGGGGTGAGCTCCATCACCACGTCACCGGGCTTCACGCGTGAGCCCAGGGTGGTCAAGCGGATATTGCGAACGGTGGCGTCGGCGGGCGCGCGGATCTCGGTGCGCTCATAGGTGGTGGAGCGGTCGGCTAGCACCTGTTCCTGGGTGGCGAGGTCTTCCTCGGCCTTGGTCATTTCGGCCTGGGCATCCTGGAAATATTTGTTGCGCCGGTTGGTGATCTGGCCGTCGAGTTCGGCGATCTGTTTTTTCAGGCGGATGATTTCAACACGGGAGATGTCGCCGCTTTTGAGCAGCGGCTCGCTGATGCTGAGTTCTTCGCGCGTGGACGCCAGCATGGACTGCAGCGCGGCGGATTCCTGGTTGACGGCGCGCTGGCGGCGCTGGAAAAGCTCCGTCTGGTTGCTGACGAAAGCCGGGAACTGCTGCACTTCGGGCGGGAATACCAAGGGGCGGCCCAGCACCTCGGCATGCAGGCGAACCAGGGCGGCTTTGAGCGCGGCGACCTTGGCCCGGCTGTCGCTGAGCGAGGCCAGCCCTTGTTCACGTTCGAGCGTGACGAGGATGTCGCCCTTTTTGACGTGGCTGCCTTCACGGACCATGAATTTTTCGATCACACCGTCGGTGGTGGCTTGTACCAGCTGGGTGCGAGAGCTGGCGATCACCTGGCCGGTGCTGCGCGCGATCTGCTCGACGTCGAACCACAAGCTCCATGCCAGGAAACATCCGATGATGAGAAGGAGCAAGGCGATCAGGCGTTGTGCCGACCGCAAGGCCGGCGATGTGGGGTATGCGGATTTCATGCGACAGCCTCCTGTGGCGCGCCGGGATGGCCGGCGGCGGCCGAGGGACGGGAACGGGCGGCAAGCTGCTGCAGCACCTGCGCCTTGGGACCGTCCATGACGACGCCGGTGGGCGAGAGGATGACCAGCCTGTCCACCAGTTGCAGCAAGGCGGGTTTGTGGGTAACGATGACAAGCGTTTCGTCGATCTGCACGCTGGCGCGCAAGGCCGCGATGGTGCGCGCCTCCAGGGTTTCGTCCATGGAAGCCGTGGGTTCGTCGAGCAACCACACGTCGGGAGCGGCCAGCACCATGCGCGTCAGGGCGATCAGCTGCTTTTGCCCGCCCGAGACGCCGGTGCCGCCTTCGGCGATCGGCATGTCGAAGCCTTTGGGGTGCCCGGCAATCACCTGCCCCAGGCCCGTGAGTTCGCAGGCGGCGAGCAGGTGCTGCTCGGTCTTGCCGAGAACGCCGGTGGTGAGGTTGTCGCGCAAGGTTCCGGCGAACAGGCGCACGTCCTGCGGGAGATAGCCCAGCCGGTCGCTGAGGTGAGGCCGCGAGATGTGCTGCAGGTCTATGCCGTCGAGGGAGACACGGCCCTTGGAGGGCATGTACATGCCGGACATCAGCTTGAGCAGGGTGCTTTTTCCGCTGCCAACGGGCCCGAGCAGGCCGACTTTCTCGCCGGGCCTGATGTGCAGGTTTTCCAGTTGCAGCACGGTGGCCTGGCCGCGGTAGCCGAATTCGAGCTTGTGCACGGCCACCTCACCCCGCAGGCGGTCTATGGCAAGCGGACGCTCCACCGCATGGTTGTCCTGTTCAAGGCTGAAAATGTGCGAGAGGCTGCGCACGGCCGACTTGGCATTGGCCCACTGCACCATCAAACCGGGAAGCATGCCGGCCGGTGTCAGCACACGGCCGGAAAGGATGGAGCAGGCGATGATCCCGCCTGAAGTCAGCGTCGTGGACGTGGAAGCCACATAAGCGCCGGTAGCGATCAGAAGCACATAGCTGATTTGCTGCAAAAATCCGGCGTAATAGGTGGCCGAATCGCCCAGATGGCGCAGCCGCATGTCTTCATCGATGCTGATGCGGGTCAGGCCGTTCCAGCGCGCCAGGAACTGCCAGCCGGCGCCGCTGGCCTTGATGGATTCCGCGCCTTCGACCGCCTCGACCAGCAAGCCCAGTTTGCGGTTTGAAGCCGCCTGGCCTGAAAGCGCATGCCGCTCCATGCTGCGGCGAGAGAGGAAGCCGACCGTCAGCGCCACGATGAAGAACACCACCGGCACCGTGGCAACCAGGGGCCCACCCAGCAGGTAGATCACGGCCAGGAAAAGAATGGCAAAGGGCGTATCGACCAGCAAGTAAAGGGTGACCGAGGATGCGAAGGACCTGATCATTTCGTAGCTGCGCAGCTGGGCGGACAGCGTCCCGACGCTGGCGGGAAATTGATCCATGCGCACACGCAGCAGCCGCTCGAAAATGCTGTGCGAAAGATTGGCGTCCATGGAGCGGATGGAATGCTCCGTGATGGTGGCGCGCGCGAATTTGGCGATCAACTCCAGCAGGATGCCTATCGCGATACCGGCCGTCAGCGCATACAGTGTGGACAGTCCTTGCGTGGGAATCACACGGTCGTAAACCTGCATGCTGTACAGCGAGGTCAGCAGGCCGAAAAGATTGATGACGACGGAGGCGAGGGCCGCTTGGATGAAGTAGCGCCTGTTGTCGCGCAGCGCGCTGCGAAACAGCTCGCCCGCAGTGCGGTAGAGACTGTCGCCCGTGGCGTGGCTTGCCTGAATTTCGGTATAGATCGCGCCTTCAGGCAGCACCGTGACGTGGCGATGGCCCGATGCGTCCTCGAGCAGCCAGCCGCCGGCGGGCGTGTGCTGGTGAAGAATGAACACGCCGACATCGGGATGGATGGCGACAGCGGGCAGCCTGGCGGCCGCGCTGCCTTCCGTCCAGGCCTGGGATCGCGCACCCATGGATACAAAAGCATGGTCCGCGCAGGCTTGCAGGCCGTCGCGGGTGAGGCCTTGCTCCTGCGCGGCGGCCAAGCGGGTTTGGAGCTCTGCCACCATGTGCGATTTCATGGGCCGCAAGTCCTTGACGATGTCGGGCAAGCGGCGAGCCAGCCACAGCACGCTGCGCGTGACGTGCGATGTCGTATTGGGTGATGAAGTGCTCATGGGAGTTCGCTTTCTGGGGACCACATGGGGATGCCGAGCAACAGGCCCAGGCGGTAATAGGAGCCCACGCTGACGGAGCGGGCCTCGACTTCGGCCTGCTCGGCCTGGGCGATCTCGCGCACGGAATTGAGCAGGTCAATCCAGCTGCGGCGGCCGGAGACGAAAAGGCGGCGGTTGGATGCCAGAACTTCCACCGCGCCTTCGCGGCTGCGCTGCAGCTCGGGCAGGCGGCGCTGCGAGGACTCAAGGTCACGCCATTCGGCTTCCACGCGTTCAGTGACATCCCGCCGGCTGGCTTCGGCGCTGCGCTGAACCGCCGACAGGTGCCGCTCCGCGGCCTCGATCTGGGAGCTGAGCGACAGGCCCGAGCCCGGCGCGTATTGCACCGACACGAAGACACGGTTGCCGGGCGCGGCGGAGCCCAAGTACTCGCCGACCTGGCGTTCGAGCCGCAAGGAGAAGGTGGGCCACATCGCGGCGCGCGTGCGGTCTATCTCGATGGCGGCCAGGCGTGTATCGATTTCAGCGAGGCGCAGGTGGGGGTTGTCTTGCACGGCGCGCTCGAGCAGCCGCGCAAGCATGGGTGGGCGCGGCGGCGGTGCCGGCAACTCGAGCGCGCCGGGCTCCAGGGGCCGGCCTATCGCGCTGCTCAACTGCGCCAGGGCGGAATTCTCGAGCGCACGGAAGGATTCGAGGTCTGCCTGGGCTTGGGCAAGCCGCGTACGCACCATGTTGACGTCGGCCGTGGCTGACACTTCCGCCTGGCTGCGCCGCTCTATCATGCGCAGCAGGTCATTCAAGGTATCGACGTTGCGCTGCTGCGCGATGCGGCGGCCGACGTTCAGCAGGTAGGACTGCGCGATGCCCGCTACGCGTGTAGCCAGTGTGATCTGTGTATCCGAAATGGATTCACGCGCCCGGAGTTCTCGCACCTCGGACAGGCGCAGGTCAGCGGTGAGCCGGCCGCCCGTCCAGAGCGGCTGGGTCAGGCGGAAGGTCGTGGCGCTGCGCCCGGACAACGAGTCGGTCTGCACCGCCGGCGCGGGCAAAAACTGCATGCGCGCGGCTTCGATCATGCTTTGCGCAGACTGCTGCTCGGAACGCGCGCTGGCCACAGTAGGGTGCGTCTCAACGGCCATCTGCAGGAGCTGGCGCAGGCCCAGGCTGGTGGCGGCCTGGGTTGCAGGAACCGCTTGATCGGCTTGAGCGTACAGCACATCGCAGGCCGTGCAGAGCTTTGCCATGGCAAGGCGTATCCCCGAAGCCTCGACCGGGGCGGGGGACGGCACGGCGTGCTCACTCTGCGCATGCCCGGCGCCGCACAGGCACAGAGACAGCAATGCGATGGTAAACAGGGTTTTCATAGAGGCACCGGCCAGGCTGTCGGGCGACTCAGTAGACGACGTACACGGTGCGGACCTTGTTGGTCGCAGCCGTGTTGGTGCAGGAAGCCGTAAGGCATGTACCGCCCTGGCCCAACGCCATGGTGCCGGTCACGGTGTAGGGCTGGTCAACGCCGCTGCCGGTGCCGGTGGTGGCCGACAGGCCCAGCGTATACGCGAGATTGACGGCGTTGTCGGTGGTCGCTTCAGTGGTCGCGGGCGTGGCGGCATTGGTGAAGCCGATCTTGTAGGGCATGGTGTTGGTGCACTTCATGTTGAAGGTGCCGCCGGTGGCGTTGGCCAACGTTGCCTGGAAAGATGTGTAGGCAAACACCACGGGGGCGATGGTGCCGAACACACACTTGGACGTGAGGTTGATGGTGACGCTGACGGAGGCCGAGTCATTGGCCGCCTGCGCCGGCGACGCCAGCAGGCCGGCCAATGCCATCACGCTCCCTGCAAAGAACTTTTTCATGTGTGGACTCCGAAGGGTCAGTACACGACGTACAAGGTGCGGACTTTGTTGGTTGCCGCCGCGTTGGTGCAGGCAGCAGTGAGGCAGGTGCCCGCCTGGCCCAGCGCCATCGAACCAGACACTGAATAGGCCTGGTCGACACCGCTGCCAGTGCCGGTGGTAGCCGACAGGCCCAGCGTGTAGGCGAGATTGACGGCATCGTCTGTGACCGCATCGGAGACGGCCGGCGTGGGGGCGTTGGTGAAGCCCATCTTGTAGGGCATGGTGTTGGTGCACTTCATGTTGAAAGTGCCGCCCGTGGCCGTGGCCAGCGCCGCCTGGAAAGAGGTGTACGCAAACACAACGGGAGCGACCGTGCCGAAGACGCACTTGGACGTCAGGTTGATGGTGACGGTGACGGACGCCGAATCATTGGCTGCCTGGGCAGGTGCGCAGAAGATGGCGACAAGGCCGAGAGTGGCCGCCAGAATGAGTTTTTTCATGAAGGTTCTCCGGTTAAAGAACGGGTGACAAAGACGCTTGAATGGAAAAAAAGGAACCACGAGAGAAAGAAATCGGCCCTGGCAAACGGCGTAAAAACTGACTACCAAATAACTAATGAAACAAAATTTCGGGCTGGTTTTTAGCTTATCGATGCCAGTTACGAATATGTAAGTAATAGTCCGCGCGATGACAATCTTTGTAGGCTTCTTGAAATTTCCCCCGTGCTTGTGGGCAAAAGGCATCGAGGGATAACCCCATCCTTGCGCGGCAAGTTTTCCGAAACGGCGTGCCACAAAATTTCGCGAAGAGGAAAGAAGAGCGGTCCAGGCGTTCCAGCGCAGCCGTCTATCGCTCGCGCAAACCTTCCTGCGCGGCCTGCACCAGCGGGCTGAGGAAAAAGGAGATCACCCGCCGCTTGCCGGTCTTGATTTCGACGTGAGCCACCATGCCGAAACCGAGCGGCACATCAGCGCCGTCGACTTCGATACGGGTGCGCGCCAGCTGCACGCGCACGGCGTAGAGCAGGCCGCGCTTTTCGTCGGCGATGGCATCGCGCGAGACGTCAAGCACGACGCCGGGGATGGCGCCATAGGTGGTGTACGGAAAGGTTTCGAGCTTGACGACCACTTCCTGGCCGGCGCGCACAAAGCCGATATCCTTGTTTTCAAGCATGGCCTCCACTTCGAGCGGATGCTCCCCGGGCACGACCACCATCAGTTGCTGGGCCGGCGTGACGACGCCGCCGACGGTGTGCAGCGCCAGTTGCTGCACCGTGCCAGTGACAGGTGAAAGCAGCCGGGTCAGGGTGTCGCGTGACTGGGCCTTGCTCAACTCCTGTTCGAGCGAGGCGGCACGCTGTTGTCCCTCCTTGAGGCTGTCGAGAGTGGCGCGGCGGATCTCGGCCTTGAAGGCTTCGCTCTGGCGGCGGCTTTCCATGACGGAGGCCTGTAGTTGCTGCACGCGCTCGCGCTGCACCGAGAGTTCGCCGGACTGCTCAAGATAGGCCTGCTGGCGCTCGAGGAAAGTGTGCCGGGCCACATAGCCGTCCCTGGCCAGGCCGTCCAGGTCCGAAGCGCGCTGCTGCATCATGGGCAAGGTGGCCTGCAGTTTGGCCACCTGTTCGCGGCTGGCGCGCAGTTCGGCCTGGCGGGTCGTAATCTCCGCCTCGCTGCGCGCCAGCTTGGTGGTGTACTCGCTGTATTGCCCTTCAAGCATGCGCGCGGCTTCGGCGAGGCGCTCCGCCGAAGCCTGGGGCACGTGCGGCAAGGCGGGTGTGGCGCCGTGGGCCATCGCGTCGAGCAAAGCACTGGCGCGCGCGGCCTGCAGCAAGGCGGCCTCCAGTTCGGCGCGGGAGCGTTCGATGTCGGCAGCTTCAGTGCTGGCGTCGAGTTCCACCAGCAGGTCGCCGGCTTTGACGGCCTGCCCGTCTTTCACGTGGATGGCCTTGACCACCGCCGCGCTGAGCGGTTGCACCACCTTGGTGTACCCGCTGGGGACGATCTTTCCGCTGGCGACGGCGACGATATCGATCTTCCCGAACACGCTCCAGAGCACAGCCATAGCCGCAAAGACAATAAGCAGCCACATGAAGGCGCGCGGGGCGGCCGGCGTGGGTGTTTCCTGAACCGCGAGCACGGCGGGCAGAAACTGGGCTTCGGCGGCGCTGTAGCCGCGGGCGCCGGATTGTTGCCGGTCTTTCCAGGCAAGGGCGAAGACGGCCTTGTAACGCTGCAGCAATTCGCCGATGGCGCCCAGGCGTTGTTTGAAAGAATTCATGGTCATAGCCCCTGCATGCGGTGCAGATGCGCATACTGCCCGCCGGGCAGGGCCAGCAGTTCTTCGTGCGGACCCTGCTCGACGATCTGGCCTTTGTCGACGACGATGATGCGATCGGCGTCGCGAACGGTCGAAAGCCGGTGCGCGATGATGAGCACGGTGCGCCCGGCGCAGATAGCCCGCATGTTGTCTTTGAGGATGCGTTCAGACTCGTAGTCCAGGGCACTGGTGGCCTCGTCGAAAATCAGGATGCGGGGGTTGCTGATCAGGGCGCGCGCAATGGCGATGCGCTGGCGCTGGCCGCCCGACAGGGTGGCGCCGTGCTCGCCCACCATGGTGTCGTAGGCCTCGGGCAACTCGATGATGAATTCGTGGGCACCGGCCAGCCTGGCGGCTTCTATGACCGCTTCGAGGGGCAGCCCGGTGTTGACCAGCGCGATGTTGTCGCGGATGCTGCGGTTGAACAGCATGTTCTCCTGCAGCACCACGCCGAGCTGGCGGCGCACCGTGGTGGCATCGGTGGTGGCGAGGTCGACGCCGTCTATCAGCACGCGCCCCTGGTCGGGGATGTACATGCGCTGCACCAGCTTGGTCAGGGTGCTTTTACCGGAACCGGACCGGCCGACGATACCGATGACCTCGCCCGCGGCCGCGCTGAAACTGATGCCGCGCAGCACCTGCGGCGCATCGGGCCGGTAACGAAAACTCACGGCGTCGAATTCGATGGCGCCCTCTATCCTGGGCATGGCGCTTTTGTTGCCGGCAATTTCGGGGCGGGTGTTGAGGATGTCGCCCAGGCGCTGCATGGAGATGCCGACCTGCTGGAATTCCGTCCACAGCTGCGCGAGGCGGATGACCGGCGCCGCGACGTAGCCGGCGAGCATATTGAAGGCAATGAGCTGACCGACGGAGAGTTTTCCCTCCACCACCAGCTGGGCGCCCAGCCAGATGGTGGCCACGGTGACCAGCTTGCTGACCAGCGACACGCCATTGTTGGCCAGGGTGCCTATGGTGGTGGTGCGAAAACCCGCGGAAACGTAGGCGGCCAGCTGGTTGTCCCACTTCTGCGCCCATTGCGGCTGCACCGCCATCGACTTGACGGTGTCTATGCCGCCTATGGTTTCGACCAGGAAGGCCTGGTTTTCGGCGCCGCGGTTGAATTTCTCGTTGAGGCGCGCGCGCAGGATGGGCGTGAACAGCACCGAGAGCAGCGCATAGCAGGGCAGCGAGACCACCACGATAAGGGTCAGCCACACGCTGTAATAAAGCATCACCGCCAGAAAGACCACGGAGAACAGCAGGTCCAGCACGACGGTGATGGCATTGCCGGTGAGGAAAGACCGTATGGTTTCGAGCTCCCGGATGCGGGCGACCGAATCACCCACTCGCCTGGACGTGAAGTAAGCCATGGGAAGGCCCAGCAGGTGGCGAAAGAGGCGTGCGCCCAGTTCCACGTCGATGCGGCTGGGCGTCGTGTCGACTTCCCGTACAAACCGGCGTTGGGATCCCGATATCCCGGCGGGCGATCCCGGCGCTGTGCGGAGTCCTGGGGGCGGCATAAACTGCAGCAGGTCATCCAGCTCCGCCACACAGGCCAGTGTTGGCAGGGCAAACAGCGAGTCTTGGCGGCCCGTCAAAATAACCGTTTCAGCGGCGCACTGATCGAGAATCCCTTTGAGCTGCCTCCAGTCAAGCCGCGCCGCATTGATGAGCGTGACATCGGGCCAGGAATCGGGGCCGACTTGGCCGGCATGCCATTCAGCCCACCGCACTGCCTTGCCTTTGCTCAATCCCATCTGCTCTCTCAGCGCTTTGGTCAGTGAAGAGTCCTCCACCGAAAACTGACTGAGCTCAATAAAGTACATCATTTTTAATACCCCCTTGTATGCTCCCGCACCGGGTTCACATGCATCCATCGCTGAAAACCGCGACGAATCAAGCATAGTCAGCTCACAAAGAATGGGGGGCCACATTGTCCGCAGGAAGGCAATGTGCGCGACTTTTTAAGATTGCGCGTGAAGTGGTTCTCGAAAATGCACATCTGTAGTCATTCCTGAAGAGGGCGAGGTACTTCACTTGGGCGAATGATCTCAGGGTAAACCAGATGTTCGCGGCAAAAACTTTCGACAGGGTCAGTGGCCATCATCAAAAAACTCACCCGCTGCGGCCACATCTTCATCACAGACGGATACCCCAAGCAAATGGGTCGCCGTCTTCGATCAGCAAGGTGGCTTCAGCGCTCATATGGGCCCGGCCGCGCAGAATTGGAATAATCTGTCCGCCCTCCATGACATAGCTGGCTTCGAACCGGCTGCCGATGATGCTCGCCTGCTGCCAGATTTCGCCGGGTTCGAGCTTTCCATCCGCAGCCAGGCAGGCGATCTTGGCGCTGGTACCGGTGCCGCAAGGAGAGCGGTCGTAGGCTTTGCCGGGGCACAGGACGAAGTTGCGGCTGTCCGCGCCTTCGTCATCCGGTGCGAACAATTCAATGTGGTCGATCTCGGCGCCGCCGACACCGGTAATGCCTTGGGTTGCCAGCGCTTCGCGCAGCAACACGCTGTAGGCGGTCAGCGCCTCAAGGTTGTCGCTCACCACGCGCTGGCCGTGCTCACTCACCAGAAAGAACCAGTTGCCGCCCCAGGCCACATCACCGCGCACCGTGCCGTGGCCAGGGACTTCGACGGCGACTTGCCGTAAATGCCGCAAGGCAGGTACGTTGCGCACGCTCACGGACCCGTCGGCATGTAGCGTCGCCGTGACGGTGCCGACCGGCGTTTCGATACGATGCACACCGGGCGCTATCAGCTCCAGGTGCGCCAGCGAAGCCACCAGCCCGATGGTGCCGTGCCCGCACATGCCCAGGTAGCCGGTGTTGTTGAAGAAGATGACGCCGGCAGCGCTAGCCGGATCCACCGGCTTGCACAACAGCGCGCCCACCATCACATCGCTACCGCGCGGCTCCAGAACGGTTGCCGCCCGCCAGTCGTCGTGCCGCTGCGCCAGCAGGGCACGCCGCTCGGCCATGCTGCCATTTCCCAGGTCGGGAAATCCATCCAGGACCAGGCGTGTCGGTTCACCGCCGGTGTGGGAGTCAACCACCTTGATTCGTTTCATGCAAGCTCCGTATTGGGTCCAGTGACTAGCTTACTTCGCCGGTTGCGGGAGAATCCCGCCAAACGGCATCGGCTCAGGAGTCCCCCAGGGGCGAAACCGCCGGCAACAGGTCTGGCCGGCGACGCTTGCCCAATGGAAATTCCCAATCAAGAAAATAAACACAACCAATATTAATATATTAATTAGATATTAATTTGTTGTCATAGGTATTAAGCAGCTTGCCACGCCGCCCTTTTTGCGTTGAGGGGAATTTGGCAAATGCCGGGAACAGTTGCCGGGGCGGCCCGGATGCGCAAGGCATGCGCCAGGCCTGTGGCGACTAAGCTTGAGCCCCGGATTCGATGACTTTGCGGGGCGCAGCCGATGAGGCAGGTCAGCAGCTGTCTGGCATCGTGACGATGCGGCCCGGCTCTCAGGCGTGCACGCTTGATAGCCTGCGGGGTCGCGCGGTGGACCTGGAGAAACCGTAGGTATCCAGGATGTTCAGGAGATCGTCCTGCCCGAAATGCGCGCCGAGGTACAGCGGGCTGACAGAACAAAGATGGTGGCGGAAAAAATCCACCGCGACACGTCTGCTGCCGACCGGTATCACGGCAACGGCCTGAAGTTCCGCCATCTGCGCCAGAAAGTCATCCATGGCGGCATAGTCGGCGTGCATGTGCCGCTCACCCAGGCGGATAAAGACGAGGTGGTGCCTGAACGCCTCAACGGCGGGAAGCGCCCCCGGCAAGGTCGTGTTGTCCACGCGCGCAACGGGCGTCAAAGCGGCTGCCATTTGCAGGCGGCTGCGAAGCACATCGACTTCCAGTTCATTGAACCCGGCTAACAAAACACGAGCACCAATGCCTTTGAACAAGGCATGGATCGCGAAAGAGTCTCTGGCACTCATAGTGGGGTCCTCTCCCTCATCAAGGCTGGGCGTAAGTTCCGGTATCCGGGCGATACCGCGCCAGACAACCGGACCACAGTGTCCGAGAGAACGCCAGGAAAGGAAGCGGACTTTGTTTTCTTGCGGACAAACCTTGCGCGAAATCTGAAGTTTCTACGGGTTTGTTGGCATCAATGCAAGCGTGGACTCAGGCGTATCGCCACAGGGCGTCGGGAAAAAATTTCCTGTTACCGACATTCATTGTCCGGCGCAGAACATTGTTGGCTTGTTTACACCGACCCAATTCCTACAATGCCCAAGACGCTTTGGCGTTCCTTGTTCTCATCCCAGACAAGGCTGCCTCCAGGCAGTTCGAGCCCCTGCAGTGACCTCTGCTGCAGGGGCTTTTTTTGCCCGCTTGATGCACCGTGAAAGATAGGTCGCACAGCGACCGGAAACCCGGCATGCCGGTGCGGTCGCACCGCCGGCATACGCAAGCTCAAGTCCGTGCGGTCAAGGAGAAAAAGAAGTCCAGCATGTGGAAATGATCGTCATGGAAGCGGTCTTCCATGGCGGCCAGCTTTTCAATGGGAATCCATTCGGCGGCGGCCGCGTCGTCTGCGGCCTGCACTTCCGGCAAGCGGCGCGCACCCAGATCAAAGAAGTGGGCATGGGTGATCACGCGGCCGCGCAAACTGCGGTCCGGGTGGTCGAACACATGAACCGCTTTCAGCGCGTTTTCCATGTCGCCTTCCAGCAGGCGGATGCGGGTTTCTTCTTCCAGTTCGCGCAGGGCTGACTGGTAGACCGTTTCCCGCTGTTCGATGAATCCACCCGGTACGGCGAACAGGCCCTTGCCGGGGGAACGCCCGCGCCGGATCAGCAGCACACGCCCGCCGCACTGGACAACAGCATCCACCGTCACAAAAACCGGCGGATAAGGCGAGCCGGCCCACTTCGCCTTTTCCTGCCTGAGGCTTTCCCACTCCTGCGCGAGTTCACGGAAATACGGCAGGGCCGCCCAGCTGCGAAGAAACGCGACGGTACTGGCCGGCGCCTGGCTCACCAGGGCGGCAAGCGCCGGTTCCAGCGCAGCACCGGCGTTACCGAAGTAGGCGTCACGCAAAGCGCTGGCGTCGATCCGGCCCTGCGATTCGGCCGAATCCAGCGTCCAGCCCGGGAAGTTCTTCAGGTACTCACTGGTAGCGTCCTTGAAATGCCCCACGAGCACGACAGAAGAAGCGCCCGCTTTCTCGCCGAGCAGTTCCGCCACACCCTGCCTGACCGCAGCGACCCAGCGCTCCTGGTCGTAGTAGTCACGCATGGGCAGAAACCGCACCCTGTCCCGGTCGGCCTCGGGCAGGGCCAGGCGGATCATTTCCACCCGTTCCTCCCACGTGAAAGGGTTTTTGGGAGTTCGGGCCTGCCAGGCCGAGCCGAGCACCACGAGGCAAAGCGGGGCTGCCGCCAGGGCCCGCCGCAGCAACGCAAGCTGCCCGTTGTGGAAGATCTGGAAGCGGCCGATGTAGACCGAGACGTCGTGGTTTTCAGGGCTGGGTGTCATGAGGCCTCACTGGAATTTGGCGGCGATCGGCATCTGCCGGCCGGTGCCGAAGGCGCGCGCGCGCAAACGGATGATGGGAGGCGCCTGCCGGCGCTTGTATTCATTGCGGGCGATCATGCCCCTGATGCGTTCGACCATGGCCAGGCCCTCGGGCTGCCGGCGCAGTTGCGCGACGAAAGCGGCGGCATTGTCATACTCCCACCCGGCCAGGCGCCGGCCCTCGATCAGGAGCTTGAGCACTTCGTCGAGCACCGGGTAGGGCGGCAGGCTGTCCACGTCCTTCTGGTCGGGCGCCAGTTCCGCCGAGGGGGCCTTGTCAATGATGGCCTGCGGAATGAGTTCTTTCCCGGCCGCTTCGTTGAGGTAGCTTGACAGGGCGAACACCTCGGTTTTGTAGAGGTCGCCGATCAGGCCCAGGCCGCCGTTGGTGTCGCCGTACAGCGTGCAGTAGCCCACCGAGATTTCGGACTTGTTGCCGGTGGTCAGCAGCAGGTGCCCGAAGCTGTTCGAGTACTCCATCAGGATGGTGCCGCGCGCACGCGCCTGCAGATTCTCCAGCGCGATGCCCTGCAGCGGCCGGCCAAAAGCGGCCTCGAAGCCTGCAGAAAATTCGTTCACGATCCCGGCGATCGGGTGGCGCAGCAGTTCCACGCCCAGGTTGCGGCACAGGATTTCCGAGTCATCGACCGAGCCGGCCGATGAAAAACGCGAAGGCATGGTGATGGCGGTCACGTTGGACGGACCCAAGGCTTCGGCGGCAAGCGCCAGCGTCAACGCCGAATCAATGCCGCCCGACGAACCGATCACCGCCTGCGTGAAGCCGCAGCGCCGCGCGTAGTCCCGCAGGCCGAGCACGATCTGGCGCCGGTAGAACTCCATGGTCGGCAAGCCCTCAGGCGCAACGGCGGCGGGCTCATCGCCGGCCAGCGTCAGGAAGCGGCCGTTCTCGAAACGCAGCGTCGTCACGTCTTCCGCAAAACGTTCGGCCTCGAACACCACGCCGGCCTGCGGCTCCACCGCGAAGGAAGCGCCGTCATAAACGAGCTGGTCATGCCCGCCGACCTGGTTGACGTAAAGAATGGGCAACTCGTTGCGCCTGCTGGCGGCGCTGAAGATCTGGTGGCGCTGCTCGCGCTTGCCGATGTTGGACGGGCTGGCGTTGATGGAGATCACCAGGTCGGGCGCGGCGTCGCGCATGCGGTCAAAGGGGTTGACCGCGTAGTCCAGGCCCTCGTCGTTCCAGCCGTCCTCACAGATCAGCACGCCCACCTTGGCATCGCGTATCCGCAGGACTTTCGCGACGTCCTGGCCGGGTTCAAAGTGCCTGCGTTCGTCGAAGATGTTGTAGGTGGGCAGCAGCTGCTTGGCGTATTCGAGGAGCACCTCGCCGCCCTTGATCACGCACAGGGCATTGCGCAACTTCTTGCCCGGCGCTTCACGGCGCGCGGGCAGGCCCACCACCCAGTAGAGATTCGGGATCTGCCGCGAGGCCAGCAGCAGTTCCTGCAGGGCCGCGTCGACACGCTCCATGAAGCCCTCCTCGTCAAGCATGTCGCCGGGGTAATACGCCGTGAGCGACATTTCGGAGAAGACGACGATGTCGGACTGGTCAGTCCAGGCCTTGCTGGCGGCCGTGACCATTTTGGCCACATTGCCGGAGAGGTCGCCTATCGTGAAGTTCAGCTGGGCAGCGGTGATTTTGAGCATGCGGTCCTCAAACTGAAGCGGGGAAACGGAAGACCTGGCGCAGGTAGGCCAGGAAGGTCTGGTCGTTGCACAGCGTCTTGCCCGGGCTGTCCGACAGCTTGGCCACCGGCCGCGCGTTGGCGCCCGTCAGTTTCATCACGATGTTCAGCGGCGTCAGGCCCACATCATTGGTGAGGTTGGTGCCTATGCCGAAGCCGGTCTGGGTGCGTTCGGCGAACGCGCGATAGAGCTTGAGCGCGGTCGGCACATCCAGCCCGTCAGAGAACACCAGGCGCTTGTTCTGCGGGTCGACGCGCAACTTGGCGTAGTGGGCCAGGGCTTTTTCGCCCCAGACGAACGGATCGCCGGAATCATGGCGCAAGCCGTCGAACAGCTTGGCGAAGTAGAGGTCGAAGTCCGCCAGGAAGGCGTCCATGCCGACCACGTCGGTCAGCGCCACACCGAGGTCGCCGCGGTATTCCTGCACCCAGTCTTCGAGCGCGGCGCGCTGGAAGTCGCGCAAGGTCATGCCCAGCGCCTGGTAGGTCTGCAGGTATTCGTGCGCCATGGTGCCTATGGGCACCAGGTTCAGCTCCTTGGCCAGCAGCACATTGGAGGTTCCCTTGAAGTACTGCGGCACCTCGCGCTTGAGCGTGGTGACCACCTCGGTCTGCCAGTCGCGCGAGAAGCGGCGGCGCACGCCGAAATCAAAAAACTCGAAGGGGTTGCGCAACGCGGGTTCTTTCTCGAAGGCCCGCAGGATCTCAATCTTGCCCTGCAGGCGCTTGCGGCCCTCCACCAGAGCGGCAGCCTGGTCGGAGCGGCGGAAATACAGCTCGTTGACGATGGCCAGCACGAAGATTTCAAAAGCCATGGTGTGCACCTGCGGGCCCACGGCCTTGATCACCAGCGTGGGACCGTCCACCGTGGCCGTGATGAACTCCCGCTGGAATTCGAAGATGCGCAGGAAGTCCACAAAGTCGCTCTTGATGAAGCGAAGGCTGCGCAGGTAGGCCAGCTCTTGCGGCTGAAAGCGCAGGGTGCAGAGATGGTCGAGCTGCGCATTGACTTCTCCGAGCAGTTCGCTCAAGGCGTAGCCCGGCTGGTTGCGGCAGACAAAGGTGTATTCGGCTTCGGTCTGCGGGTGCCTGTGCAGCATGGTTTGCCACATCGTGAACTTGTAGAGATCGGTGTCCAGCAGGCTTTGGATGATGGGTTGCATAAATCGCTTTGTGATGGAAGGGGGAAGCGCTCAGGCGTTGGCCTGCAAGGCGCTCAGCATGGTCGCGCTGGTAGACAGCACCGCGCCGCGGCGCGCCATGTCGTCCAGGAAAGCCTGGTGCTGCGCCTCGAAACCACCGACGGGGCTCATGCAGTCGGTCAGCAGCACCACCTTGCTGGTGTTGCCGGACGGCAGGTTTTCAACGATGTGCTCGGTGGTCGCCTTCACGCAGTGGCTGCTGGCTTCGCCGGCGATGATGAGCAGGTCGGCTTTGTCCAGCGACGCGATCAGGGCCGTGTTGAGCTGCGTCGCAGGGTCTTCCTCGTCCGGCACCTCGGCCTGCATGGCGCTGTAGTGCTCCGTCCACGGATTGCTGCCTTTGCTGATCTTTTGCACCATCGCCAGGCGGCTGTCTTCCCAGAGGTTGTAGGCGGCTTTCACGGCGGGGTGCACATTGTGGCCCCAGCTGCCGATTTCGCAGTGCACCGGCCACACCATCAGGGTGTAGCGGCCGCGCCGCTCCAGCTCGTCGATGTAGGCCAGGGCCCTGGGCAGCATGGCCGCATCTTTGGGCAGGTAGTCGCCCTTGCGCACCTGCGCGGCGTTGATGGGGGTGAATGGCCCCACCGCATCACCTGCGCCGGTTTTCCAGAAGGTCGGGTGGGCGATGTCAAACCTGTGATGGGAATCCAGCGTCACGCCGATGGCGGAAATGCCGGAGGCGCCTTCGCGTATCAGCTTGGCCAGGCGCAGCATGTCGGCATGGGCGCCCGCCACGGGCAGGGCCGGCAATGTGGCTCGCCCCGTCACCGGATCCACCGGCAGCCAGTCGGCCGGCAGGTCGCAAAAGTCGTTTTGCGGGTCGATGATCAGGAGCTGGATGTTTTTTTTCATGTTGTCCTCCGTTGACAGTGATTAGGGGCAATGCCGCCGATTCTCGCAGCAGCGGCTTGCTGTTACTCCACCAGCACGCCCTTGGTGGCACAAACACCGATGCGGGCCTCCATGCCGGCGGTAAAGCGCAGGAAGTCCGATTCCATGCCGTCCGAGAAGATCACCCCGTTGTCCGGCATGCGCGAGCGCAGGGTCAGCACTTCCCTCTCCGCGATTTCCCCATAGAGCAGCGACGTCTGGGAGGCCCGGCTGGCAAACGGCTCCCTCACGGCAAAGATCAGATGGTCGGTGTCGCGCGGCATGGGCTCGTAGCCCTCCCCTCTCCCATGGCCCACGGCATCGGCAATGCCGATGGAGCCGGTGACGATGCTCTTGAGCCAGGCGGTGGAGCCCAGCCCGGTCGCGACGATGAGGCCGGAAGACGATTGCGCCTCCTTCATCCCCCGGAACTCGATGTCGTAAAGCGCGGAGGTATGGCTTTTCGGGCCTATGAACAGGTCGTTGACGCCCCGCAGCACCTGCCCGTCCGACAAGGTGGCCTCCGCCATGGTGACCAATGAAGTGGCGCGGCTGTCCCTGGCAACGCCCGGCAGCACCGACGCGAGCTGCGAGGCCTCAAACGGAAGCAAAACGCCGTCCCAGCGTTTGGGCTCGGGGTTCACGCCGATCAAGGGCTGGCCGTCCAGGTACTTCAGGGTGTTGGCCACCATGCCGTCCTGGCCCAGCGTCACCACGATGTCGTCGGCCGCGAAGATGTAGTTGGTCAGGTGCGCCCTGTCGATGACCTGGTAGCGGCCCCAGGCCTGCAGCGCCTCGGCCACCACCCGCAGGCTGGCGGCATAGGCCTCGTTCTCGCGCAGGTAGTCGGTGAAGTCCGCGCCCAGGTGCTCCAGGTAAAACTGGGCCTGGCCCAGGGTCTGGTAGCGCGCCACCAGCTCTTCCAGCCGGGTCTGGCGCGTGACCAATACGACCTTGCGGTTCTCTGCTGCGGACATGGTGATTTCCTTTCCTGCTTTCGCTTATTTCCGTGCCGCGGTCGCCTGTACGGGACGGCCGGCGTTCGCCCCTGCCAGCAGCGAGTTCAGCAGCTCGGGCGACATGTTCAGCTGGCCGATCTTCTCGGCCTTGTCGGCGATGCCGCCAAAGGCCTGGGCGATCAGCTGGGCCGGGTCCATGCCGGCAGAAGCCAGTGCCTGGATGGTGCGCGGGTCCACCGCCTGGAAGGTTTTCATGATGGCGTCCAGCCGGGCGGCTTCCGCTTCGGCCAGCGTGCGCGAGTTGGCGGCCTGCCCGTTCACGTAGAGCTTGCGCTTTTCCTCCAGCGCGACGTCCGAATCCATCTGCTCGGTGCGCAAGGCATTTTCCTTGCGCATCACCGAGGCCTTGGCGGCCATCTTGGCGTCCTCGATCTGGCTGCGCTTGTCTTCCACGGCGACTTCGGTGTCCAGTTCGTTCTCGCGGATGGAGCGCTCGTTCTGCACCGCGGCCATGCGGCGCAGGTAGATGGCGTCATCGGCGGCTTTCAGGTTGGCCTCGCGGGATTCGGCCTCCAGGGCGCGCGCAATGTCCGGCGTCGGTTTGATCGCCAGGATAGACACGCCCAGGACCTGCAATCCCAGCGCCGCGATCTCCGGTTGCGCGCCCAGGCTGGCTTCGGCGTGGCGGGCGATTTCGGCGGAGGACAGCAAGGCTTCCTTGAGCGCCAGCGCCTGGACCTTCTGCTGGATGATGACCTGGACCTGCATGCCGACGCGGTCGCCCAGCTTGAGCGGGTCGTCCGACGCATAAGCCTGGCCATTGGGCTTGAGCGAGAAGTCCATCAGGCGGGCCGTCAGCTGCGGCGCCTTGACCTGGTAGGTAACCTGCCCTTGCACCGTGACGCTCTGGAAATCGGAAGTCACCAGCGTCAGCATGAAGGGGTGGTGGGCGCTGGCCACCGGCACCGCCACAACGGTGGAAGTGGGCGCGTAGTAATAGAAGGACTGGCCCGCACCCTCGCGGACCACCCTGCCGCGCTTGAACTGGATCAGGTGGACCGTGGGCTGGGACTTGATGAATCGGATGCCAAACATGGTGCTTTCTCCTTCTGGTTAACTCATTAATTGCTTGATGGCTCGACAGCTTGATTGTCTTAGGTTGTACTGAACAACCTAGTTATAAGTTGCATAATACAACTTAATTGGAGTTTGTCAAACAGGAATGCAAGCATGGCCACAAAAAAGAGCACCCTGAGCTTTGAGCGACCGCTCACCACCGTGGACATCGTGATCTTCACGGTGCTGGACGAGCAGTTGCAGGTCCTGCTGGTCCAGCGCCCGGGCGGGCCTGAAGAGCCCTGCCCGAATGCCTGGGCCCTGCCGGGCGGCTTTGTGGACGTCGACAAGGACGACTCGCTCGAGGCCTGCGCCAGGCGCAAGCTGCTCGACAAGACAGGGGTCAGGAGCCCCTACCTCGAACAGTTGGGCAGCTGGGGCGGCAAAACGCGCGACCCGCGCGGCTGGTCGGCCACGCACGCCTACTTCGCGCTGCTGGCCGCCGACTCCGTGAAACTGGTGCAGGACGAGGCCAAACCCGCCAAATGGCATCCCGTCGCCGAACTGTCGCCGCGCAAGCGGCTGGCGTTTGACCACGGCGACATCCTGCAGGCGGCGCTGGAGCGCTTGCGAAACAAGGTGGAGTACACCTCGCTGCCGGCCTTCCTGCTGCCCGAGCCCTTCACGCTGCCGCAATTGCAGAAGATGTATGAGGTAGTGCTGGGCCGGCCCATCGACAAGAGCGGTTTCCGCACCCGCGCCCTGGCCGCGGATTTTTTGAAGGAAGACGGGTCCCTGGACGTCGGCTCACCCCGGCCGGCCATGGGCTACCGGCTGAAAGATCGCAGCGCGGTGATGTATTTCCCGAGGACCTTCAGTCCCCGCAGCTAAGGGGACTCGTTTATGTAGCAGCCCGCCCGGCGTAAACCGTCTCAACCGGCAACTGCAACATCGGGTCATCATCCGTGGCGTGCGGGCGCTGCGACGCGACGAAGCTGCTCATGTCGATCACCTCCAGCAGTTCGTCCGTGGCCATGGCGCGCAAAGCCTCCCCGCGCAGGCCGAGTTGAATGGCCCGGCGCGCCAGGTTCGCCCCCGATGGCGCGTGGTCCGGATCCCACTGGCGCCTGACGTTTGACGTCGCGACGGCAGCTTGCCAGTCCTGCGGGCTGGCGTAGGCCTCACTGTCGAACGTGGAAGGCACGGCAGCGGCAAGGAGCGAGTCGAAGAAGGTGCGTTTCAACCTCAAGCCCAGAACTCCCTCCTGCCCCTCTTTGGTACCCCAGCCTGAGCGGTACATCATCCACAAAAAATTCGGCTTGATCCAGCTCATGCGGCCGAAGCTGAAGTCAGGCCCGCCCAGCTGGCCATGCAGGATGGCATATGCCGCCGTGCCCGGCCGATAGGCCTGATAAACGACGATGGTGTCCGCGTCGTGGTGCGCCAGGACATGTTTTCCTTCAGCCGGCCATAGCTGGCGCTGCTGAATGTGGGGAGCGACAGCCAACTTCACTCAACGCCCCCCGCTTCGGCGACAGAGAGATAACCCGGCGGCACATGGTCGGTCAGCCACACATTGTTTTCGGACCGGAAGAACAGGAAGCCCTCCGCGGACATACCATGGGCGTCCACGGCGAGCAGAACAGGCGGGCCATAACGCTGGCCCACCTCGACGGCAGTTTCACGGCTTTCACTCAGATGGACATGGTGACGCTGGCGCTTGGTCAGGCCTTGCGCAAGTATCGAATCGAGAAAGCGCGACGCGGTGCCGTGATAAAGCATGGCCGGCGGCGCCAATGGCGGCAAGCCAAGTTCAATCTCGACGGAGTGGCCCTGGTTGGCGCGAATGCGCAACCCGTCTTCACTGAACGCGAAACGCTTTTTATCGCTGGTTTCCACGACCTCTTCGAGCAAGGCGCGGGAAAGGGTGTGATCGGCTGAAGCAGCCTTGGCGAGCAGTTCGTCAACCTCGGCCCAGCCGGCGGCATCGAGTACCAGCCCGATGGTGGACGGCTTGTGCCGCAAGACCAGGCTCAGAAACTTGCTGGCTGTGGTGATTTGTTTTGAAGTCATGAGTTTTCCTTTTTGTTATGTTCTCGCATAGGTTGTCTTGAACAACCTATAGGGTTGCATAATACAACCAAACACGGGGAGAGACAACAAACCGGGCGAGCGACGAGGAAAGGAGGCTCGGCGAACGCTCAAATATGCGGCTCCGCCGGCCTTTTTGTATTCCACTGTATCCACACGCCCCCGCGATACCCGGCCTTACGCATCGGCCCTGGCAAGACACACGGGTGATACCTCGCGGCATTCCAATGCCTGCATCGGCTGCTGATTTCATTCAGCGCCGGGTTTCATCCACTTCACCCAAGGACCCGACCATGAACGCTCGCCGTCAATTTCTGGCCACCGCCGCCGTTGCGACTGCCGCCGCCTGTGCAACGCCCTACGCCTCGGCTTTCTTTTCGCCGGGCCGCGCGCCGTCGGTGGCGCCGGAGTTCGCCGGCATAGACACCTGGCTGAACTCGGCGCCGCTGCGCATGGCGGACCTGCAGGGCAAGGTGGTGCTGGTCGATTTCTGGACCTACACCTGCATCAACTGCCTGAACCACCTGCCTTCCGTGAAGTCCTGGCATGAGAAATACAAGGACAAGGGCCTGGTGACCGTCGGCGTGCACACGCCGGAGTTCGCGTACGAAAAATCGACGAAGAACGTGCAGTCGGCCATCGAGCGCCTGGGCATCAAACATGCCGTGGCCCAGGACAACAGCTACACGACCTGGCGCGCTTTCAACAACAACTACTGGCCTGCCGTTTACCTGATCGACAAAAAAGGGATGATCGTCTACAGCCACTTCGGCGAGGGACGCTACGCCGAAACCGAAAAGACGATCCAGGCGCTGCTGGCCCAATAAGGCCGCCCCTCGCCAGTGCCGAAGCGCAAAATGCCGGGATCACGGATTTTCAGGACCAAGCCATGCAGCAGCCAGACCACATCCTCATCGTTGACGACGACCGCGAGATCCGGGAACTGCTGGGCAGCTACCTGGAAAAAAACGGCCTGCGCGTCACCAAGGTGGAATCGGGCCGCCACATGCGCGCCGCGCTGGAAGACGTGGCGGTGGACCTGATCGTGCTGGACCTGATGCTGCCCGGCGAGGACGGCCTGACCCTGTGCCGCGACCTGCGCGCCGGCAAGTTCAGGAACATCCCCATCCTGATGCTGACCGCGCGCAACGAGGAGGCCGACCGCATCCTAGGCCTGGAGTTGGGCGCGGACGACTACCTGGCCAAGCCTTTCGCGGCGCGCGAGCTGCTGGCGCGCATACGCTCGGTGCTGCGCCGAACGCGCATGCTGCCACCGAATCTGCAGGTGGAGGAAGCCTCCAACATGCTGAGCTTCGGCGACTGGCAGCTCGACACCACGGGCCGCCACCTGCTGGACGCCAGCGGCACCCTGGTGCCGCTGAGCGGCGCCGAATACCGCCTGTTGCGCGTGTTCCTGGACCACCCGCAGCGCGTGCTCAACCGCGACCAGCTGCTGAACCTGACGCAGGGGCGTGATGCCGAGTTGTTTGAACGTTCCATAGACCTGCTGGTCAGCCGCCTGCGCCAGCGACTGGGGGATGGGGCACGCGAGCCGCGTTATATCAAGACGGTGCGCAGCGAAGGTTATGTGTTCAGCGCCTCGGTGCAGGGCCGGGCGGCCGCCGCATGACTGCAAACTGGCCGCGCTGGCCGCAAAGCCTGTTCGCCCGCCTGATGCTGATCCTGCTGCTGGGCATCCTGGCCGCGCAGGCCATGTCTTATGTTCTGGTGATGTACGAGCGCGGCCTGGTGGGGCGCGACCTGATGCTGGACAACCTGGAAAAAGACATCACCAGCTCCGTCGCCATCCTGGACCGCGTGCCGGCCGCCGAACGCGCCGCCTGGCTGCCGCTGATAGACCGCAAGAACTACCGCTACCAGCTCGACGGCGGCATCACCGAACAAGGCAGCGACAACGAGATTGCCGCGCGGGTCAGCGCATCGATCGATAACGCGGTGGACCAGCGCTACAAGGTCACCGTCAATGCGATTCCCGGCGACCCGAAACGCGTGCACATCCACCTGGTGCTCGGCGACGGCGCACCGCTGACCATCAACCTCTGGGCCGCGGCCATGCCGATCTCGCCGTGGCTGCCTGCCCTGCTGCTGCTGCAACTGTCGCTGCTGGCCGTCTGCGCCTTCTTCGCGGTGCGCATCGCGACGCGGCCGCTGCGCCGGCTCGCCAACGCCGCCGACGCGCTGGGCCCCGACCTCAAGGGCACGGCCCTGCCCGAGGGCGGTCCGACCGAAGTCGCGCGCGCCTCCATCGCCTTCAACGCGATGCAGCGTCGCATCGCCGGCTACCTGACGGAGCGCACACAGATCCTGGCCGCCATCTCGCACGATTTGCAGACGCCCATCACGCGCATGCGCCTGCGCACCGACCTGATGGACGACGAGGAGCAGCGCGGCAAGCTGCAGCACGACCTCGACGAGATGGTGGCGCTGGTGCGCGAGGCCCTGACCTATGCGCGCAGCCTGCACGGCGCCGACGAGCACCCGCGCCGCGTGGACCTGGACGCGCTGCTCGACACCCTGCGCTGCGACTACGAAGACGCCGGCAAACCCATCACCGTGAGCGGCCAGGTCGGCCGTCCCGTGATGAGCCGGCCGCTGGCGATGCGACGCATCCTGACCAACCTGGCCGACAACGCGCTCAAATTCGGCGAAGCGGTGGAGCTGACCGTGCAGCTCACTCCCAGCCAGGACATCGAGATCTGCGTGCTGGACCGCGGGCCCGGTATTCCGGAGGCAGAACTCGAGGCCGTGCTGCAACCCTTTTACCGCGTGGAGAATTCGCGCAACCGCGACACCGGCGGCACCGGCCTGGGCCTGGCCATCGCACAGCAGCTGGCCGTGTCCATAGGCGCGCGGCTCAGCCTGGCGAACCGGCCCGGCGGCGGGCTGTCGGCGCGGCTGGTGTTGCCGGCGGCTTCGGCAATCGAACAGTAAGCCGCAGCCGAAGTCCGTGAGCGGAAGGCGCCGCAAGATGGCCCAAAACGCGGCTTCTACGTCATTTCAAATCTCTTCAGGCGCCTCAAACTTTCAAGAGGCCGGCACGCTGCCGGCATGAACACCGGCCCCGGTGTTCGCCTCACAGAAAGCACACCATGAAGATTGAAAATTCCATCATATTTATTTCAGGCGCCAACCGCGGCCTGGGTCTGGCCTTCGCGCAGGAAGCCCTCCAGCGCGGCGCGAAGAAGGTCTATGCGGGCGTGCGAAACCCCACGGCCGACACATTGCCCGGCATCGTGCAGGTCCAGCTCGACGTCACCGACGCCGCGTCGGTCGCTGCGGCGGCCAGGCAGTGCGCCGACACCACCCTGCTGGTCAACAACGCCGGCATCGCGCGTTTGAACGGCAGCGGGCTCGACGCCTCCATGGTGGACCTCAGCCGCGAGATCTTCGAGACCAACTACTACGGCACGATTTTGCTGAGCCAGGCCTTCGCGCCCGTGCTCGCAAAGAACGGCGGCGGCGCGGTGGTCAACGTGCTGTCGGACGCTACCTGGTTCTCGCGCCCTTTGCTGGCCTCGTATTCCGCATCGAAATCCGCCGTGTGGAGCTTCACCAATGCCTTGCGCGTCGAGCTGCGCGGCCAGGGCACCCTGGTGCAGGGCCTGCACGTGAGCTTCATGGACACCGACATGACCCATGGCTTCAACATGAAAAAGACCAGCCCGCAGGAAACCGTGTCCGCCTCCTTCGCGGGCGTCGAAGCCAAACAGGAAGAAGTGCTGGTCGACAGTTTCACGCGTGAAGTCAAACAAAGCCTGTCGGGCGACAAGGCGCTTTACCTGAACCCGCCCGAGATTGCCTGAGCACCAAGCCGTTCAGGCTGAGCCTGTCGAAGCCCTTCGACAGGCCCAGGGCGAACGGTAGTGAAGACTTGCGGTGTCATGTGAATCCCGACAAAGCAAGGATGGAGGAAACAAAAAAGCCGGCCTGTCCCGATCAAGGGGCAGGCCGGCTTTGCCATGTGCGGGGCTCAGACGATGTTGATCGCCACATTGATGTTGCCGCGCGTCAATTTGGAATAGGGGCAGGTCTGGTGCGCCGTATCCACCAGGGCCTGGGCCACTTCGCGCTCCACGCCGGGCAGACTCACATTGAGGCGTGCCTGCAGGAAGTAGGCGCCGTCCGCGGTGCCCAGGTCGACTTCGGCATCCACGGCCAGGTCCTCGGGCAGCTTGACCTTCATCTTGCCGGCCGCCAGGCCCATGGCACCGATGAAGCAGGCCGACCAGCCGGCCGCGAACAGCTGCTCGGGGTTGGTGCCCTTGCCGGGGCCGCCGGGCGAGGAAAGCTTGATGTCCAGGCGGCCGTCGGAACTCTGGGCTTGCCCCTCGCGCCCGCCGGTGGTGTGGGTCTTGCCGGTGTAGAGGACTTTGTCGATGGTGGTGATGTTGCTCATGATGGATGCCTTGTGAAAAATTGAAGAACAAAAAATGCGTCGTCTGTATCCCGAAGCACAGATTGAATTACAACGGCCTGTCGTATCGCAGGTGTCTCAGCCGCGCAATGTTCTGTACGTATCAGGAGGCCAGACACATTGCGGTACAAATCTCTCTTTCGCCAGGCAGCTCAGCCGCGCAGCGACACCAGGTCGAACACGGCGTCGGCAAACGCTTTAGGCGCCTCCTGCGGCAAGTTGTGGCCCACGCCCGGCACCACGCGGTGCGAGCGCGGCCCGCTGAACTTCGCCGCCTGCGCCTTGCCGTCGGTCACCGGCGCCACGCCGTCCGAGTCGCCGTCCAGCGTGATGGCCGGCACGCTGATCACCGGCAGCGCCGCGAGGCGGCGTTCCAGCGCTTCGTATTTCGCGATGCCGGGCGCCAGGCCCAGGCGGAAGCGGTAGTTGTGGATCACGATCTCGACGTAGTCGGGGTTGTCAAAGGCCGCGGCGCTGCGTTCGAAAGTCGCGTCGTCGAACTTCCAGGTCGGCGAGTTGCGCACCCAGGTGACGCGCGCAAAGTCGCGCCGGTGGGCGGTGAGGCCGGCACGGCCGCGCTCCGTCGCGAAGTAGTACTGGTACCAGAGGCCCGATTCGATCTTCGCGGGAATCGGCACGCCCGCATGCGCGATGTCCTGTATCAGGTAGCCGTTGACCGAGACCAGGCCCGCGCAGCGCTCGGGCCACAGCGCGGCCACAATGCAGGCGGTGCGCGCGCCCCAGTCGTAACCCGCGAGTACCGCGCGGTCTATCTTCAGCGCATCCATCAGCGCGATGGCGTCCGCCGCTACCGCCGACTGCTGCGCCGTGCGCGGCGTCGCGCTATCCAGGAAGCGCGTCGTTCCGTAACCGCGAAGGTGCGGCACGATCACACGGCAGCCCTTGGCCGCCAGCAGCGGCGCCACGTCGGCATAGCTGTGGATGTCGTAGGGAAAGCCGTGCAACAGCAAGACAGGCGGGCCATCTATGGGCCCGGCTTCGTAATAACCGATGTCCAGTTCGCCCGCCTGGATCTGCTTGATGGGCGCCAGCGCTTTGACGTTGGCGGCGAACGCCGGCACGGACACTGCGGAGCCTTGCGCTTGGGCGCCGCCCATAAAAGCCATTTCAGCGGCTGCGATGCCGGCTGCGGCACTGCCCAGGAAAAACCGGCGTGGGTGATTGATTATTTCTGCCATGGAACGTCCTTGAGGTGGTTGAAAAAGAGGAATGAATGAAGTCGCCGGGTTTCAGCCTTCGTCGCGGCGCAGGCGCCAGACGACCGCCGGCCGGGTGTTGATGCACTGGCAGTTGAGCGGGTTGCGCAACTCATGTGCAAAGCCGCCTGCAAAGAAGGTCAAGGCAAACCAGATTTTTTTCATGGTGTTTTTTCCGGAGCAGTGTTGAGGGTGGTGAATCGGCTCAGCCGAAGGTGAAGGCATAGGCATGCGCGCCGGGGTCCAGGAACTCGATCTCGAACAGGTGGTCGCCCGCCGACGCCGGCAGCCTGACCAGCTGGTACAGCCTGTGCGCGTCGATCACGCCGCTGCCGTCCGCGGCGACGTCCGCGCCCCGGTTTTGGGCCGGCGGCCGGCCGTCGACCAGGACGCGAAAGCGCACGGGCGCGGCGCCGGCTTCGCGGCCCAGCACCAGGTGCAGGTCACGCGCGCGAAAGCGGTAGGCCAGGCGCGCACCGGCCTTCGCCGCGACGGCGCGCTCGGCCTCCACCGTCCATTCGCCGCCCAGCGTCCAGTGGTTCAGCTTGACGCTCGCCGCCGGTTCGTAGCCGTGCAGGCGGTCAGGCTGAAGGCCCTCCTCGGGCACAAAGTTGGCGGCGCGCTCATGGCCCACATAGGTTTCGCCGGACATCACCCGCTCACCCGGCGCGGCCTGCACGCCTTCGCCCTGCACGGCGACCAGCCCGCCGCCGCGCGTGACCTTGCCGTTCTCGGCCAGCAGCTTCTGGATAAAGCGCTCGGATGCCTCGTACTCGCCTTCGCCGAACACCCGGTGGCGCACGCGGCCCTGGGCATCGACAAAATACAGCGCCGGCCAGGCCTGGTTCTCAAACCCGCGCCAGATCGCATGCCGGCTGTCGACGGCGACCGGGTAAGCCAGCCCCAGGTCCTTGACCGCCCTGCGCACGTTGTTGTCGTTTTTCTCGAACGCGAACTCAGGCGAATGCACGCCGATGACGACCAGGCCGGCATCCCTGTATTTGTCGGCCCAGGCGCGCAGGTAGGGCAGCGTGCGCAGGCAGTTGATGCAGGAATAGGTCCAGAAGTCGACCAGCACCACCTTGCCGCGCAAATCGGCACCCGTCAGTGGCGGTGAGTTGATCCAGCCCGTCGCGTCGGCCAGAGGTGCGAAGGTCCTGTCATTCCAGGTGGTGGATGTGGCGAGGGCTGCGGATCCGGCCTTGGGCGCCGCGACTTCAGCGTCCGGCACGCTGCCGGCCATTGCCGGCGCCTGCGGCTCTTCGTGTGCTTGCGGCTTGAAGGCGTCAATCAGCTTTTGCTCGATCTTCGAGGTGCTGCTCAGGGACAACTGGCTGAGCAGCCCCGTGTCCAGGCCGGTCGCGATCAGGGCCACGCCCGCCAGCACCGCCGCTCCCATGCCGCGCCGCGCCCACTGGCTCACGCCCAGCGAGCGCCGCAGCAGCGCATACACCCGGCCGCCCACCAGCAGCGACAGTGCCAGCGAAGTCGCCGCGCCGCCCGCATAGGCCAGCAGCAGCAGCGAGGTGCCCGCGTTCGCACCCTGAATCGCCGCACCCGTGAGGATCAGCCCCAGCACAGGCCCCGCGCACGGCGCCCACAGCAAGCCGGTGGCTGCGCCCAGCACCAGCGAAGAGGCAAACGCGCGGTCCTTGAACGCGCCGCCCTCGCTGGAATCGGCGATACGTGCGCCCAGCGCCACCAGCGGCCTGGCCATGCGGTCGGCCAGCCCCGGAAACATCAGCGCCAGGGCAAACACGGCCAGCAGGCCCAGCGCCGCGAAGCGCCCGTACTCATTGGCCTGCACCGCCCAGCCGCCGCCCACGGCGGCCAGCGTGGCCACGGCGGTGAAAGCCAGGGCCATGCCCGTCAGCAGGGGCAGGCCGTTGCGCAGGAAGGGCTTGTCGGCCCGCGCCAGCACAAAAGGCAGAACGGGAAGAATGCAGGGGCTGACGATGGTCAGGACACCGGCGGCAAAAGCAAGAATGAGGAAGGTCATGGTCTGGCGGTTTCAGGAGTGAGCACCTCCGTGATTGAACCGCCATCGCGTATCCGCGCTGTGTCGCCAGGGCCGCCTTATGGCATGCGGCTGTATCCGCAGACATCGCGGATACATAGACATACAAAACCCCTGCCTGCGAAGGAGCGCAAATCCTTTCACCGCGCCAGCGCGCAGGATCTTGAATGTTTTATCTGCGCAAATCTGCGCAATCTGTGGATAAAGGAATTCATCCGCAGATTACGCAGATTCACGCAGATTGAAACCAAAGCATTTGTGGCCAAGGCGGCATCGCCAAGGCCGGACATCACGCCGCCATCGCCGCCTCAATGGCGCGCGCTGCGGCCGCGGCGGCCGCACTCACCGGTGACGCGCGGCCCGGGCTGCGCTGGGCGGCCTTGTCGCGGTTGGCGCGCTGCACGGCCGCCACGTCGATGATCAGCGCGACGTTGCCGTCGCCCAGAATCGTCGCGCCGGAAATGCCGGGCACCTTGCGGTAGTTGGTTTCCAGGTTCTTGACCACCACCTGGTGCTGGCCCACGAGCTGGTCGACCAGCAGCGCGAAGCGCGTGCCTTCGGACTGCACGATGACGGCGATGCCCTGCGTGGGCTGCTGCACCGCGTCGGCCACGTCGAAGAGCTTGTGCAGCTCGAGCAGCGCCAGGTATTCGCCGCGCACGTGCATGACGTGCTCGTCGGCGGTGATGGAGTGCACGTCCTTGTCCATGGGCTGCAGGGATTCGATGACGTAGTTCAGCGGCAGGATGTAGACCTCTTCGCCGACCTTGACGGACATGCCGTTGAGTATGGCCAGCGTCAGCGGCAGCACGATGCGTATGGTCGTGCCCCGGCCCTGCACGCAGGCGATTTCCACATGGCCGCCCATTTCGTGGATGTTGCGCTTGACCACGTCCATGCCGACACCGCGGCCCGACACGTCGGTGACGGCTTCGGCGGTGGAGAAACCGGGCGCGAAGATCAGCTGCCAGACTTCGTCGTCCGACATCGCCTCGCTCACTGGCATGCCCTGCTGCAGCGCCTTGGCCAGGATCTTCTCGCGGACCAGGCCGCCGCCGTCGTCCTTGACCTCGATGACGATGCTGCCGCCCTGGTGTTGGGCCGACAGCGTCAGGCGCCCGACCGGGTCCTTGCCGGCGGCGGCGCGGCGCTCCGGGCCTTCGATGCCGTGGTCCAGGCTGTTGCGCACCAGGTGGGTGATGGGGTCGATGATGCGTTCGATCAGGCTCTTGTCGAGTTCGGTTTCCTTGCCGACGGTGATCAGCTGCACCTGCTTGCCGAGTTTGGCCGAGAGGTCGCGGATCAGGCGCGGGAAGCGGCTGAACACATAGTCCATGGGCATCATGCGGATGGACATGACGGATTCCTGCAGGTCGCGCGCGTTGCGCTCCAGGTGGCCCATGCCGCTGAGCAGGCGCTCGTGCATCACCGGGTCCAGCAGCGACGCGGTCTGCGTCAGCATGGACTGCGTGATCACCAGCTCGCCGACGAGGTTGATGATCTGGTCGACTTTTTCCACGTCGACGCGTATGGAGCTCGATTCCTTGCTCTGCACGGCGGCCGGCGTGGCGGCGCTCGCGGGGCCGGCGGCTGGCGCGTCGGCGGCGGCCGCGGGCTGGGCTGCGGCTTGCGGTGCGGCCGGTTCAGGCACTTCCTGCATTTCCTGCACCGGGGCTTGCGCGGCAGCCGCGCCCTCCTCGCGGATGTCGATCTGGTCGGTCTCGATGATGAAGCAGCAGACCGCGATCACGTCGCTGCCGTCGCAGGCGGTCTTGAGCCAGATCGTCAGGTTGCCTTCTTCCTGGGTCTGCGCCGTCACCTGCCCCAGGTTGGCGAGTTCCTCGCTGAGCAGCTTGCAATCGTTTTCCGACACCTTGGTGAAACGCACCTTGAGGGTTCGCTCCGCGTCGCCCGCGGCTGCGGCTTCCGGCGCGGCCTGGGGCGCAGCCTGCACGGCCGCCACCGGCTTTGCCGGCGCGGCAACGACCGCCGGCGCGGGAGGCGCACCGCCGGCTTCCAGGGCCAGTTGCCGCAGCACGGCGCAGATCGCCGCCACCATCTCGGGTTCCGGCTCGGTGCCGGCCCGGTATGCACTCAATTGTTTTTGCAACACGTCTTTGGTCTCCAGAAAAGCGTCCATCATTTTGGTATTCAGTTTGAGCTCGCCGTGGCGCGCCCGGTCCAGCAGGTTCTCCAGCAGGTGGGTGGTGTCGGTCAGCGCGAGGAAGCCGAAAGTGGCCGCCCCGCCCTTGATCGAATGCGCGGCGCGAAACACCGCGTTGAGGTGCTCGCCGTCGGGCGCATCCAGGTCCAGGCCCAGGAGCAGCTGCTCCATCTCGGCCAGCAACTCGTCGGCTTCTTCAAAAAATGTCTGGTAGAACTGCGTGATATCCATGGCGAAAGGTCTCTCTTGTTGGGTACTGCGGGGCGGTTGCCGTGGCGTCAGGCGCGGGCCGGGTTCATCAGGCTGCCCACCACGGCAAGCAGCGTTTCGGGTTCAATCGGCTTGCACAGCCAGCCGGTGGCGCCGGCTTTCCTGGCGTCCGCCTTGCTGGCGTCGTTGCTGAGGGTGCTGAGCACCAGGATGGGCAGGTCCGCGGAATCGGGGCGCGCGCGAAGCTGGCGCGTCAGCTCGCAGCCGTCCATGGGAATCATGGTCCAGTCCGTCAGCACCAGGTCGACCGGCCCGGTCCCCAGCTGTTCCAGCGCGGCCTTGCCGTCGCCGGCGAGCAGCACCTGGTAACCGCCTTCTTCCAGGACGGCGGAATTGAGGTGGCGCATCACGGCCGAGTCGTCGACCACCAGGATGGTTTTTTTGTTCATCAGGTCCGGCTTTCAGGTTTTGTTGGGGGGCAGGTTCGGCGCCGGCGCGGCGCTGACCGGCTTGATCCCGGGGTTGGCGCTTTTGGCTGTCTTGCCGGCGGTCGCAGGCGCCGCCGGCGCCGGCACCACCGCCGCCGTGGAGGCATTGCCGCTTTCGATGTCGGCCTGGGCGCGCTTGTTCAGCACCAGGATGCTGATGCGCCGGTTGACCGCGGCGTAAGGGTCGGCCGGGTTCAGGTGCACGCTGGAAGAGACGCCGATGACGCGCAGGATTTTCCCGTCCAGCATGCCGCCGGCGACCAGTTCGCGCCGCGAGGCGTTGGCCCGGTCGGCCGACAGCTCCCAGTTGCTGTAGGACTTGTCGCCCTGCGAATAGACCGTGGCATCGGTGTGGCCGGACAGCGTGACCTTGTTGGCCTGCCCGTTGAGCACGGGCGCGATCTCGCGCAGGATGCTGCGCATATAGCTCACCACCACGGCGCTGGAGCGGTCGAACATCGGCCGGTTGTTGCTGTCCACGATCTGGATGCGCAGGCCTTCGGGCGTGATGTCGATCAGCAGCTGCGGGCGGAATTGCTTGAGCACCGGGCTGGACTCGATCATGTCGTCGAGCTTTTCCTTGAGCGCTTCCAGCCGCTTGCCGTCATCGGGATCGTTGGCGCTTTGGTCCTGGCTTTCGGATTTCCTGACCTCGCCGTCCGAATGGGTCGGGTCGGTGCCGCCGCCGGGAATCACACTGGTGCTGGTGCTGCTTTTCTTGCCGCCGCTCACGGCCACCGCCAGAGGCATCTTGAACTGCTCGGCGATGCCGGCCAGCTGCTTGGGCGACGAGGTGCTCAGGAGCCACATCACCAGGAAAAAGGCGAACATGGCCGTCATGAAGTCGGCGAACGCGATCTTCCAGGCGCCGCCGTGGTGGGCCGCAGCCATCACGGGTCGCTTGATGATGATGATCGGGCGTTTTCCGTCAGCGTCGCTCATGGCACTCTTTCCTTGCCTGCTTCAGCGGCTCTTGACGTCACGGACGTGCTGGTCAAGCTCCGTGAACGAGGGGCGCTCTGTCGAGAACAGTATCTTGCGGCCGAATTCCACCGCCAGTTGCGGCGCGTAGCCGTTGAGGCTGGCCATCAGCGTGACCTTGATGCACTGGTAGACCTTCAGGGATTCGGACACCCGGTGTTCCACCAGCGTGGCCAGCGGCGAGACGAATCCATAGGCCAGCAGGATGCCCAGGAAGGTGCCGACCATCGCATGCGCGATCAGCTGGCCCATTTCCGCGGGGGGAAGGTCGGCGGAAGCCAGCGCGTGCACCACGCCCAGCACCGCGGCCACGATGCCCAGCGCCGGCAATGCGTCGCCGACCCGCATCAGGCTGTGCGCCGGAACTTCCGCTTCATGTTTGTAGGTTTCGAGTTCATGCTCCATCAGCTCGCCGATCTCGTGCGCATCGGTGTTGCCGCTCACGATCAGGCGCAGGTAGTCGGTCATGAATTCCAGCACGCGGGCGTCATTCAGGATCACCTGGTAAGGCGTGAAGATCGGGCTGTTCTGCGGATCGTCGACGTCGCCCTCCAGCGCCATCATCCCGTCCTTGCGGCCCTTGGACAGCAGCACGTACATCAGCGCCAGCAATTCCATGTAAAGGGCCTTGTCGTGCTTTTTCTTGTTGGTCAGAAGCTGGGGCAGCTGCTTCACGGTGGCGCGTATGGTGCGGCTGTCGTTGCCGGCAACGAATGCCCCGATGGCGGAGCCTCCGATGATGAGAACTTCCAGCGGCTGGTACAGCACGCCGAAATGGCCGCCCATCATGGCGTAGCCGCCGAAGACGGAGCCCAATACGACCAGATAGCCAATGATTACAAGCACGAGGTTCTCCTGCGGATCAATAAAAAAAGACGGTGATGCCCGTCAGGCGGCGCGGGAACTGTTCATGACATTGGCCAGCCACTGCGAGGACGAGAGCACGGGCGTGTGGCCTGTGGCCCCGGCGGCGTGGACAGGCTCGCCGCAAGCATCGCCCGCGTCACTGCGCCTGGCGCCGGAGGGGGAGCCGGAGGTGCGGGTCTTGCCGGCGCGCGAAGGCGGGCGGCACAGCACACACACATAGTTGCTCTGCGAATCGTGGGCGTGGGCGACAAAAAGCCCGGTGCAGCGCGTGCAGGTGCTCAGCTGCAGCATGTCGCTGTCGAAAAAGCGCACCAGCGTCCAGGCCCGCGTGAAGTCCAGCACCGGCTCGCCGCCCTGCTGCTGGACCTGCTCGATGTACAGGCGGTAGCTCTTGATGATGGCGGAAATCCGCGTGCAGCCGCCGTGCGTCATCATGAACCGGTAGATGTTGTAGAACATCGACGAGTGGATGTTGCACAGCCAGGTCATGAACCAGTCCGTGGAAAACGGCAGCAAGCCCTTGGGCGGCGACGTTCCCTTGATTTCCTTGTAGAGCTTGATCAGGCGGTCCCGGCTCAGGCTGGTTTCCGCTTCCAGAAACTGCAGGCGCGCGCCCAGTTTGATCAGGTCCATGGCCAGGTGGATTTCCCGGGCTTCGACGATGACGCTTTTAGTGGCCATGATGGTTCCGTGAAAAGTGGCGGGCTGCAACGCGAACGCCGGTCATCACCGGGCCGCCTCGAGCTGCTGGCCGGACAGCAAGATGGCGGCATGCGCCTGTTGCAGGGCCGGGTTCTTGCCTTCCAGCGTCAGCGCCGACAGCATCGGGTGGTCGTCAAACCGGAAACGGCACAGCAGCAGGCTGGAGCCGGCCAATTTCACAATCTGGGAAAGCGACAGGCTTCCCAGCAAGTCGGCCAGCTCGCGGCTCATGCCAAGGCGGAACATGGCCAGGGCGATGTCTTCGCTCACCAGCCGCTTTGCCAGCAGCAGGTAGGCCAGATTCAAATCGCCAATATCGTTGGCAGTACCGGTTTCAATCATTTTGAGTTCCTGTTCTTTCAAATTTGCATGCAAGAGAGGTGAGCTGAAACATCCGCTTTACTCAATTTCGTCACCACAGATTTATTGAGATGTCTGTCTTTAACGTCGTCTCAATTGCAATTTTTAACACATTAAACTGACAATTACATGAATAAATCAAATTTATCAATTAAGTAACATTTAAGCGTCAAAATGAGAAAATTAAGTCATCAAACTACAAGTTGATAAGGTCATTTGTCATTTGTTTTAAATCAAATGTCATTTTTTTAAACCTTAAGCACTATTTTTATCAACTTCCAATTCCTGCAACCATGTAAGCATTTCCGCCACCGCCACGTACAAATTCGGTGGAATTCGCGAATCAAGGTCTACATGCATTAACAATTTCACCAATTCGGAAGAGGCGTGCACATACAGTCCGCTGTCTTTCGCGCGCTCGACGATGGCGTCGGCCACCGCGCCGTAACCCTTGGCCACAACGGTGGGCGCCTGGCCCGCGGCGCCCAGGGAAAGCGCCACGGCGCTGGGGCGCGGGTCTTCCCGGCCGGCGCCTTCGGTCCACTCCGGCGACTTATCCGGCATGGCCTTCTCCCGTCGACTGCGCCGTTCCCGCTTTGCGTTGTGCGCCGCCTATCTGCAAATCCGTCAGTTCCAGCCCGACGGCGCCGAAACGCTGCGGCAAGCCGGCACGGGCCTGGTCCAACACGGCCGCCGTGCCCGCCTGCGAGGCGTTCAGGCGAAGTTGCAGCGTCGTGCCCGACAGCCCCAGGCGCACGTCCACCGTGCCCAGCCTGGGTAATTTCAATGTCATGCGGGTCGTCCAGGCAGCAGGCGCCGCTTCCATGTCGTCGGCCGCGCCGCCCTGCCGGCCTTCGTGTTCCTGGTGTTCCTCGCGCTGCTGCCGTATTTCCCAGTCCATGGGAACGCCCGGCCAGCCTTCGCCGCTCCAGCGGAACACCGGCACCGCCAGCATCTCGAGTTGCTGGCGCACCAGGCCCACCGCGTCAGGGTGGATGGTCGCCGCCGGATGGCCGGCGCGCGCCGCGCCTGTCGTGGCGTCCGCGAGATCCAGCACGCCCGGATCCTGCAGGGAAAAATCGTGGGAACTGGGCGCCTGGTGGTCCGGCAGGCCGGTACGGCCGTAGGTGGTGGCGGGCGCGGCGGGCCCGGGCGGCTGGGCGACGGCGCCGGGCGCTGCCACAGGGCTGCCTGGCGCGGGCGTGGTGTCGCCGCCGGCCGGCGGTGCGGCGAGTTCCGGCATGGGGGCCGCCATGATTTCCGGCGTTTCCAGCATGTTCAGCGCCTGCCCGGCGTCTGGCGGCACGGCTCGCGGCGCGGCCGCCTGGCTTGGTGAAAGGTCGGCGGCGGCGGGAGCCGCACTATAAGAAGAAGCAGCTGCAGCAGCCGGCAGGGAAGGGCCGGCCCCGGGCACCCTGGCGGACGGCAAAACCAGGCCGGCTTGCGGTTCCCGCGCCAGTTGCGCCAGCGTGCGCTGGCCGGCGGCATATTGCTGCAGGTGGGACTCGTAAAACAGGCCCGATTCGGCCACCGTGCGGGCCAGGCCGGCCGCCAGCACCGGCACCGCGGGCACGCGCATGTCGGGCTGCAGCGGCGCCTGCCCTCGGACGGCGGGGGTGGTCCCGAGCGGCAGGTTCAGCAAGGCGCTCACCGCGCGGGCGGCCGCGCTCAGGGTGACGGCACCACCGGGCCTGGCCGGTGAAAATTTCGGCGCGGGGCCGTCGCGGCGGGCGATGCCCACGCCCAGCTCGCGCTGCAAAGCCTCGCGTGAGGGCAAGCGGACGTCGTTGACGACCTGCTCCACATGGGTCACGGCGCCCGGGCCCGCGATTTCAGACTGCGCCTTCAGGGGTACCAGGTCCACGCGCTGTCCCAGCCGCGTCGCCAGAAGGGTATCCACCAGAGGCGTGACTCCGCTCATGGTAAATAAGCGTCGTCCGGCTGGCCGTACGCCTTGTGAAGGCTGCGCTGCTGCTCCAGGCTTTTCATGACGCCGACCAATTTGGCGAGCTGGGGCATGACCATGTTGAAGATTTCGGTGGAGTTAGCGCTAATACGGCTCAAAAGCACGTACTTTCGCGCCGATTGCGCTTCATCCAGCGAGCTCAGCGGCTCGATGTCCTTGAGGCGTTCCACCATGCTGCTGTACTGGCCCTCCAGCTGAGGCAGTTCGCCCCATTGCTTGGCGCGCGCCAGGATGAGCATGCGCTCCGTCAGCGGCGCGATCTGCTCATAGCAGTGCATGACTTCACTTTGAGATCCCATGGCTCAAGCTCCTGCGGAAAAACGGGCCACGGCTGGGGCGGCGGGCACGTGCAGCGGCTGCGGCCGCTGGGGATCGATCTCCCGCCAGGCGGAGCTCACGCTGTCCAGCAGGCGGTCGGCCTCGTCCAGCAGCGCCGGGTCGTTGCGCAGGTTGGCATACAGCAGGCGCTGTGTGACGTAGGCGTAGAACGCCGACAGGTCCGCCACCAGCTGGGCGCCGGCAACACCCGCCGCATCGGCGTCCAGGCTGGCCTTCAGGCCGTTGTCGACGATGTTGATGGCCTTGGAAATGGCCAGGCCCTTGGCGCTTATGTCCTTGTTCGCCATGTGGTGGCGGGCCATCGCGATGGCGGTCTTGGCGCCGTCGAACAGCATGGTGATCAGCTGGTGCGGCGAGGCGCTCATGGCCGCGCTTTCCGTGCCGACCTTGGCATAGGCGTTGGCGCCCGAGTTGTAGGTATGGGGTGGGGTGTACATGGGGGTTGAGGATTGGGGCTGCGGCTTGCGCGTTTATTTGCTCGAACTCATGCTGGCGAACTGCTGGGTGAGGTAGCTGGCGGTCGACTGCATGCGCGACACCAGCAGGTCCAGCTGGGTGAACTGTGCCTTGTAGCGCGCCACGGTGGCCTCGACGCGGCTCTGGGTCGCGGTGTACTGGCTGTCCAGCGATTTCAGGGTGGTCTTGACGCCGGTCGTGGCCGCGTTGAGCATGCCGTCCTTGCTGATGAAGGTGTCCAGCAGCGCCGACACCTGCTTGCCGATGCCGGTGGTGCCCGTCGTGCCGGTGCCCGCGAACAGTTCCGTCACCGCGGCCTTGTTGTCCGTGAAAGCCGTCTTCAGCTTGGTCGCGTCAAAGGCCAGGGTGCCGTCTTTCTGGAAACTCACGCCGACCCGCGACAGCACCTTGAGTTCGCCGGCCTGCGGGGTGTTCAGCGCGGCGCGTATGCGCGTCTGGATGGTGCGCAGCGTCGAGTCGCCGACCAGCGCCGCGCCGGACTGCTTTTCCTTGTCGTACTGGGTCAACTGGTCGGCCGTGGCCTGCAGGGCGTTGTAGGCCGTGACAAAACCGGTGATGGCCGCCTCCACCGAGGAGGTGTCGCGGCTGACCGTCAGCGTGCTGGTGCCGGTTTTGGCCAGCGTCATCGTGATGCCCGGCGCGGCGTCGACCACCGTGTTGGTCTTGGAGGTGACGGCCACGCCGCCCACGGTGAGCATCGCATTGGCGGCGGCGGAGGTCTGCTGCAAAGCCTGCGCGCCGGAAGCGTCCTGGTTGAGCAGGCCTTGCAGGCTGGCGTCGCCGGCGACGGAAATCCGCATGCTCGAGGCCACGCCGCTGTCCTTGGAGGTGAGCACCAGGCGGTAGGGCGAGGTGCCGCCGTCGTTGACGATGGCCGCGGTGACGCCGAGGTCGTCCTTGGCATTGATCGCGTCGCGCAGACCTTCCAGCGAATTGTTGCTGTCGTCGATCACGATGGACTTCGCGGCACGGGCCGTATCGGCCGAGAAGGACGCGCCGCTGTAGGTGCCGGTGGCCGCGTTGAGCGTGCCGCCGGAGATGGTGCCGAAGTCGATGGTGACCGTGCCCTTGCCGACGGCGGCCTTGGCGTTGGCCACGCCCGCGGCGGCCAGCGACTGCGCAGCCGCCAGCTGGGTGACGTTGACCGCGTAAACGCCGGCGGCGCCCGTGGCCGAGGCCGCCGCCGTGAGCACGTCGGTGCTGCTGGAGGTCGCCTTGACGCCCTGGAACAGGTTGGCATCGGACAGCTTGGCGCTGGCCGCCTGCAGGGTGCTGAGGGCGTTTTGCAAGGTGCCGTAGGCCGACAGCTTGGCGGTGTAGCTGATCTGCTGCTTTTGCAGCATGACCAGCGGCTGGCTTTCCGCCGTCGTGAGACTGGTGAGCAGGCCGGCCAGGTCGAGATTCGACCCGATGCCCAAACTTGAAACCGATGCCATGGATGACTCCTGAAGTTGTTTTGAACTAGACGGCCTGGTGGACCAGCAGGCCCTGCAATTTGCCGAGCGCCCGCGAGATCCGCACCACCTCTTCCGAGGGCATCTGCCGGATCAGCTCGCCGCTCTCGACGTCGACCACCTTGACGATCATCTTGTCGGCTTCCTTGTCGAACTCGAACTGCACGCCGATGGAGGCCATGCGCAAGGTCTGGTTGACCTCGGCCAGCGCGGCGCGCTCCTGCGCGGGCGCGGGCGCCACCTCTTTTTCGGCGGGCACGTCGCGGGGCGCGCCGGCGCGGCCGGAAGGGGCCGGCGAAGGCGGCACGGCGTCGCGCCACGGAGCGGCTGTCACTGCACTGGAAGGAATCGTCATGCTGGCTCTCCTGGAAAATCGCTAGGCACTCCCGCCTGAACCCTCAAGCGGGAGTGCGTAGCGCAGGCGGACAAAGCCGCCTGACTTGCACAAAAACCAGGCACACCTTCCGGAGAAGGCGTGCCTTGCGCGCTTAACGCAGCAGGGACAGAACGCCCTGGGTCGTCTGGTTGGCCTGGGCCAACACGGAGGTACCGGCCTGTTGCAGGATGTTGGCGCGCGTCATGTTGGACACTTCGGTCGCGTAGTCCGCGTCTTCGATGCGCGAACGCGAGGAAGACAGGTTGGTCACCGTGGTGCCGAGGTTGGAGATCACCGAGTCAAAACGGTTCTGCACCGCACCCAGCGAGCCGCGCAGGTCGTCGACCATCTTCAGCGCCGCGTCGATCTTCGACAGGGGGTTGATCGTGGCTGCACCGACGAATTCAGCGGTCGTGCCGCCGGCCGGGTTGTTCAGTTCGATCGCGGCGGTGCCGGTGTCGTTTTGCGTACCCGTGGCGTCGCCGGCGTCAACGATCGCGCTGGCGGCCGCTGCGTAGTTTTTGCCCTGGATGCTGACGTAGCCGGTGGTGGCGCCTGCGGCGTCCGCACCCACCTTGACCAGCTGGTCGGTGATCGTCACGGCTGGCGTCACGCCGGCTGCCGTGTCGGTGTAGTCGATGTCGGCCGTATTGAGCGTGACGACGCCGCTGCCGCTGGTGCGGTCCACGGATGCCGAGTAGTACTCGTTGCCTGCCTTGACCACGAACACGCCGCTGCCGACGCCGGCCGCGGTCTGCACTTCATGCAGCGACAGGTCGGCGGCCGTCAGGGTCGTGCCGTTGGCGGTGTTCAGTGCGGTGACGCTGGCTGCGGCGAAGTTGACGGTGGCCGAGCCGGTGGCGGCGGTGTTGTCCACCACGGTGGTGATGGCTGCGCCGACCTTCAGTTCGTTCTTGGAAACCGTCAGCGAGTTCAGCTTCAGGCTGACCGAGTCGATCTGCTTGAGGCCGATGTCGATGGTTTCGCCGTCGTTGGCGCCGACCTGGATGCTCAGCTTGCTGTTGGAAGCCAGCACTTTGACGCCGTTGAAGTCGGTTTGTGCCGAGGTACGGTCGATTTCAGCGAGGCGCTGGGTAATTTCAGCCTGGATCGATGCCTTGTCGGCGGTCGAGTTCGAACCGTTGCTGGACTGGACGGCCAGTTCACGGATGCGCTGCAGGTTGGAGTTGATTTCGGTCAACGCGCCTTCAGTCGTTTGCGCCAGCGAGATGCCGTCGTTGGCATTGCGCTGTGCGACAGCCAGGCCCTTGATGTTGGACGTGAAGCGGTTGGCGATAGCCTGGCCCGCTGCGTCGTCCTTGGCGCTGTTGATGCGCAGTCCGGAGGACAGGCGCTGGATCGCGGTGTTCAGCGACGACTGCGACTTGTTGAGGTTGTTCTGCGTGAGCAGGGAAAGCGAGTTGGTATTGATGACTTGGGCCATGAGGGACTCCTGAATTACATAGGTTGTGGACTCCGGCTAACTTGCCGTCACGCTGGCCTTGCTGTCTTGACAGTCTGCAAGCCACCGTTGTTCAGGTTATCGGCTGGGCCCGTTCAAACCTTTAGCGCGGGGCGAAAAATAAATGCCGCCTGGCCGCGCCCGCCCCCCGTCAGGCCGGCATGTTCATGATTTCCTGGTAGGCCGCCACCACGCGGTTGCGCACCTGCAGGCCCATCTGGAAGCCGATGTTGGCCTTCTGCATGTCGATCATCACGTCGTTGAGCGCCACGCCGGGCTTGCCCAGTTCAAAGGCCTCGGCCTGGCTGTAGGCGTTTTGCTGGCTGTCGCTGATGCGGTCCAGCGACTTCCGGAGCTCGCCGGCGAAGCCGCCGGAAGCGGCCTCGGGGCCGGCCGGCGCGGACATGCCGGAAGACTGCGCGAGCACGCGCATTTGCTGGAGTACGGATTCGATACTGGTGATGGACATGGTGTTTTCCCGGCGCATGGGCGCCCGTTGCTTGACGAACGGGTTGAAGCGTACCAGCGGGCCGGCGGCCGCATCAGGCCAAAAGACGGCAAAACCCCCGGCTATTCGGCGGATCGGGAAACGGGGCGGGCTCTGACAATTATTCACGAGGGCAGGCTCCGTGCACCCTCCCCTGTCCACACGCCAGTCGCCCTTCTCGCCTTTGAATAAGACCTGTTGTATGCCAACTGTTGTTTCAGCCACCACGCCGGGCTTTGCCTGCCGGCTCCAAGACATCCGCCAAGCCACTGCCGCACATCCATGCGGCGCCATGGCGGTAGCCGGGTGAGCGCGTGAGCACCGCCGCACTGGGCGCCGAGGCCGCCCTGCCCAAGGCCACGCCGCAGTGGCTGGAGCAGCTGCGCGCCAACCCGCGCCTGCCGATGATGATAGGCGCGTCCGCCGCGGTCGCCGCCATCGCGGCGCTGTGGCTCTGGAGCCGCGCGCCCGACTACGGCGTTCTCTACAGCAACCTGTCCGACCGCGACGGCGGCGCCATCATCGCCTCGCTGCAGCAGATGAACATCCCCTACAAGTTCGCCGAAGGCGGCGGCGCGCTGCTGGTCGCGGCCAACAAGGTGCCCGAGGCGCGCCTGCGCCTGGCCTCCCAGGGCCTGCCCAAGGGCGGCACCGTCGGCTTTGAACTGATGGACGCCCAGAAATTCGGCACCAGCCAGTTCGCCGAGCAGGTCAACTACCAGCGCGCGCTCGAAGGCGAGCTCGCGCGCTCCATCAATTCCATTTCCGCCGTCGAATCGGCGCGCGTGCACCTGGCGCTGCCCAAGCCGTCGCTGTTCGTGCGCGACCAGAAAAAGCCCAGCGCCTCCGTCGTGCTGAGCCTGCACCGCGGCCGCAGCATCGACGAAGGCCAGGTCAGCGCCATCGTGCACCTGATCTCCAGCAGCGTGCCCGAACTCTCGGCCAAAAGCATCACCGTGGTCGACCAGGCCGGCAACCTGCTGTCGGCGGCGAACGCCGGCACGCGCGGCCTGGACGTCAGCCAGCTCAAATACACACAAGAAATAGAGCAGGGCTACATCCGCCGCATCGAAGCCATCCTGCAGCCCATACTCGGCGCGGGCAACGTGCACGCCCAGGTGGCCGCCGACATCGACTTTTCGGTCGTCGAAAACACCGACGAGAAGTACCGGCCCAACCAGGAACCCGGCAGCGCCGCGATCCGCAGCCAGCAGTCCAGCGAGTCCGGCCAGTCCGGCGGCGCCGCCAGCGGCGTGCCCGGCGCTCTGACCAACCAGCCCCCGCCCGACCCGGTGGCCCCCATCACCACGCCGGCCCCGGCCAAGGCCGGCACCCCCGGCGCGCCCGCCGCGGGCCAGCTCAAGATGAGCGCGGAACTCGGCTCGGCCGGCACCTCGCCGCGCGCCGGCGCCACCGGCAACTCGCGCAAGGACGTCACCACCAACTACGAAGTGGACCGCTCCATCCGCCACACGCAGCAAGGCGCGGGCGGCATCAAGCGCCTGTCGGTCGCCGTGGTGGTGAACTACCGCGGAACCGCCGGCGGCACCGGCAAGCAGGCGGCGCAGGCCCTGACGGCCGCCGAACTCGAGCAGATCAAGAACCTGGCCCGCCAGGCCATGGGCTTCAGCACCGAACGCGGCGACTCGCTCAACGTGGTCAACAGCCCGTTCGCGGCCGGCGCGGCCGACGCACCCGACCTTCCTGTCTGGCGCCAGCCCGAGAACATTGAAATCGCCAAGTCTTCCGGCAAGTACCTGCTGCTCGGCCTGCTCGCCCTCTACCTGTGGCTGGCCGTCTTCAGGCCGCTGCTGCGCAAGCACCTGCAGCCGCCCGCCGCCACGGCGGCGCAAGCCGGCGGCGAAACGGGCACCGGCGCGCAGGCCGACCAGCCGGCGCCGGCCAGGACCCAGGAAGAACGCGACCAGAAATACCAGGCCGACGTCCTGTATGCGCAGGAACTCGCGGCCAAAGAGCCCGCCATGGTGGCCATGCTGATCAAACACTGGACGGAAAAAAATGCTGGATGAAGGCACGCGCAAAAGCGCCATTTTGTTGATGTCGCTCGGTGAAGCGGGGGCCGGCAACGTGCTGCAGCAGCTTCCGCAGAACATCGTCCACGCGCTGGGCAGGGCCATGGCCGCGCTGACGCAGGTCAAGCGCGACGAAGTCGGCCAGGTGCTGCAGGAGTTCCGCCACGAAACCGAACAGTACTCGGCCAACCACGTGGATTCCGGCAGCTACCTGCGCGCCGTGCTCAACAAGGCGCTGGGCAACACCCGCGCGGCCGACCTGCTCGAAAGCATCTTCCAGCCGAACAGCGAGACCACCGGCATAGAGCGCCTGAACCAGCTCGAAGCGACCGAAGTCGTCGAGCTGATCCGCGACGAACACCCGCAGATCATCGCCACCTTGCTGGTGCACCTGGACCGCAACAAGGCGGCCGACGTGCTCGAGCAGCTTCCCGAGCGCGTGCGCCACGACGCGGTGCTGCGCGTGGCCACCTTCGGCGGCGTGCAGCCGGCCGCCCTCAAGGAACTCACCGACGTGCTGACCGACATGCTGTCCGGCGAAGGCGTCAAGCGCAGCCGCCTGGGCGGAATACGCGCGGCGGCCGAGATCGTCAACATGATGGGCAGCGCGCAGGAAGAAAGCGTCATCAAGCACGTGCGCGAACACGACGAGGCGCTGGCGCAGAAGATGATCGACGAAATGTTCCTGTTCGAGAACCTGCTCGAGCTCGAAGACCGCAGCGTGCAGCTGCTGCTCAAGGAAGTGGAATCGGAATCGCTCATCATCGCGCTCAAGGGCGCGCCGCTGGAGCTGCGCGAGAAGTTCCTCAAGAACATGTCGCAACGCGCCGCCGAGATGCTGCGCGAAGACATCGAGATGCGCGGACCGGTGCGCGTCTCCCAGGTCGAGACCGAGCAGAAGAGCATCCTGCAGATCGTGCGCCGCCTGGCGGATGCCGGCGAGATCGTGCTCGGCGGCCAGGGCAGCGACTCTTATGTATAACAAGCCCGTCATCGCGCCCCGCCCCGGCGCGGACAAGCTGTCCTCCGCCTCCGCGCCGCCCTTCGCGCGCCGCGCCAACGGAACGAAGGAAGCGCTCACCGCATGGGAGCGCTGGGAAATGACGGCCATCGCGGAGGACGCCGACCCGCTTGCGTCTGCGCCGGAGCCCAAGCCGGCTCCCGTGGTGGCGCCGCTCAAGCCCGAAGTGCTGATCAACGACGTCGAGCTGGCCCAGTTGCGCCTGCAGGCGCTGCAGGCCGGCGAAGCCGAAGGTTTCCGCCAGGGCTACAGCCTCGGGCATGCGCGGGGCCGCGACGACGCCACGGCCGAAGTCCACGCGGAGGCCGCGCAGCTGCGCGCGCTGGCGCTGGCGCTGCCCGAAGCACTGCGCGGCGCCGAGCAGGAAATTTCCGAAAACCTGATGGCCCTGGCGCTGGACATCGCGCGCCAGGTGCTGGGCCAGGCGCTGGCGCTCAATACTGAAGCCATCCTGCCCGTGGTGCGCGAACTGCTGCAGGCCGAGCCGGCCCTCAGCGGCGCGCCGCAACTGGTGCTGCACCCCGACGATGCGGCGCTGGTGCGCGAGCACCTGGCCGAAGACCTGCAGGCCGCCGGCTGGCGCATACGCACCGATGCGGCCTGCCAGCGCGGCGGCTGCCGCGTGCTGGCGGCCAGCGGCGAGCAGGACGCGACCCTGCCCAGCCGCTGGGAGCGCGTCACCGCCGCCCTGGCGAAAAAAGCCACCCCCACCGCGGCGCACAACCATGACTGAGATCCCCGCCGCCGCCGTCCTCCCTGCCGTTGCGGCAGCCGCGCCCGCCGCCGCGCCGCTGCGGGCCTGGCACGGCATGCTGGACGACGCGCGTTCCTCGGTGGCCCACAGTGTTCCGGTGCGCAGCTACGGCAGGCTGACCCGCGCCGTCGGCCTGGTGCTCGAAGCCGTCGGGCTGCGCCTGCCGGTCGGCAGCGACTGCCTGATCGAGCTGCCGCCCGGCTACCCGCAAAAAACCGCCGAGGCCGAAGTCGTCGGCTTTGCCGGCGACCGTATTTTCCTGATGCCGCAAAGCGAGGTCGACGGCCTGCTGCCCGGCGCCCGCGTCTACGCGCTGGACTCGCCCACGGGCCAGGCCGGCGGCCACGGTCCCCGCACCAAGCGCCTGCCGGTCGGTTCCGGCATGCTGGGCCGCGTGGTCGACGCGGCCGGCCGGCCGCTGGACGGCCGCGGCCCGCTCGACTTTTCACGTGAAGTGCCGCTGGCCGCCGCGCCCATCAACCCGCTGACCCGCGCGCCCATCGACAGCGTGCTGGACGTCGGCGTGCGCGCCATCAACGCGCTGCTGACCGTCGGGCGCGGCCAGCGCATGGGCCTGTTCGCCGGCTCCGGCGTCGGCAAGAGCGTGCTGCTGGGCATGATGGCGCGCTACACCAGCGCCGACGTCATCGTCGTCGGCCTGATCGGCGAGCGCGGCCGCGAGGTCAAGGACTTCATCGAAAACACCCTGGGCGAAGAAGGCATGGCGCGCGCCGTGCTGGTCGCAGCGCCCGCCGACACCTCGCCGCTGCTGCGCCTGCAGGGCGCGGCCTACGCCACGTGCCTGGCCGAATACTTCCGCGACGAAGGCAAGAACGTATTGCTCATCATGGACTCGCTCACGCGTTACGCGATGGCCCAGCGCGAGATCGCGCTGGCCGTGGGCGAGCCGCCCGCCACCAAAGGCTACCCGCCCTCGGTGTTCGCCAAGCTGCCGGCGCTGGTCGAGCGCGCGGGCAACGGCGCGCGCGACGCGCAAGGGCGCGGCGGCTCCATCACCGCCTTCTACACCGTGCTGACCGAAGGCGACGACCAGCAGGACCCGATCGCCGACTCGGCGCGCGCCATCCTGGACGGCCACGTGGTGCTCTCGCGTAGCCTGGCCGAGTCCGGCCACTACCCGGCCATCGACATCGAGGCCTCCATCAGCCGCGCCATGACGGCGCTGATCACGCCCCAGCAATTCCAGGCCGTGCGCGGCTTCAAGCAGGCGCTGTCGCGCTACCAGCGCAACCGCGACCTGATCAGCGTGGGCGCCTACGCGCCCGGCCACGACGCGCAGCTGGACCAGGCCATCGCCCTGTACCCGCGCATAGAAGCTTTTCTGCAGCAGACCATGGACGAGCGCGTCGGCTACGACGCCGCCACCGAACAGCTGAACGCCATCTTCCAGGCCTGAGCCCCGGCCCCCGTTTTTCAACCGCCATCCCAACCCCCAGGAACCCCGTCATGCACAACAAGCTTCCGCTCGCCACGCTGATCGAACTGGCGCAAAACAAGACCGACGAGGCCACGCGCCGGCTCGGCCAGCTGCAGACCGCGCACACCAGCGCGGCGGAAAAACTGGAAATGCTGCAGCAGTACCGCCAGGAATACCTGGACCAGCTGCAGGTGCAGATGGGCGCGGGCGTTCCCTCGGCGCAGCTGCGCAACTTCCGCAATTTCATCGCCACCCTGGACGCCGCCATCGAGCAGCAGCGCGCCGTGACGCTGCAGGCCGACACGCGGCTGGCCACCGGCCGCGGCGACTGGCAAAGCAGCCAGCGCCGCCTGAACTCCTTCGACACCCTGGCCGGCCGCGCGCGCCAGCAGGAAATGCTGGTGCTGCAAAAGCGCGAGCAACGCGACAACGACGAACGCAGTTCGCGCCAGTTTTACATGCGCGCCAGCACCTCGGGCAACTATTGAGGCCTGCATAACTCACGGCCCACCCTGGACGGTGTGCCGTCCTGAACCACAAGAAAACGCCATGTCACTTCTACCCCCGTCCCTCTCCGCCCCCGCCCCGGCGCAAACCGGCAACGCGTCCTCCGCCTCTTCCGCATCCTCCAGCCGCGGCGATGACGCCGGCCAGGGCGACGCGCCCAGTTTCGGCGACGTGCTGTCGCGCTCGCTGGCCGCTTCCGGCGAAGCCCCGGCAAAACCCGCCGGCAAGCCGGCCGCATCCGTTCCCGTCAAGCGCGCTGCGGACGAAAAGAAAACCGACGCGCCCGAAGCCGTCAACACCGCCGCACTGCTCTTCATCCCGCTGGAGACCCGCATCGCCAAAACCGCAGTCGCCGCGGGCACCGCAGCCGCAAGCGCGCCAGGCGGCGGCGCCGTTTCAGTGGCTTCAGCCGCCTCAGCCGCTTCGGCGGCCGCCGCGGCACCCTCGGCGGATCTGCCGGCGGACGCGGACGCGCCGGCCGCAGCAACCGCCGCAGCCGCGAACGATGCGGGCTTTGCCGCGGATGCCCAGGCGCAGGCGCCGCAAGCCCTGCTTGCAGCTGGCCTGCCCGTCACACCCGGCAAAGACCGTGCAATTGCAGCGGCAGCGGCCGCGCCCGCCTCCACCTCTACAGGCGAGGACCCAGCCATCGCCCTCGTGGCCGGCAAGGTGGCGGCACCGGCCGGCGCACCCGACGGCAGCCAGGCGAAACAATTCACAGGCCGCGACGGGCAGCCCGGCGGCGAAGCACGCGACCTGACGGGCACCGACACGCGCGTAGACCACAAGCCAGGCACGGCCAAAACCTCCGCCTTCGCTGCGGCGGCCAATGACGCGGCCGACAAGGCCGGCGACAGGGCCGCCGCCGGCGCCAGCAGCGCCGTGGACGCGGCCCCGGCCGCCGCCGGCCAGCGCTCCGGCGCCGAAGCGACAGCCGCAGGCCCTTCCCTTTCCATCGGCACAGTGGCCGCTCCCGCGCATGCCAATGCCGCGGCCTCCAGCCCCGCTGCACCGGCCGCGCCAGGTCAGGCAGCGCTCACACCCGAAGTCGGCAGCGGCGAATGGGGCAAGGCGCTGGGCCAGCACATGGTGCACATGGGCAAGGCCGGCGAACAGGTGGCAGAGCTGCAGCTCAACCCCCCGGGGCTGGGCCCGCTCAAAGTCACGCTGAGCATGAACGACAACCAGGTGCAAGCCCTCTTTGTGTCCGCGCATTCCTCCGTGCGCGCCGCCGTGGAAGCGGCCCTGCCGCAGCTGCGCAACACGCTGGCCGACAGCGGCATCAGCCTGGGCAACACCTCGGTCAACTCCGGCAGCCAGCAGCAGCCCGCCTTTGCGCAGAACCAGAACGGCCAGCCCGGCCAGCGCGGCCAGCAGGCTTACCTGCCTGCCGATGCCAGCCCCCTGGCCCCGACGGCTGCGGCGCCTGCGCCGCGCCGCGGCAGCAGCGCCGGGGTGGACACCTACGCCTGACGAACAGCCGGGGCCGGCGCTCAGCGGCAAATGCCGAAGTTGAAGCGCTTTCCCCCTGTTGATCAGGCGATGGCCGGCAGTTCTTTTCGCCAACAATTCATTTACAAATCCAACCCACAAAGCCATGGCTACCAGCACACTCCCAGCGACCCCACCCGCCTCGCGCAAGCCCAAGCTCATCATCCTGGTGATTGCCCTGGTGGTCCTCCTGGCCCTGGCCGGTGGGGCCGCCTACTACTTCCTGGCCCACCGCGCGCCGGCCGCGCCCGCCGCCGTGCTGCCCGCCGAGCCCTTCTTCGTGGCGCTGGAGCCCATGACCGTGAACCTGCAGCCCGGCGGGCGCAGCCGCTTCCTGCATGCCGCCGTCACGCTGAAGGTCCCCGATGCCAAGGCCCAGGCCCTGGTCACCCAATACCTGCCGGAAGTGCGCAGCCGGCTCCTCGCGGTGCTGTCCAACCGCGCATCCGACGCGCTGATCACGCCCGAAGAGAAAACCAAGCTGGCAGCCGAAATCATGGAGACGCTGAACCAGCCCTTCGTGGCCAACCTGCCCTCGCTCAAGATCTCCAGCGTGATGTTCACCACGTTCATGCTGCAGTAAACCCCTCAAGCCGCCCAATGAAATTCGCCCATGGCCTATGAACAGCAGCTCTCGCAGGACGAGGTAGACGCACTGCTGCAAGGCGTCACCGGTGACGCCGGCGCGGAAAGCGCGGCGGCGCCCGTCACCCAGGGACCGCCCACCTACAACCTCGGCACGGACGAGCGCATCGTGCGCGGCCGCATGCACACGCTCGAGGTCATCAACGAGCGTTTCGCGCGCCACCTGCGCGGCGCCCTGCTGACCTTCATGCGCCGCAGCGCCGACATCTCCGTCGGCGCGGTGCAGATCCAGAAATACGGCGACTTCATACGCCACCTGCCGGTGCCGGCCAACATCAACCTGATGCACATGAAGCCGCTGCGCGGCACGGCGCTGTTCGTGTTCGACCCCAAGCTGGTGTTCCTCGTCGTCGACAACCTGTTCGGCAGCGACGGCCGCTACCACGTGCGCATCGAGGGGCGCGACTTCACGCAGACCGAGCAGCGCATCATCAAGCGCCTGCTGAGCCTGACGCTGGACAGCTACGGCAGCGCCTGGCAGCCGGTCTACCCGGTTGAATTCGAATACGTGCGCTCCGAGATGCACGCCAAGCTGGCCAACATCGTCGCGCCCAACGAGGTGGTGATCAACACCACCTTCCAGATCGAGTTCGGCCCCATAGGCGGGGCGCTCAACGTCTGCATCCCCTATTCCATGATCGAGCCCATCCGCAGCCTGCTGTCGAATCCGCTGCAGGACGAGATCGAGGTCGACAAGCGCTGGGTCAAGCAGCTGTCGCAGCAGGTGCAAAGCGCCGAAGTCGAGCTGCGCGCCCACTTCCTGACCCTGCAGTCGAGCATAGGCCAGCTGCTGCGGCTGCAGGCCGGCGACGTGCTGCCCGTGGAGATCCCGGAAAGCATCATCGGCAAGGTCAACGGCGTGCCCGTCATGGAATGCGGCTACGGCACCTCCAACAACCACTACGCCCTGCGCGTGGAAAAAATGATCCACCACCAGGACGGCGACTCCATCAAGGGAAAAGACCATGAGTGAAGACAACAAAGACCAGCCGGCGGCCGAAGTCGACGTCGACGATTGGGGCAGTGCGCTCGCCGAGCAGGCGCAGTCCGCCGCGCCCGCCGCCGCGCCCGCGCCCGCGCCTCCTCCACCGGCGGCCGCCGCGCCTGCTGCGCCGTCCACCGCGGCCGGCGAGCGCGTGTTCCAGCCGCTGCAGGGCAGCGCCGGCTTCGAGATCGCCCGCGGCGACATCGACCGCGTGCTCGACGTTCCGGTACAGCTCACCACCGAGCTCGGCCGCACGCGCATCACCATCAAAAGCCTGCTGCAGCTGTCCCAGGGTTCGGTCGTCGAACTCGACGGCCTGGCCGGCCAGCCCATGGACGTCTTCATCAACGGCTACCTGATCGCGCAGGGCGAAGTGGTCGTCGTCAACGACAAGTTCGGCATACGCCTGACGGACATCATCACGCCGTCCGAGCGCATGCAGAAATTGAACCGATGAGCCCTTCTTTGCGTGCCCTGGTTCGCGGGTTCAGCGCCCTGCTGCTGGCCGGCGTCTGCCTGTCCGCTGGTGCGGTGCTGCCCACCGTTCACACGGCGGCGGCCGAACCCGTGCGCTCCTCCTTCGGCGCGGCGGGCCTGCTGCAGGCCGGCCTGGGCCTGGCTTTTGTCGTCGCGATGATCTTCGGCTGCGCCTGGGTGGCGCGGCGCTTCGGCCTGCAGCAGACCGGCAGCGGCCGCCTGCTCAAGGTGGTGTCCAGCGCCATGGTCGGCCAGCGCGAGCGCGTGGTGGTCGTCGAAATCGGCGGCCAGTGGCTGGTGCTGGGCGTGGCCGCCGGCCAGGTCCGCCCATTGCACACCATGGCGGCGCAACACATGCCCGGCAACCTTCCCGATGGCGACGCGGCGCCCGCGCCCCAGCGCTTCACCGGCCCCGGCAGCGCTTTCTCGAACAAGCTGCTCGAATCCCTGAACAAGCTCAAGAAGCGCGACTGATGAAAAACAAGCTCCCCGGCCTGCGCGCCAGCGTGGCACTGCTGGTGCTGCCCGCGTTCATCGCGGCCGTGCTGATGCTGCTGCCCGAGGCCGCCTCGGCCCAGGGCCTGCCCGGCATCACCAGCAGCAAAGGCCCGGGCGGCAGCCAGACCTGGTCGCTCAGCGTGCAGACGCTGGTGCTGCTGACCTCGCTGTCCTTTTTGCCGGCGCTGCTGCTGTCCATGACCAGCTTCACCCGCATCCTCATCGTGCTGGGCCTGCTGCGCACCGCCATAGGCACCCAGTCGTCACCGCCCAACCAGGTGCTGGTCGGCCTCTCGCTGTTTTTGACCTTCTTCGTCATGTCGCCGGTCTTCGACAAGGTGCACGCCACTGCCTACAAACCGTTCTCTGAAAACAAGATCAGCGCCGAACAGGCCCTGGAGCGCGGCGTCGAGCCCTTCAAGCAGTTCATGCTCAAGCAGACCCGCGAAGCCGACCTCGCGCTCTTCGCCAGGCTCGCCAACATCGAAAAACTCGACGGCCCCGAGCAGGTCACCCTGCGCATCCTGCTGCCCTCCTTTGTGATCAGCGAACTCAAGACCGCCTTCCAGATCGGCTTCACCATCTTCATCCCCTTCCTCATCGTCGACCTGGTGGTGGCCAGCGTACTGATGTCCATGGGCATGATGATGGTGCCCCCGGCCACCATCTCGCTGCCCTTCAAGCTCATGCTCTTTGTGCTCGTCGACGGCTGGCAGCTGCTGATAGGCGCGCTGGCGCAGAGCTTTTACCTCTAGCGGCGCGAAAAACACCATATGACCCCCGAATCCGTCATGGCCATGGGCTATGAGGCCATGAAGCTCTCCCTGCTGCTGGGCGCCCCGCTGCTGCTGGTGGCCCTGGTCACCGGCCTGCTCATCAGCCTGTTCCAGGCCGCCACGCAGATCAATGAAATGACGCTGTCCTTCATCCCCAAGCTGCTGGCCGTCTTCGCCACCCTGGTGATCGCCGGGCCGTGGATGCTCAACACCGTGCTGGACTACATGCGCAACCTGTTTTCCTCCATCCCGCAAATCGTCGGCTGACACAGCCTGACACAGGCAGCTCATGCCCCCGGTTTTTTCGGTCACCTCCGACCAGCTCAACCTCTGGATGGTGGCCTTTCTGTGGCCTTTTGTGCGCATGCTGGCCCTCATCAGCACCGCGCCCATCTTCAGCGAGCATGCCGTGCCGCGCCGCACCAAGGTGGGCCTGGCCATGCTGCTGACCCTGGTGATCGCGCCCACGCTGGGCGCGCCGCCCGCCGTCCCCCTGGTGTCCGCCGCCGGCTTCTGGATACTGGTCCAGCAAATCCTCATAGGCGCGGCCATGGGCTTTTCCATGCGCATGGTCTTCGCCGCCGTGCAGGCCGCCGGTGAATACGCCGGCCTGCAGATGGGTTTGTCCTTCGCCTCCTTCTTCGACCCCACCAGCGGCGGCAACACCATGGTCATTGCCCGCCTGCTCAACGTCATGGCCATGCTGATCTTCCTGGCCGTCGACGGCCACCTGATGCTGGTCATGGTCCTGGCCGAAAGCTTCCAGGCCTTGCCGATCGCCGACGCGCCGCTGGCCGCCGGCGGCTGGTTCCTGCTGGCCAACGCCGGCGGCGAGATCTTCGCCGGCGGCCTGATGCTGGCCCTGCCCCTGATCGCCACCCTGCTGACCCTCAACCTCGCCATGGGCATCCTGAACCGCGTGTCGCCCCAGTTCAGCATCTTTGCCGTCGGCTTCCCCATCACACTGCTGGCCGGCGTCGCCATGCTGCAGCTGCTGATGCAATACCTGGGGCCTTTTCTCGAGCCGCGCTTCGCCTCGGGCTTTGGGTCCACGCTGGGCTTCCTGCAGGGTTTGCGGCAGTAAGCAGCAGGCAGTGTCCACGGACACAGACCCGGCTTTCTCAAGCCGGTTTCGATAAATCCAACAAAAAAAGACCGTGTGCGGACAATCCGCCCGGCTCCGCGCCGCACGCTCGCATACCGTTCAGCGTCGCCGGAACAGCCCAGCCAGACGCGGCAGGCAGCCACTGGCATTACAACCCCATCCCCACCCAGCGCGATCGCCATGCGCTTTACCCGGCGGGCACGCAGGCGGGATTTTTTCGAGGAGCAGAACGCCATGAAAGAAAGCACAAGCGCGCAGCACAGCACAAGCACCCGGCGGGCCTGGCTGGCGCGCGCGAGCTGCCTGGTCACAGGCCTTGTTCATAGTCACGCCAGCTGGGCCGGTGAGCCCGACAAAAGGAAGCCCGTCACCAGGCCAACAAGCAAAACCCCCTATCTGGTCTCCGCCGTCCTGCGCGAAGGCGTGCAGGACTTCACCTTCAGGCTGGTCCACTCCGTGCAATCGGCCGCCGGCATCGACGAGGCCACCGGCCTGTTCACTCGCCTGGTGCTGGAGAAATACCCCGGCTACGCCGTCTCTCAAACCACAGCAACCGACATCGCCTTCCCGCCCGACACCTGCGCCCTGAGCCGCCAGGCCGTGCCCAGGAAACCCGCCAGAACGCTGTACGCCGTCTCCGTGGTGTTCAGCAAAAACCAGGCTGACCTCGACACCCTGCTCGTCAACGGCTGGCTGCCCAGCAACAACGCAGACGAAGCCCTGGGCCGCGTCCTGCGCGACGTGACCGCGAAGTACCCGGGCTTCACACCCGCCAGCACGCTGGTCACTGTGCTGGATCCGACGCTGGCCGGCTGTCCGCCGCTGGCGCCGATGCGCATCCACGGGGAGCGGGTGTGATGAAGCGGCGCAAGACCTTGGTACCTGCGGTAGCCGCCATGGCGCTGGTTTGTACGAAGCTGCCGGCGCTGGCGGACGAGCAGACCGTGCTACCAGACAACAAACCCGCCGCGGTATCCACAAGCGCCGCGCCTCCAGGCTACCGGCTCGAAAAGACCGTGCTCTGCGACGAAGAGCACAGCCCTCCGTTGCTGGGAAAGCCAGGCCCCATCAAGCGGCACGACCTGCACGTCGGCATCCTGGTGCCGCAGGACGACTGCCTGGCGCTGGATGCCGATGCTGGCTGCGTCTGGTGCCCGGCCAGTGCGACAAGATGCCGGCTCCAAGGCCCTGCACGGGAAAACCATGAGCATCCATCTCGTTACGGTGATCTGGCGTCGCGCGCTCCTCCTGTTGCCGGCGGCCGGCGGCATCGCATCACTGCAGGCCTGCGCTACCTAACTGCAGGCACAGTACAAGGTCTCCTGCTACGCCCAAGCCGGCCCCTGCCACTGGAAGGCAACTCAAATTGCGGGCTATCCGCGTCATGAGGCCATGGACATGGAAGAATCGAGCTGCCATGCAAACACCCCTATATAGCCGCCACCAGTCACCCAAGCGCTTTTGCATGATGGGCCTGGCCTTGCTGCTGACACCGGGCATCGTGACGGTCACATCTCTGTGCCTGCTCTTTCGGCTGGACCTTGCGGCAGCCTTGACACGCTTTTCTGATTTCGGCACGTCACAGGAAATGATGGTCGCGGCCTTTCTAACCATGACGACGGGCATGACGGTCTACCTGGGCATCGCCCTGGTCGCCCAAAGAAAGCCATTGCTGGCTGAGATGCTGGTTATTGGGCTGTCTCAGGTGGTTTCTTTGCTGGCCGCGACTGCGGCGCTGGTTCATAACCCGCAAGAAGAGTTCTGCAAGGCCAGCGCCGTCGGTTCCGCACTTGCGAAGGCCTACCAGCTTGACAGTTGCAGCCTGACCCATGCATTCTGGATCCAGCTTGGTGTCGGCGGCGTGGCGGTTGCAGTTTTCTGCGTCCTGTTACTGAGCTTGGGCCGCTCGGCCATTCATGCCATTTCGAAATAACATGAAGGGACTCGCCATGAACAAAACCGTCCTGAACACAGCCCGGCGACGTCTCCTGCACCTGCTCGCCGCCATCTCGACAGGGACGGCTTTAACAGCGCTTGCCGGCGTTGGCCTGGTGGCGGCTTTTCTTCATTTCTTCCCCGGCGAGGTTGACGATGCGGGTTTTGGCGGAGCTGCGGCAGCCGGCCTGCTCATGATCACCGCCTGGGTGGGCGTCCCGCTGTTTTCAGCCGTGGCTTACTGGCCCCTGAAAAGCCGGTTTTCCCAAAGAAGTCCTGACGAAGACTGACGACAGACGCTTCGCCACCCAGCTCACAGATAGTTAAACAACGCAATCTGCTGGATCTTCACAAAGGTCTGCTGGCTGGCCTGCAGCGCCGTCTGGCGCTGGTAGAACTCGGAGATGGCGCTGGCGTAGTCCAGGTCCTGCAGGTCCGAGAGGTAGCTCTTGTCGTACAGGGCGCGGCTGTCGCCGGTGCTGCCCAGTGCGTCGAGTTCCTGCAGCCGCGTGCCGACGGAGGCGCGCACGGTGAGCACGTTGTCGTGCGCGTTGGTGATCTTGCGGTTGGCGGTGCTCAGGGCGTTCAGCAGTTTGGCCTGGGCGTTGGCGCCGGCGCCGTTCACCGGGGCGCGCAGCGCGGTGATCGCGTCGGTGATGGTGGCGAAGACGTCGGTGCCGGCGTTTTTGGCGTCGGAGACGTTAAAGCTGTCGCCGGCCGCGGGGGCGCCGCTGATGCTCAGCTGCATGCCGCCGAACTGGATGGGGCTGCCGGCGGTGAAGGTGGTCGAAGGCACGATGGACACCGGGGGGATGGTGTTGGTGTCGACCTGGTAGGTCGTGGGCGTGGTGAAGGTGATGACAAAATCCTTGCCGTAGTTGGCATCGCTGATGTCGACCACCGAGGTCGCGCCGAACACGCCGCTGCCGGTGTTGCCGGCCTGCGCCACGCTGACGTAACCCGCGCCGCCCTGCACGCTCTGGAAGATGCTGCGGCCGTCGTCGCTGCCGGCCATCTGGCGCGACACGTCGACCTGCATCAGGCGCTGGCCCTGGTCGCCGGCGTAGAGGATGCTGCCGTTGGCCTGCGTGACGAAGGGCGGGCTGCCGCTCTTGAAGCCGGCGAACAGGAACTGGCCGTTGCCGTCGTCGGTGTTGGCCAGGCCCTGCAGCTGGTCGAAACTGCTTTGCAATGCGGTGGCGAGGGTGGCGCGGTCGGCGTCGGTCATGGTGCCGTTGCCGGCCTCGACCAGCAGGCCCTTGACGGTCTGCATCACGGTGGTCACGCTTTGCAGCGTGTTTTCTTCCATCGAGAGCATCTGGTTGGCCTGGCCGCGGCTGGTGGCGTACTGCGTATTGAGTGCGATCGACTGCGACACGGCCAGCGCGCGCGTGGCGCCCAGCGGGTCGTCCGAGGGCGCGAGGATTTTGCTCGAGGCGCCGATTTGCTGCTGCACGCGCAGCAGGCTGCTTTGCTGCGAGCCCATGGCGGCCTGGCTTTGTTCGTAAAAAGACTGGGTGCTGATACGCATCATGGACTCCTGGTGGCGCTGTGCCGGGTGCTTGTGTTTGTGCTTGCGTGTAAGGACAAGCGCTTAGTTGATACCCAGCACGGCGTCGAACATCGTGGACGCGGTCTGTATCACCTTGGCATTGGCCTGGTACATCTGCTGGAACATCAGCAGGTTGGCGGTTTCCTCGTCCTGGTTGACGCCCGACACCGACTGCTGGGCGCCGCGTATCTGCACGGCCAGGCTGGTCTGCGCGGTGCCGGCGATCTGGATCTGGCGGGCCTTGTTGCCGACGCTGCTGACCAGCTGGGCATAGGAATCGTTGAAGCTGGCGGTGCCGTTGCTCATGGTCTTCTTGTTCTGCAGCGCGCCCAGCAGCAGGGCATTGCTGCCGTCGGAGACGCCGCCGCTGTTCTTGTCGACGGTGAAGGTGTCGCCGTTGCGGGGCGTGCCGCTGATGCTGACGCTGATGCCGTTGAAGGTCATGGTCGCACCGGGCGAGTAGTTGACGGCGGAGCCGGGCGCATAGGGGCTGGCCGGGTCCGGCGTGCCGTTGGCCAGTGTCACCGTGACGGCCGCGCCGGCCGGGAAACCGGAAATCTGATTGGTGGTGCCGTCATAGCTCAGCGTCACCTTGGCGGCCAGTGGCGCGCCCAGGTAGGCGGCGTCGACCTTGCCGGCGCTGATCTTGCCGCTGCCCTGGTTGGCGGCCGTGTTGCCGGTGACGATGGGCGAAGCCGCCGCGATCTTGGCGGGGTCGCTGACCAGCACCGAGAGGTCGCGCGCGCCGGTGCGGGTGGGCTGGATCAGGAAGGAGTCGCCAGGGGCGCCGGCGCCGCTGGCCAGGGTCAGGGTGACGCCGTCGAAGGTGGTGGTGTCGGCGGGCGCGGCGCCCGGAAACCCCGCGGTCATGGGAATGACCTGGTTGTCCGACAGGCGCGTCAGGGTGTAGCTGGGGCCGGTGCCCACATCCAGGCGGTAGTCGCTGGTGGTCAGCTGGCTGGTGTCGGAAAACGAGGGCGTCATCACCAGGTTGCCGGTGTTGCGGCTGTTCGTCAGCAGGGCCGGGCTGGCCTGTGAAAAGAAGTCCGTGCCCAGCACGCCGTTCAGGTCTATGCCGAGGTTTTGCTGGGCGTTGAAGGCGTCCGACAGGGCAATCGCAATGCGGCCCAGGGAGTTTTGCGCGGGGATCAGCGACTCGTTGCGGAACTGCATCAGGCCGCCCAGGGTGCCGCCGGTGAGCATGCTGTCCGGCATCTGCACGGCCATGCCGGCGGCGTTCACCACCGCGACGGCCATGCGGCTCGGGTCGGCTGCGGAAGGCACGGCCGCGAGCTTGGTGGCGTGGTCGCCCAGCACCAGGGACTGGCCGTTGCCGATGGAAATGTTGTACTGGCCGCCGTCCTGCACCACGAGTTTGGTGCCCACCAGCAGGCCCAGCTGGTTGACCAGCTGGTCGCGCTGGTCCAGCAGGTCGTTGGGGGCCTGGCCGCCCGCATTGCTGAGCATGGCCACCTGTTTGTTCAGGCTGGCGATCTGCTCGGCATAGGTGTTGATCTGCTCGACGTTGCCGGAGATCTGGTCGTTGGTGGTGCCGTTCAGGCCGCTCAGGTACTGGTCCATGGAACGGAACTGGTTGGCGGTGGCCTGCGCGGAGCTGATCAGCTGCTGGCGCGCGGCAGGGTCGGCCGGCGTGTTGGCGACCGCCTGGATGTTGGTGAACAGCGACTGCAGCTGCGGCGCCAGGCCGGCTTTCTGGTTGGCCAGCAGGTTGTCGATCTGGCTGATCTGCGTGTAGTAAGTCGTCAGCGACTGGTTCAGCGACTGCGCCTGGTTGAGCTGCGAGGCCAGGTAGGTGTCGTAGCTGCGGCTGACGTCCACCACCTTGGCGCCGCTGCCGAAGAAACCGACGCTGGCGTGGTAGGTGCCGCCGGCGCTGGCGATCTGCGCGGACTGGCGGCTGTAGCCGGCGGTGTTGACGTTGGCGGTGTTGTGGCCGGTGGTCACCAGCGCGGCCTGGGCGGCGTTCAGGCCGCTCAGGCCTGTGTAAAACATGCTATTGGACATAAATCGGGTCTTTCACGGCGGCGAGGCGCGCCTGGGAGTGCTGGGGACGCTCACGGGATAGATACATAAATAACGGCCGGGGCCTGGAAGAACTTGAGGAAAAACCAGGCCCCTTGCATTTTTTTAACGCCGTTCACAAAACCCAGCGAAGCGGTCCTGGCTAGGCGCGACGCCGCAGACAGTGCTCCAGCACGGCAAGGCGGCCGCAACAACGCCAGGAGGGTTTTTTGAGCGGCGCGGCATCAGGCGGCCAAAGACTTCTGCCATCTCTTGGCCCGCTCTTCAAATTCACGCTGCCGGTCTTCGTCGGCCATGCCGGCCTTGTAGACGGAGTCGCCGATCATTCCCTTGATTTCCTTGACCGCCGCCGCGCTGCGATGGGCCAGGTTTTTCACCTCGGCGGCCACCAGGGCAAAGCCGCGGCCCTGCTCACCGGCACGGGCCGCTTCAGCGGCCGCGCTCTGCGCGACACAACTCGTCTGCAGCGCGATCTCGTCGATCACGCCGATGATGCCGACGATCTTGTGGGAAGGAACGGAATGGCCGGCGTGGGCATGGCCGCAAGGCTGGGCCGCGGACTTCGCGGCCTGGCCGGCATGGCCCAATGTGGAGGCAAGCGCCATCTCTGCGGCATTCGGTACGGGGTAGCGTGTTGTCGCGTGCATACGCACTCCTTGGAAATCAATGGTGATGGCCTGCAAGGGTTACCCGGGGCACGCCTTGCTTCTTGTTTATCGGTCTGTCGCGGCGGAAACTTGAGTCAAATCTCCATCTGTTACAGGCTTTTTTCGGTCTTCTTTAAAAGGTTTCCCAGTTGCCGCCGGCTGCGGCCAGCTCGCGCGGCGCCGCGATGGCCTGGCGCGCCTGGGGCGGTTGCTTGGGCGTGGCGGCCGGGCGCGCGGCGGGCTTGGGGCGCTGCGGCGCGGGCTGCTCGTGGCCGCCTTCCAGCTGGAACACACTGACGACCTGCGACAGTTCGCCGGCCTGCTCCTGCAGCGAAGACGCGGCGGCTGCTGCTTCTTCCACCAACGCGGCATTTTGCTGCGTGACCTGGTCCATCTGCGTGATCGCCTGGTTGACCTGCTCGATGCCGGCCGTCTGTTCCTGGCTGGCGGCGGTGATCTCGGCCATGATGTCGGTCACGCGCTTGACGCTGTCGACGATCTCGTCCATGGTGCGGCCGGCTTCGGCGACCTGCTTGCTGCCCTCTTCGACCTTGTCGACCGAGTCGCCTATCAGTGTCTTGATTTCTTTCGCGGCGGCGGCGCTGCGCTGGGCCAGGTTGCGAACTTCCGCCGCAACCACGGCAAAGCCACGGCCTTGCTCGCCCGCTCTTGCAGCTTCAACAGCGGCATTCAAAGCCAGGATATTGGTCTGGAAGGCAATGCCGTCAATCACACCAATGATGTCGACGATCTTGCGCGAGGAAGCATTGATGGCGCCCATGGTTCCCACCACTTCGGCCACCACACTGCCGCCCTTGACGGCCACGCCCGAGGCGGACACCGCCAGCTGGTTGGCTTGCCGTGCGTTGTCGGCATTCTGTTTGACCGTTGATGTCAGTTCTTCCATCGAGGCGGCGGTCTCTTCAAGCGAACTCGCCTGCTCTTCGGTGCGCGAGGACAGGTCGTGGTTGCCGGCCGCGATCTCGCTGCTGGCCGTGGCGATGGTGCCGCTGGCCTGGCGGATCTGGCTGATGACCCGGGACAGTTCCTGCTGCATCTTGTGGATGGCATACAGGAGGCTGCGGCTGTCGCCCTTGCGCAGGTCCACCTGGACCGTCAGGTCGCCGGCGGCCACGCGGTCGACGATGCCGGCGGCGTAGGCCGGCTCCCCGCCAATCTGCATGCCCAGCATGCGCGCCATCATGACACCCAGGCCTATGCTGGCGGCGATGCCGCCCAGCACCAGCAGCAGCATCATCAGGCGCGAGGCCTTGTAGGTTCCGCCCACGTTTTCCATGCTGGCCCTGGCCTGCTCGTCGCTGTAGGCCACCATTTTCTGCAGGATCTCCTCGACCACGCGCGAATCCTTCACCAGGGTGGCGCTGTCGTCGAAGACCTTGCCGTCGTACTGCGAGGAGTCCAGCGACTGCTTCATCAGCAACGCCACAAAATCGTTCATCCGCTGCTTGAGCTGCGGCATCCTGGCGGCGAACTGCTGGTACAGCGCCGCGCCGGCGGCTTCGTCTTCCAGCAGCGGCTTGACCTCGGCCATGCGCTGTTCAACGCCTTGCAAAGCCGCCGCGATGTCTTTTTTCCCGGTATTGCGCTCGCCGATGGAGGAAGCCGACAGCAGCGTCATCTGGGCCCGGCTGGCGTAGAGCAGGTGGATATTGGCTTCCTGCACGGCCTTGAGCGCGACCACCTCCTGGCTGTAGAGATTTTCCGTGGCGGCACTGATGCGGCCCATGTGGAAGATGCCCAGGCCGCCTATGACGGCACCTACGGCCGCGACGACAAGAAAACTTCCGACCAGCTTGGTCATGACGCGAAGTTGATGAAACCACTGCATATTTTTTTCCTTTTTGAAGGCCGCGAATGCGAACGTTGAACTCAACAGATGACAAACAAAAAAACTGAACGGTTTCCCGGCGCCCGCAGGCGCCGGCAATCTGGCTGGAGGGTGAAGGGGCTCAGGGCCGGAACATGCCGGCGCCTGGTGTATGCGCCCGGCTAGAAAGTCTCCCAGCCCTCGCCCGCCACGGCCAGATCGCCGGCCGCCGCCGGCTTGCGCCGGGGCGGCGCGATGGCCGGCCGGGCCTGGGGCGGCTGCCTGGGCGCTGCGGCGGGCCGGCTTGCGCGGACGGGCTGCACGTACTGGATGTCGCGGTCATGCCCGCCGTCCAGCTTGAACACGCTGACCACCTGCGAGAGATTGCCGGCCTGCTCCTGCATGGACGATGCGGCGGCGGCGGCTTCCTCCACCAGCGCGGCATTTTGCTGCGTGACCTGGTCCATCTGCGTGATCGCCTGGTTGACCTGCTCGATGCCCTGTGTCTGCTCCTGGCTGGCGGCCGTGATCTCGGCCATGATGTCGGTCACGCGCTTGACGCTGTCGACGATCTCGTCCATGGTGCGGCCCGCCTCGGCGACCTGCTTGCTGCCTTCCTCGACCTTCTCGACCGAGTCGCCTATCAGTGTCTTGATTTCTTTCGCGGCCGCGGCGCTGCGTTGCGCAAGGTTGCGCACTTCGGCGGCCACCACGGCAAAACCACGGCCTTGTTCACCGGCTCTTGCCGCTTCGACAGCGGCGTTGAGCGCCAGGATATTGGTCTGGAAGGCAATGCCGTCAATCACGCTGATGATGTCGACGATCTTTTTGGAAGACGCGTTGATGGCCCCCATGGTGCCGACCACGTCGGCCACCACACTGCCGCCCTTGACCGCAATGCTGGAGGCCGACACCGCCAGCTGGTTCGCCTGCTTCGCGTTGTCGGCATTCTGTTTGACGGTGGAGGTGATCTGCTCCATCGAGGCGGCCGTCTCCTGCAGCGCGCTCGCCTGCTCTTCCGTGCGCGACGACAGGTCGTGGTTGCCGGCGGCGATCTGGCTGGAGGCCGTCGCGATAGTGTCGGTGCCGCTGCGCACGTCGCCGACGATGCCCACCAGGTTGTCGTTCATGTCCTTCAAGGCCTGCATCAGCTGGCCGGTCTCGTCCTTGCTCGTGACGTCGATGCGGCTGGTCAGGTCGCCGGCGGCCACGGTCTCGGCCACGCGCAGGGCGCGGCTCAGCGGGCGGGTGATGCCCAGCGTGAGCCACCATGACAGCAGGGCGCCCAGCGCCAGCGCCGCCAGGGCCATCGCGCCCAGGCTCATGCGGCTGGAGCGGTAGAGCACGTCGATGGCGCTCACGGTTTCATCGATATGGTTTTTCTGGAAATTCAGCATCGCGCGGATGCTGGCGTCATAGGTCTCCAGCGCGGGCACAAGCTTGCTGTCCACCAGTTCCACCGCCTGCGCGGCCTCACCCTGGGTTTTGAGCTTGACCGCCGCCGTTCGGATGCCGATGTAGGCCGCGCGCTTGGCCATGCTGTCTTCGTACAGCTTCTTTTCTTCCGGCGTGTCCAGCATGGCCAGCAGCTTTCCCGAGATTTCGGTGATCGCCAGGCTGGTTTTGGCAATGGCCTTCTGGAAGTACTGCTGGTCCTGAGGGTCGGTGCTTTTGACCAGCGCGAAGGTGCGCACGCTGTTGGTGCTGGTCAACACCATCCACTCGGACGCCAGCCTCTCCTTGACCAGGGCCTGGCCGGCCATGTCGCTGGTGGCGTGCCCCACGCCCTGCAGCCGCCAGATGCCCAGCGCCGCAATCGCGGTCAGGAACACCAGCACCAGCGCGAAGCCCAGGCCCAGTCGGGTGCCTATTTTCAAGTTACGGATGTTCATGGCACTCTTTGTGAAAGGGGAAGGTAGTGGGTTGTCATCGCCGGCTTCATGCGCGGATTCAGGTCATCTGTTTCATGATGCGCACCAGTTTTCCGCCGTACTCGGGGTCGGTCGCATAACCGGCGCGCTGCAGGCCGTGCGCGGCCTCGGCCGGGTCGCGCGTGGCGACCACGCCGGAATAACGCGGGTTGGTCGACAGGAATTTCGCGTAGTCGGCGAAGGCCTCGTCGTACGAGCCGTAGGCGCGGAAAGAGGCGCGCGTCTTTTGCGGCGCGCCGTTGACAAATTCGGTGGTGGCGGATTCGGCCACCGGGCCCTTCCAGCTCTTGTCGGCCTTGATGCCGAACACGTTGAAGCTGGTGCTGCCGTCTTCCATGCGGATTTCGCGCTTGCCCCAGCCGGACTCCAGCGCCGCCTGCGCCATGATCAATTGCGCCGGCACGCCGCTGGCTTCGCTGGCGCGCTGCGCGGCCGGCAGCAGGCGCGAGACGAAAGCCTCGACATGCGCCTGCGGCAGCGCGCTGCGGCTCATCGTCGCCTGCGCGGTGGCCGTTTCGTATTGCGACAGGTCGGGCGCGCGGCTCACGGGCGCCGAGGGCAAATAAGACGGTGAATACGGCTGCGGGAAGGCTTGCGCCTTGGGCGCCACCGCGCCGGCCCCGCCGGGCAGAACCGCCATGGGCAAGGCGCCGGCCTGCGGCGCGGCGCTGTCGCCGCCCGTCATGCGGCTGAGCTGCGCGTACATGGCATCGGCCAGCCCCAGGCCGCGGCCCGAGAGGTTTTGCGACAGCTGCTGGTCCAGCATCGAGGTGTACATTTTTTCCGACTGGCTGCTGAGCATGCCGTCGGACGGCGTGGCCTCGCGCATGCTTTTGAGGACCATGCTCATGAACATCACCTCGAACTGTTTAGAGGCCTGCTTCATGCCCTCCTGCGGGGAGTTGCGCGCCGTGCGCCTGAGCTCGTCCACGCCCTGCACGTCCAGCGACAGGCGCTGGTCGAGAACGCCGGAGGCCGGCGTGTTCAGGCCGCTGGTGCCGGCGATGGTGGTGCTGCTCATGGCTTCGGGTTCCGGGCTTTAAATGATTTCGAGTTCGGCGCGCAGGGCGCCCGCGGCCTTCATGGCCTGCAGGATGGACACCAGGTCCTGCGGGTTGGCGCCCAGGGCGTTCAGGCCCTTGATCACGTCGGCCAGCGAAGCGCCGCTCTTCACGACCTGCAATGCGCCGCCGCCCTGGCTCAGCTCGATCTGCGAGCGCTGGGTGGCCACGGTGCTGCCGCCCGACAAGGCGCCGGGCTGGCTGATGACGGGTTCGGTGTTGATGACCACCGACAGATTGCCGTGCGCCACCGCGCAGTCGTTGATACGCACCGTCTGGTTCATCACCACCGAGCCGGTGCGCGCGTTGATCACCACCTTGGCCACGGCCTGCGACGGGTTCACGTCGAGTTCCTCGATGCGGGCCAGGAAGCCGACGCGCTCCTCGGGCCGCGCCGGCGCGGTCACCTGGATCATGCGCGCGTCCAGCGCCTGCGCCGTGCCGGGGCCGAAGCTGCGGTTGATCGCGTCCACGGCCTTTTGCGCGGTGCCGAAATCGGTTTTGTTGAGCTCTATCACCAGCGTGCCGTCGCCGCCCAGGGGCGAGTCCACCGCGCGCTCGACGATGGCGCCCGCCGGGATGCGGCCCGAGCTGAGCTGGTTGATCTTGACCTGGCTGCCGCTGGCCGAAGCGCCCGCGCCGCCGACCACCATGTTGCCCTGCGCCAGCGCGTAGACCTGGCCGTCCGCGCCCTTGAGCGGCGTCATCAGCAGCGTGCCGCCGCGCAGGCTCTTGGCATTGCCCAGCGAGGACACCGTGACGTCTATGGTCTGGCCCGGCCGCACAAAAGGCGGCAGCACCGCGGTCACCATCACGGCGGCCACGTTCTTGAGTTGCATGTTGGTGCCGGCCGGCACCGTCACGCCCAGCTGGCCCAGCATGTTGTTCAGGCTCTGGGTGGTGAAGGGCGTCTGCATGGTCTGGTCGCCGCTGCCGTCCAGGCCCACCATCAGGCCGTAGCCGATCAGCGGGTTGTCGCGCACGCCCTGGATGCTGGCGAGGTCCTTGATACGCTCGGCCTTCGCGTGCGGCACGGCCAGGACGGCCACCACCACCAGGGCCGGCGGCAGCAGGCACAGCTTGAGCAGGGACATGAACGACGCGCGCGGGCCGCGGCGGCGGGAAAGGGAAGGGTTGGGTTTGCGCATGAGGGTGCTCAGAACGGCAGTACGTTGAGGAAGACGCGCTGCAGCCAGCCCATGGTCTGCGCCTCGTCGATGTAGCCTTTGGCGCTGTACTCGATGCGCGCGTCGGCCACCTGGTTGGAAGGCACGGCGTTGTTGGCGCCCACGGTGCGCGGGTTGACCACGCCGGAGAAGCGGATGTATTCCGTGCCCTGGTTGATCAGCATCTGCTTTTCGCCGCTGACCAGCAGGTTGCCGTTGTCCAGCACTTCCACCACCGTGACCGTGATCACGCCGTTGAAGGTGTTTTTCGAATTGGCGCCGCCCTTGGCGCTCAAGATGTTCTTGCCGGCCCCGTCGGCATCCTGGTCGCCGGAGATCAGGCCGCTGAGCAGCTTGGGCACCAGGCCCAGCACCGAGCTCACGCTGCCGGTGCGGCTGGCATCGGCGGCCGAGTTCTTGCTGGCGTTGATGTTCTCGCTGATGACGATGGTGAGGATGTCGCCCACATAACGCGGCCGCCTGTCCTCGAACAGCGCCTGCGCGCCGAAGCCGGTGCGGTAGATCGCCCCGTTCACCGGCGCGGCGGGCCGCTGCTTCGCGTCGTTGCGCGCCGTCATCGGCTGGTGCACGATGGGCTCGCGCGGTATCTGCGCGCAGCCGCCCAGCAACAGCAGCAGCCCGACGGCGGCCAGCATCCAGCCGCGGGCGCGGCCGGTCTTCGCAATCGGGCGGTTCATCACAGCTGGGCCAGGCGCGCGAGCATCTGGTCGGACGTCTGCACCGCTTTGCTGTTGATCTCGTAGGAGCGCTGGGTCTGGATCATGTTGACCAGCTCTTCCACCACGTTCACGTTCGAGGACTCGACGTAACCCTGGTTGAGCACGCCCGCGCCGTTCTGGCCCGGCGCGGTCTGGTTGGCGCCGCCCGAGGCGTCGGTTTCCACATACAGGTTCTCGCCCTTGCTTTCCAGGCCGGACGGGTTCATGAAGGTCGCCAGCTGGATCTGGCCGACCTGCACGCTGGCGCTGCTGCCGCCCTGCGTGACGGAGACCGTGCCGTCGCGGCCTATGGTCAGGCCCGTGGTGTCCTGCGGCAGCGTGATGGCCGGCTGCAGCGGATAGCCGTTGGCCGTCACCAGCTGGCCGTTCTGGTCGGGCTGGAAGGAACCGTCGCGCGTGTAGGCCGCGGTGCCGTCGGGCATCAGCACCTGGAAGAAGCCGCCGCCGTTGATGGAGACGTCGCGCGGGTTGTCGGTCTTGGTCGGGTTGCCCTGGGTATGAATGCGTTCCGTGGCCACCACGCGCACGCCGGTGCCTATCTGCAGGCCCGAGGGCATGCGCGTCTGGTCCGAAGTCTGGCCGCCGCTCTGGCGCAGGTTCTGGTACAGCAGGTCTTCAAACACCGCGCGGCTGCGCTTGAAGCCCGTGGTGCCGACGTTGGCCAGGTTGTTGGCCACGACGTCGAGCTGGGTCTGCTGTGCATCCAGGCCGGTCTTGGCGATCCAGAGGGAACGAATCATGAGGGAACTCCTGCGAAAGGTAAAAAGCGGATTGCAAAAAGGGTGAAGGGGCCGCGGCCGGCTTCACGCTCCTGAAGGGTGGTTGAGTGCCATCAACCGTTGCCCAGCAGCTTGTTGGCCTGCTGGTCGTTGCTTTCGGCGGTCTGCACGGTCTTCATCTGCATTTCAAAGCGCCGCGCGTTGGAAATCATCTGCACCATCACCTCCACCGGGTTGACGTTGCTGCCCTCCAGCGCGCCGGATTGCACGCGCACTTCGGGGTCGGCCTGCGGCGCGGGGCGGCCCGGCTGCATGCGAAACAGGCCGTCGTCGCCGCGCACCAGGTCGGCGTTGGCCGGGTTCACCAGCTTCAGGCGCCCCACTTCGGCGGCGCCGGCCACCGGGTCGCCGGCGCCTATCGCCGTGATGACGCCGTCGCCGCCCACCACCAGGGAGGAGCCGGGCGGCACCACCAGCGGGCCGGCGTCACCCATCACCGGTCGCGAGCCCATGGTGGTGATCTGGCCTTCGGAGCCGACCTGCAGGTTGCCCACGCGGGTGTAGGCTTCGCTGCCGTCGGGCATCTGCACCGCCAGCCAGCCGTCGCCGCGCACCGCGACGTCCAGCGGGCGTCCGGTCTGCGTCAGCGGTCCGGCGCTCATGTCCGCGCCCGGCGTGGTGGCGACCACCATGGCGCGCGTGCCCATTTCCTCGCCGGTCACGGGCACCGCGCGAAAGCTGTTGATCTGCGCGCGAAAGCCGGGCGTGGACGCGTTGGCCATGTTGTTGGCCACCGAAGCCTGCTGCTCCAGCGCCTGCTTGGCGCCGCTCAGGCCGATATAAATCATCCGGTCCATGTGGTTCCCTGCTTCTTTCTGCTTTTATGCCGTGTGCGAGCCCGCGGGCATCAGCGCATGTTCACCAGGGTCTGCATGACCTGGTCCTGCGTCTTCACCGTCTGGGCGTTGGCCTGGTAGGTGCGCTGGGCGATGATCAGGTTGACGAGTTCGGAGGTCAGGTCGACGTTGGACGCCTCGACCGAGCCGGAGGCCAGCGCGCCCAGCTTGGTGCCGCTGCCGGGCGAACCGGTCAGGGGCTGGCCCGATTCGGCGGTCTCGGCCCAGACGTTGTCGCCCTTGGGCTGCAGGCCGTTGGGGTTGACGAAGGACGACAGCACGACCTGGCCCAGCGCCTGGCTCTGCTCGTTGGAGTATTTGCCGGTGATGGTGCCGTCTTCATTGATGGCGAAAGCCGTCAGCTGGCCGGAGGTGTAGCCGTCCTGCGTGAGCTTTTTCGGGTCGTTGACGTTGCCGAACTGCGTGCTTTTCGTCAGGTCCATGGTGAAGGTCAGCGGGGTGGAGCCGTTGGCGAAGTCCAGGCCGGTGAAGGACATCTTGCCGCCCACCAGCGTGGAGGGCGCGGCGGAAACCAGGTTGCCGTTGGTGTCGAAACTCAGGGTGCCGGTGGCCAGCGGCGCGCTGTTGGCGGCGACGGGCGGGCCGGCGGGCGTGGGCGCGGCCACCATGGCGCCCGCGGCGTTCAGCGGGTAGCCGTCGGCGGTGGCGTAGACGCTCCAGGCATTGGCGCCGGTCTTCACGAAGAAGGTGGCCACCTCATGCGAATTGCCCAACGAGTCGTAGACCTTGACCGGGTTGGAATAGCTGTAGGTGGCCGAGTTGTTGGCGTCGAAGGGCGTGGCGGCGGGAACCGTGCTGCGCGAATCGAGGTTGTACTGCGACACGATGCTTTGCGTGGCGTTGGGCGCCATCGCGGCGGTGGGCAGTTGCAGCGGGCCGGGGCTGCCGCCGGCGACGGTGCCGTTGGCCGAGACCTGGTAGCCGGTCAGGCGCAGGCCGCCCGCGTTGACGATGTAGCCGTTGGCGTCCTGGTCGAACTGGCCGTTGCGCGAATACATGACTTCACCGCTGGGGCTGGCCATGCGGAAGAAACCGTCGCCGTTGACGATGGCCACGTCCAGGCCGCGCGTGCTGCTCTGCACGGCGCCCGCGCTGAAGTTCTGCACCACCGCGGCAACCCGCGTTCCCAGGCCCACGCGGGAGCCCGCGTACACGTCCGAGAACAGGGCATTGCCCGACTTGAAGCCGACCGTGCCGGAGTTGGCGATGTTGTTGCCGATGACGTCGAGATTGCTGGCGGAGGCGTTCAGGCCACTCACCCCTTGTGCGAAACCCATGGTGTTTCCTTTTGTTGTTCAGTTGCTTGCGGTTGAAGGGAAATGGGCGAGCGCCCTTGACTCAGAAATTCGGATATCCGGAATGCCAAAAAAATCAGAGAACCTTGCGGACCTCGTTGAGCCCGACGCTGCGGCCGCCGCCCAGGTCCAGCGACGCGCCGCCGTAGACCTGCGCGATGCTCGCGACCGTGCCGTAGGTCAGCGCCAGCGAAGCCACGTCCTGGCTGCCGGCCTTGGCCGTCACGCTCAGGGTGTAGGCGCCGTCCGGCGCGGCGGTGCCGGTGTCGGTCTTGCCGTCCCAGTCCACCGTCTTCACGCCCGGCTGCAGCGCGCCCAGGTCGAAGGTGCGAACGGTGTCGCCCGCGGCGTTCTTCACGCTCACCTTGACCGAGTCGGCGGCGCCGGCCAGGTCCACGCCGAATTGCGTGGCCGCGCCGTCCTTGACGGCCAGTTCCTTGCCCGGCACCAGCACGGTGCGGCCAATCAGCGCGGCCGACTGCAGCACCTGGCCGGAGCCGCTCTGCGACAGCAGCGACTGCACCGCGCCGTTGAGTTTTTCGATGCCGCTGACGGTGCTCATCTGGGCGAGCTGAGAGGTCAGCTGCGCGTTGTCCAGCGGGTTGAGCGGGTCCTGGTTGTTCAGCTGCGTGACCAGCAGCTTGAGGAAGCGCTGCTCGCTGTCGGCGGCGGAACCCTGCTGGGAAGCCAGGGCGTTCAGCGCGCTCGCGGGATCGGATGCGGCAGGTGCGTTCACGGCCATAAGATGTTTCCTGGGAAGTTAAGTGAGGTGCGGAAAGGGAAAAGACAAAAGGCGGACGCGGCGCTTACTGGCCGACGGTCAGCGTTTTGAGCATCAGCGTCTTGGCGGTGTTCAGCACCTCGACGTTGGCCTGGTAGGAACGGGAGGCCGAGATCATGTTGACCATCTCCTCCACCGGGTTGACGTTGGGCATGGCCACATAACCGTCGGCATTGGCCAGCGGGTTCTTGGGGTCGTGCAGCATGCGCAGCGGCGACTGGTCTTCAATCACGCGGGACACCCGCACGCCGCCTATGGCGTCGCCCGGCACCGGCGTGGTCTCGAACACCACCTGGCGCGCGCGGTAGGGCTGGTTGTCCGGGCCCGACACGCTGTCGGCATTGGCCATGTTGCTGGCCGCCACGTTCATGCGCTGCGACTGCGCCGTCATGGCGGAGCCGGCGATCGCGAAGATACCGCTGGAGCTGTTGAAATCAGGCATGTGCTGTTACCTCGGTGTCTGTTGGTTACTGGGCCGCCGCCAGCAGCGACTTGATCTTCGCGCTGAGCACCGTCAGGTTGGCTTCGTAGCGCATGGAGTTGTCCGCGAAGTTCACGCGCTCCATGTCCATCTCCACCGTGTTGCCGTCAATGCTGGACTGCGCCGGCGTGCGGTACATCAGTTCGCCCTCGCCGGCCGCGTGCGCCTCGCCGGCCAGGTGGCGGGCCGAGGTGGTGGACATGGTCATGGACATGGACTGGCGCCCGCGCTCCACGGCCTCCGAAAGGCGGCTGCTGAAATCGAAGTCGCGCGCCTTGTAGTTGGGCGTGTCCGCGTTCGCGATATTGGCCGACAGCACTTCCTGCCGCCGCGCCCTGAGGCTGAGCGCCTCCTGGTGAAAGCGCAGCGCCGAATCAAGTTTGTCCATCATTTCTTCTCCATCGTTTGGACGCCTGCGCTTGCCGCGCCGCCGCCCCTGGTACTCAAAATAATTGTAGGAAGAGCCCGCTTTTGCAATCACCGGAACAGACGGTGTTTCAGCGCCCAATTCAGCTTTTCCGGCCGGCCGCCAGGCGCGCTTTCCCCGCCTGTCATGGTTTCGTCACGCGCCCCCGACAACACACGGTCCGGGCCCGGTGTGAGCGGCTGCAAGGCTTTATCCGGCTCTCACGCATTGCACTACCGCGCGGCGTTTTCCAATCGGATGAACAACAGCCCGATTGCCGCGCATTTCGGGCCTTGGGACGGGGGCGCGGACTTCTAGAATCCAGCCACGCCCCCGGCACGCCTTGCACCTCCATCCTGGTGAAGGCCATGCGCAAGGGGTGCCCTCCAGGCCTGCCCATTGAAAGATTTCATGAAGATGCCCGCGCCCACCCACCTGTTTTCACGGCTCGCGCCCAGCCTGGTGCTGGTGCTGGCCAGCCTTGCGCTGGGCCCGCCGCCGGCCCATGCCGCGACCTCGCAGCCCGCGCCCCTGGCCGGCGATGCGCGCCCCGTCATCGAAGGTTTCTTGCAGAACCAGGCCGCCGGCCTGCCCGGCCGCGTGGTCATCACCATAGACACGCCGATGTCCGGCGCGCTGCCCCCTTGCGACGCGCTCGAACCCTTTTTGCCCGGCGGCGCCCGCCTCTGGGGCCGCGTCTCGGTCGGCGTCAAATGCAACGCGGGCCAGCCCTGGACCCGCTACGTGCCGGCCTATGTCGCCGTGCACGGCAATTACTACGTCGCGGCCAGGCCCATCAGCGCCGGCCAGGTGCTGTCCCTGGCCGATGCCGCCGTCCGCGAAGGCGACCTCACCGCCCTGCCGCGCGGCGTCGTCGTCGACCCGGCCCAGTTCGACGGCGTCACGGCCCTGAACAGCATTGCCTCCGGCGCCCCCTTGCGGCGTGAATCCCTGCGCGCCGCGGTGGCCGTGCAGCAGGGCCAGAACGTCCGCCTGCGCGCGCGCGGGCCCGGTTTTACCGTCAGCAGCGAAGGCAAGGCCATGACCAGCGCCGCTGTCGGGGCCGTGCTCCAGGTCAAGATGCCAGGCGGCCAGCTGCTCAGCGGCACCGTCCTGGCGGACGGCAGCGTGGAACGGGTTCACTGAAATTTCAGGGTTTTTCCCCATGCACCCTAAAGTTTTCACCCGGACCGCCGTTATATCGGTGAAATCCCCCTGAGGAAACCATCATGAACATCCAGAAAACCGTTGCATTCCTCAAAAGTGTGACCGACAGCGTCGCCCCCTCCTCCACCCGGGAAAGCCGGCCCGCGTCCGAAACCCAGGCTTCGGCCCAGGCGCGGCCCGCCGCCCCCACGACGCTGCTGCCTTCCACCCATTCGGACTTCGATGCCGCGCGGGTGGCCAGGATCCGCGAAGAGATCAGCGCCGGCCGCTACCAGGTCAATACCGGCAAAATCGCCGACGGCCTGCTGGCCACCGTGCGCGACCTGCTGGGCGAAGGCAAAAAATGAGCAACGCCCTGGTCGACCTGCTGAGCCGGGAGTTCGCCGCGATCGGCGTGTTTCTCGAGTTGCTGGGCCAGGAAGCCCAGGCCATGGCTGAAGGCGAATTCTCCGAACTGCCCGGACTGGCCGAACGCAAGGCCCGCATGGCCGAGCAGATCGCCCTGATAGGCCGGCGCCGCGACGCGCACCAGCAGGCCATGGGCTACGGGCCCGGCCGCGTTGGCGCCGATGCCGCGGCCGCCGCCGGCGATGCCGTGCTCAAAAGCGCCTGGCGCGCGCTGCTGGCACGCGCCGAAGAGGCCCGCGAGCTCAACCACCGCAACGGCGTGATGGTCCACACCCACCTGGACTTCACCCGGCAGACCCTCAATTTCCTCAAGGCCGGCGGCGTGTCCCTGTATGGGCGCGACGGCACGCACCAGTCCGGCGGCAACGGCAACCGCCTGGCGGTGGGCTGAGCGCGGCCCGCGTTTTCCCGCAAAAAATTCTCGTTCCTCCGGGCCCGGCAGTCCCCTGCCTGGTCCTTCAAGCGCCCCTTAGCGGGTGCTTTTTTTTTGGCCGTGGGGGACTGCTCTCTTACACCCTCCCCCGCTCGGGGAGGGCGGGGGCTGAGCGCTGCGGCTCCAGATGCGCCTGCGCGCAGCTGGACAGCGCGAAGAAGCCCGGGCTCAGCCTGGGCCCGGCGCAACTTCAAGCGCCGCGAGCCCCCATCCCAACCTTCCCCCAGCGGGGGAAGGAGTAAACCCGCCAACGTCCTCGCTGCATACCCTTCTTGCTCCCTCCCCCGCTGGGGGAGGGCTGGGGTGGGGGCCAGCGGCCTCGAAACACCCCTCCTTCTCCGTGATGCATCAGCCCTTCGACACTTCAGGCGAACGGTGGCGAGCTTGTTCTGATAGCCGCCCATCAAAAAAGCCGGGCTGCTCAATCAGGCAACCCGGCTTTCAGGAAAGAGGCGCCCCGTGTCAACAGGGCATTACCAAAGCCTTAAAACGTCTACCAGCTTTCGCCATCGGCCATGGCGAGCTCGCCCGCCGGCGCGGGAGCCTTGCGCTGCGGCGCGGCAATGGCCTTGCGGGCCTGCGGCGGCTGTTTCGGCGCCACGGCCGGCCTGGCCGCGGCGGCGTGCGGCCGGGCGATCTGCTTCTGCCCGCCTTCCATCTTGAACACGCTGACCACCTGCGACAGGCCGCTGGCCTGTTCCTGCAGGGAAGAGGAGGCCGCCGCGGCTTCTTCCACCAGCGCGGCATTCTGCTGCGTGACCTGGTCCATCTGCGTGATCGCCTGGTTGATCTGTTCGATGCCGGATGTCTGCTCCTGGCTCGCCGCCGTGATCTCAGCCATGATGTCGGTCACGCGCTTGACGCTGTCGACGATCTCGCCCATGGTACGGCCGGCTTCGGCGACCTGGCTGCTGCCCTGCTCGACCTTGCCCACGGAATCGTCGATCAGGCCTTTGATTTCCTTGGCGGCAGTCGCGGAGCGTTGGGCCAGGTTGCGCACTTCGGCGGCGACGACCGCAAATCCGCGGCCCTGTTCGCCGGCACGCGCGGCTTCCACTGCGGCATTGAGCGCCAGGATGTTGGTCTGGAAGGCAATCCCGTCGATCACCCCGATGATGTCGACGATCTTGCGCGACGAGGTATTGATCGCACCCATGGTGCCCATGACCTCGGCGACCGAACTGCCGCCGCGGACGGCGATGCTCGACGCAGAGACGGCCAGCTGGTTGGCCTGCAGGGCATTGTCGGCGTTCTGCTTGACGGTGCTGGTGAGCTCCTCCATCGAGGCCGCCGTCTGTTCCAGCGAAGCGGCCTGCTGCTCGGTGCGCGACGACAGGTCCATATTGCCCGCGGCGATCTGCGTGGAACTCACATGGATGGAGTCGACGTTGGCGCGCACATCGCTGACGATGGCGACCAGGTTGACGTTCATTTGCTGCAAGGCCTTCAGCAGCTGGCCGGTGTCGCCGCCATGCTCATCGGAGAACCTGCTGCAAAGGTCGCCGCCCGCGATGGCCCGGGCCACCGTGGTCGCGTCCCTGAGCGGCACCACCGTCGAGGCAAACAGCGAATACCAGCAATACGCGGTCATGCCGGTGCAGGCCAGGCCGAAGCCCGCCATCGCGTAAAGGGGGTTCAGGCCGAAACGCGACGCGAACAGCCCCAGGCCGCCGCCCAGCAGCTGCAGCACCAGCATGGCGCACAGGGCCAGGCCGATATGCCAGCCCAGCGGCAAGTCCCTCAGCATGGCCAGCTTGCCCAGCAGGCCGGTTTTGACCACCTTGCCCTGCCGGATGGCAATGCCTTTGGCCGTGCCTTCCCTGAACTGGCGGTAAACGCCCTCCACCGCCCTGACCTCGGCCTGGCCGGGAACCGTTCGAACCGACATGTAGCCGACCGCCTTGCCGTTCTCGCGGATAGGCGTGACGTTGGCCAGGACCCAGTAATGGTCCCCGTTCTTGCACCGGTTCTTGACCAGGCCTGTCCACGGCACACCGCGCTTGAGCGTGGCCCACATGTCCGCAAACGCTTCCTTGGGCATGTCCGGATGCCGGATGATGTTCTGCGGCGCGCCCATCAACTCGGCCTCGCTGAATCCGCTGACTTCCACGAAATAGGGGTTGATGTATTGGATGTTTCCGCTCAGGTCGGTCTTGGAAACGATGGAGTCGGCCTTTCGCAAGGCGACTTCCAGTTGGGTGACGGGTAAATTGGTGCGCATGCTGGCTCCTTGGACAGGTGTGGGTGTAGGTGTAGGTGTAGGTGACGGAAATTCCTGAAGTGTCATTGCCATGCTTCAGGCCTCTTGCGCAATGGCGCGGCAAGCACCGGTTTGGGATCCGCTTTCTTACGGCTCTTTGACGCGAGTTGCTTGCTCAAGGTTATCCAGTCAAACGGCACAAGATAGGCCGATGAGTGCCGGCATATGCCCTCATCTCGGCGCCTGATCCGGGAGATCTCCCGGGAAATCCGGCGCTGCGACCGGGTGTCTGCAGCTGCAGCCTTATCTCCCTATGCGGCAAAACAACCCTGAATCAGGATGGTCTTTATCTGCGTAAATCTGCGTCATCTGTGGATAAGAGATTCATCCGCAGATGACGCAGATTTACGCAGATTGAAAACAGGCGGGGTTCTCTTGCTCCCTCCCCCGCTGGGGGAGGGCGGGGTGGGGGCCAGCGGCCGAAAAAAAAGCCGGACTGCTCAAGCAGCCCGGCTTCCATAAAAGAAACGCCCCGTATCAACAGGGCGGCGCCGACGCCTTAGAAGGTTTCCCAGCTTCCGCCACCGGCCATGGCGAGGTCACCCGCCGGCGCGAAAGTTTTGCGCTGCGGCGCGGCAAGGGCTTTGCGGGCCTGGGGTGGTTGTTTCGGCGCTGCGGCCTGGCGGGCCATGCTGCTGCGCTGTTGCTGCTGAACGCCCCGCTCCTGCCCGTCATCCAGCTTGAACACACTGACCACCTGCGACAAGCCGCTGGCCTGTTCCTGCAGCGAAGAGGCGGCCGCGGCGGCCTCCTCGACCAGCGCGGCATTCTGTTGCGTGACCTGGTCCATCTGTGTAATGGCCTGGTTGATCTGTTCGATCCCGGAAGTCTGTTCCTGGCTCGCTGCCGTGATCTCGGCCATGATGTCAGTCACGCGTTTGACGCTGTCGACAATCTCGTCCATGGTCCGGCCGGCTTCGGCGACCTGTTTGCTGCCTTCCTCGACCTTGTCGACGGAATCGCCGATCAGGGTCTTGATTTCCTTGGCAGCGGCGGCACTGCGCTGGGCCAGGTTGCGCACCTCGGCCGCCACGACGGCAAAGCCACGGCCTTGTTCACCGGCGCGCGCTGCTTCAACAGCGGCATTCAAAGCCAGGATGTTGGTCTGGAAGGCGATGCCATCGATCACACCGATGATGTCGACGATCTTCCTGGATGACGCATTGATGGCGCCCATGGTGCCCACGACTTCAGCCACGACGCTGCCGCCCTTGACGGCGACGCTCGAAGCGGACACGGCCAGCTGGTTGGCCTGGCGCGCGTTGTCGGCGTTCTGTTTGACGGTGCTGGTCAGCTCTTCCATGGAAGCCGCCGTCTCTTCGAGCGAACTGGCCTGCTCTTCGGTGCGCGACGACAGGTCGTGGTTACCGGCGGCGATCTGGCTGGACGCCGTCGCGATGGTGTCCGTGCCGCTGCGCACTTGCCCCACGATGTTCACCAGGCTTGTTTGCATCAACTGGAGCTGCGCCATCAGGCTGGTGGTATCGCCGGGCCTGAGTTGTATGTGCACGCTCAGGTCACCCGAACCCACGCTTTGCGCCACGCTGGCGGCTTCACCGGGTTCGGCGCCCAGTTGGCGGCCTATGGAGCGGACCATCACCCAGCCGAACAGGCCCGCAAGCAGGATGCCGCCCAGGATGGCGGCAATCGACACCATGCGGACGGTCTTGTACCGGGCCTCTGCGGCGGTGTATTCTTTTTTGGCCTCTTCAAGCTGCAGCGCCACCAGCGCGTCAATGCCGGGCTCGGCCTTGCGGAACAGGGCACGCATCTCGTGCGTTGCCAGACGCAGCGCCTCCTTCATGTCGTCGGCGCGCAAGGCCGCCAAGGCCGGCAGTATGCCCTTCTGGACGAGGTTCTTCCTGTCTTCCATGAAGGCCTTGGTGAGCTTTTCTTCTTCCGCGGTCAAGGTGGTTGCCATATAGGCGGTCCACAACTTGTCCGTCTCGGCAAGATTGGAATCGACCTGTGCCAGGCGGTCCTTGATGACCTCCGGTGTCGGGTCCAGCAAGGCGGCGGTGATGGCCACCCGGTTGCGCAGCATCAGCGCCTTGATGTCCCCGAGCTGGTCGGCAGGCACCGTGCGGTCTTCATAGACCGAACGCAGGGACTCATTGGTCGCGCTGATGCCGAACAGGCCTATGCCGCCAATCGCGGCGAGAAACAGCGACAGCGTGCCGACCAGGATGACCAGGCGGGTGGAGATTTTGAGATTGTTGATATTCATGTCATTTCCTCAATAGATTTCAATGCGCAAAAGCGCTCATTGCCTTGAGCCTCAAACTGCCGGCCTTCAACCAGATCCATGCTTTCCCCGGACATCAGTTTGTCGATGTCGACCAGGATCAGCATGCGTTCGTCCAGCGTTCCCAGCCCCGTGAGGCAATCGGTGTCCAGCACCACCCCCAACACCGGCGGGGGCCTGATCTGTTCGGGGCTCAGCGTGATCACATCGGAAACACTATCCACCACCATGCCCTTGATGCGGCTGGCGGTGTTCAGCATGATCACCACCGTGAACCTGTCGTAGCGGGGGGCGCCCAGCTTGAACCGGATGCGCAGGTCCACAATGGGAACCACGGCGCCACGCAGGTTGAGAACGCCCTTCACGTACTCCGGCGCGTTTGCGATGCGGGCCACCGCGCCATAGGCGCGCAGCTGCTGCACTTTGCGGGTATCCATGCCATACGCCTCCCGCCCCAGCCTGAAAGCCAGGTATTCCAGCGCCTGGGCGGGCGGCTGAAAATGGTCTGTTGTTGATTGCATGCGAAACGCCTTTTTTGATGCGCCTCGCGGACTGCCAGACACACGCCAACGATAGGCTTGTGCATCGGCTTGCGCCATCGCGGATCCCGTACAGTTTTTGTAGGGGAACCGTGACAGGGCTTCAGGCAGCGCAGGGTTCCGGACGCCCTGCGGCATGAAAAAAGCCGCCCATGGCGAGGCCATGGCGGCTCACCCCCTCAGGGAGGGCGCTTGCGCGGACTTGTCAGGCCATAAACGGTTTCTTAAAACGTTTCCCAGCTTCCGCCGCCGACCACGGCAAGGTCGCCCGCCGGTGCGAACACCTTGCGCTGCGGCGCCGCAATGGCCTTGCGGGCTTGGGGCGGCTGCTGGGGCGCTGCGGCCTGGCGGGCCACGCTGTTGCGCTGTTGCTGCTGAATGCCCTGCGCCTGTCCGCCGTCCAGCTTGAACACACTGACCACCTGCGAGAGGTTGCCGGCCTGCTCCTGCAGCGAAGAAGCGGCTGCCGCGGCTTCTTCCACCAGCGCGGCGTTCTGCTGCGTGACCTGGTCCATCTGCGTGATGGCCTGGTTGATCTGCTCGATGCCCTGTGTCTGCTCCTGGCTGGCGGCGCTGATCTCGGCCATGATGTCGGTCACGCGCTTCACGCTGTCGACAATCTCGTCCATGGTCTTGCCGGCTTCGGCCACCTGGCTGCTGCCCTCCTCGACCTTGCTGACCGAATCGTCGATCAGGGTCTTGATTTCCTTGGCGGCGGCGGCGCTGCGCTGGGCCAGGTTGCGCACCTCGGCGGCAACCACGGCAAAGCCACGGCCTTGCTCACCGGCACGGGCCGCTTCCACCGCGGCATTCAAGGCCAGGATGTTGGTCTGGAAGGCAATGCCGTCAATCACACTGATGATGTCGACGATCTTTTTGGACGACGCGTTGATGGCGCCCATGGTGCCGACCACTTCAGCGACCACGCTGCCGCCCTTGATGGCGATGCTGGAGGCCGAGACCGCCAGCTGGTTAGCCTGCCTTGCGTTGTCGGCGTTCTGCTTGACGGTGCTGGTCAGCTCTTCCATCGAGGCTGCTGTCTCTTCCAGGGAGCTGGCCTGCTCCTCTGTGCGCGATGACAGATCATGGTTGCCGGCCGCGATCTGGCTGGACGCGGTGGCGATCGTGTCGGTGCCGCTGCGGACCGTGGAGACGATGCCAGTCAACGACGTTTGCATGCGCATCATGGCGGCCATCACACTGACGGTATCACCGCTGCGCACTTGCAGAGGGACACTCAGATCGCCCTCGGCCACACGGCTGGCGATCACGGACAGTTCGAGCGGTTCGGCGCCCAGCGCGCGTGTCAGGCTGCGAATAATCAGAAAACCAGCCACGATGGCACCAGCCAAGGCAAGGCAGCAACCGAAGATCAAGTAGTTGCGCTGGCTCGCGTAGTCGGCGGCGGAGGCATCCACCAGCTGGGCGGCGCGCACGCTGGTATAGGCTGAATATTCCTCTGACACCTTGACCAGCTTGGCCAACAGCGGACGGCAATCAGCATTCATCTTGGCAATGGCTTCCTCATGCTTTCCCTTGAGTGCCATATCGACGATGGACAGAGCCACTGGCGCATACGCCTGCTCGATCTTGTCCATCTCACCAATCATGCGGCGCACATCCTCGCTGGAACCCTCGGACAGCTTCTTCAGTTTCGTCAACTGCACACCCACTTCGGCATGCGCCTTGTTGACCACATCTTTTTCAACCGCCAAATCCTCAGGCCTGGTGAGCAGCACCAGGTTGCGCGCGGCAATAGCGCGCAAATCTATGGCTTCGCGCACCAGGTGAGCGGTGTTTGCGCGTGCACCAATGCCGTTGACATAGCCCTCGAAACGTTCGTTGGCGTCGCCCAGTGTCTTGATTGCCAGGCCGGCAATCAGCAGAACCAGGAAAGCCAGGCCGCCAAAGGCAGCGGTGAGTTTGGCGCGTACAGTCAGATTGTTCATGATATTTTTCCAGTGAGAATTTGGTTAAAGGCGCTGTTTATTGAAGCGTTGAGGAGGTCAGTCCCATGTCGTCGCTGGACATTAGCTTGTCGATGTCGACCAGGATCAGCATGCGTTCTTCCAGCGTGCCCAGCCCTGTGAGGTAGTCGGTGTCCAGCGCCGCCCCCATTTCGGGCGCGGGCCGGATCTGTTCGGGTCCCAGCGTGATCACGTCCGAGACGCTGTCCACCACCATGCCCATCACGCGGCTGGCGATGTTCAGGATGATCACCACCGTGAACTGGTCGTAAGTGGGCGTGCCCAGGTTGAACTTGATGCGCATGTCCACGATGGGCACGATGATGCCGCGCAGGTTGACCACGCCCTTGAGGTGCCCGGGCGCGTTGGCGATGCAGGTCACCTTCTCGTAACGGCGCAGTTCCTGCACCTTCTGGATGTCCACGCCGTACTCTTCCTGGCCCAGCCTGAAGGCCAGGAACTCCAGCGCCGTGGCGGCCGCCGGGAAATTGCCTGTTGTTGATTGCATGCGAAACGCCCTTTTGTTGATGCGTCCCGCGAACTGCCAGACACAAGCCAACGATAAGCTGATGCGTCCGCCGGCACCATCGCGGATCCCGTACAGTTTTTGTAGGGGAACCGTGACGGGGTATTGCGTAGGTCATCGCATGGGTGCGATGCTGCGGCGGCCGGGTCTGCCACCGGCACCCAGGTTTTCGCCGGGGAGCTGCAATGGCGCGAGGCGGGCACCCGTTGAGGCCCGACCATCCTCTTGATCAATGCATCGTCTCGCCGCCCGGCCCCATGCCGGCGACGGCCATCAGCTTGTCGATGTCGACCAGGAGCAGCACACGCTCGCCCAGCGTGCCGACCCCTGTCAGGCAGGCGGTGTCCAGCAACGGCCCCGACTCGGGCGCGGGCCCGATCTGCCCGATCCCCAGCGTGATCACGTCCGAGACGCTGTCCACCACCATGCCCACCAGGCGGGCGGCGATGTTCAGGATGATCAACACCGTGTACTGGTCATAAACAGGTGTGCCCGAATTGAACCGGATGCGCAGGTCCACGACGGGGACGAGGGTGCCTCGCCGGTTGGCAACGCCCTGGATGTGCCCGGCGGCGTTGGCGGCGCGCGTGACCGTGTCGTAACGGCGCAGCTCCTGCACTTTCAGGAAGTCCAGGCCGTACTCTTCCTGGCCCAGTGTGAAAACCAGGAATTGCAGCGCCCTGGCAACCGGTGGGGATTCGCCTGGTGTTGATTGCATTCGCATGGCCTCCTGTGGATGCGTCTGGCGAAATGCCGGGCACATTCCAACGATAGCGGTGCGCATGCGCCCCCGCCATCGCGGATTCCGTACAGTTTTTGTGGGGGAACCGTGACAGGGCCTCGGGCTTGTCCCGTCCTGTCAACAGGCCCTAGACCAGCAGCCCGTGTTCCAGGGCGTAGCGCACCAGTTCCACATTGCTGCCGACGTTCATCTTTTCCAGGATGCGCGCGCGGTAGGTGGTCACCGTGTTGGGGCTCAGGTGCAGGCCCTGGCCTATGCTGACCAGGCTTTCACCGCTGGCGATCAGCTTCAGGACCTCCAGCTCGCGGTTGGACAGCACCTGGTGGGATGCAAGGGGCGCGCCCGCGGCCATGCCGGCGAGCTGCTCCGTGAGTTCCGCGCTGACATACTTTCCGCCGCCCGCGGCTTTGCGTATGGCCGCGACCACCGCCTCCACCGGGCTGTTTTTGGTGAGGTAGCCCGCGGCGCCCAGGCGCAGCGCCCGCACCGCATAGACATCCTCGGCGTACATGCTGAACATCAGGACGGCCAGGGCCGGCCTGTCTATCCGGATGCGCTTGAGAAGCTCCAGCCCGTTCTGGTCGGGCAGGCCGATGTCCATCAGCACCACGTCGAATTCCTGGGCCAGCACCATGGCGCGGGCCTCGGCCGCGCTGCAGGCCTCGCCCGCCACGTCGATGTCGCGCGAAGACTCCAGCATCAGCCGCAGGCCGTTGCGCACCACCAGGTGGTCGTCGACCACCAGCACGCGGATTTTCTTTTCGGTCATGGTGCGGCCTGCGGCGGGCATCGCACCACCACCGTGGTGCCGCCCGCCTTGCCGGGGCCCATGCTGAATTCACCGCCGAAATAATGGGCCCGCTCGCGCATGCCCAGCAGCCCGAAGGAACGGCGGTCCAGCAGGCGATCGGGTGCCACGCCCTTGCCGTTGTCGCTCACCTCGATGCGCACGTCGCCCTGCCGCATCCCGGCATGGATGACGACGCTGGAGGCATGGGCATGGCGCGCGACATTGGTCAGCGCCTCCTGCACGATGCGAAACAGCATGGTGCTGCGCTCGGGGCTGATGTCCTCGTTGCAGGCATCCTCGTCCACCTCCAGGCCGCAATGCACGCCGGTGCGCTGGCTCCACTGGCCGGCATACCATTCCAGGCCGGGCCACAGGCCCAGGTGGTCCAGCACGCTGGGCCGCAGGTCGGCAATCACCCGGCGCACGGTGTCGACGGCGGTGTCGGCGAGACCGGTGGCGTCGCCCAGCAGCTGGGCCTGGGAGCGCGTGCCGTCGGCCCGGCCTTCGCCCATCACCGAAAGACAGGCCTTGATCCCCGTCAGCAGGCTGCCCAGTTCGTCATGAATCTCCCTGGCGATGCGCTTGCGTTCGTCCTCGCGCAGGGTTTCCTGGCGGCCCACCAAGGCGCGCAGGTCTTCACGGACCTCGCGCATCGCGGCGTCCGCCAGGTGAAGTTTTTCCACCTTGGCCTGCAGCTGCAGGTTCATGTCACGCAATTCCTTGGTGCGCAGCATGACGGTTTCCTGCAGCAATTCGGCCTGCGCGTAAGTGGCGCGGCGGCCGCGCTGGACGGCCAGCAGACTGGCCACGCGGGCGGCGAGTTCGGCCTGGCTGAAGGGCTTGGCGATAAAGTCCTGGCTTCCGCCGGCGAACGACTTGAGCAGCGACTCGCTGTCGGTATCGCCGGTCAGCACCAGAACCGGTGCCAGCAAGGGATCGCCGAGTTCCCGCAGCTGCGTCATGACCTCATAGCCGCTCAGGTAAGGCATGTGCAGGTCGAGCAGGATCAGGGCCGCGGGGCTGGCGCGGTAGTTCGCGCAAACCTCGCGCGCATCCTGCAGCGCGACGATGTTTTCGTAGCCTTCAGCCCGCAGCATGACCTGCAGCAATAGCAGAACGTCCCGGTCGTTATCGACCACCAGGATGCGGTCGGTTTTTCCCGGCTTGGCATCCATGGCTTGACCCGGCGCGCACCGTGGGCCTGGAAGTGCGTCGGGTCTCATGGGTGTTTCAATTCAATGCGTTGTTACTGCGGTGCCGCGATGGCCTGCCAGGCCTGGGGCGGCTGCCTGTGGGTCGCGGCCGGTCGCACGGCACGGGCCGCGCGCTGCGCCGTGGGCTGCGGCGCATGTCCGCCATCCAGCTTGAACACGCTGACCACCTGCGAGAGGTTGCCGGCCTGTTCCTGCAGTGAAGAAGCGGCTGCCGCGGCTTCTTCCACCAGCGCGGCGTTCTGCTGCGTGACCTGGTCCATCTGCGTGATGGCCTGGTTGATCTGCTCGATCCCGGAAGTCTGCTCCTGGCTGGCTGCGGTGATCTCGGCCATGATGTCGGTCACGCGCTTGACGCTGTCGACGATCTCGTCCATCGTGCGGCCGGCCTGGGCGACCTGGCTGCTGCCTTCTTCGACCTTGCTCACGGAGTCGTCGATCAGGGTCTTGATTTCCTTGGCCGCTGCGGCGCTGCGCTGGGCCAGGTTGCGAACTTCGGCGGCGACGACCGCAAAGCCGCGGCCTTGTTCACCGGCACGCGCCGCTTCAACAGCGGCGTTGAGCGCCAGGATATTGGTCTGGAAGGCAATCCCGTCGATGACGCCGATGATGTCGACGATCTTGCGTGAAGAAGCATTGATCGCACCCATGGTGCCGACCACTTCAGCGACCACGCTGCCACCCTTGACGGCCACACCCGAGGCGGACACCGCCAATTGGTTGGCTTGCCGGGCGTTGTCAGCGTTCTGTTTGACGGTGCTCGTGAGTTCTTCCATCGAAGCGGCAGTTTCTTCCAGCGAGCTGGCTTGTTGTTCGGTGCGCGATGAGAGGTCATGGTTGCCGGCCGCAATCTGGCTGGACGCCGTCGCGATGGTGTCGGTTCCGCTGCGCACATTGCCGACGATGCCGACCAGGTTGGCCTGCATGGCCTTCAAGGCCTGCAGCAATTCGGCCGCCTCATCCCGGCCCACGCTATCGATAGGCTGGGTCAGGTCGCCGTCGGCGATAAAGCGCGCGCTGCGGGCAGCCTGGCCCAGCGGGCCGGTGATGGAACGGGTCAGCACAAAGGCCGCGGCCGTGCCCAGCAGCAAGGCCAGCACCGAGCCCACGATGAGGATCAACCGGCCCTGGGCCGCGTTCGCTTCGGCCTGCTCCAGCGAGGCGTCATAATTTCTTTGCTGAAATTCCTCGAGCTTGTGGATGCTTTCGCTGTAGTTGTCGGCAAGCGGCTTGAGCTCGCGCTCAAGCACGGCGGTGACGTCTTCCCCGGCCTGCCTTCTTTTGAGCACAGCGGCACGGGGCGTGCGGTAGGCTTCGCGCCTGGCGTCGATATCGGTGAGGATCTTTTTGCCTTCGTCCGACTGGATCAACTCGATCAGCCGCTTGCGCGAGGCCGTCGAGATCTCCGAAGTCTTGTCCATGTCGGCCTGCCACATCGGGATGCGGCTGGTGTCGGCGTCCAGGATGGAGGCACGGGTACGCACCCAGTTCAGGTCAATGGTCTGGCGCCATTGCACGGCCATTTTGAGTTTTTCGTTGTCTATGGTGCCCAGCTTGTGGGTGGTCTCCGCCAGGCCCTGCAAGCGCCAGACACCGATGGCGGAAATGCCCGCCATGATCAGGAGAATCAGCCCGAAAGCCAGCGCCAGCCGGGTGCCGACCTTGATGTTGTTGAGTGTCATGATTCAAACTTTCCAAAAAACGAGGGGTTGATCGAGGCTGGTTGTTATGTGCCGTGCGGGCTGTTGTGCAGCGGGTGCTTAAAACGTTTCCCAGCTGCCGCCGGCCATGGCCGGTTCGCCGATTGCGACCACCGGCTTGCGCCGCGGCGCGGCAATGGCCTGCCGGGCTTTGGGAGGCTGTTTGGGTGTGGCGGCCCGCCGGGCGGCCGGGCGCTGCGGCGCCTGCTGTTGCACCGGGCCGCCCTCGATGCGGAACACGCTGACCACCTGCGACAGGTTGCCGGCCTGTTCCTGCAGTGAAGAAGCGGCTGCCGCGGCTTCTTCCACCAGCGCGGCATTCTGCTGCGTGACCTGGTCCATCTGCGTGATGGCCTGGTTGATCTGCTCGATGCCGGAGGTCTGCTCCTGGCTGGCGGCGGTGATCTCGGCCATGATGTCGGTCACGCGTTTGACGCTGTCGACGATCTCGTCCATGGTCTTGCCGGCTTCAGCCACCTGGCTGCTGCCTTCCTCGACCTTGCTGACCGAGTCGTCGAT
>NZ_CALRNF020000002.1:0-283720 GCF_943369415.1 Polaromonas sp. YR568
ACAGCGGCGCACTTTGAGGCAGATCCACACACTCAGCCCAAAAAGGAGAAAACCAAGAACTTATCCACATCGTGAGCACCTTCTGCTCACAAAGAGTGTGGGTCAATATTCGATGGAAAACTCGGGTCAGACTTCAGCGGAATTCAACATTTTACAGGCTTGTGGCGTTTCGTATTGCCAAACTGAGCCATGACGGCTACCGGGTGAAATACATTGATGAATGCTAAGACCCAAGTTCGCACGGCTGCACCCCAGCACACGGACAACGACGCGCGCGAGCTGCGCCACCGCACGCTGATGGCCAGGATGGACGCCTACCAGCAGGGCACGGGGCCGGCGCCCACGGTGTCGGAGTTCGAGCGCTGGAGGGAAGACGTCGCCTTCAATCTCGCGATGGGCCGCTTGCTGTCGGGTGGCTCCGACAGCTAGATTTTTTTCCGTTTCCGGATTCAGCCGATTTCCAGCACCCACCTGGAAACCCATTTCGCGACGAAGTAGCCGGCGATGACGGCGGCCACGCACAACGCGGCGAGAAGGCCGTTTTCCATCAGGCGATTTTCAGCTTTGGTTTTGGATTTCTCTTCGGGCGCATGGCGGCTGGATTCGTCTGGTGAGGGCATGGGCCTGACGATAGCCCTCGTGAGGCGGAATCCGAGCCCACAATGTCACCTTTCGATGTAGGAGCCGGCTGACAGGCGCACTGCAAGCCCTCCGCGTTTACTGTTCATCGATCAATCGCAGTCCAAACAAGACATCAGGCCAAATTCCGCGAAAGCACCTCCCGGGTCGGCCCTTGCTCACTGCTTGCGCCTGATCACAAAGGCATTGCCTGCCTGCTCAAAACCCAGCGCCGGGTAGTAGGACATCGCATCGGGTGCGGAGAGCAGGATCAGGGACACCTGGTCCCCAATGATGGCCTGCGTGCGCCTGATGAGTTCCTTGCCGATGCCGGCGCCCTGGTATTTTTTGTCCACGGCAAGGTCCGAGAGATAGCAACAGTACGCATAGTCGGTGAGCGAGCGGCTCAGGCCCACCAACTCATTGCCAACCCACGCCGAAAGCACCAGGCCGGGCGCGGAGAACATGCGGGCAATCCTGGGAAGGTCGCCCGTGGGGCGCTTGATGCCGGATTGCCCGAAGACGCGCACGACGTCGAGCGGGTCCAGCGGGTGGTTGTGGCGGTATTCGACGGTGATGTTTTTCATGAGATCAAGGGTTTAGAAATGACGCGACGCAGACCCCCGCGATGATGCCAAACGCAAGGCAATAGAGGTTGGCTGCGATGCCAATGCCTTTCAGGAGCCGCATTCCTTCAGCATCGCCGGCATCGATCAAAAACTGGACGCATTGCCTGCGGTGCTCTACCGGATGCGGAGCACCACGCTCTTTCAGCGAGTTCTGCATGCCGACCGAAGACACCATGGCCAGTATCGAAACCACGCTGACGACCGGAAAAAACAGGCCGCGCACAGTCCAGATCGAAACCTTGGGCATACAGCCCGCGTGCAGCATCTCTGCACCAAACGCAATCGCCATGCCGGCAAGGATGAAGATGGTTTCGTTGCGGGTCAGGTCCTTGACGATCTGGTCCGCGCTTTTGGAAAAATCAATTCTCATCCGCCACCCCTACGCAACGGCCCGCCGGCTCGGGGCCCGCATATTCATGCTTCAGGATGATGCGTGCCAGGCGATGCTCAAGATGGCGCACAAAGGGCTTGTGACCGTCCGACCTGAAAGAGAAGTACTCGCCATACCGGTTTGTGGCGCAGACGGTCAGGATGCAGCTAGTGTGCTCGCCGTTGCTCGTATCTTCGTCCATGCGCACGATGACGGCGTTACGGCTTTCAAAGGCGAAACGCGCATCGTCTGCGCGAACAACGCTGTCCAGAAAATGCTGCATCGCCAGCTCGACACGCGAGACTCCCGGATGGCGCCGCGCGTACAGAAGGCAGGCGCCAATACCAAGCGCTGAAAGCAGGAGCATCGCGCCTGGCAGGAAACGGGCGTCGAACATCTATGGATCCCTAGGATGGAAATGGATCGACCGATTCTGCAAGCGGCATCATCACGCCTCGGCAATGACCGCGATGGAGACTTTCAGGCCGGGCACGCGAACCGGCAGCTTCGCACCCTGCCGCGCGGGCGGGTTCACCGGAAACCATTTAAGCCACTCTTCATTCATGCCGGCGAAGTCGGCCTCTTCCAGAATGATGACCGTGGCGCTCACCACCTTGTCGAGCGAAGAGCCGGCGGCCTTGAGGATGGCGGACACGTTCTGCAGGCACTGCCGGGTCTGCGCCTGGATGGTGTCGCCCACGATCTTTCCGGTCACGGGATCGTGCGGCCCGGTGCCGGAGACAAACACCAGACCCGCGGCGCGCACCGCCTGGCTGTAGGTGGGCGGCGGGCTTGGGGCGTCGGGGGTTTGGATGATGTCTCTTGCCATGGTTTTCCGTTGCTGCGGGATGATGAAGGAGATCAAGCAGGAACAAGCCCGCAGACGATTCTAGGCAGGCGGCCTGACGGTCGCCTCCTCAGTATGGAGTAGCCACTGCCGTCAGCCTCACGCCGTGGCAATCCGCATCTGCCGAAGCCACGCCCCAGGCGCCAGCCCCACACTCCCCTTGAAGCGTCGGCTGAAATGGCTCTGGTCGGCAAAGCCGCAGGCGGCGGCCACTTCGGCCAGGCCCTGGCCGGCCAGCATGGCGGCCTGGGCGCGCTCCAGGCGCACGGCGTTGAGGTAGATATGGGGCGGCACGCCGAACTGTTGGGCGAAGGCGCGGGTCAGGTGCACGCGCGAGAGGCCGGCTTCGCGCGCCAGGGCGTCGACGGTGATGTCCTGGTCGAAGTGGCTGCGCAAATAGTCGCGGATGCGGGCCATGCGGGCGGCGCCGGCCGGTTTGGCCTGGTCGCCTGTGCTGCGCCGCTCACCGTAGCGCTGCAACAGCCGCACCAGCACGGCGCGCGTGAGTTCCTCGGCGCGCAGCGACTCCTGCGCCTGGCCGGCCGCGCCTATGGCTTGCACCAGCGCGCGGCCCATGGCGGCGTCGCGCACCACGGGCTGGCGGAAGTAGGCGGCCATGTCGGCGCCCGCCTCCTTGTCGCGGCATTCGTCGACGACCTGCGGCGCCACGTACAGCATGCTGTAGCCAAAGCCTTCCTGCGTGCCGCGCTGGCCGTCGTGCGGCTCGTCGGGGTTGAAGAGGATGACGTCGCCGCGCAGGCTGGCGTGCAGGGTGCCGCCGCAGTGAAAGGTCTGCACACCGGAAGCGGTGACGCCTATGGAATAGGTCTCGTGACTGTGGCGTTCGAAGGCATGCTCGGTGAAATGGGCGTTCATCAAAGTCACGCCGGGCAAAGCGCCTGGGCGAAAGCGCGCCCAGTCCTGGGAGGTAGGGGCTTGGGCGTCGTGCATGAAACAATCGTACAAGACGCGCCGGGCAAGGACAAGCAGACTCCCCTCTTTCACCGCAACACAAGAGGAATTGTCATGAAGACACACGCCATAGACCTGCAGTCCAAACTCGCAAGCTTTGAGGGCCATTGGCAGCCGCGCACCGTGAGCGAGTTCAACGGCCACGACGTGATGGTGGTCAAGGTACAGGGCGAATACAGCTGGCATTCGCACCCGGAGAGCGACGACTTCTTCCTGGTGCTCAAGGGAGAACTGCACATCGACATCGAAGGCCAGCCTACCGTGGCGCTCAAGCCCGGCCAGCTGTATGTGGTGCCGCGCGGCGTGCGGCACCGGCCGCGTGCCGTGGAGGAAGCGCATCTGCTGCTGATAGAGCCCACGGGCGCGCCCAACAGCGGCGATGCGGCAACGGCCGCGCCGCGAAGGGTGATCTGAGCCCAAAACCCGCGGGGAGCGGTGGAGCATTTCAATTACTTGACTTTGTCAATAAATTACCTGACGATAGCCGCCATGGTCAAGTCACGCACCTCCACCCTCCCCGCCCCGTCGTCTTCCACCCCAGTCGCCACGGCGCACATCAAGGCGATCCGCGGTTTCAACCGCTTCTACACGCAGCGCATCGGTGTGCTGGACCCTTACCTGGGCAGCGAGTTCTCGCTGACGGAGGTGCGGGTGCTGTATGAGCTGGCCCACCGCGACCAGCCGACGGCCACCGAGCTGGGGCGCGACCTGTCGCTGGACGCGGGCTACCTGAGCCGCATCCTGCGGCGCTTCGAGAGCAAAGGCTGGCTGGCGCGTGTGCCGTCGCCGGCGGATGCGCGGCAAAGCCTGCTGAAGCTGACCGAAGCCGGGCATGCGGTGTTTGCGCCGCTGCAGCAGCAGTCGCGCGACGAGGCGGCGGCCCTGCTGGCGGCGCTGGCGCCCGAGGACCAGCACAAGGTGGTGAGCGCCATGACGACGGTGCAGCGCCTGCTGGCCGGCCCGGGCGAGGCCGCCGCGACGCGCACCGTGGTACTGCGCGACCCGCGGCCCGGCGACATGGGCTGGGTGGTGCAGCAGCACGGCGATATCTATGCGCGTGAATACGGCTGGAACGGCGAGTTCGAGGCGCTGGTGGCCGACATCGCGGGCAAATACCTCAAGAACTACCGGCCCGACTGCGAGAAATGCTGGATCGCCGAGCTGGACGGCGAGCGTGTGGGTGCGGTGTTTGTGGTGCGCAAGTCGGCCACGGTGGCGCAGCTGCGCATGCTGATCCTCACGCCGGGCGCGCGCGGCCTGGGCCTGGGCGGGCGGCTGTCGGACGAATGCATCGCGTTCGCGCGCGCCAAGGGCTACAAAAAAATGGTGCTGTGGACCAACAGCTGCCTGACCGCCGCGCGCGCGATTTACGCCAAACGCGGCTTCACGCTGGTCAAGAGCGAGCCGTATCAGGGTTTTGGGCGGGAATTGGTTGGTGAGACCTGGGAACTGAAACTTTAGCCTTGAGTGCCGGAGAATTCCTGGAACTTCCGCCTTCAGCCCTCGTGAATCGCGAAGAGTGAGCTATTGTTTTAATAGCAAATGAAGCGCCTCGGCTTCTCGCGCGCGGGCCGGGGCGCGGCGCGCGGGCGGCGATAATGGGCGCATGAGCCCCCTGCCCGCGGAAGAGCGTCCGCAACCCAAATCCCTCACCGACCTGTTCATTTCATTCACCCTGCTGGCCCTGCAGGGCTTCGGCGGCGTCCTTGCCATCGTGCAGCGCGAGCTGGTCGAGAAAAAGCAATGGATGACGCGTGAGGAGTTCATCGAAGACTGGGCGGTGGCGCAAATCATGCCGGGCCCCAACGTGGTGAACCTCTCGCTGATGGTGGGCGGGCGCTACTTCGGCCTCAAGGGCGCGATGGCGGCGCTGGCCGGCATGCTGACCTTGCCGCTGGTGCTGGTGCTGATCCTGGCGGTGCTGTATGCCCAGTTCGCCGGCCACCCCGGCGTGGCGGGCGCCTTGCGCGGCATGGGCGCGGTCGCGGCCGGTCTGATCGCGGCGACCGGCCTCAAGCTCTTTGGGGCGCTGCAGAAGAACGTGCTGGGCATGCGGCTGTGCATAGGCCTGGGCGTGCTGTGTTTTACGGCGATCGCGCTGCTGCGCATTCCGCTGGCCTATGTGCTGCTGAGCCTGGGCCTCACGGCCTGCGTGCTGGCCTACCGGAGGCTCAAGCCATGAACGAGCAACTGCAAACACTGCACCTGGTCTTCGGCGCGCGGGAGTGGTTCGACCTTTTCCTGCACTACCTCTCGCTGTCGCTGCTGTCGGTGGGCGGGGCGATCAGCACCGCGCCCGACATGCACCGCTTCCTGGTGGACAAGCAGCACTGGCTGACCGACGCGCAGTTCAACGCCTCCATCGCGATTGCGCAGTCGGCGCCGGGGCCCAACGTGCTGTTCATCGCGCTGCTGGGCTGGAACGTGGGCCTGAACGCCGGCGGCATGCTGACCGGCCTGCTGGGCGTGTTCCTGGCGCTGCTGGGCATCCTGATTCCAAGCACCACGCTGACCTACACGGCCGCGCAGTGGGGCCACCGCAACCGCGAACTGCGGGCGGTGCGCGCCTTCAAGCAGGGGATGGGCCCCATCGTGGTGGCCTTGCTGATCGCCACGAGCTGGATCCTGGCGAGCGCCAACGGCAGTTCGTTGAAAGACTGGCCGGTGTGGCTGGTGACGGCCGCCTCGGCCATCATCGTCTGGCGCAGCAAGATCCATTTGCTGTGGCTGCTGGGCGCGGGCGCCCTGCTGGGCTGGTACGGGCTGATCTAGCCCGTCCCGGACCCGGCCTCAAGAAGCCTTGCGCCGCTGGCGCAAGGCCTCATACAAACACACGCCGCTGGCCACGGACACATTGAGGCTTTCCACCGCGCCGTGCATGGGGATGCTGACCAGTTCATCGCAGGTCTTGCGCGTGAGCTGTCGCATGCCCTCGCCTTCGGCGCCCAGCACCAGCGCGACCGGTCCCGTCAGGTCCACGTCGTAAATGGTTTTTTCGGCGTCGTCGCTGGTGCCTATGCACCAGATGTTGCGTTCCTTGAGCTCGCCCAGGGTGCGGGCCAGGTTGGTGACCATGAAGTAAGGCATGGTTTCGGCCGCGCCGCTGGCGACCTTGGCGACGGTGGCGTTGATGCCGGCCGCGTGGTCCTTGGGGGCGATGACGGCGTGGGCGCCGGCGCCGTCGGCCACGCGCAGGCAGGCGCCCAGGTTGTGCGGGTCGGTGACGCCGTCCAGCACCAGCAGCAAGGGCTGGGCGGTGCCGGCTTCCTCGAGCTGCTCGAGCAGTTCATCGAGCGACTTGACCTGGGCCAGCGGGTCCACGCGGGCGACCACGCCCTGGTGGCCGTGGCTGCCGCACATCTTGGCCAGGCGCAGGCCGTCGGATTCGATCAGCCGTATGCCGGCCTCGCGGGCCCGGTCGGTGAACTGGCGCATGCGCGCGTCGCGGCGCGAAACGTCGAAAAACACCTCCAGAACGGACTTGGGCGCGGTTTTGATGCGGACGCCGACGGCATGAAAGCCAAAAAGGACTTTGGGGGTAGAGGACATCCTGGGGATTATCACTGCCAGGAGTCTGGGCGGCGGAAAGCATCGGCATTACTACCGGTGCGCCGGGGACGACCGGCGGTCACAATGCCTGCAGGGTAAGACTAAAATAGTAACAATTTGTGGCCGGTCGGGGCCTCACAATTTTCACAACAACGCGGCGGGGGCATTATGGGATTGAGGCTTAAATTCAACTTGGTGTTGATCGTGGTGTTCCTGGCCGGCTTCGGCGCCGCCGGGCTCATGTCGCGCCAGCTGCTGCAGGAAAACGCCCGCGAGGAAGTGCTGCGCAATGCCCGCCTCATGATGGACACCGCCCTTTCGGTGCGCGCCTACACGGTGGAGCAGATCAAGCCGCACCTGGACAAGCAGTTGGAAGAAGTCTTCCTGCCCCAGACAGTGCCGGCCTACGCGGCCACCGAAACACTGGCCAACATCCAGAAGAAGTACCGCGACTACGGCTACAAGGAAGCGACGCTGAACCCGACCAACCCGCGCGACCGCGCCACTGACTGGGAAGCCGACATCGTCCAGCAGTTCCGCCAGAATGCCGAGTCGAAAGAATTGATTTCCGAGCGCGCCGCGGCCACCGGCCGGCTGCTTTACATCGCCAAGCCCATCCAGATCACCAACGCGGCCTGCCTGCAGTGCCACAGCGTGCCGGCCGCCGCACCGGCCAGCATGATCAGGATTTACGGCGAGGCCAACGGCTTCGGCTGGAAACACAACGAAATCATAGGCGCTCAAGTTGTGACGGTGCCCATGGACATTCCCATCCGCAATGCCGAGCGCACCTTCAAGACCTTCATGGCTTCGCTGGCCGCCGTGTTCACGGTGGTCTTCATCGTGCTGAACCTGATGCTGAGCTGGCTCATCGTGCGGCCGATACGCCGCATGTCGCAGGCGGCCGACAAGGTCAGCACCGGCGATTTTGAAGTGCCGGAGTTCGCCGACGGCGGCAAGGACGAGATGGCCGTGCTGGGCAGCTCGTTCAACCGCATGCGCCGCAGCCTGGAAAAAGCCATGCAGATGATAGACCGCGGCGACTGAGCCTCGCGCCGCCGCCCACCCCACCACCGATACCGGACGCATGACCGACCCCGAAGACAGGACCCGCACCCAGCCCGTGCGCCCCGACGGCGCCGCACCGGCCGTGCATGCCGACAGCGGGGACGCGGCCGCGCTGATGCCGGGGCAGACCGTCTTTGAGTACCGCATCGAGAAAATGCTGGGCGGCGGCGGCTTCGGCATCACCTACCTGGCGCAGGACGTCAACCTGCAGTTGCCGGTGGCCATCAAGGAATACTTTCCGGGCGACCTTGCCGTGCGTTCGGCCGACCTGTCGGTGCACGTGCGCTCGGGCGCCAACGCGGCGCAGTTCCAGTGGGGCCTGGAGCGCTTTCTCGAAGAGGCGCGGGCGCTGGCCTCGTTTCGCCACCCCAACATCGTGCGGGTGCTGCGCTACTTCAAGGAAAACGGCACGGCCTACATCGTGATGGAGTACGAGTCGGGCGACCCGCTCAAGCGCTGGCTGGCCAGGCAACCCGCGCTGGACCAGCAGGGCCTGCTGAAGATCATCTACCCGCTGATGGACGGCCTGGAAGCGGTGCACAAGGTGAACTTCCTGCACCGCGACATCAAGCCGGACAACATCTACATCCGCGCCGACGGCACGCCGGTGCTGCTGGACTTCGGCGCGGCGCGCCGCCTGACCGGCAACCAGGACATGACCAACATCGTGAGCCCGGGCTTCGCGCCGTTCGAGCAGTACCACAGCAAGGGCCACCAGGGCCCGTGGACGGACGTCTATTCGCTGGGCGCGGTGATGTACTGGATGACGACGGGGCACAAGCCCATTGAGTCCGCCTCCCGCGTGCGCGAGGACAGCATGCCCAAGGCAGCCGACACGGCCAGCGCGGTGGTCTTCGGCGCGCCGCTGCTGCGCGCCATCGACTGGGCCATGACCCCCAACGAGACGCAGCGCCCGCAGGACGTGGCGGCGCTGCGCCAGGCGCTGCTGAGTTCGGATTTCGTGAAAACGCAGACCATACGCGCGGCCAGCGTGCTGGCGCCGCCCACACCTGCCGCGCCGCCCGCGCCGGCGGCCGAAGCCAGAACGGTGACCGCGCCGACCGACGACGCCTTGCTGGCTTACGCCGCGAGTTCGCAGTCGATCCCGCTCAACAATGCCGAGAACCTGCGCAAGAACGTGCTGGGCACCATCATGTTCCTGGACCTGGTGTCTTATTCCACTTACTCGGTGGACCAGCAGGTAGTGGTCAAGTCGCTGTTCAACGAGCTGATCACCAAGGCGATAGGCGGCGTGAAGGAATCGTCGCGCATCATGATAGACACCGGTGACGGCGCGGCGATCTGCTTCCTGGGCGATCCGGAAGAGGCGCTGCAGTCGGCCCTGCTGCTGCGCGACCTGCTGGTGCAGAAATACGGCCGCAAGATGTCGCTGCGCGTGGGCCTGCACCTGGGCCCCATCCGCATGGTGTTCGACATCAACAAACGGGTCAACGTGGTGGGCGACGGCATCAACGTGGCCCAGCGCATCATGGATTTCGCCCGGCCCAACCAGGTGGTGGTCTCGCGCGCCTATTACGACGTGATCTCGCGCATCACCGACAGCGCCGCCGGCCTGTTCGACTACCTCGGCCCGCACATGGACAAGCACCTGCGCTCGCACGAGATCTACGCGGTGCTGGACCCCAACGCCGCGCCGGCGGCGCCCATGGCATCGAGCCACCCGGAGTTCGAGCACACGGCCTCGTTTGCCGCGCTGGCCTCGCTCACGCCCGATACGGTGCAGGAGATTGAAACCGAGCTGGCCAAGCTGATCGGGCCGCTGGCCCGGGTGCTGGTCAGGAAGGCCGTGCCGCGCACGGTGAGCGCCCAGGGCCTGCGCGACCTGCTGGCCGTCTCCATCCCGGACGCCACGGCGCGCGAAGCCTTTGTGCGGCCGCGCAGCGCCAGCGCGCCCGTGCATTCCGGCCCGCACAGCGCCTCCGGCTCGCGCACCGGCGTCAGCACCACGCCCAGCCGGCTGATTTCGATGCCGGTGTCTCGCCCGCGCCAGGACATGAGCCGTCCTTCCAGCCTCTCGGGGCCGTCGGCGACATCAAGCTCGATGAACGTGCAGCACTTCAGCGCCGAATTGCAGGCCCAGCTGGAACGCCTGCTGAGCCTTTACATCGGCCCGCTCGCCAAAACCCTGGTGCGCAGGGAATCGGCGCGCCAGGCGACCCTGAGCGCCCTGGCCCAGGCGCTGGCGCAGCAGATCGACAAGCCGGACGACCGGGCGAAATTCCTGGTAGCGGCGCAAAAGCTGGGACGCTGAGGCTTCGGCCTTTCGGCCTTTCGGCATGTCTCGGCGGTTCAGGCCGAAACGACGCGGCCCGCATCGATGGTGATGCGCCGCTCGCAGCGCGCCGCAATCGCCTGGTCGTGCGTCACCAGCACCAGCGTGGTTCCGAGCTCGCGATTGAGCTCGAACATCAGCGACATGACGGTCTCGCCGGTGGCGAAGTCCAGGCTGCCGGTGGGCTCATCGGCCAGCAGCACGGCCGGCTGCACCACAAAGGCCCGCGCCAGCGCCACGCGCTGCTGTTCGCCGCCCGACAGCACCTTGGGGTAGTGGCCCAGGCGCTCACCGAGGCCAACGCGCTTGAGCATTTCGGTGGCCATGGGGCGGGCGTTTCTGGCGCCCGACAGTTCCAGCGGCAGCATGACGTTCTCCAGCGCGCTCAGGTTGCCCATGAGCTGGAAGCTCTGGAACACAAACCCGACCTTCTGCGCGCGCAGCGCGGCGCGGTCGTCCTCGCTGAGGGCAAAGAGGTCCTGCCCGGCCAGCTTGACCGTGCCCTGGGTAGGTGTATCCAGCCCGGCGATGATGGACAGCAAGGTGCTTTTGCCCGAGCCGGAGGCCCCCACGATGGCGGCGGTTTCGCGCGCGGCGAGCGAGAAGTCAATATCGCGCAAAATGGCCAATGTGCCGGTGGAGTCGGTGACCGACTTGAAAACGTGCTCCACGGAAATAATTGAAGCTGCCTGAGGCTTTGCGGCCGCATCGGGAACACCGGTTGCCGCGAAGGCCCTGGAAGCATCATTGACGCCATTCACGCCACTCACTGCGGGTTCAAACATGTCAGCCTTGTCGGAAAATATGAAATCAGACTTTACCAAGCTTGCGGCTCAAATAGCAAAGCGCATGCGAAGACCCTTGGCCGCGCTGCTGCTGGCCGCGCTGGCAAGCGGCCCCTGCGCCTGGGCGCAAACGCCCGCCTCCGCCGCCCAGGGCGAGACCGTGCTGGTCGTCGGCGACTCGCTGAGCGCCGAATACGGCCTCAAGCGTGGCGCGGGCTGGGTGCCGCTGCTCGAAAAACAGCTCGCCGGCGAGAAGAAGAGCGCCAAAGTCGTCAACGCCAGCATCAGCGGCGACACCACCTCGGGCGGCCGCTCCCGCCTGCCGGCCCTGCTGGCACAGCACAAACCCGCCGTGGTGGTGATAGAGCTGGGCGGCAACGACGCCCTGCGCGGCCTGCCGCTGGACATGACCGAACAAAACCTCAGCGCCATGACCCAGGCCGCCAAAAAGGCCGGTGCGCGGGTGCTGCTGGTCGGCATGCAGGTGCCGCCCAACTACGGGGGCGCTTATGCCGCAACCTTCTCAGGCCTCTTCGCCAAGATCGCCAAGGCGGAAAAAGTCGCGCTGGTGCCCTTCTTCCTCAAAGGCATCGCCGACGTCGCCGACCCGGTGGCCAACTTCCAGGCCGACCGCATCCATCCCAACGAGCAATCGCAGGCCCGCATGCTGGCCAACGTGTGGCCGGAACTGAAGAAACTGATCAAGTGAGCCTGGACCGCATTTCCGCCGAAGAGGCGCTGGCCACCCTGGGCCGTTACTCCGATGTGATCGACGCGCGCAGCGAGGGCGAATACGCTGAAGACCACCTGCCCGGCGCGGTGAACTGGCCCAGCCTGCATGACGAGGAACGGCAAATCGTCGGCACCCAGTACAAGCAGATCAGCCAGTTCGAGGCCAAAAAACTGGGCGCGGCGCTGGTGGCGAAAAACATCGCCGAACACATCCAGCGCGACGTGCTGGACAAACCCCGGGAATGGCAGCCGCTGCTTTACTGCTGGCGCGGCGGCAAGCGCAGCGGCGCGCTGGCGCTGGTGCTGGACCAGATCGGCTTCAAGGTCACGCTGGTGGACGGCGGCTACAAGGCCTTCCGGGCGGCGCTGGTGGCCGACCTGCCCCAGCTGGCGGCGCGCTTTCGCTACCAGGTCGTGTGCGGCCCCACGGGCTCGGGCAAGACCCGGCTGCTGCAGGCGCTGGCGGCCGAAGGCGCCCAGGTGCTGGACCTGGAAGCGCTGGCCAACCACCGCAGCTCGGTGCTGGGGGCGATTCCCGGCGTGGAGCAACCCAGCCAGAAAGCCTTTGACAGCGGCATCTGGTGCGCGCTGCGCGGCTTTGACCCGGCCAGGCCTGTATACATTGAAAGCGAAAGTAAAAAAGTCGGCAACGTGGCGGTGCCCGAAGGCCTGATCACCGCCATGCGGGCCAGCCCTTGCCTGCAGATTGAACTGCCCGAGGACGAGCGTGTGGCGCTGCTGCTGGAGGATTACGCCTTCTTTGTGAAGGACACCGCGTTTTTCTGCGAGCGCCTGGGCGCGCTGACCGAGGCACGCGGCAAAGCCGTGGTGCAGGACTGGCAGTCACGCGCCCGCAGCGGCGACGTGGCTTCCGTGGTCCGCGAGTTGCTGGTGAAGCATTACGACCCGGGCTATCTGCAATCGATGCAGCGCAATTTTGTGCAGTTCGCTGCCGCACGGGTGCTATCGCCACGCGACCACAGCGCCGGCGCCATGGCCGTGCTGGCCCAGGCCCTGCTTGCTGAAACCGCCCTGCCCTGAAACGACAAACCCGGCGCCACCTTGAACGGTGAGGCCGGGTCTGGCTGGGTTTGGGCTGGAGGCTATTCAGGGAACCGGGTCAGCGGGCGGCACGCCGCCAGGGGCATCGCCCGGCTCGTCCGGTGCATCGGTACCGTCGTCAGCGGCATCATCCGGCTTGCCCTCGGCCTTGCGCTTGAGCTTTTCTTCTTTTTTGCGTTTTTTCGCAAGCTCTTTCTGGCGCTTTTCGTAAGAGTAATTGGGAGTTGCCACTGCGTGCTTTCGTGAATAGGTAACCCTTACTGTACTGCATTGCCGTCACGGCATATCAGGCTTTTGACCGGGGTTTTAATCAGGCTTTTCCCAGGGCTTGCACGATGTCGGCCTGCAGGTCCGCCACAGCCTCCAGGCCCACCGAAAAGCGCACCAGGCCGCCCTGGTAAGGCCAGGGCGTGGTCCGCAACGCCGGGATGTCGTACGGCGCGCACAAGCTCATCGGGCCGGCCCAGCTGTATCCGATCTTGAAGAGCTGCAGGCTGTCGCAAAAGCGGTCCACCCGCTCCGGGGTGAACTCGGGCTTGAAGACGGCGCTCAGCAGGCAGGCGGCGCCCGTGCAGTCGCGCTTCCAGGTTTCGTGGCCGGGCGAGCCCGGCAAGGCCGGGTGCAGCACGGTGACGATTTCGGTGCGGGCGGCCAGCCAGACGGCCAGCTCGCGCGTGGCGGCATCCTGGGCCGCATAACGCAAGGCCATGCTGTTGAGGCCGCGCAGCACGAGCTCGGCGTCATTGCCGGCTATGCCGAAACCGATGCGCATGTGGCAGAAGTGGATCAGATGGTGCAAAGCCTCGTCGCGCGTGACGACGGAGCCCATGAGCACGTCGGCGCCGCCGCTGGGGTATTTGGTCAGGGCCTGCACCGAGATATCCAGGCCCATGTCAAAGGCGTTGAAGGCCAGGCCCGCGCCCCAGGTGTTGTCCAGCGCGGTCACGATGCCGCCGGGGTGCGCGTTCTGGTGCGCCTTGACGGCCGCGACCAGCGCGGGCATGTCGGGGAATTCCAGTGTGATGGAGCCAGGGGCTTCTATCCACACCAGCCGGGTTTTCGGGCCCAGCTTGGCAGCCAGGTCGGCGGGGTTCATCGCATCGTAAAAGCGGTGGGTGATGCCCCAGGCGGCCAGCTCGGCCTGCGCGAAGCTCTTGTTGGGGCCGTAGGCGTTGTCGGGGATCAGCAGCTCGTCGCCGGCCTTGAGCAGCGCCATGCCGACCAGCACCACCGCCGCCAGGCCGCTGGGCACCAGCGTGCAGTGCTTGCCGCCTTCCAGGGTGGCGATGCGCTCTTCCAGCGTGAAGGTGGTCGGCGTGCCGTGCAGGCCGTAGGTGTAGCCGGTCTTGTGCTTCCAGTCGCGGCTGCGCAGCGCGGCGACGGTGGGAAAGGCGATGGTCGAAGCCTTGTAGACCCCGGGCGGAATCGAATCAAACCCGGCGGGCGGCTTGTAGGGGTGATGGATCAGGGTGGTGGAGATGTCGGATGGGGAATCGCTCATGCAGCGATATTACGGCAGTTTTCCGGTCTTGCTCAACCCTCGTTCGGGGTCATCCAGCCATATAGGGTTCATGAATTTTCCGCCTGCGTCACGTGGCAAGCCGAACGCAGCGCGCCAGCCAGGCCGTACCGGCAAACGCCTCATTGCTCCCGGTCGAAATAGCCCGCGTCCGTGATACCCATCAACTTCACCAACTCCTGGCGCAAGGCCCTACCCCCTGGACTTTCGGTGAACTCGCCGTGTAGTTTGTTGGCGTACCTCCGCCACAGGGAGGAGCCAGGTGTTATCGCGTTGAAGCGCCCTACATCCAGGGCTGGTTTCGTTGCCTTGAAGAGCAGCTCGACGACCACCCGGCAAGTGTCCTCTTCCATTTTTTGCACGGACCGAACCGCACAAAATTCATCGTAAGCGTACTCTTCAAAACTTCTCTTGAGAAAGAGAGAAGTTTTCCACTTGCGAACGTGCTTTGTCTTTTGGTTGACGTCGAAATTGAAGCTGCCATGCTGGGAAACCCATAACGTCGTCCATATTGGGCAAACCACCATAAATGCGCCGCCGCCAAGGAGAAGCCATGACAGCCAGGGATCGCGCGCCCCGCGACCCAAAAACGCGAAGAACCCGCCACTGCAAACCATGAACAGGATCGCCAGAATGATGAAGATCCAACCAGCCAGACCAGCGGGGGCTCCGGTTTGAAGCGATCTCCAGTTTTGCGGCCCGTCAACAGACGGCAAAGCCGGCGGACTTGGCATCATGCGGCGCTGGCCAGCGTCAAGCCGATGTACCCGACGCCGTTAAATCTTCCACTTTGCCATGAGCTGCGCCGGCGACAGCGAGTCATAGCCCTCAAACGGCTGGTGAATCCACGGATTGGTGGGCAGCAGTTCGACCGAGTAATCCGGCTGGAAGGTGGACACGCCCTTGGTCCAGATCACGGCGCTGCGCAGCTCGGTGATGGGTTTGTAGTTGTTCTTGAGCTGGTGGATCACGGCGTTGAGCGTGTGGCCGGAGTCTGCCAGGTCGTCGACCAGCAGCACCTTGCCGGCGATCTCGCCCTTGGGCGTGGTGATGAAACGCGCGATGTCGAGGTTGCCCTGCGTCATGCCGGCATCGGCCCGGTAGGAGCTGGTGGACATGATGGCCAGCGGTTTGTCGAAGATGCGCGACAGGATGTCGCCGGGGCGCATGCCGCCGCGGGCCAGGCACAGGATGGTGTCGAACTGCCAGCCGGACTGGTGGATCTTGATGGCCAGTTTTTCGATCAGGTTGTGGTACTCGTCATAGCTCACGTAGAGATGCTTGCCGTCTTCTGTCAACATGGGGCGCTCCTGATGTATTCGCTGCCTGCGCCCCGTCTCAGGGGCGGCAAGCCTGTTTGCTGTGGGGCTGAAGCCTTGGGACCGTATCCGCTCAGGCGGCTGCGTAGGGGTTGCGCAGCAGGATGGTGTGGTCGCGGTCCGGGCTGGTGGAAATCATGTCGATGGGCACGCCGGTGACTTCCTCGATGCGGTGCAGGTATTTTTGCGCGGCCTCGGGCAGCTTGTCGTACTCCGTGACGCCGACCGTGCTCTGGCTCCAGCCCGGCAGGGTTTCGTAAATCGGCTTGCAGCGCTCGATCTCTTCGGCGCCCATGGGCAGGATGTCGGTGATGTGCCCGTCAAGTTCATAGCCGGTGCACAGCTTGAGTTCGTCGATGCCGTCGAGCACGTCGAGTTTGGTGATGCACAGGCCCGACAGGCCGTTGACCTGGGCCGAGCGCTTGAGCAGCGCGGCGTCAAACCAGCCGCAGCGGCGGCTGCGCCCGGTGGTCACGCCTTTTTCGGCGCCCACGGTGGAGAGGTGGTAGCCCACGGTGCCGGGTTTTTCCCAGTCGAGTTCGGTCGGGAAAGGCCCGCCGCCCACACGCGTGCAATAGGCCTTGGTGATGCCCAGGATGTAGTGCAGCATGCCCGGGCCCACGCCGGCGCCGGCTGACGCATTGCCGGCCACGCAGTTGCTGGAGGTGACGTAAGGATAGGTGCCGTGGTCGACGTCGAGCAAGGTGCCTTGGGCGCCTTCAAACAGCAGGTTGGCGCCGTCGCGGTGCGCGTCGTTGAGTTCGCGCGAAACGTCGGCCATCATGGGCTTGAGCAGTTCGGCATGGCGCATGGCTTCGGCGTACACGGTGTCGAAGTCGATGGCGGGCGCATGCAGGTAGCCGGTCAGCACGAAGTTGTGCAGCTCCAGCAGGTCGCGCAGCTTGGCGGCGAAGCGGTCGGGATATTTGAGGTCCTGCACGCGCAGCGCGCGGCGGGCGATCTTGTCTTCATAGGCGGGGCCGATGCCGCGGCCCGTGGTGCCGATCTTGGTGGTGCCGCCCTTTTCGCGGTAGGCTTCGCGCGCGATGTCGAGCGCGGCGTGGAACGGCAAAATCAGCGGGCAGGCTTCGCTGATGCGCAGGCGTGAACGCACCTCGACACCGGCTTTTTCCAGGCCTTCGATTTCCTCGAACAGCTTGGCGGCCGACAGCACCACGCCGTTGCCGATGTAGCACTTCACGCCCGGGCGCATGATGCCGCTGGGGATCAGGTGCAGCGCCGTTTTCACGCCGTTGATGACCAGCGTGTGGCCGGCGTTGTGGCCGCCCTGGAAGCGCACCACGCCCTGGGACATCTCGGTGAGCCAGTCGACCAGCTTGCCCTTGCCTTCGTCGCCCCACTGGGTGCCCACGACCACGACATTGCGGCCCGCGTCTGCGGTTTGTTTGTTTGTCATCTTCAATTCTCTTTAAGGTGTGTTGGGATCAAGCCGGACGGGGCACGGGGCCTCACGCGGCTTTCTTCAGGGGCTGGACCACCCATTGACCGGCAGCGTGGGCCAGTTCGCGGTCGCAATCGAATTCGTTGACTTCATGTTCATGGCCGGGCAGCACGCAGGCCACGGTTTCGCCGCCGGCGCGCAGGCGGGCGATGGCCGCGCGCAGGCCGGCGTCTTCGCCCCAGGGCGCGCGTATGGCGGCCTTCAGGGGCCGGGGCGGCAGCACGCTGACGAGTTCTTTCAGGTCCAGGCTGAACCCGGCCGCCGGCCGGTTACGGCCGAACACGGCGCCGACCTCGTCATAACGGCCACCGCGCGCGAGTTCGGCGCCCTGCCCGTAAATGGCAAAGCGGGTGCCGCTGTAATAGGCGTAGCCGCGCAGGTCGGCCAGGTCGAAGCTGACCTTGACCTCGCCTTTTTCACCGCGGGTGTGGGCCGCCAGCCATTGGAGGTTTTGCAAGGCGGCTTTCAGGCCCGTCGAGAGTGGCAGGGCTTTTTCGGCTTCGGCCAGGACCTTCTCATCGCCGTAGAGCTGCAGCAGCGCCTTGAGGCCTTCGCGAGCCTCGGTGGAGATGCCGCTGTTGGCGCTGGCGGTAAGGCTGTCGAGTTCGCTCGCGTCCTTGGCCGCCAATGCGGTGTGGATGAGGGCCAGGGTCTTGGCATTGACGGTGGCGCCGGCCAGCAGGCTGTTGACGATGCGCACGTCGGCCATGTCGACGCTCAGGTCGGTGACGCCGGCGGCTTTGAGCCCTTCCAGCGCCAGTTGCTGGGCTTCAAGGTCGGCTTCGAGGCCGGCGTGGCCGTAGATTTCAGCGCCGAACTGCAGCGGCTCGCGGGTGGCGTGGGGGCGGTCGGTGCGGGTGTGCAGCACCGGGCCGCAGTAGCACAGGCGCGCCACGCCCTTGCGGTTGAGCAGGTGGGCGTCGATGCGGGCCACCTGGGGGGTGGTGTCGGCGCGCAGCCCAAGGGTGCGGCCGGAGAGCTGGTCGACCAGCTTGAAAGTTTGCAGATCCAGCGCTTCGCCGGTACCGGTCAAGAGCGACTCGAGGTGCTCGAGCAGCGGCGGCATGACGAGTTCATAGCCGTAGCTGCGGGCGGTGTCGAGGAACAGGCGGCGCAGCTCTTCGATATGGCGCGCCTCGGAGGGCAGGACATCGGCAATTTGATCGGGCAATTGCCATGATGACGACCAGGCGGGCATTGTAATTTTCGTGGGCTGTTAAAAACGAGATTTTACCGGGCTTGAAGCCGGTTTTCGGCCTGCGGGAGGCCCAATGGCGCACTCACGCGGAAATACCTGCCGTGGCAGCCCGCCGAAGGCGGCGAAATCAGAGCAGCACGGCCAGCAGGATCAAGCCCGCCGCGATGCTGCACAGCCCGAAGAAACGGATCTGGCCGTTGCCCAGCGTGAGGATTTGCTCGAACATGCGGCGCCAGCCGCCGGGGGAGATGAAAGGCAACAAGCCCTCGATGACCAGCATCAGGGCCAGTGCCAGCCAGAAGGTGTTGCCGTCCACGACGGCTTATTTTTTGGCGGGTGCGGCGGCGCTGCCGGAGCCCGGGCTACGCATGGCCTTGAAGAAGTCGGACGACGGGTCCAGCACCATCACGTCGCTTTTCTTGCTGAAGGCGGCTTTGTAGGCGTCCAGGCTGCGGTAGAACTGGGCGAACTGCGGATCACGGCCGAACGATTCGGCGTAGGCGCGCGCGGCTTCGGCGTCGCCCTCGCCTTTGACCTTCTGCGCGTCGCGGTAGGCGTTGGCGATGGTGACTTCACGCTGGCGGTCCGCGTCGGCGCGGATTTTTTCGCCTTCTGCCGCGCCGGTGGAGCGCAGTTCATTGGCCACGCGCTGGCGCTCGGCCACCATGCGCTTGTAGACGGAATCGGTGATCGCTTCCACATAGTCCACGCGCGTGATGCGCACGTCGACCACGTCCACACCCCAGGGCTGGGCGCCCTGCACGGCTTGCAGCACTTCACGCTTGACGTCGGCCATCAGCGCTTCGCGCTTGAGCGAGAGCAGGTCCTTGACGGTACGCTTGTTGATCTCTTCCTGGAAGGCGTTGCGAACCACGCGGTTGAGCTGGTTGGCCCCGGCCTTTTCGTCCAGGCCGACGTTGCGGATGTATTCGGTGGGCTGGGTGATGCGCCAGCGCACGTACCAGTCGATCACGACACGCTGCTTTTCGGCCGTCAGCATGGGTTCGGCATCGACGCTGTCGAGCACCAGCAGGCGCTTGTCGATGTACGAGACGTTCTGGAAAGGCGGCGGCATCTTGAAATGCAGGCCGGGCTCGGTAACCACATCCTTGATCTGGCCCAGGGCATAAACCACGCCGAACTGGCGTTGGTCGACCACGAACAGCGTGGAACTGAGCAGCGCCAGGAGAACCAGCAGCGAGGAAACAATAAATCCAACTCTATTCACGATCGTCTTCCTTAGCGTGTTTCACGTTCGCGCGAGCGGGCGGAGTCGCGCGACCGGGCATCGAGGGGTGGCAGGCTGGAAATGGGGGCAACAGGCACCGAGGACGAAGAAGCCGAGCCGGGGACCAGCGGAGTCTCCCCGTTCACCGCGGCATCGCCCTGCGCGCTCATCTGCATGATCTTGTCCAGCGGCAGGTACAGCAGGTTGCTGCCCTGGCGGGAGTCGACCAGCACCTTCGTGACGTTGGTGTAAACCTGCTGCATGGCGTCGGTGTACATGCGGTCGCGCGTGACCTGTGGCGCTTTCTGATACTCGGCGAGCACCGAGCGGAAGCGCTGCGCGTCACCCTGGGCCTGCGCCACGATCTTGGCCTTGTAGGCTTCGGACTCTTCCTTCAGGCGCGAGGCGGAACCGACGGCGCGTGGAATCACGTTGTTGGCATAGGCCTGGGCTTCGTTCTTGGCGCGTTCGCGTTCCTGGCCGGCCTTGAGGACGTCGTCAAACGCGGCCTGCACCTGCTCGGGCGGGCGCACGCCGCTTTGCTGCAGGTTGATGCCGACGACTTCCACGCCGACCTTGTAGCGGTCCAGGATGGTCTGCATCAAGGCGCGCACGCGTGGCCCGATCTGGTCGCGCTCGTCGGCCAGGGCCAAGTCCATCTTCATCTTGCCGACGACTTCACGCACGGCGGTTTCGGCGGCCTGGACGACGGCGGCGGACGGGTCCTTGCTTTCAAACAGGTAGGCGCGCGCGTCATTGAGGCGGTACTGCACGGCGAATTTGATCTCGACGATGTTTTCGTCTTCGGTCAGCATGGCGGAATCGCGCAGGCCCGTGGCCTTGATGATGATGTCGCGGCCGACATCGACCGAACGGATCTGCGTGACGACGACGATCTCATGGCGCTGCACGGGATAAGGCAGGCGCCAGTTGAAGCCCGCGCCCACGGTGGAGTGGTATTTGCCGAACTGGGTGATGACGGCCTGCTGGCCTTCCTGGACGATGAAGAAGCCGGTTCCCAGCCAGATCAGCACCGCGACGCTGGCAATCAGGCCGACGCCGATGCCGGCGCTTTTCATGTCGGGCTGAAAGCCGCCGCCGCTGCCGCCGTTGTTGCCGCCGCCATTGCCGCGGCCAAAGCCGCCGCGGTTGGGGTTGTTCTTGTTGCCGCCGAAGAGGCCGCCCAGCTTGCGGTTGAAGTCGCGCCAGAGTTCGTCAAGGTCGGGCGGTCCCTGGTTGGGCCCCTGCCCTTGCGGCCGGCTGGGCGGCCGCTGCGGCTGCTTGTCCTCACGCGGGGCCTCTGGCTTGGAGTCGTCGGACGACGGCTTGTCGTCGTCCCGGCCCCAGCGCGGATCATTGAGGTTGAACATGCCTTGGGCGCGTTGCTTCAGCCTGCCTGGCAAGGTCGTCAAGGTCTGCAGCACGGGGTTCAGATTCATGGGATCAAACTCACTTTTTTTCATTACACCGACATTGTGCCTAATGAAATCGCCATATCAGGCAAGGTCCTCAGCAGTTAGGGGGAATTCCTCGGCGGGCGGACTGGTCGCATAGCCGGCCAGCAAGGCCCGCAGAAGCGGCAGGCCCTCGCCTGTACGGGCGCTCACGAACACCCGTTCAACGCTGCGGCTGGAGCCCTCAAACGCGTCCCTGAGTTCGAACATGTCCTGCAGGTGCAGGGGCAAGCTGTCCTTTTCAATAGCGTCCAGCTTGTTGAACACGAGTATTTGCGGCACGTCGGCCGCGCCTATCTCCGACAGCACGCGCTGGACCTGCTCGATCTGCTCAAGGTAGTCGGGGTTGGCGCCGTCGACCACGTGCAGCAGCAGGTCGGCATCGGCCGCTTCCTGCAGGGTCGCGGCGAAGGCATCGATCAGGCCGTGCGGCAGGTCGCGGATAAAGCCCACGGTGTCCGACAGCGAGACCGAGCGGGCGGAGTCGCCCAGGTAGAGCTGGCGCGTGGTGGTGTCCAGCGTGGCGAACAGCTGGTCGGCCGCATAGGCGCGTGCCTTGACCAGCGCGTTGAAGAGCGTGGACTTTCCCGCGTTGGTGTAACCCACGAGGGAAATCGTGAAGGAGTTGCGGCGCTCGCGCTGCTTGCGCTGGGTTTGCCGCTGCTTCTTCACTTTGGTCAGGCGCTCCTTGGTGCGTTTGATGGCGTCCCCGATCATGCGCTTGTCGAGCTCGATCTGCTTCTCACCCGGGCCGCCGCGCACGCCGGCGCCGCCGGTCTGCCGCTCCAGGTGGGACCAGCGGCGCACGAGGCGCGTGGACATGTATTGCAGCCGGGCCAGTTCGACCTGGAGCTTGCCCTCGTGGCTGCGCGCGCGCTGGGCGAAGATCTCGAGTATCAACAAGGTCCGGTCGTTGACCGGCATGTCGAGGTGGCGCTCGAGGTTGCGCTGCTGCGCCGGGCTCAGGGATTGGTCGAAAAGTATTTCGGTGGCGCCGGTGTCCAGCGCCATCAACTTGATTTCGTCGGCCTTGCCGCTGCCGATGAAGAGCGCCGCGTCGGGCGCCTTGCGCCTGCACGTGACGCGCGCAACCGGCTGCAGGCCCGCTGTTTGCGCGAGCAAACCCAGTTCCTGCAGATCAGCATCAAAGTTCGGGAGCCCGAGATCCACCCCGACAAGAAGTACGAGGGGTTTCGGGTTCACCGGAGCATCGAACGAACTCAGCTGGCGGGGCTTTCTTCAGACTCGCTGGTCGCGAAATTTACCGCGCGGCCTGGAACGATGGTGGAAATCGCATGCTTGTAGACCATTTGGGTCACAGTGTTGCGGAGCAGAACCACATACTGATCGAAAGATTCGATCTGGCCCTGCAATTTGATCCCGTTGACGAGATAGATGGAAACAGGAACATGCTCGCGACGCAAGGTGTTGAGAAATGGATCCTGCAAGAGCTGGCCTTTGTTATTGCTCACGATATTTTCCGTGTTCAAAAGTTAATAGAACTTGACCTTACCACACGGCGTGGGCCGGGTCATGTAGTCCTAGGCCGATTCCTTGTCTTTAAAGGGGTTGTGCGAGCTTTTCATCTGGATGCGCAGCGGCGTGCCGACCAGGTCGAACTCCTTGCGGAAGCGCCCTTCGAGGTAACGCTTGTACGAGTCGGTGACGTGCTCGAGCGAATTGCCGTGGATGATGATGATGGGCGGGTTCATGCCCCCCTGGTGCGCATAGCGCAGCTTGGGGCGGAACACGCCCGAACGCTGCGGCTGCTGGAACTGCACCGCCTCGAGCAGCAACCGGGTCAGCACCGGGGTGGACATCTTGCGGTTGGCCGAGGCATGGGCCTGCACGATGGACTTCCATACCGGGCCCAGGCCCTGGCGTTTGATGGCCGAGATCGAATGGATGGCGGCGAACTTGAGGAAGCCCAGCCGGGTCTCGATGGAGCGCTCCAGCAGCTCGCGCTGGTAGGAATCCACCGCATCCGACTTGTTGATCGCCACGACCACCGAGCGGCCGCTTTCCAGGATGTAGCCGGCGATGTGGGCGTCCTGGTCGGTCACGCCCTGGGTCGCGTCAAGCAGCAGCAGCACCACGTTGGCGTTCTCGATGGCCTGCAGGGTCTTGACGACGGAAAACTTCTCGATCGCCTCGAAAACCTTGCCCTTGCGGCGCAGCCCGGCCGTGTCTATGAGCTCAAACTTCTGCCCGGCCCGCTCGAATGGCACCGAAATGGTGTCCCGGGTGGTGCCCGGCAGGTCGAAGGCCACCAGGCGTTCTTCGCCCAGCCAGGTGTTGATCAGCGTGGATTTCCCCACATTGGGGCGCCCTGCCACGGCCAGGCGTATGACGGAAGGATCCTGCGGTTCAGGCTCTTCTTCGGGGTCGGGCAGGTTGAGCGGCGCCAGCGCCGTGTCGACCAGGGTGCGCATGCCCTGCCCGTGCGAGGCGGACACCGCGAGCATCTCGCCCAGGCCCAGCTCAAAGAACTCGGACAGTTGCACGCCTTCGGTCATGCCTTCGGCCTTGTTGGCCGTCAGCACCGTGGGCTTGCCCAGCTTGCGCAGGTATTTGGCGATGTCGTGGTCCTGCGCGTTGACGCCGGCGCGGGCATCCACCACAAAAATCACCACGTCGGCTTCCGCGACCGCCTGACGGGTCTGCTTGGCCATTTCCTTGTAGATGCCGGACGCGGCATCGGGCTCAAAGCCGCCGGTGTCGATCACGATGTACTCGTGGGGGCCCAGCTTTCCGTTACCGTAATGACGATCCCGCGTCAGGCCGGCAAAATCGGCCACGATCGCATCCCGCGTCTTGGTCAGCCGGTTGAAGAGCGTCGACTTGCCCACGTTGGGGCGGCCGACTAGCGCAATGACTGGTTTCATCAATCAGTTTCTGGCAGGGCTTGTGGCCCTTTTATTGGGGCTGGAAGCCGTAAACGCCGCCGTTGTGGGTCACGGCGATCAGCGTATTGCCGACCAGCACCGGCGTGGCGGCAATGGCCGACCCGTCGGTGGGCAGGCGGTTGAGCAGGGAGCCGTCTTCCCGCGACAGCAGGTGGACGTAGCCCGAGAAATCGCCGATGGCGATGGAGCGTCCCACCACCACCGGTGCGGTCAGGCTGCGGTAGCGCAGGCGGTCCGTGGTCCATGCGCGCTCGCCGTCGGCGCGGCGCCAGGCGATCACGTTGCCGTCGGCCTCGGTGCCGAACACAAAGCGCTCGTCGCCGTCCACGCCCTGCAAGCCGTTGGCGGGCTTGGTCCATAGCAGGTTGCCGCGCGCGGCGTTGACGCAGCCGACGCTGGCCTGGAAGGCCCGCGCGCAGACGACATCACCCTGGCGGCTGACGCGGCCGACCAGGTCGACCAGGCGCTCCACGTCATTGATGCCGCGAGGCGTGGCAATGGGGGACTCCCAGCGGATGCTGCCGTTCGCGGGGTTCAGGCCCGCCAGGCGGCCGGCCAGGCCCACCACCAGCGTGTCGCCGACGGCCAGCATCACGCCGGACTGGCGAAGGATCAGGGGCTCGTTGGGGCGCTGTTGGGCCCACAGTTTGCGCCCGGTCTGCCCGTCAAAGGCATTGACCGAACGGTCGGCCGCCAGCACGAACACCCGCGAGCCGGCCACGAAAGGCGCGGTGAAGGCCTGGGCGCCCAGCTTCTGGCGCCACAGTTCGCGGCCGTCCTGCAGGGCGACGACTTCATTGGCCTTGGTCACCACGGCAACGACCTTGCCGTCGTTGCCGGCGCCTGCGGCCAGGGGTGTGTTGAGCGCAAGGCGCCAGACGTCGCGCCCGGTCTGGGCATCCAGCAGGGCCACGGTGCCGTCGCCGCTGGCGACCGCCACACTGTTGCCGGCAACGCCGGTTTCGAGCGGGAAGTTCACCTGCCCGACGCGCGTGGTCCATATCTGGCGGGCGGACACCAGCGCCGTCACGGGCTGGAGTTCAGCCGGCTGGGGTTTGGCAGGGCCACCGCCGAAAAAGGAACACCCGCCCAGAACCGCCAGCAGAACAAGAGCGGCCGGAACGCGGGTTGCCTGGGCCAGAGGCCGGAAAGACGATGGGATCATTTCTTCACCTCGGGATTCGATGCTGCGGTTGCGGATGGTTTGGCTTGCGCGGCCGGGTCTACGCCCAGCGCATTGAGCTTGACCTCGACGAGGCGGCGGTACTCGGCGCGCTCGTCAAGCTCCTTGTAGGCTTTTTCATATTCCGCCCTGGCTTCGGCCTTTTTACCCTGCGCGACAAAGATATCGCCGCGGCGGTCGGCGGCGAGCGCCGTGAACGCCTTGGGGAAAGTGCCTGAAGCCTGCTGGAGCGCTTCGTCATAGGCTTTCTTTTCGAGAAGCAGCCCGGCCAGGCGAAGGCGCGCGATGGCCTGGTAGCTTTCGTCGGAGGATTTCTCGGCGACCCAGGTCAGCGCGGCGCGCGACGCGTCGATGTTGCCCTTGTCGTAATAAGCGCGGGCGGCCAGCAAGCCGGCCTGCTGGGCGTAGGTGGTGCCGCCGAAACGCTCTTTCATGTCCGCCAGCGAACGGTCGATTTTGGCGACGTCACCCGACTGCACGGAACGCTCGACCTCGTCGTACATGACCGAAGCCTGGGCTGCCTGGCTGCGCTGCCAGTAGTGGTAGCCGTTCCAGGCTGCGAAGGCGCCGAGGACGATGATCAACCCCCAGGTGATGAAGTCACCGTACTGTTTCCAGAAGTGCTTGAGCTCGTCAAGCTGTTCCTGCTGTTCCAAATCGAGGTGTTTTGCCATAAAAGTCTTCTTGTTCTGCCCGGTGACGGCGCGGATTGAGTTGGGGTGATTGTAGAGGCCAGTGACAGGCGCCCCGCCGGGTGCCGGCCCGGCGGCTCAGCCGCGCAGGGTCTGGGCCCAGGCCGCGGCATCAGCCAGCGGCTGGAGGGCCTGGGCCTGCAGGGCCTGGTCTTTTTCGCCGCGCAGGTGCTTGACGGCGACGCAGCCCTGGGCGAGTTCGTCCGCGCCGAAAATCAGCGCATAGCGCGCGCCGCTGCCGTCGGCCTTCTTGAACTGGGACTTCATGCTGCCCATGCCCTCCCCCGTGCCGGCGTGCATCTGCACCTTGATGCCGGCAGCGCGCAACGCCTCGCAGGCCGCCATCGCGGCGGGCACCGCGTCCGCCGAGGGCAGGATGGCGTAGGCGTCGGGGGCGACCTCGGGCGGCAGCACACCGACCGCCTCAAGCAACAACAGCATGCGCTCCACGCCCATGCCCCAGCCGACCGCCGGCGTGGGCTTGCCGCCGAGCTGCTCGAACAGGCCGTCGTAGCGTCCGCCGCCGCAGACCGTGCCCTGCGAGCCGAGCTTGTCGGTGATCCACTCGAACACGGTGAGGTTGTAATAGTCCATGCCGCGCACCAGGCGCGGGTTGATGCGGTAGGCCACGCCGGCGGCGTCAAGCACCGCGCGCACCGCGTTCAGGTGGGCGAGCGAAGCTTCCCCGAGGAAGTCCATCAGCTTGGGCGCCGCTTCAACCATCGCCTGCATGGCGGGATTTTTTGTGTCGAGGATGCGCAGCGGGTTGCTGTGCAGCCGGCGCTTGGCGTCTTCGTCCAGCACGTCGGCGTGCGCCTCGAAGTGCGCGACCAGCGCGGCACGATGCGCCATGCGCTCGGCCGGCTGGCCCAGGCTGTTCAATTCAAGCCGCACGTGCTCCATCGGGATGCCCAGGTCGCGCAGCAGCGCCCGGCACATCAGGATCTGCTCGGCATCCACGTCGGGGCCGGCAAAGCCCAGGGCTTCGACGTCGACCTGGTGGAACTGGCGGTAACGGCCCTTTTGCGGCCGCTCGTGGCGGAACAGCGTCACCGCCGACCAGACCCGCATGGGCCCGTTGTACAGCGCGTTGTGCTCGACCATCGCGCGCACAATGCCGGCGGTGGCCTCGGGGCGCAGCGTGAGCTTGTCGCCGTTCATCGAATCGACGAAGGAGTACATCTCTTTTTCGACGATGTCGGTGACTTCGCCGAGGCCGCGCACGAAGAGCGCCGTCGGCTCGACGATGGGTGTGCGCACATTGGCGTAGGCATAACGCGCCATGAGCGCGCGCACCTTCGCTTCGAACCACTCCCAGCGCGCCGATTCGGGCGGCAGGATGTCGTTCATGCCTTTGACAGCAACGAGTTTTTCGGTCTTCGCCAAAGCGGGCTTCTCCGCCGCAGCGGCAGCTGTTTTTTCAACCATGGGTATTAAGCGGTTTCGGCGACGGCGTGCGTGCCAAAACGTTTTTCTATGTAGTTTTCAACGATGGCCTGGAACTCGTGCGCGATGTTGTCGCCGCGCAGGGTCAGCCGTTTTTCGCCGTCAATGAACACCGGCGCGGCCGGTGCTTCGCCGGAACCGGGCAGGCTGATGCCGATGTCGGCATGCTTGCTCTCGCCCGGGCCGTTGACGATGCAGCCCATCACGGCAACCTTGAGGCCTTCGACGCCGGGATACTGCTCGCGCCAGACGGGCATCTGGGCCCGCAGGAAATCATCGATCTGCTTGGCCAGTTCCTGGAAGGTGGTGCTGGTGGTGCGGCCGCATCCCGGGCAGGCCGTGACGCTGGGCACAAAAGTCCGCAGGCCCAGGGCCTGGAGTATCTCGGAGGCAATCACCACTTCCTGGGTACGGGCCTCGCCGGGCTGAGGGGTCAGGGAGACGCGAATGGTGTCGCCCACGCCTTCCTGCAGCAAAATCGACAGCGCGGTGGCGGAGGCCACCGTGCCCTTGGTGGCCATGCCGGCCTCGGTCAGGCCCAGGTGCAGCGCGTGGTCGGTGCGCTTGGCCAGCTCGCGGTACACCGAGATCAAATCCTGCACGCCACTGACCTTGCAGGACAGGATGATCTGGTTGCGGGCCATGCCCATTTCTTCGGCGCGCTGGGCGGAGTCCACCGCGGAGGTGATCAAGGCCTCGTACATCACCTGCCGGGCATCCCAGGGGGTTTCGCGGCGGCTGTTTTCGTCCATCAGGCTGGCCAGCAATTCCTGGTCCAGGCTGCCCCAGTTCACGCCGATGCGCACGGGCTTGTTCCAGCGCATGGCGACTTCGATCATCTGGCCGAACTGGCGGTCGCGCTTGTCGCCCTTGCCGACATTGCCGGGGTTGATGCGGTATTTGGACAAGGCCTCGGCACAGGCCGGATAGTCGGTGAGCAGGCGGTGGCCGTTGTAGTGGAAGTCGCCGATCAGGGGCACGTCTATGCCCATGCGGTCCAGTTGCTCGCGCACATAGGGCACGGCCTGGGCCGCCTCCGGTGTGTTGACGGTGATGCGGACCATCTCGGAGCCCGCCAGGGCCAGTTCCTTGACCTGGATGGCGGTGCCTATCGCGTCCACCGTGTCGGTGTTGGTCATGGACTGGACGCGCACCGGCGCGTCGCCACCCACGGTCACGATGCGCGAACCCCAGGCCACCTGCGACTGCAGGGAGCGCCGCGCCTTCGGAAAAGCGGACTCTATGGGAAGGCAAGCCTGGAGCACTATTTCACCTCGAACCGGGCAACGTTGTCCCTGGCGACCGCGTTCAGGTCAAACGCCTGGCCGCGCACCTGCACCTGCGTGACGTCCGCCTTGCCCACCACGGCGGCCAGCGGCAGCGCGCCGGACGCGCCGGCGACCTCACCGGCCGTCAACAGGCGGCGCAGCACGACCGTTCCTTTCGCGTCTATCACTTCCACCCAGGAGTCACCCTTGGTGCGGAAGGTCACGATGCCTGCAGGCGTCGCCTGCGAGGCTGCGAGGGCGGGAGCTGCGGGCGTAACAGGCGTGGCGGGAGCGGCGGCTGGCACGGCAACGCCGGCGGGAGCCGGCGTTGGGCTGCCCGTTGCCGGTGAAAGTGCCGACATGGACAAAGGAACGGCAGCCATAGCGGCTGGAGGAGTGGACGACGGGCCGCTCGTTGAGGAGCTGGCGGCGGCAAACGGCTCATGCGCCTGCGCCACAGGCACGGCCGGCCTGGCGTCGTCGGCAAGCCCGGATCCGGCCATCGCGACGGCAGCTGGCAAGGGCTTGACCGCTTCGGAGGGCGGCATGGTGTCGGCGTCGTTTTTGCCGTTGCTGCCGTCCTGCTTCATGGCAGGCATGAAAATCAGGACCAGGGCGCCCAGCAGCAAAACCAGTCCCGCCAGAACGGCCTGTTTGGAAACCTGGGTCCAGACCGAAGGACTGGGGCCCTCGCCCGGCGTGCGGAAAGGCGCGTTGATGCCCGAACCCTGGTAAGTGAGCTTGGGCGCGGTGGTCTGGGGCAAAAGGCCCAGCACGGGGGCCGCATCCAGCTTCAGCGTGCGGCATACGCTGGAGGCCAGCGCCCGCACGAAAACGGCGTCGGGCAACAGGTCAAAGCGGTCCTGCTCAAGCGCTTCGAGTTTTTTCACGGGAACCTTGAGCGACACCGCAAGGGCGGCGATGTGCATTCCTGCGGCCTCCCTGGCCTGGCGAAGCAATGTTCCGGCCGTCGGCTCGGGAGCCGGCATGCCGCTGTTGCCAAAGCCGGCGCCTGCCGCTTCGCCGTCCAACTGTGCGCCCGGCACCGCGTCAAGGTCACTCATTGAAGGAGCCCTTCTCATAGGCAGCCGCTTCACGGGACTGCGCAAAACGTTTTCTCAGCTGATCGCCGAGTTGCACCATTGCTTCCCGGTTGTTCAATTTCTGTTCGGTCTTGACGCCCAGCCACAGGCTTTCGGCGTTGGCCAGATCGCTGTTGTTGATGCGGCGAATATAGAACTGGGCGCGCGTCAATTCACCGCGCTGATACAGAAGATTGGCCAGGTTGTAGCCGGTGACCGGATTGCCCGCGTCCAGTTCATAGGACTGCATGAGGCTTTGCTCGGCTTCGGCCCGCTGTCCTGCGCGAACCTGGCAGACGCCTTGCGTCATCAGCGTTTTGGCCCTGCCGGCGTAGGTGGGGTTGGCCATCGCCTGGCCGAAAAAGCGCATCGCGTCGTTGTAGCGCCCCTGCTGGCACATCAGCCACCCATAGTTGTGCGCAACATCCGCATCGCGCGCATTCAGCGCGAGCGCACGGCGAAAACTGTCCTCGGCCATCGGAATGTCGTTCAGGCGCATGTACACCAGGCCGCGCAGGTTGTAGGCATCCCCGAAGGTGGGATCGGCCAGCAGCGACTGCTTGATTTCATCGAGCGCGACATTGGTCTGGCCCTGCTCGAAGTAACCCGAAGCCAACTCAAGCCGCAACCGCGCGCGCCGGCGCCCGTCGGGTTCATCCGATTCCGTGACGATGTCATTGCGGCCGCCGGAAGCCGAGGAAGTTCCGGAAGCGCCGGGCGCGCCCTGCTGGGCACACCCTGCCAGCAGCAAGACCAGCCAGCAAGCCGGCACCCAGATTACATTGGAGAAAAATCTCATACGCCCATCCCCTTGGCCACAACGACCTTGATTCCCCCGAGCATACCTTGCCGTTGCGCTGCCATGCGCTGGTCCACGCCTGTTCGGTCCTGTACATCGCCGGCGAGTTGCCCGCAAGCCGCATCGATGTCATCGCCGCGGGTTTTTCGCACGGTGGTCACAATGCCCGCGTCCATCAGGATTTTCGCGAACGCGGAGACTTGCGGCATGTCGGAACGTTTGAGGCCGGAGGCCGGGAAGGGATTGAACGGAATCAGGTTGAACTTGCAGGACAGGCCCCGCGCGCCGTGCTCCCTGACCAGCGACACCAGCTGGCGCGCGTGCTCGGGCTGGTCGTTCACGCCATCGAGCATGCAATATTCGAAAGTGATGAAGTCCCGGGGCGCGGACGACTGGTAACGGGTGCAGGCTTCCAGCAATTCCGCAATGGGGTATTTTTTGTTCAACGGCACAAGGTTGTCGCGCAGCGTGTCTTCGGGCGCATGCAGCGAGACGGCCAGCGCCACAGGGCAATCCCTGGCAAGCCGGTCGATCATGGGCACCACACCCGAGGTGGACACGGTAACCCGCCGGCGCGACAGGCCGTATCCGTGGTCATCGAGCATGACCTTGAGCGCCGGAAGCAGTTGTCCGTAATTCTGCAAGGGCTCGCCCATGCCCATCATCACCACGTTGGAGATCACCCGCTCTTCACGGCCCAGGTGCCGGCGCAGGAAGTGTTCGGCGAACCACAGCTGGGAAATGATTTCCCCGGTGGTCAGGTTGCGGCTGAAGCCCTGATGGCCCGTCGAGCAGAACCGGCAGCCCACGGCGCAACCGGCCTGCGAGGAAATGCACAGCGTTCCGCGGTCGGTTTCGGGAATGAAAACGGTTTCGATGACGTCGCCGGCGCCGACGTCGAACAGCCATTTGATGGTGCCGTCGGCGGAATCGTGGCGCGAAACCACTTTGGGGCCCTCGATGTGGGCCGAGCCGGTGAGCTTTTCGCGCAGGGACTTCGCCAGGTCCGTCATTTGCGTGAAATCCGTCGCTCCCTTCTGGTGAATCCAGCGAAAGAGCTGCGTGGCGCGAAAACGCTTTTCACCCAGCTGCTCGCAGAAGGCGGCCAAACCGTCCAGATCGTAATCAAGAAGGTTGGCCGTCATCGCAGCACGCAGCCGGCTGAACCGCCCCAAGCAAGCGACGGCCCTGAAAAGGGGTAGCAAAGCATGGGGAGGAACATGGTTTAACGCGAGTAGACGTTCATGCCAGGGAAAAAGAAGGCAATTTCCACCTTGGCGGTTTCAGCGGCGTCCGAGCCGTGCACGGCGTTGGCGTCGATGCTGTCGGCAAAGTCGGCGCGAATGGTGCCGGCGGCCGCCTTCTTCGGATCGGTGGCGCCCATCAGGTCGCGGTTCTTCAGGATGGCGCCTTCGCCTTCCAGCGCCTGGATCATCACCGGGCCGGAAATCATGAAGGAAACCAGGTCCTTGAAGAAGGGACGCTCTTTGTGCACCGCGTAGAAAGCCTCGGCTTCGCCTTGCGACAGGTGAGCCATGCGGGCAGCCACAACCTTCAGGCCGGCAGCTTCAAAACGCGCGTAGATCTGGCCGATCACGTTTTTTGCCACTGCGTCGGGTTTGATGATGGAGAGAGTGCGTTCGATTGCCATGAGAGTTCCTTAAGGAGATTTTTTGGATTTTTAAATTATTCAAAAATTGAATAAAGCCCATGATTTTAACCTGCGGGCTTTGTGCCGCAGATCAACCCTGTGATTCAAAGTGCTTCTGCGGCGCTCAGCGGTTTCCACCACGGTTTCCACCGCCGCGATTGCCGCCCCCGCGGTTTCCGCCACTGCCCCCACCGCCGCTGCGGCGCTGGCCGCCGGCATTGTTGCCGCCGCCCATGCCCGTGCCGCCGCGGCGCTGCTGCCCCTGGCCTTGGCCCTGTCGCTGCCGCGTAAAGGTGTCCGCGCCGATATAGCCGAACGAGGTTTTCATGGGGTCGGGTTGGGCGCCGCCGGGAAGTTTGTCGCCGCGATCACCGCGGTCTCCGCGGTCTCCGCGGTCATCACGCCTTTTTTGCCCCTGCATGCCGCCATTGCCCGGGGGCGGTCCGGTCCGGGGACCCGGACCGGTGTTGCCACCCGGCCCGCGCCCTTTGCCACCGCGCCGGCGATTGCCCCGCGGCGCGGAATCGTTCCGGGGAAGCGGTGGCTGCGAGTCATCAGGGTCCTGGTCGTCACCGTCTTGCTGCGCGGCATCGGCCGGCGCCATGTCCGCCGGGGGCGCGAACCGGTCGCGTCCGCCGCGCGGGCGTTCATTCCTGCGCGGGCCGCGCGCTTGCCGGGGTTCACCGCCCTCGCCGCCCGGCGTGCCCGTCTGGGGGCCTGCAACGGCCGCACGGGGATCCGCGCGGGATTCGGAACGCGTCACGGCACTGGTCAGGGCCCAGATATCGCGCTCGTCGAGTTCGACAAACGCGCCGCGCTTGAGGCCGCGCGGCAGCACCATGGCCCCGTAGCGGATGCGGATAAGGCGGCTGACGGCATGGCCTACAGCTTCGAACATGCGCCGGACTTCGCGGTTGCGGCCTTCTGAAATGGTGACGCGGTACCAGCAATTGGCGCCTTCGCCGCCGCCGGCTTCGATGGAGCCGAACTGGGCGACGCCGTCGTCCAGCTGCACGCCTTCGAGGAGGCGTTTTTTCTCTTCGTTGTTCAGGGCGCCGAGCACGCGCACCGCGTATTCGCGCTCAAGGCCGAAACGCGGATGCATCAGCTTGTTGGCCAGTTCCCCGGAACTGGTCAGCAGCAACAGCCCCTCGGTGTTCAGGTCAAGGCGCCCCACCGACTGCCACTTGCCCTGGAACAACTTGGGCAGGCGCCGGAATACCGTCGGGCGGTTCTGCGGGTCGTCGTGCGTGACGACTTCGCCGGTGGGTTTGTGGTACGCAATCACGCGCGGCGGAGGCGGGTCTATGCGCACGCGTATCGGCTTGCCGTTGACCTTGACCGTGTCGCCGAACTGGATGCGCTGGCCGATGTGGGCGGGTTCACCATTGACCGAAATGCGCCCTTCCAGGATCAGCTGCTCCATCTCCAGGCGGGAGCCAAGGCCGGCCTGGGCCAGCACCTTGTGCAGTTTGGGGGTTTCGGGCTGGGGCGACAGCACGCGCTTGGGCGGCGCGAGGGCGACGTCTTCTTCGTCGGCGTCAAACTGGCCGGTCACGACGTCTTCAAAACGGATCGCGCCCACGGCCGGCGCGGCATTGCGCCCCTTGGGCTGCCGCGGCGATGTCACCACCCCTGCTTCCGCGGTGCCTATCGCCTCAGGCGCATCCTGCTCGGGCAGTTCTGGGGACGCCACTTTCGTCTGGTCTTCGGGCATGTCCGCGGATTCGGGAGCAGGAGGGTCTTGTTGGGTCATTTTTTACATTCGTGCGGGTAAATCGCCGTCGTTCTCCCCCGAAGGCTCGGGATCGCTGTCGCCGGCAGCGGGCAGCGGCTGCGGGCCTTCGGCGGCGTCGCCCATCGCTTCGGGCGTTTCCGCCGTATCGGACGTATCGGGCAGATCGGACGTATCAGATAAATCGGCCGCTTCGTTCGTTTCGCCGGTCCGGCCCGGACTTTGCGCCGGGGCCGCGTTTTCCAGCGCGAACTCCAGGCCGTCCAGCCCCGCCGCGCTGTCCGCAAGTCCGGCCATGCCGAATTCGATTTGTTCCAGCATGGCAACCGGCGTTGAGGTGTTGCTGTCCATGACGGGGAGCTGGTCCAGCGACTCGACACCCAGGTCGTCCAGGAACTGGCGGGTGGTCGCGAACAGCGCGGGCCGGCCCACGGTTTCCCGGTGGCCAATGACTTCCACCCAGCCGCGGTCTTCCAGCTGTTTGAGGATCATGCTGTTGATCGTCACGCCGCGGATGTCTTCCATGTCGCCGCGCGTCACGGGCTGGCGGTAGGCGATGATGGCCAGCGTCTCCAGCGTCGCACGGCTGTAGCGCGGGGGTTTTTCGGGATGCAGCCTGTCCAGGTATTCGCGCATCTGGGGCCGGCTTTGAAAACGCCAGCCGGTCGCAACGTGCACAAGTTCCACGCCGCGGCCCGACCAGTCGTTCTGCAATTCTTCAAGTACCAGCCTGAGGCTGTCGGCAGTCAGCACCCCGTTGAACAGGACACCCATTTCACGCAATGGCAATGGTTGCTGCGCGCAAATAAGTGCTGTTTCGAGGACGCGCTTGGCATCCGTCGTATTCATGATTGTGGTCGTTCCGAAAAAGGGCGGAAAAAAAGGCCGGGAAAACGTGGGTTCGGCGCTTGTTCGCGCATGCATCCATGCGCAATCTCCCGTCAGGAGCCATGGTGCAGGTAGCTGAAAACTACTGGATTTGATTGTATATCAGGCCCAAACCCGCGATGGCGGCCTGCAGGTCGGCGGGAGGCTCTGACCTGAACTCCATGGCCTTGCCGGTCACCGGGTGTTTGAACGCCAGTCGGCATGCGTGAAGGGCCTGGCGGCCAAGCCCTGCGGCGGGCGCCCCCCCATAGACTTCGTCGGACACCAGCGGATGGCCGAGAAAGGCCATGTGCACCCGGATCTGGTGGGTGCGGCCGGTGTGCAGCTTGCACTTCACCAGGCAGTGTTTGAGGCTGTTTTGCAGCAGCGACACCACGGTGGAAGCCGTCTTGCCGGCATTCTTCTCCAGGTCGACCACCGCCATGCGCAGCCGGTTGCGCGGGTCGCGGCCTATGGGGGCGTCGACCTGGCGCGTCTTTGCGCCCAGCCAGGCGCCGTGGGCCAGGGCCACATATTCACGGCTCACGTCGCGGGCCGCGATCAGGCCGACCAGTTGGTCCATCACCGTCCGCTGGCGGGCGACCACCATTAACCCGCTGGTGTCCTTGTCCAGGCGGTGGACAATGCCGGCGCGCGGCAGGAACACGGCTTGCGGGTCGTGTGCCAGCAGTCCATTGAGCAAGGTTCCGCTCCAGTTGCCGGGGGCCGGGTGCACCACCAGCCCCGCGGGTTTGTTGATCACCATCAAATAGGCGTCTTCAAAGACGATGTCCAGCGCCATGGCCTCGGGCTTGAAGGCCTGGCTTTGCGGCGTCGGCCGCAACTCAATGAAGAGCTCATCACCCGCCTTGACCTTGGCGGAGGTTTTGGTCACCACGGCACCGCCCAGCTTCACCACGCCGGCCTCAATCAATTGCTGGAGATAAGTGCGCGAGAACTCGGGCACAATGGCGGCCAAAGCGCGATCCAGGCGGCTGCCGTGACTGCTCGCGGGCACCGTCACCTGGCGCAATTCCATCTCGGCGGTCGTGTCCCCCTCCTCCTGGGCTTCGTCCGGGACGCTTTCGGGCGCAGCAGCGGCCGATATAATCAATTTGCTTTGTTCTGAATCAGTCATCAAGAAGGTCGATTGCAATGTTTTCCACCAAATTATCGGTTGTTCCCAATGCAATGCCGCTTTTTGCAGCCGTTTGCGCCCTGTCGTTCGTGATCGCCGGTTGCTCCAGCACACCGGCGCCCGACAAAACGGCCACATGGAGCCCCAACAAAATCTACGCGGAGGCCAAAGACGAAGCGAATTCAGGGGCCTACGACAAAGCCATTCCTCTGTATGAAAAGCTTGAAGGCCGCGCAGCGGGCACCCCGCTGGCGCAGCAGGCCCAGATCGAAAAAGCCTATACCCAGTACAAGAGCGGCGAGCAGGCACAGGCCATCGCGACACTGGACCGCTTCATGAAGCTGCACCCGGCCAGCCCGGCCATCGACTATGCGCTCTACCTCAAGGGCCTGGTCAACTTCAACGACAACCTGGGCATTTTCAGCTTTATCTCGCGCCAGGACCTGGCCGAACGGGACCAGAAGGCCGCCAAGGAATCGTTTGAGTCCTTCCGGGAACTCGTAACCCGCTTCCCCGAATCGAAATACACGCCGGATGCGCGCCTGCGCATGGGCTACATCGTGAACTCGCTGGCGCAGTCCGAAGTGCACGTGGCGCGCTACTACTATTCTCGCGGGGCCTATGTTGCCGCGATCAACCGCGCGCAAAGCGCCATCGCCGACTACCGCGACGTGCCGGCGCTGGAAGAGGCCGTCTACATCCTCTACAAATCCTATGACGCCCTGGGTATGGCGGAGTTGCGCGACGACACCCGCCGCATCATGGAAAAGAACTACCCGCAGAGCCACTTCCTGAGCAACGGCTTCAAGTCTGCAGACAGTCCCTGGTACAAGTTCTGGTAAGGGCGTCCAGCCTGTCCGTCAGCTCCTGCTCGGACGCCAGGCGCCGCATGGGCGGCAAAGCCCTCAGCAGGCGCTTTCCGTAACCCATGGACGCCAGGCGGCTGTCGCATACCACCAGCACGCCCTCGTCGGTTTCCCGGCGTATCAGGCGCCCTGCGCCCTGCTTGAGAGCCACGGCCGCCTCGGGCAGAAAATAATCGTTGAACGCACTGCGCCCCTGTGACTCCAGCAGCTTGGAGCGGGCTTCGGCCAGCGGGTCATTGGGCGGCGGAAAAGGCAGCTTGTCGATGATGACGAGTTGAAGCGCATCGCCGGGCACGTCAATGCCCTCCCAGAACGACGCCGACGCCACCAGCACGCAACCCTTGCCGCCGTTGGCGTTGCCTTCGCGGAAGCGCTCTATCAGCACGCGCTTGGGCATGGCGCTCTGCACCAGCACTTCCATGTCGGACGAGTCCTGGAAGGCGTCCCTGAGCGTATCGCCGATGGTGCGCAAGGCCCGCAGCGTGGTGGTCAGCACCATCGTGCGGCCGCCCAGGTGGCGCGACCATCTGGCGGCACATTCGGCCACCTTCACCGTGTGTGACGGGTCTCCCGGTTTGGGGAAGGCGGGCGGCACATACAGCGCCGCCTGGCGCTCGTAATCAAAAGGACTGCCCACCCGCAGGATCTCGGCCTCCTCCAGCCCGCAAGGCTGGGTGAACCAGCTGAGCTTGTCGTCGTCGCCCAGCGTGGCGGAGGTGAATATCCAGGTTTTTTCGGCGCCGCCACTCGCGCCCAGCACCTTGCTTTTCACGGCTTTTGAAATATCCAGCGGCGATTCGACCAGCCGCAGCTGTGTGCCCACGTCGGCCCAGCGCACGCAGCCCGGTTCGCAGGCATGGACGAAACGCCGGGCGCGTTCTGCCAGTTCGGCGGCGCGCTCAAGCAGGCGCACAAAGTCGGGCGCGATTTCGCTGACGGTGTCGAGGGCCGCGCAGGCCTGCTCGCAGGACGCGTGGACCGCTTGCAGCGCGCCGTTCCACTCGGCCGCATCCAGGCCCTCGGGGGATTCGCCCACCCACCGCAGCTTGGTGCCGGGGTATTGCTTGCCGGCGCACAGGCGCAGTTCACGCCCGGCGTGCTCCACCGCAGACACCACCTCCTGCCAGTCCACCAGCCCGCGAGCCAGCTGCAGGCCCGCCGCCAGCATGTCCCTTGCAAAATCCAGCAATTGGCCCGTTGTCAGGTTGGTTCCGAGAAACTGCACGCCTGTCTCGTTGAGCTGGTGCGCTTCGTCGAAGATGGCGATGCGCACCGAAGGCAGCAGTTCGGCCACACCCGACTCGCGCACCGCGAGGTCGGCAAAAAACAGGTGATGGTTGATCACCACCACGTCGGCCGCCATCGCCTCCCTGCGCGCCAGGTTCACGTGGCAAGCCCGAAAACGCGGGCATGGGGCGCCCAGGCAGTTCTCCCGCGTGGAGGTCACCAGCGGGATCATGGGAGAGCGCTCGTCCAGCCCCGGAAGTTCGGCCAGGTCGCCGGTGCGCGTGGCCTTGGACCACTCCTCAATTCTGGCCAGCGCGCGCACGGAGACGCCGTCGGGCAAATAGGCTTCCTGGCGCGCCATCTCCATGCGGTGCAGGCACAGGTAGCTGGCCCGTCCCTTGAGCAGTGCCGTGCTCACCGGAAGGCCCAGCGCCTCGACCAGGCGCGGCAGGTCGCGGCCGAAAAGCTGGTCTTGCAAGGCTTTGGTCGCGGTCGACAGCAACACGCGTTCGCCGCTCAGCAAGGCGGGAACGAGGTAGGAAAAGGTTTTACCGACGCCGGTGCTGGCTTCAACGACCAGGGGGTAAGCGCCCTCGATGGCGCGAGCCACGGCCAAGGCCATCTCGGTCTGGCCGCTGCGCGGCATGAAATGTTCAGCCGCACGCGACAGCACACCGCCAGGGGCGAAGGCCTCTTCCACTTCAAGCGCAAGCGTCATCAGGCGGGCTCTGGGGGGTCGAGCGACAGCTCAAGCTGTGCAATCTGGTCGCGCAAATGCAGGCGGCGTTTTTTCAGCCGCCTGAGCAGCAGTTCGTCGATAGGCAAGGAGTGCGCCGCAATGTCTACCAGGGCATTCAGGTCCGCATGCTCCATTTTCAGTTCGATCAGCTGCCGTTCCGGGGAATGTAAATTTAAGTCCAAGGTTTTTTATCCGTACGCGCTGCTTCGCTTGATAATACGTCGATTGCGACCATAAATCGAGCCTCGTGCCCGAACGACCACACAATGTCCAAAGGTTATCGAATCACAGCGTCCACCGGTATCCACAAAGGCGATCGGGACTATCAGCAGGACCAGGTCAACCTGTTCAGCCACTCGCGAATTCCCGGCTGCATGCTGGGCATCGTGGCCGACGGCATGGGCGGACGCAGTGGCGGGCGCAAGGCCTCCGACCAGGTCATGCTGACCGCCAAGCAGCTTTTCGACCGCTATGCGCCCGAAACGGATGACGCGCCGGCCATGCTCAAGCAGATCGTCGAAGAAGCGCACATCGTGATCAAGCTCACGGCGATCTCGGCCGAACAGGAACCCCACAGCACGCTCGCGGCGTTCGTGATCAATCCGGGCGGCGACTGCCACTGGGTGCATACCGGCGATTCGCGCATCTACCACTACCAGGGCAGCAAGCTGGTGCACAGGACGGTGGACCACTCTTACGTTCAGACGCTGGTCGACAAAGGCGAGATCACCGAGGACGAAGCCAACGTCCATCCGCAGTCCAACATCCTGATGGGATGCCTGGGCACCGAGGAATCGCCGCCCATCACGCACCATTTCATCCCGCAACTGCGTCCCGAGGACGTTCTGCTGGCTTGCAGCGACGGCGTGTGGCACTACTTCAGTGCCAGCGAAATGGGCTCCGCCCTGGCCATGCTGTCGCCGCGCGAAGCCACTGAGTTCCTGATCCAGAAAGCCCGCTCTCGCGCGCGGGGCGGCGGTGACAACCTCTCGCTGGTGATCGTCAAGCTCGAGCCGCTGGCTCCTGAGCCGCCAGCCCGCTTACTGGGGTAGAGGCAAGGACTTGGCCGGCGGCTTGGTCTGCTTCAGGCGATCGGCTTCGTGCTGGGCCTTGCGTTCCTGGGCCTCTTTCTGGCGCTCGGCGAGTTTTTTGGCCTCTTCTGCCGCCGTGGCCTGTTTTTCGGTTTTGGCCTGGGATTTTTCCTGGCTTCCCTTGATCCTGGCCGCGCTGGCCTCGCTGTTGCTCTGCGCGGTGGATTGGGTGGCGGCGCGGTCCTCGACCTTCTGCTTTTCCCGCTCCAGGCGCGACTGGTAGTCGCTCACGGCTTTTGCCCGGCGGTCAGCGGCTTCCTGCTGGTTTTCGGGTGATGCTTTTTCTTCTGTCTTGCGGATTTGCTCCGCGCCCCGGATACGGCGCTCTTCGTCGTTGAGCAGTAGTTCCTGCCTGCGCAGGTCCGCCATCGCCTCACGCCGCCTGTCGTTGACCTTGCCGAGGCAGCTGTTGACGGCGAATCTTTTGTAGCACTCGACATCTTCGGCCAGGAAACCGGCCTCCAGCTGGGCGCGCTCCTTGCCGATCCTTGCGCGCTCGGCATCCAATGTGCCGGGCGCCGTCGCAGGCGCGTCCGGCTGCGTTGCGGGCTGCGCGTTCGCAAGCACGCCCAGGGTGGCGAAAAGGCATGCGAGGGCGAAGTGTTTCATGTGATGGTCGTGTCCACGTTTCGGCGTTCGAGCGCCAGGAATTCCTTTGACTGCATTTCGTTGAGCCGCGAGACGGTGCGGGGAAACTCGTGCACCAGCGGCCCCTCGGTGTACAACGCCTCCGGAGGCACCGCCGCCGACATGATCAGCTTGACCCTTCGGTCATACAGCACGTCCACCAGCCAGGTAAAACGCCGGGCTTCGGAGGCCATGCGCACCGGCATATAGGGCACGTCGCTCAACAGCACGGTATGGAACTGGGTGGCGATCTCCAGGTAATCGTTTTGCGAACGGGGCCCGCCGCACAGTGTCTTGAAATCAAACCACACCACGCCCCCCGCCTTGCGCCTGGCCTGGATCTGCCTGGACTCGATCTGCAGCACCGGGTTTTCATCCTGGGACTCCGCCAGGGCATTGAAAGTTTCCGTCATTTCGGCGTCCGCCTGGGGTCCCAGCGGCGTGTGGTAGAGCCTGGCCTGCTCCAGAGTGCGCCTGCGGTAGTCCGTGCCGTTGTCGACGCTGATGACCTCCAGGTTCGCCTTGAGCAGCTCAATGGCCGGCAGCACACGGTCGCGGTGCATGCCGTTGGGGTAGAGCTCGTCGGGATGAAAGTTGGAGGTCGTGACGAAGCCTACGCCGTTTTCGAACAGGGCTGCGAGCAGCCTGTGAAGAATCATGGCGTCCGTGATGTCGGCCACGTGAAACTCATCGAAACAGATCAGCCGATAGCGTTTGGCCATGCGCCTGCCGAGTTCGTCGAGCGGGTTCGCCGTGCCTTGCAGGTCCTGTAACTCCCGGTGCACCTCGCGCATGAATTCGTGGAAATGCAGCCTGACCTTGCGCCGCAAAGGAACGGCCCCGAAAAAGCAATCCATCAAAAAGCTTTTGCCGCGGCCGACGCCCCCATGCATATAGACGCCACGGGGAATGTCGGGCCGGTTGATCAGCTTTTTGAAGGCGTTGGAGCGCTGCTCCTTGAACTCGGCCCACTCGGAGGCGCAGCGCTCCAGCGCCTCGACGGCGCGCAGTTGCGCGGGGTCGCTTTGATAACCCCGCGCCGCCAGTTCAGCGTCGTACGCCGCGCGTACCGGTTGAGTCACCGATTCAGTACCCGCGCTCGGCTCAGAAGTTCAGCGTGCGCTTGTCCACCGCCAGCGCGGCTTCCTTGGTCGCCTCGCTGAGGGACGGGTGCGCGTGGCAGATGCGGGCGATGTCCTCGCTGCTGGCGCGGAACTCCATGGCGACCACGCATTCGGCGATCAATTCGCTGGCGAAAGGCCCGACGATGTGCACGCCCAGGATTTCATCCGTGGCGGCATCGGCCAGCATCTTGACCATGCCCGTGGTGTCGCCCAGCGCCCGCGCACGGCCGTTGGCCATGAAGGGGAAGGTGCCGGCCTTGTAGGCGCGGCCCGCGGCCTTGAGCTGCTCTTCCGTCTGGCCGACCCATGCGATCTCGGGGTTGGTGTAGATCACCCAGGGAATGGTGTTGAAGTTGACGTGGCCGTGCTGGCCGGCGATGCGCTCGGCAACGGCAACGCCCTCTTCCTCGGCCTTGTGCGCCAGCATGGGGCCGCGCACCACGTCGCCGATCGCCCAGACGTTGGGCAGGTTGGTCTTGCATTCCTCATCGACCACCACCGCGCCGCGCTCGTCGAGCTTCAGGCCCACGGCCTCGGGTGCCAGGCCTATGGTGTTGGCGACACGGCCGATGGAGACGATCAGTTTGTCGACTTCCAGCGTCTGCGCCTGGCCCTTGGCATCCACATAAGCGACCGACACGCCCTTCTTGCCGGACTTGATTTCGCCGACCTTGGCGCCGAGTTCGATCTTGAGCCCTTGCTTGGTGAAAGCCTTGTGGGCTTCCTTGGCGATCTGCTGGTCTACCGCGCCCAGGAAGGTCGGCAGGCCTTCGAGCACCGTCACGTCGGCGCCCAGGCGGCGCCAGACCGAGCCCATTTCCAGGCCGATCACGCCGGAGCCGATCAGGCCCAGCTTCCTGGGCACGTCGCCTATGCGCAGCGCACCGTCGTTGGACAGGATGTTTTCCTCATCAAACGGCGTGCCCGGCAGCGCGCGGGCATTGGAGCCCGTGGCCACGATGATGTGTTTGCCGGAGATGGTTTCTTCAGCCGCGCCCGCGACCTTGAGGTCATAGAGGCCGTCTTTGGCAGCGGCGAAAGAGGCGCGGCCGTGGAAGAAGGTGACCTTGTTTTTCTTGAACAGGTAGACGATGCCGTCGTTGTTCTGTTTGACGACGGTGTCCTTGCGGCCCAGCATCTTGGCCATGTCCAGGCTCAGGCCCTTGACCTCGATGCCATGGTCGGCGAAGTGGTGGCCGGCCTGCTCGTAATGCTCGGACGACTGCAGCAGCGCCTTGGAGGGAATGCAGCCCACGTTGGTGCAGGTGCCGCCCAGGGCGGGACCGCCCTTGGCGTTCTTCCACTCGTCGACACAGGCGACGTTAAAACCCAGCTGGGCGGCGCGAATGGCGGCAATGTAGCCGCCTGGGCCGCCGCCGATGACGATCACGTCGAATTGCTTGGACATTATTTTTTCACTCTCTTGATTGGGATGGGATCAAAACTGCAGCCATCACAAAGACCGCGTATAAAAAGAACAGCTTGCTCCCGGGAACTGTCCTGGGGAGAACAGGCGACCAGCAGGTCGCTCATCTCGACACTTGAGAAACAGGATTTCCCGGTTAGGTTCACCTGAGCCAGAGCGGCCCGGTCCTGGTCGGAAAACGGCGGGGCTTTTGGTGAAGGACTTTCAAGGCTTTTCCTGGCCGCCTCCCGTATCAGCGCCATCAGGTAGTCTGGCGCGGACGTGAAAGTCGTCGGCGTGGATTGACCTTGTGGCCCTTTTCCAAAAGCAAGCCGACAGCGGCTTGAAATGCCAATCTCTGATTCACATGAAAACTTCAGGGTGGCACCGGTCGGGTCCGCTGCCGACTCATACTCGTAGTTCGCAGCATGCGCCAGCAACGGAAGAGCCAAAGCCCCCACCAGCGTGAACGCCGTCCGGTGCCAGGAACCTGGATGCATGGACATGCCTAGATATCGAACAGCAGACGTGCAGGATCTTCCAGCGCTTCCTTCATCGCCACCAGGCCCAGCACGGCTTCGCGGCCGTCCACGATGCGGTGGTCGTAGCTCATGGCGAGGTAGTTCATCGGGCGCACCACGATCTGGCCGTTTTCGACCACGGCGCGGTCCTTGGTCGCGTGCACGCCCAGGATGGCCGACTGCGGCGGGTTGATGATGGGGGTGGACAGCATGGAGCCGAACACGCCGCCATTGGAGATCGAGAAGGTGCCGCCGGTCATTTCTTCAATGCCCAGCTTGCCGTCGCGCGCTTTGGCACCGTACTCGGCGATCTTCTTTTCGATCTCGGCAAAGCTCATCTGGTCGGCGTTGCGCAGGATGGGCACCACCAGGCCGCGCGGCGAACCGACGGCGATGCCGATGTCGAAGTAGCCGTGGTAGACGATGTCATTGCCGTCGACCGAAGCGTTGAGCACGGGGTACTTCTTCAGCGCATGCACGGCAGCCTTGACGAAGAAGCTCATGAAGCCGATCTTCACGCCATGTTCTTTCTCGAACTTTTCCTGGAAGCGCTTGCGCATTTCCATGACGGGCGCCATGTTGACTTCATTGAAGGTGGTCAGGATGGCGTTGGTGGCCTGCGATTGCAGCAGGCGTTCGGCGATGCGCGCGCGCAGGCGGCTCATGGGCACGCGCTGCTCAGGGCGCTCGCCGAGGTCGGCGGGCTTGGCGGATGCGGCGACCTGAGGCAAGGCTGCGACGGGCGCACCCGTGGGGATGGCGGCTGCGGCAGCGGGCTTGGCGCCGCCGGCGGTGGCACCCAGCACGTCGCCCTTGGTGACGCGGCCGTCCTTGCCGGTGCCGGGCACGGAGCCGGCGGCGAGGTTGTTGTCGGCCATCAACTTGGCGGCGGAAGGCATGGGCACGCCGGCCATGGAGCCGCCTGCCGCGGGGGCAGGTGCGGCTGCGGCCGCGGGAGCAGGCGCCGATGCGGCTGCAGCAGCCGGTGCGGCGGCAGCGGCCGCCGCAGGTGCCGCGGCGCCCGCCTTGGCTTCGGTGTCGATACGGGCGATCACCTGGTCGGACACCACGGTGCCGCCGTCGGCAACCGCCAGTTCGACCAGCACGCCGGCCGACGGCGCGGGCACTTCGAGCACGACCTTGTCGGTTTCGATCTCGATCAGGATTTCATCGATGGCGATGGCATCGCCGACTTTTTTCTTCCACTGCAGCATGGTGGCCTCGGCCACGGACTCGGACAGCTGGGGGACTTTGACTTCTACGATAGCCATGTTGTTTCTTTCGTGTGCGTTCTTGTGTTCTGTGTCTTGAAAAGGCCGGCCTTACTTGGTCAGCACAAAGCCCTTGAGCTTGCCGAAGGCGCCGTCCACCAGCGCCTTTTGCTGCTCCTGGTGCAGGTGCGAATAACCCACGGCCGGTGATGCCGAGGCGGCACGGCCGGAATAGCCCAGCTTCTGGCCGTCGAGCATGTTTTCGTGGATGTAGTGCTGCACGAAGAACCAGGCGCCCTGGTTTTGCGGCTCGTCCTGGCACCACACGATGTCGGTGACGTTCGGATAGCGTTTCAGTTCGGTGGCGAAGGCCTTGTGCGGGAAGGGATAGAGCTGCTCGACGCGCAGGATGACGGTGTCGTCGGCGCCCTTTTCTTCGCGCTTCTTGGCCAGGTCGTAGTAGACCTTGCCCGAGCAGGCGATGATGCGTTTGACCTTGTCGGCCTTCTTGTTGATCTCTTCCTTGGTCTCGGGAATGATGGTCTGGAAACTGCCCTTGGTGAACTCGGACAGCGGCGAGGTCGCATCCTTGTTGCGCAGCAGCGACTTGGGCGTCATGATGACCAGCGGCTTGCGCAGGTTGCGTACCATCTGGCGGCGCAGCACGTGGAAGATCTGGCTGGCCGTGGTGGGTTGCACCACCTGCATGTTGGTGTCGGCCGACAGCTGCATGAAGCGCTCCAGGCGTGCCGAGCTGTGCTCGGGGCCCTGGCCTTCGTAGCCGTGCGGCAGCATCAGCGTGATGCCGTTGACGCGGCCCCACTTCACTTCGCCGGAGGCGATGAACTGGTCGATCACGACCTGCGCGCCGTTGGCGAAGTCGCCGAACTGGGCTTCCCAGATCACCAGCGTGTTGGGGTCGTTGGAGGCGTAGCCGTATTCAAACGCCAGCACCGCCTCTTCGGACAGGATGGAGTCGATGACGACGAACGGGGCCTGGTTGTCGGCCACATTCTGCAGGGGCACATAGGTGCCGGTATCGAACTTTTCACGGTTCTGGTCATGGATGACGGAGTGGCGGTGCGTGAAGGTGCCGCGGCCGCAGTCTTCGCCCGACAGGCGCACCGGGTAGCCGCTGGCCACCAGCGAGGCGAAGGCCATGTGTTCGCCCATGCCCCAGTCCACGGGGATGTCGCCGCGGCCCATGGCGGCGCGGTCGTCGTAGACCTTCTTGACCAGCTGGTGTGGCGCCACGGTGGCGGGGATGGTGGTGATCTTGTCGGCCAGGCGCTTCCACTCGGCCATGGGGATGGCGGTATCGCCCGCATCGGTCCATTTCTTGCCGAGGTAAGGGTTCCAGTCGACCGCGTACTTGCTCTTGAAGTTGGTCAGCACCGGGTCGAAGGTGCTCTTGCCGGCATCCAGCGCCGCGCGCATGGCCTTGACCATATCGTCACCCAGCGTGTCGCCCATGCCTTGCGCCGTCAGCTTGTCGGCGTAGAGGCGGCGCGTGCCGGGGTGCTGCGCGATCTTCTTGTACATCAGCGGCTGGGTCAGCGCGGGGGTGTCCTGCTCGTTGTGGCCCAGTTTGCGGAAGCAGATGATGTCGACCACGACGTCCTTCTGGAATTCCATGCGGAACTCAAGCGCCAGCTGGGTGGCCAGAACGACGGCCTCCGGGTCGTCGCCGTTGACGTGCAGCACCGGCGCTTCAATCATCTTGACGACGTCGGAGCAATACAGCGTCGAGCGGCTGTCGCGCGGGTCGCTGGTCGTGAAACCGATCTGGTTGTTGATCACGATGTGCACCGTGCCGCCCGTGAAGTAGCCACGGGTTTCGGCCAGCGCCAGCGTTTCCATGACCACGCCCTGCCCTGCGAAGGCAGCGTCGCCGTGCACCAGCACCGGCAGCACCTGCAGGCCCTTGGGGTCGGCGCGGCGGTCCATGCGGGCGCGCACCGAGCCTTCAACCACGGGGTTGACGATTTCCAGGTGCGAAGGGTTGAAGGCCAGCGTCAGGTGGACCGGGCCGCCGGGGGTGGTGACGTCGGAGCTGAAGCCCTGGTGGTATTTGACGTCGCCGCTGGGCAGGTCTTCGGGCGCGGTGTGGTCGAACTCGGCGAACAGGTCGGCCGGGACTTTGCCCAGCGAATTGACCAGCACGTTCAGGCGGCCGCGGTGGGCCATGCCGATCACGATTTCCTGCACGCCCTTGATGCCGCCCTGCTGGATCAACTCGTCCATGCTGGCGATGAAGCTTTCGCCGCCTTCGAGCGAGAAGCGCTTCTGGCCGACGTACTTGGTGTGCAGGAAACGCTCCAGGCCTTCGGCGGCCGTCAGGCGGTCCAGGATGTGGAGCTTCTTTTCCTTGGTGAAATTGGGCTTGCTGCGAATCGATTCGAGCTTTTGCTGCCACCAGCGCTTGTGGTTCTGGTCGGTCGCGTACATGTACTCGGCGCCAATGGTGCCGCAGTAGGTTTCACGCAGCGCGTTCATGAGCTCGCGCAGGCTCATGGTGTCTTTGCCGAAGAAGGTGTTGCTCGTGTTGAACACGGTTTCCTGGTCGGCATCGCTGAAGCCGTAGAACGAGGGCTCCAGTTCGGGAATCTTGTCGCGCTCGGCGCGCTTGAGCGGGTCCAGGTCGGCCCAGCGGGCGCCGACGTTGCGGTAGGCGGCGATCAGTTGCTGGACGGCGGTGCGCTTGCGGCCCATTTCGGAATCGGCGCCGCTGGCGACGACGACCCTGGTCTGGCCTTGTTTGGCGCGTTCGGCGAAGGCATTGACGACCGGCAGGTGCGGAACGTCCTTGGCATTGCTGCCGTCAACGGCGGGAACGTGCTGGAGTGCGTCGAAATACTCGCGCCAGTTGTCGGGCACGCTGCCGGGGTTGGCGAGGTAGTTTTCGTACATCTCTTCGACATAGGGCGCATTGCCGCCGAAGAGGTAGGTGTTGCCTTGATAGGCAGAATAGACAGACGATGCTGCCGGGTTGGAACTCATATCCGCTGACCTCCGTTTCCCTTGGGGAAACATTAGCTGGTTAAAGCTGGTTGATTAACCTTCCGCAACACGGCTGGACCGATTAGCGGATGCGACTGTGGCAGGAAGGGCCTTCAGGTACAACCCTGGATTGTGCCACCGAACTGTGACAGCGGAAAGACCATGGTTATGCCCATTTCGAATGGACCACGGCCTTACATACCCTCACATGTCGGCTTTTACAGTTAACGGACAGTTGGGGGCAAAACTTCAGCCGGCAAGGCCCGGATTGCCCGCCACACCCACTAATTTCGGCGTGTTGGGCTTGACGGGTTTGATGACTTTTTGCGTCTTGAGGTAGCTTTCCACGACTTCCCAGACCGGCGGGCCGGCGTTTTTGCTGGCCTCGGCCACCGGCGCCCAGCCGGCCACCTTGTAGGTCTTGCCGGCCTCGATCAGCTTGCCGCCCAGGCGCATGTCCTGGATGCGTTCGCCCATTTTGGCGCCGGGCTCGCAGGTGTAGGTCAGGCCGCCCACGCGCACCATGTCGCCGCCCTGCTGGTAATACGGATCGGGGTTGAACAGGTTGTCGCCCACGTCTTCGAGGATGGTCTTGATCATGTCGCCGCGCATGTCGGTCAGCGTGGTCCAGGGGTAGCTGATGGCGGTCTGGTCCATCACATGCTCGCGTGTGATGGCCTGGCCGGGCAGCAGCGAAGTGCCCCAGCGGAAACCCGGCGAAAACGCGATGTCGGCGCCGCGCACCTTCATCAGCGCGTCGAGGATCAACTGGTCAAAACTTCCGTTGAAATTGCCGCGGCGGTACAGCGTGCCTTCGGTCACGGCGAGCTTTTCCGCCAATTTGCCGGCATAAGGCGCCCTCACCTTCGCGATCAGCTCGTTCATGGCCGTGTCGGCGGGCAAAAGATTGGCGAACACCGGCAGCAGGCGGTAATGGAAGCCGGCCACCTTGCCGTCCTTGACGTCCAGGTCCAACACACCGAGGAATTTGCCGTTGCTCCCGGCATTGGTCACGATGGTCTGGCCGCCGGGGTTTTTGACGATGACGGGCACCGGCACCCCATCGTGGGTGTGGCCGCCCAAAATCGCGTCGATGCCGGTCACGCGCGAGGCCATCTTGAGGTCCACGTCCATGCCGTTGTGGCTCAGCAGCACCACGGCCTGCGCGCCCTTGGCGCGCGCTTCGTTCACGGTTTCCTGCATCTCGCTTTCACGGATGCCGAAAGTCCAGCTGGGCGTGAGCCAGGCCGGGTTGGCAATCGGCGTGTAGGGAAAGGCCTGGCCGACGATGGCGACGGGCACGCCGTTCATTTCCTTGATCACGTAAGGCTTGAACACCGGGTCGCCGAAGTCGCTGGTCTTGACGTTTTGCGCGACGAAGTCGATCTTGCCGGCGAAATCTTCTTCAACAATCTTCTTGATGCGCTCCTCGCCGTAGGTGAAGTCCCAGTGGCCGGTCATCACGTCCACGCCCAGCAGCTTGGCCGCGTCCACCATGTCCTGGCCTTGCGTCCAGAGCGCCGTGGCGCTGCCCTGCCAGGTGTCGCCGCCGTCCAGCAGCAAGGCGCCGGGGCGCCCGCCCTTGAGTTGCTTCACCAGCGTCGCCAGATGCGCGAAGCCGCCCACCTTGCCGTACTGGCGTGCGGCCCGCTCGAAGTTGAGGAAAGTCAGCGCATGGGCTTCGGGCGTGCCCGATTTCAGGCTGGCCGCCTTGAGCAGTTGCTCGCCCACCAGATGCGGCGCCTGCCCGCGCATGGCGCCCACGCCGAGGTTGACGGACGGCTCGCGAAAATAAATCGGCAGCAGTTGGGCGTGGCAATCGGTCATGTGCAGCAGGTGCACGTTGCCGCTGCGCGGCAGCTCGTACAGGCCGGCGGCCTGGGCGGCGCCGGCCTCACGCTGCAGGGGAAAACCGGCGGCCAGGGCGGCCGCCATGACACTTGCAAACTCGCGGCGGGAGAGATTCATGGCGTTGGACATCCTGCCCGGCGCGCCAGGCATGCTTTCAGTTTGCGGTCGGCCGGAGGGCGGCCGGTTATTTGTTGACGGGTGAGTTCGGATCCAGCAGCAGCGCCATCACGTCACGAATCTGCTGCTCGTTCAGGATGGACGCGTGGCCGAACCTCGGCATGTCGGAACAGGCGTTGTAGGCCTTGGCGTTCCACAGCTTGCCCCAGGTGTAGTCGACGATGGGCTTGCTCTCGGGCGAAGCCGGGTTGCTCACGCCGCGCAGCTTGCCGTAGTTGTAGAGGCTGGGGCCTATGGAGCCGAAGGACAGCTCGGACTTGCTGATCTGGTGGCAGTTGTAGCAGCTGCCGCCGTTGGCTTCGCCGGGTTTGTCGCTCCAGGTCAGGCCGCGGCCGTTCTGCGCGATTTTTTCGCCTTCACTCCAGCTGCCGAGGTATTTGCCGTCCGAAGGCAGCTTCACGGTCTGCAGGTTGGCCTCTTCAATGGCCTTGGCGAGCTTTTCGTCCAGCGGCTTGCCGGCCGCGTCGGAGCAGGCCTGGTTGGAGGCGTCCAGCGTCAGCCGCTCCATCGTGGCGATGCCCTGCTCGCGGAAAGAGCTTTTGAGCACTTGCTGCGTGGCTTCGTCGACCTGCTGGGCGGAGGGTGCAGTGGCACAACTGGTCAGGAAGAAGGCGGCGAAAGCCAGGCCCGCCGCGGACAGCGCTGCTTGTGTGTATGACTTGTTCATGTGGTTTTTCCCGGTGCCGGATTAACGTTTCAAGGCGGGCGCGATCGAAGCGCCGCCCTTGCTGTTGACGCCCATGAACACGCCCAGGGCGATGGTGGCGTCCGAGGCATAACCCGGGAAGGGGAAGCGCTGCTGGCGGTAGCAATCGTTCAGGCGGCGCTGCATGCTCCACAGGTCGCCGCTGGAGACACGGTAGGCCGGCCAGGCGCCGAAGCCGTTGCCGGCGCCGGGTTGTTTGGTCAGGTTGGGCAGGTCCTGCAGGCGCACGCGCTTGTTGTCCTCGCCGTGGCAGGACGCGCAGGAGAAGTCGTAAGGGCCGCCGCGAAGGTAAAACACCTTCTTGCCGACTTCGTACATCAGCTTTTCCTTGGCGTGCGACTGCGGCACGTTGAAAGCCATGTCGCGCGATTCGGCCGAGATGTAGGCCACCAGCGATTCAATCGATTTCTGCTCGCCGGCGCCGAAAGGCGTCTTGGCGATCTCGGCGGCGTTAAAGCCCTGCAACTGCTCCATGCAGGTCAGCAGGCGCGACTCCATGTCCTGCACACGCTGGGTGTCGGCAAAAAAGCGCGGCAGCTCGACAAAAGCGCCTTTGAGCACACCCGGGCCTTTGCCCAGGTCGCATTTTTCCAGCGAGGCGTTTTTGGGGCCGCGCGCCTGTTTCCAGAGGGCTTCGCCCTTGGCCTCGTACAGCTCGGCGGGGTTGCCGTCGGCCAGCATGGCGCGGTATTCGGCAATGCCTTCGGCCGTGGTCTTTTGCGCGGCCGCCGGCAGTGGCGCGGCGGCTATCGCGGCCAGGGCCGCCAGCCCAAACAGGCTCAATTTCATCGTGGTCTCCTCAAATATTGTTGTGGGCGGCGGGAACTCAGGAAATGACGGCTTCGTCGGTCCGCTTGTCGCCGCGGTTGTCGGTCCAGCTGACGGCGATCTTGTCGCCGGCCTTGCCGCCCTTGAAGCTGAACTGCACAAACGGGTTCTTGGACACGGCCGTGCCCCACTGGGCGCTCATGACGGTCTTGCCGTTCCAGGTCGCGTTGATCTCCTGGATGAACCAGGCCGGCACGGTCTTGCCGGCGGCGTCCTTGCGCTGGCCGCTTTCCATTTCATGGCTCACGAGCACACGCACCGTGGTTTTATCGCCTTGGGCCTGGGCCCGGATCCGCATTGGGTCTGACATTTTTTTCTCCTGATTTCAAGGTTGGATGTGATGGACGGGACTGGCGCGAATTAACCGCCGCAGCCGCCGAGCGTGACTTTCACTTCCTTGACCGCATAGAAGTACTTGTCGCCGGCCTTGGCCAGCGCATAGACGTTGGAGGACTGGCCCATCTTGATGTTGGTCGAGACGTTGGCGTCGGTGCCGGCCGGGATTTCGAACATGGCGGCCAGCGCGCTCGGGTTCTTTTCAACAACGAGCGCGATCTGTGTGGTGCCCGCGATGTTGCTCTGGGCGCCCACGCGCACCACGTTGCCGTTTTCGGCAATCTCGGGGGCTTGCAGCAGCAGGTCCTTGCTTTCGACCGGCGCACTGGTGGCGCCCATGGCCTTGGCCGCGTCGGCCAGGGACTTGCTCTCAAAAGCGGCCTTGTTCCAGCCCGGGGCGTTTTGCGCGTAGGCGGGGCTCAGGCCCGAGGCGGCGGCCAGGGCCAGCGCCGTGGCGCCGGAACTGCTTGCCAAAAAATCACGACGTTCCATGGTGAACTCCTTTTTATATAACTTGAATGTCTGAAAACTTATCCCGATTGGACACAAAAATTCAAAATTGCGGGAGGGTATTTCTCCCAAGCATGCCGCAAAAATAACACCGCAGTCCGCGTGCCCTACTTCGCCGCGCCCTGCGCCAGCCATTGGGAAATCTGCGCCGACTCCGCCGCGCTCAAGGACTGCGCGGGCATGGGGATCGCACCCCAGACGCCTTGTCCGCCGGCCTTGATTTTGCCCGAGAGGTAATTCACCGCGTCGGCACGGTCCTTATATTTGTTGGCTATATCCTTGAACGACGGGCCCACCAGCTTGCTGTCCATGCCGTGGCAGGCCACGCAGGCGTTTTTCTGCAGCAGCGGCATGACGGAGGCGGCGCCGGGCGCGGCGGCTTTCACCGGGACGGCCGCCTGCGCTGCCGGAACAGGTGCTCGCACAGCTTCAGCCTGGGCTACAACCAAGTCCGATTTTGCCCCCGCAGCCAGCGGCGGCCGGGTCGTGTCGATCCCGCGGCTTTCGCCCACCAGGCGCGACTGATCGGCCAGGTTGCCGTGGGCGTTGCGCGCATAGTCCGGCAAAAAGCTTTTGACGACGGCTTCGGTCTTGCAATTCGCCATGCAGTTGGAGCCCTGCACGTCGGGTTTGGCCGTGCCGCCCAGTTCCTTGCCCGGCCACATGGCGTGCGCGGTCGTCATGCCATTGCGGTTGGGCAGGCGGGCCTGCACTTCGCGGATGTTGGCATCGGACAGCGTGAAGTCTTCCGGCAGCACATTGCCCAGGAACAGGATGTAGGCCGTCGCGGCGTAGACCTCGTCCGCCGTCAGCGTCTTGGGGGCCGTCCAGGGCATGGCGCGGTTGATGTAGTCCCACAGGGTCGACAGCGTGGCCACTTTCATCAGCGTGGTGCGGTTGGGCTGGTTGGCCCCGGGCATCAGTCCGTCGACGCGGCCGCTCTTGATGTCCTGCGCCGTGGTGCCGCCTGCGATCGGCGTGAACACCTCGGACGACTCGGCGAAGCTGCCGTGGCAGGACGCACACTGCGCCTCCCACAGCACTTCGCCCTGGCGCACCGAGCCCTGGCCTTTTGGCAGGCCTTTGAAGTCGGGCCGCACGTCGATGTCCCAGGCCCTGATTTCGGCGGGCGTGGCGGTCCTGCCGACATTTGCCAGCGCCACCTGGCGCGCGGCGGGTTGGGCCTGGGCGAAAGCTGAGCCCAAGGTGCAAAGCACCAGCAGCAGCGAGTATGGAGCGTGCTTAAACCTGGACATTTTTCACCTCGCCGTTTTCTTCCAGCGACCATGACTGGATGGCGTTGTTGTGATAAATGCTGCGCGAGGCGCGCACCTTGCGCAACTCGTTGTAGCTGGGCTGGACCTGCCCGGTGTCGTCCACCGCCCGGCTCTGGAAAATCGCCGGCTTGCCGTCCCAGACAAAGTCGGCATTAAATCGCGTCAGGCACTTGGCCAGCACCGGCCCTTCGAGCCGCGCCTGCGTCCAGTTGCGCCCGCCGTCCACCGACACGTCGACCCGGCGTATCTTGCCGCGCCCGCTCCAGGCCAGGCCGGTCAGGTTGTGAAAGCCTTTTTGCAGCAGCACCTGGCCGCCGCTGGGCGAGGTGACCACGCTTTTGACTTCCTGGATGCTGGTGTACTGCCGGTGCAGGCCGCTGGGCTGCAGGTCCACGTAGTGGATGGTTTCGTCCTTGGTGCCGTAAGGCATGTCGCCCACCTCGATGCGGCGCAGGTATTTGATCCAGCTCACGCCCTGCACGCCGGGCACGATGAGACGCAACGGGTAGCCGTTTTCGGGCCGCAGCATTTCGCCGTTCTGCCCGTAAGCCACCAGCACCTCGCCGCTCATCACCAGGCTCATGGGGATGGTGCGCGTCATGCCCGAGCCGTCGGCGCCTTCCCCCAGGACGAATTTGGCGCGCTTGAGGTCGGCGCCGCACAGCTCCAGCAGGGTGCGCAGCGGCACGCCGGTGAATTCGCTGCAGCTCAGCATGCCGTGGGTGTACTGCACCGTCGGCACGGCCGCATTGCCCCACTCCATGCCGGTGTTGGCGCCGCATTCGATGAAGTGCATGCGGCTGACGCTGGGCAGGCGCATCAACTCGTCCATGTTGAAGACCATGGGGCGCTTGAGCATGGCTTCGTCCGAACCATTGACCATCAGGCGGTGTTTGGAGGGATCGATGTCCCACCAGCCCTGGTGGTGGCGCTCAAAATGCAGGCCGCTGGGCGTGATGATGCCGAACAGCCCCTGCAGCGGGCAAAAGCTCACGCTGGCCTGGCCGACGCGCGTCAGGCCCGGGCTCTCGCGGCGCTGCAGGTTTTTCTCGAATTCGCTGGGCAGGCCGTAGCCGCGTGCCGCCACCGGCTGGCCCAGGCCCTTGCTGTGGGGCGGCAGGTTCAGGATTTCAGGCTCGCCCTCGGCTGCAGCCGCGCCTTGCGCAACAGCCCGGCCCGCGGCCAAGGTGCCGGCTGCAGCGGCGAAAGCGCCGGCCAGAAAGCCGCGGCGCCCTCCCCGCACCTCTTGTATCTGCTCGCGCGACAGGAAATTTTCAGGGGCGCGCTGTAGGAATCGGTTCAACATGAATGGCGTCTTTCGCTTCAGGCGTCTTGCGCTCCGGAGCGCGGCGACAGGCTTTGCCCCACGGGCAGCGCGCCCGGCTCGTCCAGTTCAATGGCGATTTGCGTACAAACGCTGCGGCACAGCGCCACCGCTTTTTCGCTTTGCACCCGGTAAATCACCTGGGTACCTTCCTTGCGTTTGGCCAGCACGCCGGTGCGGTAGAGCACGGCCAGGTGCTGCGAAAGATTGGGCTGCGTGGTGTCGATCTCGGCAAGCAGCTCGTTGACGGATTTTTCGCGTTCGCACAGGGCGCTCAGCACCCGTAAACGCATGGGCGTTGCCAGCACGGCGAACAGCTCGGCCGCCAGTTCGAACACCCGCCCTCTTTCGACCTGGGCACTGGCCTGGATCATCTGGTCCATAGTGAATTCTTCTTAATATAAGTAATGACTAATATTATTCATCCAAATTGAGGAGCCGCACCCCGTGAATACCCTCGGCCGCCTCTGAAAAGACGTTTCAACTTGGTGAATATCACCAAGCCGGTGCGAAAGCCGCCAAAGGTGTTGCCACAACACCATCGCGCCCTCTGTAGCAGGTGTAATAAAAGCCCTGAATACCCCCTCTGCGTGATATAAAACTTTTGTTGCTTACGGGTGGTTACCTAAGACACTTCAAAAATAATACTTATGTACTCAAACAAACTATTCACGGGTGGGATGCTCGTACTCCTTGCCAGCCTTGTTACAGGCCTGGCGCATGCGGAAGTCGACGCACTGGTCACCAGCGCGCGTGCCTTGCTCGACCAAAGCCAGGCCCAGAAAGCCTTCGACCTGCTGGAGCCGCAAGAGGCCGCCCGCGCCGGCGACCCTGATTTCGACACCGTGCTGGGCATTGCCGCCAACGAAACCGGCCAGTTCACCCGTGCGGTATTTGCCCTGGAACGCGTGCTGGCCGTGCAGCCCGGCAATTCGCGCGCACGCGCCGAACTCGGCCGCGCGCTGTTTTCCGTCGGCGACACCAAGGCCTCGCGGCAGGTGCTGATGGAAACCAAGCAGGACAACATCCCCGCGGAAGCCGCCGCCACCATCGACCAGTTCCTGCAGGCCATAGACCGCACGGAAGAAGCCGCCCGCTCGTCGGTCAAGCCTTTCCTTGAAGCCAGCATCGGCTACGACACCAACATCAACAGCGGCCCCGGCAATCCCAACGTGGCCGTGCCCGCCTTCGGCGGCCTGGTCTTCACGCTGAACTCCGCCGGTGTGGAAACCAAGGATGCCTTCGTCAGCCTGGGCGGCGGCCTGTCGGCCCGCTATGTGGTGGACCCGCGCTGGTCGCTGATCGGCAATGTCTACGGCAATGCCCGCGCCAACGCAAAGTACAGCGACTTCAACACCGGCCAGGTCGACCTCAACTTCGGCGCCAGCTACCGCTACGACAAGCACGAGTTCTCGGGTGTCGTGCAGGCCGGCACCTATACGGTGGCCGGCTCGCGCGCCCGCGACCAGCAGGGCCTGGTCGGCGAGTGGACCTACCGTATCGACGGCTTTCGGCAATGGAGCACTTACATCCAGTGGGGCGACCTGAGCTACCCGGGCCAGTCGCTGCGCGACGCGACCCGCACGGTGGTCGGAACCTCCTACGCGCACGCCTTCCGCGACACCAACATCGTCGTGTTCGGCGGCGGCTATGTCGGCACGGAAAAAGAGCGCGCCTCGGGCGTGCCGCAACTCGGCCATCACCTCTACGGCCTGCGCGCCGGTATCCAGAAGACCCTGTCGGACACGCTGGCACTGTTCGCCAGCGCCGGCTACGAAGACCGCAAATACGGCGGCACCGACCCGCTCTTCCTCGTCACCCGCCATGACCAGCAATGGAACCTGAACCTGGGGCTCAACTGGGTGCCCGCCAAACTGTGGCGCGTCACGCCCCAGCTGGCCCTGACCTCGGTGAAATCCAACATCGCGATCTCCGACTACAACCGCAGCCTGTTCTCGGTAACGCTGCGCCGCGATTTCTGACACCAGACGCCCCACAGAGCGAGCACCGGCACCCAGGCCCCGACAACGTGAAACAGACATTCCCCTTCCAGCGCGCCGCCCTCGCCATGGTCGTGGCTGCGGTGTTTCCCGCCCAGGCTTTCGCGGCCGGGTCGGCCGGCGTGGCGCAGTTCATTGCCGGCGACGTCAACGTGCTGCGCGCGAACGGCAAGACGGAGACGCTGGCCAAGGGCAAGGCGCTTGAAAGCGGCGAATCCATCCTGACGGGCAACGGCGGCCGCGCGCAGGTGCGCTTCACCGACGGCGGCTTGGTGTCCCTGCAGCCCAACACTGAGTTCAAGATCGCCAACTACGTAGACGAGGCCGATCCCAAACAGGACCGTTTCCTCGTCGACCTGTTGCGCGGCAGCATGCGCGCCATCACCGGGCTGATCGGCAAGCGCAACCGCGAAAACTACAAGGTCACCACCACCACCGCCACCATAGGCATACGCGGCTCCGGATTCAGCGTGGGCTACAACCCCGACGGCTCGCTGGGCATCACCACGGAACTGGACGCCATCGAGGTCTGCAATGCCGGCGGCTGCGTGGGCCTGACGGCCGGCGAATCGGTGCGCGTGATCAACAGCTCCCAGGCGCCGGAGCGCACCAACGTGCGGGCCAACGTGCCGACACCCGCTCCCGCCCAGGAGGTGGTCGTGGCCGGCAACCAGACCACAACCGACGGCAAGCCCAGCGTGGTGCCCCCGCCGCCGCCGCCGGAAAAACCCGTGGTCACGCCGCCGCCCGCGGTGGTGGAAAAGCCGCCCGCCAAACAGATCTACACCGACCTGGCCGTCGGCGTCGCCTTCACCGATCCCGCGACGTCAAACGCGGCCGCCGAAAGCTACCACCCCGACGCCAACATCGCCGTGCTGGCCGGCATCCTCAGTGGCAAGCCGGTCGACTTCAGCAGCCTCGACAAAGCAAGCAACGTCCTCACCGAGTTCCGCAGCACCGGCAGCGCCCAGGTTGAAACAGGTACGCTGGGCGCGCCGGCCGATGCCGACTTCATCGGCTGGGGCAGCTGGGTGACGGGCGAGAAGGTGGTGGCCGGCGTGGCCACGGCGATTGAATCGGCGCATTTCGTGATGGGCCGGCCCACGCCGACGGCCCAGATGCCGGCCTCCGGCCTGCAGGGCATCTACGAGTTCGCAGGCGGCACGGCCTACTCCAGCATGCACGGCGCCGGCCAGCTCGTCGGCGGCGCCATGACGGCGAATTTCGGCGGCGCCAGCCAGGGCTACGCGAATGTCGACCTCACCACGCGCTTTGGCGGCACCGACTACACCACCAGCCTCAGCATCGACATCAACGGCTCGAAGATCACCAGCAGCACCGCAGGCGTGAGCGCCGCCGGTTTCTTCACCGGCAGCAACGCCAGCCGCGCGGCGATGGTCTACAGCAAACCGATCGACAACGCAGGCCAGGTTTCCGGCGCGGCCGTCTTCCGGCAGACCAGCCTGGGCTCGCCCCCGTCCTGACCCGGCCCGGCACATACCGCACCGCACCACAGAAATACCCGGAGAAACCACCATGACCCCGCACTTCAAGCTTCAGCACACCGTCCTGGTGATGGCGCTGGCGGCCATCTACCCGCTGCAGTCCGCGGCGGCGCCTTCCGCAGGCGTGGCCCAGTTCATCGTGGGCGACGTCAACGTGCGCCGCGCCGACGGCGGCACCTCGCCGCTGGCCAAGGGCAATGACATCGAAAGCGGCCAGGCCATCCTGACAGGCGCCGGCGGCCGCGCCCAGGTGCGCTTCACCGACGGCGGCCTGGTGTCCCTGCAGCCCAACACCGAATTCAAGGTCGCCAACTACGTCGACAAGGCCGACCCGAAAGAAGACCGCTTCCTGGTGGACCTGCTGCGCGGCAGCATGCGCGCCATCACCGGGCTCATCGGCAAGCGCAACCGCGAGAACTACAAGGTCACCACCAGCACCGCCACCATAGGCATACGCGGCTCCGGCTTCAACGTCGGCTACAACCCCGACGGCTCGCTGGGCGTGACGACCGAACTCGACGCGATCGAGGTCTGCAACGCCGGCGGCTGCGTGGGCCTGACGGCCGGCGAATCTGTGCGGGTGGTCAACAACACCGATGCGCCCGTGCGCACCAATGTGCGGGCGAACGTGCCGACACCTCCCGCCGACACACAGCGTGTCGACATCGAGAAGGTCGACAAGGAGGGCAAAAACATCTATGTCGGGCCTCCGCCTCCCGATCCAAAACCCACCCCCAAGCCGGATCCGGTCCCCACGCCAACCCCGCCCGATCCGAATACCGGCACCTTCACCAACCTCACTGCGACGGCGACTTACTACCTGCCGACCAATTCCGGCCCGGGCACCGTATCGGCCCCCGGCACCGCAAGCTCCGCGACATTGAACGCCGGAAAATTGACCGCGCTCAGCGCGGCCGGCAAGGATTTCACACCCACGACCACCGGCAGCGCCGGCTCGGTTGGCTCCATTGCGGATGGCGACTTTATCGGCTGGGGCTCGTGGACCACGGGCACCAGAAACCCGGGAAGCAGCGCGGTCGGCGACCTTGCTTACGTCATTGGCCAGCCAACCCTTGTCATGCCCACAACGGGTTCCGCCACCTACTCGGTGATCGGCCAGACGCCGGTCAGCGCCTATGACACGTCAACCAATTCGGCCATGGCTTCGGGCACGCTGACAACCGCCTCGTCTTCGCTGAACGTCAACTTCAGCACCGGCAAGGTCGGCGTGACCATCGCCACGAGCCTGGGCGGCTTCACGGCTTCCAACATCAGCGTCTCGGGCTCACAATTCAGCTACGCCAATGGCGGCCCGATCTATAACGTCGATGGCTTCTTCAGCGGCGTGAACGCCACCCGCGCGGGCCTGGTGTACACCGGCACCAACGGGAACACCCGTTACTCCGGCGCCGCTGTCTTCAAGACACCTTGAACCGGGAAGAACCGTTCACGTTCAACGCAGGTAAAAAGCCAGGTCGCGCTGCGTGGCCTCGTCGCCATGCACCTCCACGGCTTTTTGCCTTGCCGCCAGGCCGATCCGGCGGCGAAGTCCGGCCGAGCCTTCCAGCGCCATCAGGGCGTCATAAGCCTGCTCCTGGGATTCGATCAAAAATCCCGAGAGCCCGTGCTCCATGACCTCGGCATAGCCGGCGGCCGAGTGCGCCACCACGGGCAAACCGGCTCCCATCGCCTCCAGCACCACACGGCCGTAGGCCTCGGTGAACATGCCGGTGCGGTAGAACATGGCATCCAGCGAACGGTAAAACGCGGGCACCGGCTCGGCCCCCGCCGGCAGCAATTCAATGCCCGGCTCCCCGTCCAGCCCCGGCGCCAGGCAGGTGCCGCCCATGATGCGGACCCGTATGCCCCGGCTCGCCAGCATCCGGTACAGGGCCAGGTCGTGGGGATGGTGCTTGTCCAGGAAATCGCGGCTCACCCGTCCGACGGTGAAGGGCCGCGGTGCGGTTGCGGCACCGGGTGACTCGCCAAAACGATCCGCTGCCACTTCCAGAAAGGGCGCAAGTTCCAGCAAGCTGGGTATGACACGGCCAGGCAAGGCGGCACTGCGTTGCAGCAACCTTGAAACAAAAACGAGGTCTGGATCGAGGCCGGTTGCTTCGCGCACACCTTCGACGATGGCAAAAAGCTGCCGCTGGTTGGAAAGATTGTGAAGAAGGATGATCCGCTCGAACCGCGTGTATTTGAGCCACATGCCTGGCTGCAGGTGCACACCGCCCATCAGCAGCACGCCGTCTTTCGGGAACTGGTGGGCAAAGGGTTGAATCGCGGCAATGCCTTCGGTGGCATAGGCCGGGTTGACGGGAACGTCCGACCAGAGCTTCACCGGCCGTCGTCCGGCCAGCAGGCGCTTGAGGTCCAGCAGCTCCCTTTCGGCGCCGGTATACAGCTCACTGAAGTGCCCAAGCAAGTGCAGGGTCGTAGACGATGCCGAAGCAATGGAATCAGTCATTTCCACCGATTATCCCCGCGCCGCCGGCACCGTGAGGCGCCCGAGGTACCACATAATCCCGACATGCAAGACAGCAATCCAGGCGCACCGCAGCAGGACTTCACGCGGCACGGCGGCGCAAGAGATCACAACGACTGGATGTCGCGGGGCACGGAGCTGCACGCAGCCGGCCGGCTCGAACAGGCGCTCTTCGCCTTCGAGCAAGCCCTGGTGCTGAGCCCGCAGGATGTCAATGCCGTGTCGGCTTGTGCCACGCTGCTCAGCCTGCTTGACAGGCCCGCGGCCGCCTACAGGACATTGCTGTCCATGGAAGACCTTCTGATGCAGGATGCCGACGGTGCAGCCAACCTCGCCATCGCCGCCGAGGCTTGTGGCGACCTCGCGAAGGCCGATGCCGCCTATGCCAGGGCCTTGCAACTTGACCCCGGGCACCTGCGCTCGCTCAACAACGTCGGCATCCTGGCGGCGAGTTCGTCGCAGTGGGACATCGCCATCGGCCTTGCCCGGAAGTGCGTGGAGCTGCAGCCCGGCCATGCACCGCACCATGCCAACCTGGCTGAATACCTTTCGGGCGCGCGGCGCTATGCCGAAGCGCTGGACACCGTCGCCGCCGCCATGGCGAGTTTTCCCTTGGACAAGGACCTGAAAATACGCCACACCGTCCTTCTCGCTTTTCACGGTGAACTGGAAAAATCGGACGCCGCATTAAAAACCCTGCAAAGCGAAGAGCGCCGGCTTCTTGAAGAATTTCTGTTGAAACTCGACGGCCCAGGCGATGCGTACGACCGCGCTGCCAGCCGGGCACGCAAGCTGGCGCCCCAGCCGCTCGACGCACTGCAAATCCATACCGACCAGGCAGTGCGGAACATGGCGATAGCCGACTGGCGGACCAATGACAGGTTCGCCGCATTGCTGCGTGAAGCCCTTGCCCAGAATACCGCCAATGGCTCGAACCGCAACTGGGGCGACACACCGTTTTACGGCTTGCTGCTGGGCATGCATGAGGCCGAGCTGGCGCAGATGCGCAGCGAATCCGTCAACGCGATGGACGCCCGGCTCAAGGCCGCTCCCGCGGTCATTGCCGAATTTCGAAAACCAGTGGCCCGGCAGGACGGCCGCATCCGCGTGGGACTGGCCGTGCAAAGCCTTCATGACGCGCGCCAGCTCCAGGCGCTCGAACAGCAGCTTGCACACCACGACGCAAGCCGCTTTGCGATGCATGTCTACGCCTTCACGCCGCAGCCGGGCCCGCAGCCGGGCGAGTTGCTGCTACCCCATGCGGAAAGCGTCAATGAGATCGGCCACATGACAGGCGCGGAAGCCGCGGCGCGCATCCGGCTGGATCGGCTGGACCTGTATGTCGAGATGGCTTTTGGTTCACCCTGGAGCCGGCAAGACATTGCGGCCATGCGGGTGGCGCCCGTGCAGTTGCGCCAGCCCGGCCTCTACCGGCGCCACGTGCCCGGCCATTGGGACTACAGCATTTCAGACCCGTACGTCCATCCCGACGGCGCGGAGCCTTCACAGGATGCGGCCCTTGTCCGCCTGCCGCATAGTTGCTGGCTGGCAAGCGCCGGCGCGCAGGCGGCAGGTGGTGCGACATCGCGCGAAGACGCAGGCCTTCCTGTGGACGCGCTGGTGCTGGCTTCATCCCTCTCCCCCGCACTGCTCGACCCGCACAGCTTTTCGGTGTGGATGAAAATCCTGCGTGGTTTGCCCGACGCCGTGCTATGGCTTCCCCAGTGCGGCATGGCGGCAAACAACCTGGCGCGGGAAGCTCAAGCGGCTGGTGTCGGCCCGGCACGGCTGCTTTTTTCCACGCGCATGGAACGGGCCGGGGCCTTGGCCGGCCTGCGGCACGTCGACCTGTTTCTGGACAGCTTGCGGATCAACGCCGTGCAAGGCCTGGAAGACGCTTTGCACCTCGGCGTGCCGGCCGTCAGCTGCGCGGGCAGCAGCGTGGCCTCACGCATGGGCGGCGGCATGCTGCACGCCGCTGGCCTGGGGCACTGCGTCCTGGACAGCGCCGAGGCTTACCAGGCCGAAGCCGTGCGCCTGGGGCGCAAGCCCGATGCGCTGCAGGACCTGCGCAAGCAGGCCCAGGCAGCTGTCGCTATGACGCCGCTGTTTGACCTGGCCGCGCGCGTGCGGGACTGGGAAAAGGCCTGGACCACGATGACAGAGCGCTCACGCGCCGGCTTGCCGCCGGCCGCCTTTGACGTGGCCCCGGCTTAGGCCGCGGACTTGCCGGCGGGCAACTCGCACACCTCACCCGTAGGCGCCAGGCCGGCATGCGCCTTGGCTTCGGCGATGCCTACGGCGCGCGGCAAGGCGACGCCGTTCTTCACCGCCGTGAGTTCGGCCAGGATGGACACCGCGATCTCGGGCGGCGTCTTGCTGCCGATGTAGATTCCTATCGGGCCGTGCAGCTTGCCCAGTTCTTCTTCCGTCATGTCGAAGTGCTCGGCCAGCCGTTCGCGGCGGCGCTGGTTGTTCACGCGCGAGCCGATGGCACCGACGTAAAAGGCCTCGGAGCGCAGCGCCTCCATCAGCGCCAGGTCGTCCAGCTTGGGGTCGTGCGTGAGGGCTATCACCGCGCAGCGCGCGTCCAGCTTCATGGCCTGCACCACGTCGTCGGGCATGCCGGTGGCCAGCTCAACGCCCTCGACCTGCCAGCTGTCCCGGTATTCCTCGCGCGGGTCGCACACCGTCACCGCGTAGTCCATGCCTTGTGCGATCTGCGCCACGAAGCGCGACAGCTGACCCGCGCCGATGATCAGCAAGCGCCAGCGCGGGCCGTGCAAGGTCACCAGCGCGGCCTCGGACACCTGCATGGACTGGCTGGGCTGGGCCGTGCCCAGCGTGACGGCGCCGGTGTGCAGGTCCAGCCGGCGCGCCACCAGCTCGCCGGCCTGCAGGCGCTGCAGCAGCTCATCGATGCCGCTGGTGTTCGTCAAAGGCTCAATCGCCAGCTCGATGGTGCCGCCGCACGGCAGGCCGAAACGGCGCGCCTCGTCGGCCGAGACACCGTAGGTGACGATGGCCGGCTTCGCGCGGTCCAGGCCCTCGCGGCGGGCCCGGTCAATCATGTCGTCTTCAATGCAGCCCCCCGAGACCGACCCCACCACCCGGCCGTCTTCGCAGATGGCCAGCATGGAACCTTCGGGCCGCGGGCTGGAGCCCCAGGTTTTGAGCACGGTGACCAGCTCGCAGCGCAGGCCCGAGGCCAGCCACAGCGAGCAGGTTTTCAGAACTTCGAGGTCTATGTTGTCCATGCGGCAAATGCTAGCAGGCCACGGTCATTTCCGCCTCGGCACCCAGGCAATCCCCCTGCGCATCAGGCCTTCGCCAGGTTGTCGTTCAGCGGCAGCGTGCGCACCCGCTTGCCGGTGGCCGCGAACACCGCATTGGCCACCGCCGGCGCCACCAGCGCCGTGGCCGGCTCGCCGATGCCGCCGGGTTTCTCGGTGCTGGGCACCAGGGTGATGTCCATCACCGGCGACTCATTCATGCGCAGCACCGGGTAGTCGCCGAAATTGGTTTGCTGCACCCGGCCCTTGTCCAGCGTTATCTGGTTGTTCAGCGCGGCGGAGAGGCCGAAGACCACGCTGGACTGGATCTGCGCCTGCACCGTGTCCGGGTTGACCATGCGGCCCAGGTCGGCCACCACCGTCATTTTGTGCACCGTGACCTGGTTGTCCTTGACCGAGATTTCCGCCACCTGCGCCATATACGTGTCGTAACCCTCCATCAGCGCGATGCCGCGGCTGCGGCCGGCCGGCGCCGGCGTGCCCCAGCCGGACTTGTCGGCCGCGAGTTTCAGCACATTGGCAAAGCGCGGCTGTTTCTCCAGCAGCGACATGCGGTAGGCGTAAGGGTCCTTGCCCGCGGCCAGCGCCATTTCGTCCACAAAACTTTCGTTGGCAAAGGCATTGAGCGCATGGCTCACCGAACGCCAGTAGCCCACGCGCAGCCCGCTGTCGTGGATCACCAGGTCGTACTGCGTGTTGGGGATGTCGTAAGGCATGGCGCCCGCTTCGGCCATGAAGGGATCCAGCGTGTCCTTGGGCAGGCCGAAGGCGCGCTGCGTGATGGACTGCGAAGTCAGCTTGAAAGTCAGCGCCACCGGCTTGCCGTCGGCCCCGAGGCCCGCCGCGAGCTGGTTGACGGCCATCGGCCGGTAGAAGTCGTGCGTGGTGTCGTCCTCGCGGCTCCACAGCAGCTTGACGGGCTTGCCCACGGCCTTGGAGATCTGCGCCGCCTGGACGATGAAGTCCACCTCCAGCCGCCGGCCGAAGCCGCCGCCCAGGAAGGTCGTCTTCAACGTGATGTCTTCGGGCTTGATGCCCAGCGCCGCGGCCACGCCCCCTTCGGCACCCTGCTGGAACTGCGTCGGGCCTATCAGCAGGCATTTGCCGTTTTTGTAGTCGGCCGTGAAGTTCATCGGCTCCAGCGTGGCATGCGCCAGCAGCGGGGACACGTATTCCGCCTTCAGCGTCTTGGCCGCACCCTTCATCGCGCCGGCCGCATCGCCCTTCACCGGCACGATGGGAATCGGCTTGCCGCTGTCGGCCGCCTTGCGTATGCCGTCCAGCATGCTCGCGTTGCTGATGGCCGCGACCGGGCCTTCGTCCCACTGCACCGTCAGCGCCTGGCGCGCCTTGAAAGCATGCCAGTAGCTGTCGGCCACCACCGCCACGCCGTCCGGGATCTGCACCACGTCGATCACGCCGGGCATGGCTTTGGCCTTGGCCGCGTCAAAGCTGGTGACCTTGCCGCCTATCACCGGACATTGCTCCAGGCTGGCGTAGACCATGCCGGGCAGTTTCACGTCGATGCCGAACTCGGCCGTGCCGTTGACCTTCATGGGCGTGTCCAGCCGTTTGGTGGGCTTGCCGACCACGGTGAAATCCTTCGGATCCTTGAGCGCCACGTTTTCCGGCACCGGCAGTTTGGAGGACGCCTCTGCCAGCGAACCGTAGGTCGCTTTCCTGCCGTTCGGTCCGATCACCATGCCGTTCTCGGCCTTGAGCGTGGAGGCATCCACATTCCATTTCGCCGCCGCGGCCGAGACCAGCATGGTGCGCACCTGCGCGCCCGCAATGCGCAGCTTTTCCCAGCCGTCGCGCACCGAGGTCGAGCCGCCGGTGATCTGCGCGCCCAGCAAGGCATTGGTGTAGACCTTGCCCGGCGGCGCGATCGCGACCTTGATCTTGCGGATGTCCACGTTGAGCTCTTCCGCGATCAGCATGGGCATGGAGGTGTAGACACCCTGCCCCATCTCGGAACGCGCCGAGATCAGCGTGATGGTGTTGTCGTCGGCAATATGCACCCAGGCATTCGGCGTGTACAAGGTGCCGGCCGCCTGCGTGGCCAGCGGCAGGCCCAGCGTGACGCCCATCACCAGCCCGCCCGTGACGGCGGACGAGGTCTTGAGGAAAGTGCGGCGGCTGGTGGCGCCACTGGCGATCAATGTGTTGGTGTTCATGATCGTTCTCCTCAGGCGCTGCGCAGGGTGGAAGCGGCATCCTTGATCGCCGCCTTGATGCGCGGGTAGGTGCCGCAGCGGCAGATGTTGCCGCTCATCGCGGCGTCGATGTCCGCATCGCTGGGATTCTTGTTGGCCTTGAGCAGGGCGGCCGCGCTCATCAGCTGGCCGGATTGACAGTAGCCGCATTGCGGCACGTCATGCTTGATCCACGCCACCTGCAGCGGGTGCGTGTTGTTGCGCGAGAGGCTTTCAATCGTCGCCACCTTCTGCCCCGCCGCCGCCGACAGCGGCGTCTGGCAGGAGCGCACCGGGTTGCCGTTGAGGTGCACGGTACAGGCGCCGCACAGCGCAGCGCCACAGCCGAACTTGGTGCCGGTCATGCCCAACTCATCGCGTATCACCCACAAGAGGGGTGTGTCGGGTTCGGCATTGACGGAAACGGCGCGGCCGTTCACGTTGAGTTTTGTTGTCATGTGGAGTCCCCTTTTTTGAATGTGGCAGGGCCCCAAAAGTCAGTCAGCTACTACCCGAAGGCCTTGCGCGGTCCATGCTACGACCGGGCTTTGGGGGGTATCTGGGTAGAAACCCTTGCCTGAAACAAAGTGTCGAGAAGTTTTCTCAAGTTGAGACATGGGCGGGCGATGTCCTAAGATAGCCGGGACCTTCACTATGGGCCGGCATCGGACACATCCCTCTCCGGCGTAAAACCATTCATGATCGACAAACTCTCTTCCCTCTGGGATTCAGTCCAGGCCTTCCTGTCGCAAGCAGCCGAAGCGGCCGGCCTTTCCGACCTCATCGAGGTGATTGAGCAAAACGACGTTCAACTCGTTCTGAAAGCCAATGGCCGCGAGATCGTCGTGAACAAGCGCTACGGCACCGTGAAGTCAGGATCGCGGCTGCTGGTACGCACGGCGGCCATCACCTCGGTAGACATCAAATACCGCAGAAGACTCGTGAACGGGAAGTGGAGGGAATGGTGGATAGTGCTTCTGAGGAAGAGCTGGTATTCCTGGGTCAGGATAGGAAGCACCACCATCAAGCTGGATGCCGCCATCGCGGCGGCCAACCTGGGTACCGCTACCGGCAAGAAAGTGCGCTCTTATTAAGGCCTGGCAGCCACCCGATCCCGAATCTGCTGCAAGGCCGCCGGATCGTCCATCGTCGTCAAATCCCCCGGGTCGCGCCCTTCGCACACGGCCTGAATCGCGCGGCGCAGCATCTTGCCGCTGCGCGTCTTGGGCAACGCCGACACAAAGTGAACCCGCGACGGCCGGGCGACGGCACCCAGGTCGCCATCCACACGTTTCATGACCTCGCCTTCGAGCTTCATAGCAGCGGCCTTGTCGGTGAGCACACCCGAATCCTTGGGCACGGCGAAAGCCATGGCGAGCTGGCCTTTCAGCTGGTCGGCCACACCGATCACCGCCACCTCGGCGATGCCCGTGTGGCCCGAGATGCTTTCCTCGATCTCGCGCGTGCCCAGGCGGTGGCCCGCCACGTTGATGACGTCGTCGGTACGGCCCAGGATGAAGTAATAGCCGTCTTCGTCGCGTATGCCCCAGTCGAAGGTGCTGTAAACCATCTTGCCGGGCACGCTCTTCCAGTAGGTGTTGACGAAGCGCGCGTCGTCTTTCCAGATGGTTTGCATGAAGCCGGGCGGCGTCGGGCCTTCAATGACGACCACGCCTTTTTCATTAGGCTGGGTCAGCTCTTCGCCGGTGGACTCGTGCAGCAGCTTGACGCGGTAGCCGTACATGGGAATGCCCGGGCTGCCGAATTTGCTGGGCTTTTTTTCGACGCCGTTGGCAATGGTGATGATGGGCCAGCCCGATTCGGTCTGCCAGTAGTTGTCGATGATGGGCACGTTCAGGCCCTCGCTGATCCAGCGCGCCGTGGGCTCGTCGAGCGGCTCGCCGGCCAGGTAGAAGGCGCGCAGGCTGGAGAGGTCGTGCTTTTTGAGCAGGGCCGGGTCCTGCTTCTTGAGCACGCGCACTGCGGTAGGCGCGCTGAACAGCGCGGTGACCTTGTACTTTTCGACCAGGCTCCACCAGATCGCGCCGTTGGGCTGCTGGTCCATGCCCTGCGTGGGCAGGCCCTCGTACATGATGGTCGCCATGCCGGCGATCAGCGGGCCGTAGACGATGTAGCTGTGGCCCACCACCCAGCCGATGTCGCTGGTGGAGAAATAGGTTTCGCCGGCGCGGCCGTCGAAGATGTGCTTCATGCTGGCGGCCAGCGCCACCGCGTAGCCACCGGTGTCGCGTTGCACGCCCTTGGGTTTGCCGGTGGTGCCGCTGGTGTAGATGGTGTAGCTGATGGCGGTGGAGTCCAGCCACTCGCAGTGCACCTGGGCGTGCATGTACTTGGCGCGCAAATTCTCCCAATGCAGGTCACGGCCGGCCACGATAGTCATGGGCGCCATGCCGCGGTCCACCAGCAGCACGGCTTCGGGTTGGTGTTTCGCCAGGCGAATGGCTTCGTCGAGCAAGGGCTTGTACGCCGTCACCTTGCCGCCGCGCGAGCCGGCATCCGCGCTGATGATGACGCGCGGCGCAGCGTCGTCGATGCGCGAAGCCAGCGAGCCGCTGGCAAAGCCGCCGAACACCACGCAGTGGATGGCGCCTATGCGCGCGCAGGCCAGCATGGCAAAGGCGGCCTCGGGAATCATGGGCATGTAGATCAGCACACGGTCGCCCTTGACCACGCCCATGGCGAGCAGGCTGGCGGCCATGCGCTGCACTTCCACGTGCAGCTCCTTGAAGCTGTAGGTTTTTTCGACACCGGTTTCGCTGGAGACGTAGATCAGCGCCGCCTGGTCGGGCCTGTCATTGAGGTGCCTGTCCACCGCGTTGTGGCAGAGGTTGGTTTGCCCGCCTTCGTACCAGCGGGCGAAGGGCGGATTGTCGTAGTTGCAGACGCGGGTGAAGGGCTTGTGCCAGTCAATGAGTTTGGCCTGCTCGGTCCAGAAGGCCTCGGGCTGGTCCATGGACTGGCGGTAGAAGTCTGCGTAGCTTGTCATCTCTTGTCTCCGTGTGCTTTTTAGTTGTGTAACTTGTTCTGTTTGTTCAGATTTTGACGACGATGCGGCCGCGCACCTTGCCCGAGATCAAGTCCGCGGCTTTTTCCGCCGCTCTCTCTATCGGAATCTCTTCCACCATGGCCTCAAGCTTCGCCGGGTCCAGGTCCTGGGCCAGACGTTCCCAGGCCTGCTGGCGCCTGGCCAGCGGCGCCATCACGCTGTCTATACCGGCCAGCGTGATGCCGCGCAGGATGAAAGGCATCACCGTGGCGGGAAAATCCGCGCCCTGGGCCAGGCCGCAGGCCGTCACCACGCCGCCGTAACGCGTCTGCGCGCAGGCATTGGCCAGCGTGTGCGAACCCACGGCATCCACCACCGCGGCCCAGCGTTCTTTCTGCAGCGGCTTGCCGGGCGCTGAGAGTTCGGCACGGTCGATCACGCTGCCGGCGCCCAATTGCTTCAGATAGGCCTCTTCGCTGGCCTTGCCGGTGGCCGCGACCACCGTGTAGCCCAGTTTGCCGAGCAAGGCCACGGCCACGCTGCCCACGCCGCCGGTGGCGCCCGTCACCAGCACCTCGCCCGAGGCCGGCGTGATGCCGTTTTTCTCCAGCGCCAGCACGCTGAGCATGGCCGTGTAGCCGGCCGTGCCGATGGCCATGGCCTGGCGCGCGCTGAAGGCCGGCGGCAGCTTCACCAGCCAGTCGCCCTGCAACCGCGCCCGTTCGGCCATCAGGCCCCAGCGCGTTTCGCCCACACCCCAGCCGTTGTGCACAAAACGGTCGCCGGCCTTCCAGCCGGCGTGGGTGGATTCGAGCACCGTGCCCGCCCCGTCAATGCCCGCCACCATGGGCCAGCTGCGCACCACCGGCCCCTTGTTGGTGATGGCCAGGCCGTCCTTGTAGTTGAGGGTGGAGTACTCGACCGCCACCAGCACGTCGCCGGCGGGAAGCTGGGCTTCATCGGTATCCGTCACGGCGGCTGAAAAGCCGGCGTCGGACTTGCTGAGCAAAAGGGACTTGAACACGGCGTTGTCTCCGGTAGTTATGGCCCTGGCGGCAGTGCCAAGGGAATCAGAAAGCGGCAAAAAGCAGGAAAACTGAATTCTTAATTATGGATAACGGGCTTTCAGCAGGCTGACGGCGCATCTGCGGGCAGTATTTGCGCTTATTTGATAGCCGCTTGCGTTCTTGCCCACTGATCATGAAGAGGGGCGGCGTTCGGCGGCAACGGCCATAGGCGTTTATTGCGGCCGGTGCTTCTGGACGATGACCAGCGCGATGCCGCCCAGTATGGCGACAGACGCCAGCACCAACCGCAACGTGATGGCCTCCCCCAGCAGCAGCACCCCACCCAGCGCGGCGATGACGGGCACGCTCAGTTGCACCGTGGCCGCACTGCTCGCCTTCAGCGCCGGTAGCGCGGCGTACCAGATCACATAACCCACGGCAGAAGTCAGGACACCCGAGGCCAGGGCCAGCGCAACGCCGGCGCCATCCAACGACACATGGCTGATCGTCAGGAGGCTCAACACCACCGCCATGGGCGCGGCGCGCAGAAAATTTCCCGCGGTCACCCGTGCCGGGTCACCTTGCCCCCTGCCGCGCAGGGAATAAACCCCCCAGGCCACACCGGCCGCCAGCATCAGCGCGGCACCGAACAAAGGCGGGGCCGAAAGACCGGGCAACAGCAAACCCACCAATCCACCGAAGGCCAACAGCAGGCCGGCAAGTTGCCAGCCACGAAAACGTTCACCCGCCCAGACACCGTGCGCGACCATGGTCGCCTGCACCGCGCCAAAGAGCAGCAAGGCGCCGCTGGCGGCCGGCAAGCTGCTGTAGGCAAAAGAAAAACCCGCAGCGTAGACGAACAGGGCCAGCCCCGACAGCCAGCTGCCGCGCCCGGTGCCGCCGGACTTCAATTTCACCAGTAGCCACAGCATCAGCGCACCCGACACCAGGCGCAAGGTGGTGAAGCTGGCCGCGTCCATGGCCGTGTGTTTGAGCGCAGCGCGGCACAACAGCGAGTTGGCGGCAAACGCCAGCATCGCCATGGCGGTCAGGGATGCGGTGCGTGCGAAGGACATGCGGTCGCGCCTCTCCGTCTTGTTCAGGGATGCCGCCGTCCATGGCCTGCTATCCGTTTGCAAAAATATCCATCAACGTCAACATGCGCCTGAACCCGGCGTGCCGGGATCTCACCCCAGTCCATGCCGTCAAGCGCAGTGAGCCACTCAAGCGTCAGCGCCAGGCCTTACTTGATGAGTCCCAACACATCCTTGAACGCCTCGTGCTCGGCCGTGCGCAGCCACTCAAACGCCACCATCTCCGTCGTCACCAGCTCGGCGCCGTTGCCGGCCAGGCGGTCGAAGGCGGCGTCGCGGTTGCGTTCGGTGCGGGAGCTGCAGGCGTCGGTGACGACCCAGACTTCAAAGTCTTCCTCCAGCAGGTCGAGCGCGGTCTGCATCAGGCAGACGTGGGCTTCGCAACCGGCGATGACGATCGTGCTCCTGCCCTGCTCCGGCTCGACCGGTTTTTGCAAATGCTTGGGCAGGCTGCGCGCATTGCCGCGCACGGGCTGCTGGCGCACGGGCGGGCGCAGCAGCTCGAGCAGGCCGTCGGCGACGGCGCTGAAAAACATCTTGTCCAGCGTGCGGCCGCCGGCGTCGGCGATGGCGGCCTGGATCTCGGGCACGTTGGGGCCCAGCTTGTCCGGGTTCTCTGCGGTGCCCCAGACCGGCACCTCCAGCAATTGGGCCATGCGGGCCAGCTTGATGGCATTGGCCATCACCAGGCTGCTTTCAAAAATGGAGGGCATCAGGCGGGACTGGTAGTCCACCAGCACCAGTTGGGAGTCGTCGGCATCGAGCAGCATGGCAAATCCTGGAAAAAATTGGGAGAGAAAACGAATCAGGCGGGGGCGCGCTGCAGGCGCTCCACCAGGCTGATCAGGTAGGCGTCAAACAGCAGGGTCGCATCCTGGCCGAACATGCGTATGCGGCCGGTGTGCTGGAGCAGCAGCAGGCCCACACCGTGGGCGAACAAGGACGTATTCTCGCGCAAGGCGTCTTCGGCGCCCAGGCCCATGGCCTGCAGCGCCGCTTCGCAGGGCCGCAGCGCGTCATGCAGGCGGTCGTTGAGCTGGAAGTTCAGTTCGGCCGTGAGCCCGCGCGGGCGCATGCCCTGCACCAAGTAAAAACCCAGGTCCAGGTCGCGCGGGTTGGCCGCGAAAAACCCGAACCAGGCGCCGGCCTTGGCCTCCAGCAATTCGGCCGGCTCGGTGCGGTCCTGGCCCGCCGCGTCTACCGCGGCATTCAGGCGCTCCAGCGACTCGGCCAGCAAGGCGCCGTAGATCGCCTCCTTGTTCTCGAAATAGGAATAGATGGCGCCGGCGGTGTAGCCGGCCTCCCTGGCGATCTCGCGGATGCTGGCGCCTTCAATCCCGAGGCGCTCGAACACCAGGCGGGCGGCGTCCAGCACCCCCTTGCGGCGCGAATCGCTTTGGGCCTGCTGGCGGTCTAGTCTGGCTTGCATCGGTCAAATGTAAGCGCAAAGCGAGCCCGAAAGCCCCTGCGCCATCCGTGAAAATTAACGCTTGTTTTTTATTTTGAACACTGTTCAAATATTTGACAGCCGCTCAAAAGCCACCAGGAGACCAGCATGAATGCCCCCACCCCAGCCGCCACCCTGATGTCCGGAGACGACTTTCGCGAGTCGCTGCGCCGCTACAAGCCCCGTATTTTTCTCGATGGCCAGCAGGTCGCCAGTGTGGCCGACGAGCCCGGTTTCGGCCCCGGCATCAACGCCATCGCGCTGACCTACGACTACGCCCTCAAGCCGCAGTACGCGCCCGTCATGACGGCGCTGCAGCACACCAGCGGCAAGCGCGTCAACCGCCTGAGCCACATCAACACCAGCAGCGGCGACCTGCTCAACAAGCTCGAAGCGGTGCGCCTGGTCTGCCAGGAAACCGGCTGCGCCCAGCGCTACCTCACGCATGACGCGCTCAACGCCATCGGCCAGGTGTCGGCGCGCATCGACGACGCCCGGGGCAGCACTGAGCACACGGCCCGCTTCCTCAACTACCTGCACCGCGTGCAGGACCAGGACCTGACCCTGGGCATCGCCATGACCGACGCCAAGGGCGACCGCAGCAAACGCCCGCACGAGCAGGCCAATGTCGACAGCTATGTGCACGTCGTCGAGCGCAATGCAAAGGGCATCGTCATCTCGGGCACCAAGGCCATCGTGACCGGCGCGCCTTACGTGCATGAACTGCTCGTCATGCCTTGCCGCAACATGGGCCAGGAAGACGCCGACTTCGCCGTCTGCTGCGCGGTACCGGTGGACGCGCCCGGCATCACCATCATTGCAAGGCCCGCGGGCCGGCCCGGCGAAAAGGTTGAGCACGGCGCCGCGCTCTTCAGCCGCAAATACGGCCAGAGCACCGGGGTGGTGATGTTCGACAAGGTCTTCGTTCCCTGGGACAGCGTTTTTTATGCCGGCGAATGGGAACACACCGGCCACCTGACCTACAGCTACGCCACCCACCACCGCCACACCTGCATAGGCGCGCGCGCCGGTTTCGGCGACCTGCTGATAGGCGCGGGCGCATTGATGTGCGAGGCCAACGGCTTCGACCCGGGCAAGGAAACGCATTTGCGCGAGCAGATGGTCGAGCTCATCACCATCACCGAAAGTTTTTATGCCTGCGGCGTGGCGGCCAGCGTCTACGGCAAGGCCGACGAGCACAGCAAGACCTTTATGCCGGACGCGGTGTTCTCCAACATCGGCAAGCTGCTGCTGGCCACCAAAATCTACGACATGCACCGCATCGCCCACTATGTGAGCGGCGGCCTGATCGTCACCCTGCCCGGCCCCGACGAAGACCACAACCCCGAGACCGGCGCCAAACTCTCGGAAGTGCTGCGCGCGAATCCCGACGTGCCTTACGAGCAGCGCATAGAAACCGCCCGCTTCATCGAAGACCTGACGGCCGGCTACCAGGGCGGCTGGTACAGCGTGATCAGCCTGCACGGCGGCGGCTCACCGGCCGCCATGAAGCAGGAGATTTACCGCAACTACCCGATAGGCAGCAAGGTCGAGCTGGTGGAGCGCATCCTGGAGCGTGGTGTCGCGCACGACCCGGAGCGTGCCATCACGAAGAACCGGCAACCGGGGAAGTGTTGCGATACGGGGTGCACCACGCCGGGACAGCCGGTGATGGTGGATTTGCCGGCGGTGGAAGCGCAGTTGCCTTCCAGGCGGAGTGCCCTTACCTGAGGTCTGCTGGCCGGGAATGGCCCGGCGGCCAGTAACTTTCTTTTGCTTCGCCAAAAGAAAGGTGAGTTGCCGCCGGGCACCCCCCGGCCAGCCGCCCTCAGCAAAGAGCACAGAGGGAGAGCGCGCAGGCCGGCGCAAGACCCGGCCAACAATCTCAACTCGACCTAGACGGCTCCGCAAACTTCAGCAAACGAGTCGCCAGCAAGGTCTCGGCCAAAAAACAAACCAAAGCCAGCAAAAAGCAAATAACCCCAGACAAAAAGCAAACCGTCGCAATCCGCAACGTGGGCAACTCGCTGGTCTCGCCAAGGAAGAGCAGGATGATGGTGCTGCCGATCAGGATGGCACAGAAGGTCAGCAAGGCGATGCAGATGTTGACCAGCCAGCCGCGGTGGCGAAGCTCGCGCAGTTCGCTGTACATGCGCTGCGCGCGAGCTTCTTCCACGCCGCCGGCTTCCAGCCGGTTTTCCACGAAGCGCGCCCTGTCGATGATGCGGGCCAGGCGGCCGGCGACCGCGGCGATCATGCCGGAGACGGCCGTGAGCAGAAACACCGGGGCGACCGCCAGCTGGATGCCATGGGTGACCGTGGTGAGGTCGGGCGCAAAGTTCATGCGGAGCTCCAGCTGCGGGGGGTTGAGAACCCTGCATTTTGTCATGCCGCCTGCCGCGGCAGGCCCCTAACTGAGCTCGAACGGTGCTTCGTAGCGTTGCTGGCAGTTTTCGCAGAAGAAGCTGCGCCTGTGCGTCTTGCCCAGGTGGGCTTTCACAAAGGGGATGTCGCAGCGCGGGCAGATGGTTTTGGTGTGGGCGAGCCAATGCTGCTTGAGCACAAAGGCTTTTTTCCAGGCGAGGAAATCAAAGCTGTACTGCCGGGCTTGCGCCACCAGTTCCCGCAGCTTGGGCGCGGGCAAGGCGCCCACAGTGGACAAGGGGTGGACGCGAATGCGAAACAGCACCTCATTCTTGATGATGTTGCCGACACCGGAGAACACCGTCTGGTCCAGCAAGGCATCGCACACCAGGGTATCGGGCACGGCGCGCAGCTTCTTGCGGGCGGCCGCGGCATCCCAGGCGTCGGAAAGCACGTCGGCGCTCCAGTCGTACACGGTGTCCAGCGGTTCCTCGATATAACGCACCGAGCAGGTGTAGAAGTTCAGTTCCTTGCCGCCGGCAAACCCCAGGCTGAGCCGGGGCGAGGCGCCCTCCTTGCCTTCGTTGATACGGTAGCTGCCGAACATCAGCAAATGGATGCGGACGGCGAAGCCTTCAAACTCGAGCAAAAAATGCTTGCCCCAGCTGCGCACCGCCACCAGGCGCCGGCCCACCATGCGCGCCGTGTCGATGCGGCTGTTGCCGCCGGCGCGCCGCACGACCTTGCCGGCAAAACCGGCGGCCTGTTCCCTGAGAATCTGGATTGACGGCCCTTCGGGCATTAAGCTCCTCCATCGCCCGGCAAGCGGCGGGCGTCGGGAGATTCTGGAATGCGGGAGGTGCCGGGCCTGTGGGCCGAAACCGGGCCGGCCTGACGGTGCGTAAGCTGCCGCGCAGGTGGGATTGCCCTACAGCAATGTCGTCGCTGTCCGACAGCCTTGAGCATCCAACGGTCCGCACAATGAATGCACGGGCGCGAACCGCCATCCGCGGGTGCAGCGCTTCACCAAAAGGACTTCCCATGCTCTCCAACAACGAGGGACAGCGCGTCCCTGATGTCACTTTCAAAACACGGCAAGACGAACAATGGGTCGACGTCAAAAGCGCCGACCTGTTCGCCGGCAAGAACGTCGTGGTGTTCTCGCTGCCCGGCGCTTACACGCCCACCTGCTCGTCCACCCACCTGCCGCGTTTCAACGCGCTGGCCAAAACCTTCAAGGCCCACGGCATCGACGACGTCGTGTGCTTTTCGGTGAACGATGCCTTTGTGATGAACGAATGGGGGAAAGCGCAGGAGGCCGGCAACATCACCCTGATTCCCGACGGCAACGGTGATTTTTCCAAAGGCATGGGCATGCTGGTCGACAAGAGCGACCTCGGCTTCGGCAAGCGCTCCTGGCGTTACTCGATGCTGGTGCGGGACGGCCTGATCGAGAAGATGTTCATCGAGCCCGAGAAGGAAGGCGACCCGTTTGAGGTCTCGGATGCCGACACCATGCTCAAGTACGTGGCCCCGGACGCCGTGGCGCCCGAACCCATCACCCTCTTCAGCAAACCGGGCTGCCCGTTTTGCGCCAAAGCCCGGGCCATGCTGGACGAGGCGGGCCTGACGTATGAAGAGATCACGCTGGGCCATGGCATCACCACCAGCACGCTGCAGGCGGTGGCCGGTGCCGGGACGGCGCCGCAGGTGTTTGCGGGCGGCAAAAAAATCGGCGGGTCTGAAGCTTTGGAGGCCTGGCTCAAGGAGTCGCAGTCGATGGCCGAGCCCGCATCGACGCAACAGTTTCTCAGTTAAGACCCGGTGCTTTGCGCCCTGCGCCTGGCACCCGGCGCGCGCCGGGCCCGCCAGCTGAGCACCGCATCGCAAGCCTCAAAGTGCTTGAGCAGGTTCTGCTTTTGCCGCTCCAGCAGGCTGCTCGCGGCAATCATCCGCGGCCATGACTCGCAGGCCTTTCCCACCGCTTCATTGAGCACGCCGCGCACGCGCGTTTCGAACATGCCGGTCGCGTTGCAGAAGCTGCGCAGTGTCTGGGCCGTGAGCCTGGCCTGCTTTTCCCCGCCGGGCACAAAGCGCAGCGCATGGCCGCGCCCGCCCAGGTAGGCCGCATAGGCGACGACGTCATAGGCCGGAGACAGTTCAGGCGTGCGGCCGTCGCGGTAAAGCACGCCGAAATTCTTGACGTGGGCGTCATAGTTGCCCAGCATCTCGTTGACCATCACGCGGCGTATCAGTTCTTCCGCCGCGCCCTCGCCTTCCGGGGCCGGCAGGCTCATGCCTTCGCGCAGCGTCCTGGCCATGGCGGCATAGCTGGCGGCCGGATGGGTGTACTTTTCTTCGGGCTGGATGCGCAGGATCTGCGCGAAGTCTTCGCAGTGGATGTGCCCTTCGGGCCCGCGGTCAAAGCGCTTGACCGCCAGGAAGTGCCGGCTTTCGCCGAGCACAAAAGGCTGCTCGGCCACGATGTCCTCCATGGGTGCCAGCCAGGCCTCGCAGACGTCCACGCCCGCGGCCTGCGCCAGGCGCAGCGACAACTCTTCCACCTCGGGCAGGAGCGCGAACTCCGTCGTGGGCAGCTTGGCGATGATGTGCGTGCCCTGCGCGTCGCGGGTGCGCGCCACGTAGCGGCCCCCTTGCTGCACCAGGGCCAGCTTGGGCTGCACGCCGGACAGCGAGGTCGCGTCGGGCAGAGGGTCGGCGCTGACGGACATTTCGAGCGCGTCATGGTGCTGGGTGACCACGCCCGCCAGTGCCTGGGCATCGAGGTGCGCGGGCCAGGCATAGACATTGCCCGGCAGATCGGTGCCGCAGGCAGCCAGCATGTCGAAGTGGTCGTTGGGGCCGCAGCCGCGCAACTGTTCGAGGTGGCGGCGCAGCGGCCCTTCGGGCAGGAGGTTCTGGAAGAAGGCCGGCAGGCGCCCGCCTTCGGCATTGAAGAAAGGCGTGTTCACGTAGCTGCGCCAGAAGATCTCACGGCGCTGCGCATCGTCGTCCGTGGCGGCCCAGGAAAACACCGGCGACGCCGGGTTGGACCAGAAGGCCTCATCGGGAATGAAGCGCGTGAGCGCCGTGCTGCCCGTACCGTACTGGAACAGCAGCCCCGCGCGCAAAGGCCCCAGGTAGATATCCAGCGCCAGGACGTTCATCGTCAAACGCCTTTGGTTTTCTTTCCGCCGGCCGCGGCGGCGGCGAGCTGCGAGGTCTCAGCCACGATGCGGTCCACCCGCGACAAGGCGGGCGGCGCGGCCTCTTCGACGCTGTGGGCCTGCAAGCCCGTTGCCACGACCTTGGGCAGTAGCAGCAGCTCCAGGCCCAGCTGGTCGGCGATTGCCATCAGCGTGGTGACGCGCGGCGCGGTCCGGCCCTGCAGGATGTTGCGCACGGACAGCGGCGTAAGGCCCGTTCTTTGGGCCAGGGCCTGGTAGTCCAGCATCAAACGCCGCCGCTCATCTTCCAGCTGGTTGGCGATGGCAGAGAGTGTTTTCATAGATATAAAAATATCATTTTAAGAATTAACAATACTATTGTATTGATTTTTGCAATTACTGCAAATACTAGACTATATTTTTAGAAAAAATAGATAGTTTAATAAACTTCAGTAGAAGCCCAAACCCGCCGCCGAAGGCACTAAAACGCGTAGCTGCCCGTCAGCGACAGCAGCCAGGTCCGCCCGGCGGCGGGTTCGAAGTAACGGCCATTGCCTTCGTTGACGATAACGGAGCCCGCATATTTTTTGTCAAACAGGTTGTCCAGCCGCACCGTGCCCAGAAACTTCCAGCCGCCGGCCTCCAGCGCATAGCCTACATGCGCCGCCGCGACGGCAAACGAAGCGGCGGCGTCCGAATTGAGGTCGTTGACGGGAACGCTGCCCAGGTAACGGGCCTCCACACCGCCGCGCCATCCCCGCGCCGGGCGCCAGCCGGCTTCCAGCGCCAGGGCTGTGCGCGCAATGCCGGGAATGCGGTTGCCGGCCGGCACCGCCACATTGGGTGTGGCGCAAGGCGTGGCCGCGCAGGTCAAAAATGCATCGCGGTAGCGCGCGTCCAGCCAGGTGTAGGAAAGCTGCACCAGCCAGTCGCCGGGCAAGGCCAGGCTGGAGGCCAACTCCAGCCCGCGCCGCCGGGTGGCGCCTGCGTTCTGGAAGGTGCTGCGCCCGCCCACATTGGTCTGGCTGACGATTTCGTCCTGCGTGGCAGTCTGGAAGACGGCCGCGCTCCACTCCAGATGCGTGGACGTGCCGGCCGGCGTGCGCCATTTGGCGCCCGCCTCCAGGTTGTTGCTGCGCGAAGGCTTCAAGCCCAGGTTGAGCCCTGTCGAGCCGTCGGGGCGGTAGGCGGTTTCATTCAGTGTCGGGGTTTCAAAGCCCTTGCCCGCCGTGGCGTACAGGCGCAGATCGTCCGCGGGTGCGTACAGCAGGCCCGCCACCGGCAAGGTGGCGCTGTAGCGCGCGCCGCCGCTGTCGTCGCCGTTGGGCCCGGTCACATAGTGGTCGGCCGAGTCAAAGCGCACCGTGCTTCGGCGCAGGCCCCCGTGCAGCGTCCAGCGCGGCGCAAGCTTGAGGGTGGCCTGGGCATAAGGGTCCAGGCTGCTGACGCGGTTGTCCTCGTCGCGGCGCAATGCGCCCTGCACACCCAGTGCGGACCCGCTGAAGTTCTGGTAGCCCAGGCGGTGTTCGCGCAGGCTGTCGTAGGCCAGGCCCGCCACCAGCTCCAGCGGCAGCTCACCCAGGTGTGTCTGCGCGGTCACGCGCACGTCCGCGCCGCCATAGGAGCGGTTCAGGTCGATCACGCCGCCTGGATGCAGCGGGCTGAGTTGCGCCGCCACCGGGATCGCCTGGTATTGCACCGTGGCGCGCTGGCCCTGGTAGACCATGGCGCGCAGCCGGTTGCCGCCGCCCAGCGGTTGCTCGTAGACCAGGCCCAGCTGGGTCTGGCGCACGGTTTTTCGCGTGTTGAACTGGGTGGCCGAAGGATCGGCGCCTTGCGGCGCGGTGTCGAACTGCGTGCGGCTCAGTCCCAGCGGGTCATCGGCGCGCGAATCCACGTGGTTGGCCACCAGCGTGAATTGCCCGCCGTTGGCGAGTTGCCAGTCGAGGCGCGCATTGGCAAGGTCGCGCTGCGCCGCGCTGTGCGCGCGGAAGCCGTCGCTGCCAAAGCGGCTGGCATTCAGGGTGTAGCCCAGTGAGCCACTGCTGCCCGTGGCTTTCAGGCCGCTCCGGTAAAAGCCGTCGCTGCCCCAGGCAAGGCTGGGCGTCAACGTGAGCGGGCCCTGGCCTTGCTCGGTGAACACCTGCACCACGCCGCCCGACGAATTGCCGTAGAGCGCCGAAAACGGCCCGCGCAAGACCTCCACCCGGCCGGCCGATCCCAGGTCGATGTGGGAGAGCTGGCCCTGGCCGTCGGGCATGGTGGCCGGGATGCCGTCAACATAAATGCGCACGCCGCGCACCCCGAAGGTGGAGCGCGCGCCGAAACCGCGCACCGACAGCTGCAGGTCCTGCGCCTGGTTTTGCCGGTCGCGCGCCAGCACGCCGGGCGTGAGCGCCAGGCTTTCCGAGAGGTTCAGTTGCGCGCGGCCGTCTGCGCGAAGCCGCTCACCGTCAATCACGTCGACCGATGCCGGCACCTCAAAAGGCGGCAGTTCGGTGCGCGTGGCGGTGACGGTGACCGGCGCCAGCGACTGGGCCGGCGCCACGGCACTCATCCACGGCATCAGGACCATCAGCAGCGGCGCGGGCCTCAGCAAGACAGGAAAGGCTGCGGTGCGGAGGCGGTGGGGCATGAGCGTACGGATTCCGTTGGCAAGCTGGGCGGTGGACAGGCCGAGCCATCGTAGCGTGCCAATGTGGTGCTTGCCACCGCGCGGCTGTAGGCCGAAGCCGCAAAAACCGGCTGAATAAATTTGATCGCCGCCGCCCTCACCCCCGCCCTCCCCCAAAGGGAGAGGGAGCAAGACGCCCTCAACCGAACTTGCGCACCGCGTCCAGCGCCAGCCCGGCGCCGATGCTGCCGAAGCGGTCGCCCTCCACGCTGCGCGCCTGGGGCAGCAGCGCGGAAATCTGCTCGCGCAGCAAGGGCACGCCGCTGGAGCCACCGGTGAAAAACACGGTGTCGATGTCATCCCCATTGACGCCCGCATCCTTGAGCAGCGCCAAGACGGTGCGCGACACCGTGTCCACAAGCTCGCCGATGGCGCCGTCGAAATCGGCGCGGTGCAAGGTGAGCGTCTCGCCTGGGGCGATACGCCCCAGGTCCATGACGGCTTCGGGTGCATCGGACAGCGCGATCTTGGCCGCCTCGACCTGCATGGCCAGCCAGTGCCCGGCGCGTTCGCGCACCAGGTTCTGCAGGCGGTCCAGCTTGTCCTTGTCGACCGCGCTTCGGCGGATGTCGCTGATCTGCGCCCAGGATTTTTTGCTGTAGACCTGGTTGATGGTATGCCAGGTTGCGAGGTTGAAGTACTGGGCCGACGGCACTTCCAGCCCGCTCACCAGCCGGCTGCCCAGGCCCAGCGTGGGCATCACGCTGGCCAAGCTCAGGTATTTGTCGAAGTCGGTGCCGCCTATGTGCACGCCGCCGCTGGCCAGTATGTCGTCACGCCGCTCGGCCTTTTGCGCGCGCTCGGGCGACAGGCGCACCAGCGCGAAGTCCGAGGTGCCGCCGCCAATGTCCACCACCAGCACCAGCTCTTCGCGCCGGATGTGCGACTCGTAGTCAAATGCGGCCGCGATCGGCTCGTACTGGAAGGCGATATCTTTCAGGCCGACCGCATGCGCGATCTCGGCCAGCGTGTTTTCGGCCTTCTTGTCGGCCTTGGGGTCGTCATCCACAAAAAACACCGGGCGGCCCAGCACCGCCTGGGTGAAAGACTTTTCGGCGGATTTTTCGGCACGGCGCTTGAGTTCGCCGATGAACTGCGCCAGCAGCACGCGAAACGGCAGCGCGCGGCCGGCGACTTCGGTGTGGTCGTCGATCATGGACGTGCCCAGCAGGCTTTTGAGCGAGCGCATCAAGCGCCCTTCATAGCCCGCCAGGTAGTCGGCCAGCGCCGCGCGGCCGTAGCTGACGTGTTCATCCTCCGCATGGAAAAACACCACCGAAGGCAGCGTGGCCTTGTCGCCTTCCAGCGGCAACAGCGCCGGGAGCCCGGGCCGGCTCCAGCCCGCCGTCGAATTGGAGGTGCCGAAGTCGATCCCGCAGGCCGGGGCGCCGCTCACCGGCCGGCCGGCTTGGCGAAGCCGTTTTCTGCCCAGGCCACGGCGCTGGCGCGGTTGAGCTTGAAGGACGGCGCCACGCGCACCTGCGCCAGCTGCTCGCCGGTCTCGTCGGCGGCGCTGAGAAGGCCGTGCGGGTTGTCCTCATCGGGAATGATGTCCAGCGAGACGGTGACGCGCGCCGCATTGGCGGTCACGGTGATGCTCTGGTGCAGCGTGGCGTGCAACTGCTGCTCGTGCCGGCGCACGAACTCCGAAGCCGTCTTGACCAGCGTGCTGAAGGCGGGACCATCGAGCGGCTTGGGATTTTTCTTGTCGCGGCCCATGGTCCAGGGGCCGACCAGCGCGGGCTCGGGCTCGCCGTCCTTGATCATCGCGACGGCCCAGCCGTCGTCGTCTTCGTTCTTGATGACCTTGGCCGTCCAGCCGTCGCCGCGCCAAAGCCGCGGCTCCTGGAGGGTGGGCTGGTCGTCGTGGGGGGATACGTCGGCCGGGCCGGCCGTCGGGGTGTGGGAGTCAGTCAAAGCGCGATCACTCGGGTCGGGCGCCCCGGCGGCGGCCGGGGCATATTCATCAGGGTCACGCACCGCCTTCAAACAACACGGTGCGCATGGGGACACGGATTTTACAGCCCGCCCGAAAACCCCTCACAGACTCCCCGCAAACCCTCACATTCCGAGGTCGCTCAGGCTCGGGTGGTCGTCGGGACGGCGGCCCAGCGGCCAGTGGAACTTGCGGTCGGCTTCCTTGATCGGCAGGTCGTTGATGCTGGCGTGGCGCACCGCCATCAGGCCGTTTTCATCGAACTCCCAGTTCTCATTGCCGTAGGAGCGGAACCAGTTGCCCGCGTCGTCATGCCACTCGTAGGCAAAACGCACGGCGATGCGGTTGCCGGCAAAGGCCCACAGCTCCTTGATGAGGCGGTAGTCCAGCTCGCGCGCCCATTTGCGCGACAGCAGGCCCACGATTTCCTCGCGGCCGGTGATGAATTCGGCGCGGTTGCGCCAGCGGCTTTGCGCCGTGTAGGCCAGCGACACGCGCTGCGGGTCGCGCGTGTTCCAGCCGTCTTCGGCGGCGCGGACTTTTTGCACGGCGGTGTCGCGGGTGAAAGGCGGGAGGGGCGGCCGGGTTTCCATGTCTGTCCTTTGGGTGAGAGTGAAAATGAGGGAGAAGTAGACAACCCTGTCTACCCGCCGAAATTCTGGCACAAGTAGACAGACCTGTCTACAACTCCTAAAATCCCTTCATGGACGTTCCAGCCCCCTCCCCGCGCGAGCGCATCCTGCTTACCGCGCACGACCTTTTTTACCGTGACGGCCTGCGCGCCACCGGCATAGACCGCATCATTGCCGAGTCCGGCGTGGCCAAGCTCACCTTCTACCGCTGCTTTCCCAGCAAGGACGAACTGATCCGCACCTTCCTGGATTACCGCCACGAACGCTGGATGGCCTGGTTCGTCGACGCGCTGGGGCGCAAAGGCGCGGTCGCGGGCGGCGGCCTGGCGCCGCTGGTGCCTACGCTGGCCGAATGGTTTGCCGACCCGCTGTTTCGCGGCTGCGCCTTCATCAACGCCATTGCCGAAGTGGGAGGCTCGCAGCCCGGCATCGCGCAAATTGTGCAAAACCACAAGCAGGACATGCAACAGGTGATCGCCGGCTTGCTGCCCGCCGGCGCCGGGCAACAAGCCATGGCGAGCGCGGCGGCGCTGGCCGTTGACGGCGCCATCGTGCGGGCCCAGATGGAGGGCGGCGAAGCCGCGCTGGCCGGCCTGCGCCTGCTGCTTGGTGCGCTGGACGCTCCCGCGGCTTAAGGCCGGCGCAATTTTTCCCTGGGCCGGGCTCTGGCCGCCGCGCCCGCGCGCTCCACCAGCTTCACCGCCGGCCGCTTGCCCGAGGCCACCCACTCGTCGTAAAAATCGATCTTGCTGTCCAGCAGCTTGAGCGCCAGCTGCCATTCGGCAATCATGTCCTTGACCTGTTCGCGGTGCGCCGACAGCAGCGCCTGCCGCCTGGCCAGCGTGCTGCTGCCCTGTTTGACCAGGGCCGTGTATTCGCGCATTTCGGCGATCGACATGCCGGTGCGCCGCAGCCTGTCCATCAGGTCCAGCCAGCTGATGTGCAGTTCGCCGTAAACCCGGCGGCGCCCGCCGTCGCGCGCCACACCGGGGATCAGCCCCTGCGCCTCGTACCAGCGTATGGTGTGCACGCTGCGCCCGGTGCGCGCGGCGAGCTGCCCGATCATGAAAGTTTCAGCCATGCCTTACTGTAGGAAGTTGCGGCTCAGGCGGCAAGTGCGGCGGGTGATGGAGAAGGCGGCGCCTCCAGCGCCGAACTCACCAGCGCGGTATCGAGGTACTCCATCAGGTCTTTCATCAACCCGCCCTCCATGCAGCAGACATAGCAATAGCGGTTGTTGTAGGCCTTGCCCGCCTTGGTGGTGACGCGGCCGTCAAATTCGATGACGACCATGTCGCCGTCGGCCATCACGCGGCGCGTGGTGCTGACGTAAGGCGCGGCGAACTGGGCATACAGCGGCCGCAGCAGTTCATTGAGGACCACCTGCTTGCCGCTGTAGGTGCGGGACCAGGGCGTGTCGCCCGGGATGGTCCATGAAAAATCGTCGGCCATGGCGTCGACAAAGGGTTGGCCGTTGCCTTTGTCCAGCTCGGCCATGGCCTGGCGCATGCGCTGCCTGTTGGCGTCGGTGGGGGATATGGTGCTCATGTGGAGTCTCCTGGAATGCCCGTCGCACCGGGCGTGGGGCCCGGCACGTTGCAAGGGCTTGAGAAGATTAAAAATCCTGGAGTGCACTCAAGGTCAAGCCCCGCCATGGCGGCGTTGTTGTTTTGCAAGGCAACCCTACAATGCCCCATGAACCAGAAACGACCTGCCACCAGCGAATGGGTCAGCAAAATGCTGGCGGTGATTAAAACCGGCAACACCACGGCAGCCATCGCGCAGATCAAGGCGACCACCAGCAGCAAGGATTTGCGCCAGCTGCATGCCGCGTTGGAGAAGGCGCAGCTGCTCAAGCAGCTGGCCGCTGTCGACTCCGCGATTTCCGACCAATTGCAGGCGCTGGCTTCGCCGCGGCTTAGCCGCTCGCCCTGAGGCGCGCCAAGAGTCCCTCTCTTTACCCCCCTCTCCCCCTGGGAGAGGGTTGGGGTGAGGGTCAGCGGCGATAAGAGTTGCGCCTGCTCATCCACAGGCCGAAGCCCCTCACCCCCTGCCCTCTCCCAGAGGGAGAGGGAGCAAGACTGCAGGAGGATTTGCCGGTACCTACGCCGGGCGAATCTCGAACTGCGCGTCGCCCATATAGCGATGCGGCCCCAAAGCGGCCGTCATGGCGGCCAGCTCCGCCGCCTGCCACTGGCTGAAAATTTCCAGCTCCTCGGGCGACAGCACATCTTCCCCGGGCGCCTCGCCATACGTCGAGACCAGCCGCATGTAGGCGGTGTAGACCGGCAGCACCAGGCTTTCATGGCCCAGTTCGGCTTCCAGCGCCGTGCGAAAGCGCTGCTCGGCCGCCTCCAACTCTCCCTCGGACGCGTCTTCATAGGCGTACAGCCTGAGGCGGTAACTCACGATGCTTCCTTCACGGCCTGGCGGGCGCCGGCGCGTTTTGCGTCAATGCGATACGGCGGCGCAGGCGGTCGGCTTCAGCCGTGTTGCCGCCCTGCTCCGCCCGGCGCAGCTCCACGCCCAGCCAGGCCAGCAACGGGCGCCGCCAGCCCTGGGCCGACGCGGCCTCGATTGCCTGGCCGATCACCGCCGGGTCGGCCTTGCCGGTCTGCAGCAGCACGCCGGCCGCCACCAGTTTCGACAGTGGGTCGGTGATGCCGGCCACGGCACCCGCGTTGCCGGCCGCGGCGCCGCGCTGGGCCTCAGGCAACAGCGCAATCGCCTGCGGCTGCACCTGGCCCTTGAGGTAATCGGCATAGGCACGCTGGGCATCGGTGGCGTCGGGGCGCAGTTTTTCAAAGCCGGTGCAGGGCTCGTCCAGCACCAGGCTGGCGACGCGCGTGGCGCAATGCAGCAACTCGGCCGTGGCCAGCAGGTCGGCGCGGCCGGATCGCGTGAGCTGGCCGCGCGCGCGTTCCAGCTCGGCCATCTCGACACGGCTGTTGCCTTCCATATAGGCGGCGACGGAACGGTCCATCGAGCCTTTGGCTTCGAGCTGCCAGTCGGGCGCGCGGGGGCCGCTGGAACAGGCGGCCAGCAGCGCGGCGGCGGCCAGCGATACGGCGGTTTTCAGGGTGGTGGTGTTCATGGCAGCTTCATCTCCGCCTCGCTCGCGCCTTTGGCGAAAGGCCATTTGCGGCTGATCTCGTTGATCAGTCCCTCCACCTTGCGCAGGCTGGCCTCGACGTCGGCGCGCAGCGCGCCCAGGTCGTCGGTGGCGTCCTTGGCATTGCGGGTGACAGCCTGGGCGTCCTGCAGCAGCGCATCGACCTTCTTGAGGCTGGTGCGGGCCTCGCCCAGCATGGCGTTGAGCTGCACCACGGTCGCGCGGGTCTCGGGCATCAGGCCCTTGTCGCCGAACACCTGGGTGTCGGTCTTGGCGGCCAGCGTGTCCAGCCTGGCAAGCAGCGAATTCGTGCGGTCCAGCGTGGCGGCGAACTTTTTCGCCTCGGCCTCGCTGCCCAGCAATACCGTGAGCGCGCCGCCGGGGCCGTTCAGGCGCTCGGTGAGCTTTTGCAGGTTGGCCAGGCTGGTGCCCACCGCGCCGCCGTCACCGGTCAGGGTGTTGAGGTTCTCGATCAGGTCCTTGGCCGCGGCAATCACCTTGGGCACCTCGGCGCCGGCGTCGCCCAGCAGCACCGTGCGCTCCGCGCCCTCGGGCAGCAGCGGGTCGTTCAGCAGCCCGGTGTAAGCGCGCAGGTTGGTGCCGCCCACCAGGCCGCGCACCAGCGTGAAGACGCTGCTGGTGCGCAGCCAGTGGGCATCCTTGGCGGCCACGTCGACCAGGATGCGGGCCTTGCCGTCGGCGGCCAGTTCCACGCGGTTGACCCGGCCGATCGGGAAACCCGAAAAGGTCAGGTCCATGCCGACCACCACGCCGTCGGAATCGTCGGCGATCAGCACCAGGCGCTGGGTGGACTCGAACGCGCCGCGTGCATACATCACATACAGCGCCGAGCCGCACACCAGCAGCAGCATGAAGACCAGCAGCAAGCGGGCCTTGAACTCCAGGCCGGCGATTTCGGCCGGCGAGGACGCCGTCTCGCGCGAAGGCTGCAGCGGGTCAGGCCGGCCGGCCGGCGGTGGCGGGTTGGGGGTGTCGTGGGGTGAACTCATGGGATGCTTTTTTGTTGGGTCAATAGTAATTGCCGACCAGCGAAGCCACTTCAATCAGCAAAATCACGGCGAACATGCGCACCAGCCCGCGCATCTCGGCGCTGGTGCGCACGCTGGCTTCCGACATGCCGTACAGCGCCGAGGCCATGGGGATCAGCGACACGGCCAGGCAAAAAAACAGGGTCTTGAGCACAAAGATCAGCGTGACGGCCGGGCTGAAAACCTGGCCGAAAAGCCGGGTGTAGCCAGCCAGGCCCGACAGCGTAAAACCGTAGCTCGCGATATAAGCCACCACCAGCGCCACCACGCAACTGAGCGCCGCCAGCGTGATGCCCGAGACCATGCCCGCCACCACACGCGGCAGCACCTCGCGCCGCACCGGCTCCACGCCGCGCCGCCGCATCTCGTCCAGTTCGCCGCTGGCCTGCATGGCCGTGAGTTCGGCGCCGTCGGGAATCGTGCAGCGCAAGGCCACAAACAGCGCCGCCGTCAGCGGAATCAGCTCCAGCACCAGCACCCGTATCACCACCTGCAGCGCGTACTGCGACAGGCCGTAACTGAGCGCCGTGACCAGCACGATGCGCGTGAGCACCACGGTGACCAGCGCGCACAGCACGGTGAACCACAACAGGATGGGCGCGGTGTTGATGTAAATATGCCGCGAAAGAATCGCGCGGCTTTGCGGGCTGTAGCTCGAAGGCGACAAGGTCAGCACCAAAATCACAGCCCCCAGGTGCACCAGGCGCCACCACTCGATCACCCACTGCTGCGCCGCACGGCCTGCTTGCGTGAGTTGACTTTGCGCATATCCCTTGGAAGCCATCCGGGCATGATACCTGCGGGCCTCTCCGGTCCCCTGTAGGATGGCAGGCGTTCCGCAATTCCCCCCTCCTTACTTCCTACCGCAAACATTCATGGCCCTCGACACCTGGACCGCCTACTTCCTCGCCTCCATCCTGATTGCACTGTCCCCGGGCTCGGGCGCGGTGCTGGCCATGAGCCATGGGCTGAGCTTTGGCATGCTGCGCACGCGCGCGACGATTGCGGGGCTGCAGCTGGGGCTGGTGGTCATCCTGCTGGTGGCGGGTGCGGGGGTGGGGTCGCTGCTGGTGGCGTCTGAGCTGGCTTTCAGCGTGGTGAAAATCCTGGGCGCGGCCTACCTGATCTACATCGGCTGGGCGCAATGGCGTTCGTCCAACGGGATTGCAGCAGAGGGCGATACCGGCCCTGCCGACGCCAACGGCCTGTCGGCCAAAAGACGTTTCTTCACCGGGCTGCTGACCAACGTGACCAACCCCAAGGGCATTCTCTTCATGGTGGCGGTGCTGCCGCAGTTCATCAGCTCCAGCCGGCCGCTGTGGCCGCAACTCCTGGTGATGGCCCTGACCACTGTGGCGGTGGACACCGTGGTGATGCACGGCTATGCCTTTGCGGCCAGCCGGCTGCAAACGCTGTTCAAGAATGCCCGCGCGATCAAGCTGCAGAACCGGGTGTTCGGCGGCATGCTGATGGCGGTCGGCGCGGGCCTGTTCTTCGTCAAGCGCAGCCACGCGGCGGCGCACTAGGCTTTCAACCCCGGCGTTCAGGCTTTCGCGGCCTGGGCCGAGACGACGGCCGCCAGCGTGCGCAGGGCCTCATCGGCCTGACTGGTAAAGGGCGCGCCGCAGCTGATGCGCAGGAAATGGTCGAAGCGGTTGGAGTTCGAAAACATCGAGCCCGGCGCGACGCGTATGCCCTGCTTGATGGCGATGTCGAACACGGCTTGCGCCGAGGTGCCGGCGGGCAACTCCACCCACAACAACATGCTGCCCCTGGGCACCGACAGCCGGGTGCCGGCCGGAAAGTGCGCGGCGATGGCTTCGGCCATCTGCTCGCGCTGGGCATTGAGCATGCGGCGCAGCCTGGCCATGTGGCGGTCATAGGCGCTGGAGGCCATGAATTCGGCGACGGCGTGCTGGGCCAGGGTTTCGTTGGCGCGGCTTTGCGCGTACTTGAGCATCTGGATGCGGGCCTGCCAGCGGCCGCCGGCGATCCAGCCCAGGCGCAGGCCGGGTGCCAGGGTCTTGCGCAGTGAGGCGCAATAAATCACCGAACCGCCGCGGTCCCAGGCCTTGGCCGCCTTGAGGGGAATGTCGTCGGGGCCCAGCGCGCCGTAGGTGTCGTCTTCGATCAGCGCGACCTGCTCGCGCTCGCACAGGCGCACGAGCTTTTCCTTTTCGGCGTCGGGCATCACGCTGCCCAGCGGGTTGTGGAAATTGGGCATGACCACCACCGCGCGCACCCTGTCGTGCGTGCGCAGGGCCAGGTCCAGCGCTTCCACCGAAATGCCTTGCTGCGGGCTGGTGGGAATTTCCAGCGCGCGCAGGCCCAGGCTTTCGAGGATCTGCAGCAGGCCGTGATACGTCGGTGATTCCACCGCGACGGTGTCGCCGGGCTGCGCGACCGCACGCAGTGCGATGTTCAGCGCTTCAATGCAGCCGTGGGTCACCAGAATGTCTTCGGGCAACAGCTGCATGCCGGCCTCCAGCGCGCGTTTGGCCAGCACCGCGTTGAGCGGCGAGTCGTGCAGGAAGTCGGGCGCGCTGACCAGCAGGTTGGGATGCTTGCGCAAAGCCCGTGTGGCGGCATTCTTCAAGGCCTCGGCCGGGTACATCTCGGGCGAGCCGTAAGTGCCCGCGAGGTTGGTCACCAATGGGTAGTAATCGCACTTGGCGACAAAGTCGGACACACGGTCGTGGATGCCGACGTACTGGGCCGGGTCCAGCTTGCGGCCGAATTCGGGTTCGCTGGGCGGTTGCAGGTCGGTGCGCCGCCGCTTGAGCACAAAGTAGCCGGACCGCGGCCGCGCTTCGAGCAGGCCTTCGTCTTCCAGCGTGTGGCAGGCCTCCACCGCAGTGGACAGGCTGACCTGGTGCAGCCGGGTCAATGCCCTGACGGAGGGCATGCGCTCGCCGGGCATCAGCACGCCCGACTGGATGGCCTGCCGGTAATGGCTGGACAGCCGCAAATAGAGAGGTTGTTGCGCGGGGGCTGGCGTCGAGGCTTGCAGATCCATGGCTTGAATGATCCGTGAAGGGGCTGCGGCCACACAGCCACAGATAAGCCCAAAGCAGACCATAACAGATGCAAAAAAGGTCTTCTGTACCGATACAGAAAGCCCATGTTTGCATCTGTCGGGAATTCGGGGCTTTCCTTAACCTTCAGGCATGCCTTCCCCGATTCACCCACCCCTGAATGGAGCCGCCATGAAAAACCTCGCCTCCCGCCACCTGGCCCTTGACGCCGGCGAATCCCTGTTCTTCCACAGCAAGGCGGGCAGCGCGCTGATCAGCACCTCGGGCACGCTGCTGGTGACGGGCGCGCCGCGCTGGCTGGGCGAGCAGGTTGTCTGCAGCGACGCGGTGCTTGAGGCCGGGCAATCACACACCGTCAGCCAGAGCGGCTGGATCACCGTGACCGCCCAGCACGGCGGCGCGGCCTGCATCGTGAGCCAGCCGGCCCGCGCGACGCAGTGGGAGGCGCTGGTTTCGGTAGCCAGGGCGTTCCTGGGCCGCTTTGCAGGAATCACCCGCGCCGGGCGCGGCCGATACCGCAGTGCCAAACCGGTTTAAGGCGATCAAGGTAAATTCGATTTCCATTCCCCTCCTCTTCCACCCGCACCATGACCACCTCAGCCTGGCTTTTGTTCATCACCATTTCGCTCGTCACGGCGCTCAGCCCCGGGCCGGGGATTTTGCTGGCCGTCTCGAATGCCGTGGCCTGGGGGCCGCGCAAGACGCTGTGGAGTTCCGGCGGAAACGTGCTGGGCGTGTTCTCCGTTTCGGCCGCGGCGATGGCCGGCCTGGGCACCTTGCTGCATACCTCGGCCTGGCTGTTCGCGGCGCTCAAGACCGTGGGCGCCATCTACCTGGTCTACCTCGGCTGGCGCCAGTGGACCAGCAAGACATCGATGTTCGACGCGCCTTTGCCTGAGCAATCGCAGCCGGGTAAAACCAACGCCGCGCTGTTCCGCCAGGGCCTGCTGGTGGCGATGACCAACCCGAAAAGCATTCTCTTTTTCACCGCATTGTTCCCGCAGTTCATCCACCCGGAAGCGCCGGTGCTGCCGCAGTTCCTGGCGCTGACCAGCGCCTTCGCCGCCTGCGTGCTGCTGTCCCACATCGCCTATGTGCTGCTGGCGCGCCATACGCACCGCTGGTTCGGCACGCCGCGCCGCGCGCGCATCTTCAACCGCATCTGCGGCGGCGCCTTCGGCCTGCTGGGTCTGAGCCTGTTGCGGCTCAAGAGCCCCAGCTGAATCCCTCCCCCTTTATATATATCTACTGGAAGAGAGCCTCACCATGGAAGATTCACGCGATGCCCGTTTCGCCGCCCAGGAAGCCGCCCTCGGCTACCGCTTTGACGGCGAGATCAAGATAGGCGGCAATTACGTTTCCACCGTGCGCCACGGCGACGTGGTCTACGTCAGCGGCCAGGTTCCGCGCGTGGGCAGCACCGTCGTGGTCACCGGCCGCGCCGGCGCCGAGGTTTCACTGGCGCAGGCCCAGACGGCCGCCAGGGTCTGTGCCATGCGCGCGCTGGTGCTGCTGCGGCAAAGCCTGGGCAGCCTGGACCGCATCGAACAGCTTCTTCGCATCACGGTCTACACGCAGTCCGCCGCGGATTTCACGCAGCAAAGCGAGGTGGCCGACGCCGCGTCGGATCTGCTGCATGCGGTGCTGGGCAAAGCCGGTACGCATACACGAACCTCGGTGGGCGTCGCCCAGCTGCCCAAGAACGCGGCGGTTGAGCTGGACCTGATCGCCGCCGTCACGCCGGACTAGTGGCTTAACTCCCAGGCAGCAGGCGAATCAGCTTGCCGTTGCTGTTGTCTGTCAGCACATAAAGCAGCCCGTCCGGCCCCTGGCGCACGTCGCGGATACGCTCGCCGACGTCGCCCAGCAGCTTGCTCTCGCGCACCACCTTGCCTGCGAAAGGCGCCGACAGCTCGATCCGGTCCAGGTAGCCGAACTTGAGCGAGCCGACAAACAGGTTGCCCTGCCAGGCCTTGCCGTAACGATCGCTGGTCAAAAAAGCCATGCCCGAAGGCGCGATCGACGGCACCCAGTAATGCAGCGGTTGCTGCATGCCGGCCTTTTCGGTCAGGCCCTCACCTATCTTGCCGCCGCCGTAGTTCTCGCCGTAGGTGATGACGGGCCAGCCGTAGTTGGCGCCTGCCTTGGGCAGGTTGATTTCGTCGCCGCCCTGCGGGCCGTGCTCATGCATCCAGAAAGTGCCGTCGGGGGCCAGCGTCGCGCCCTGGGCATTGCGGTGGCCGTAGCTCCAGATTTCGGGCAGCGCCCCGGCCTTGCCGGCAAAGGGGTTGTCTTGCGGCACCGAGCCGTCCTTGTTGATGCGCACGATCTTGCCGTGGTGGTTGTCCAGTTTCTGCGCGTCCTCCCTGCGCGAAAAACGCTCGCCCAGCGTGAGGAAGAGCTTGCCGTCAGAGGCGCCGTTGTTACCGGCGGCACGGCTTTCAACGATGCGGCAGCCGAAATGCGCGGTACTGGCTACCTTGGGCTTCTGGCTGAAGATGATTTTGAGGTTCTCCAGCCGCGTCTCGTCGGCGCTGAGGGTCGCCCGCGCCAGCGCCGTGCTGTTGCCGCCGCCCGTGGCCGCCGGTTCGGAAAAGCAGAAGTACACCGTGCGATTGCGGGCAAAGTCGCTGTCGGTGATCACGTCGAGCAGACCGCCCTGCCCGCCGGCGGCAACTTCCGGCACGCCGGCCACGGGCGCCGCCAGCTTGCCGTCGGCCGCGATCACCCGCAATTTGCCCGGGCGCTCCGTCACCAGAAAGCGGCCGCCCGGCAGGAAGGCCAGGCCCCAGGGGTTTTGCAGGCCCGCCGCCACGGTTTCCGGCCGGACGCCTTGGGCTTGGACCTGAGCGCCGGACAGGCAAAACGCTATCAAAAATAGAGCAAACTTTGTCGATGGCATATTGAGGTAACCCATATTTCCTTCCTTGAATTGTGGTGCAAACCAGGGAGCCCCAGCTCAAGCCCGCCATCGGAGCCAAACACCCGCCAACTCGCCTTTTTAATATGTAAACATAGCATCTGGCGAGTGGAAAAGGGTTTTCCCGTATGCAAATCCGTTACAAATCAATGGCTTGTAAACGTTATCGAGAAGCCACATGAGGTTGACGTAGGACTAATCCTTCAAGTATCCTAGGCGCCATGCGAAAAATTGCCCCTGCCCTCATCATTGCCTCTGCCCTGCTGGCAGCCGGCGTGCACGCGGCCCCGGGCAACTCTGGCGATGATATGGACAAGCTGCTGGCCGACAAAGGCCTGCTTACCAGGATTGACCATGTTCGCCAAAGCGTCAGCAACAAGGCTTCCGAACTCGTGGTCAATGCCATGGGTTTCCTGGGAGTTCCCTACAAGCGCGGCGGCAACTCGGTGGAAACCGGTTTTGATTGCAGCGGCTTTGTACGCGCCATCTACGAACAAAGCGTCGGACTGTTGCTGCCGCGCCGTGCCGAGCAGCAGGCAGCGGCCACCCAGCGCATCGACAAGAACGACCTTCAGCCCGGCGACCTGGTGTTTTTCAACACCATGCGGCGCGCTTTCAGCCATGTCGGCATTTATGTCGGCGACGGAAAATTCATCCACTCCCCCAAGCCCGGCGCCGAAGTGCGCGTCGAAAGCATGGGCGTGAGCTACTGGCAGCGCCGCTTTGACGGCGCCCGCCGTGTGCAGACGCCGGGCGGCGCCGGCGCCGAAACCCAACGCACCGCCGCTTTGCCGGTCTCGCAGGCGGTCCCGGAAATGCAGGCCGCGCAAACCGCCGCCCCGCAACTTGCGGCAGGCCAGCAAGTGCAGCAAATGCTGCAGCAAATGCAACAGGAACAATACCGGCGCTGAGAGCCGGTTTTTTTTCGCCCTCTTTCCGGGGCTTGCTTTCCCTTACTCCTTCTCGCGCTCGTTCTTCGGCGACATGTCCAGTTCCACGGCCTCGCCGTTGTCGATGGCTTCACCGGCATTGGACGGCGAACTCCGGCTTGTTACGGCCTCGCCCTCACCCGTCCGTATACTGGCCCGGGACAGTTGAAGCGCGGGTTCAGCGGATGCGAGGTCGCCGCCGAAGTTGTTTGCGAAGTTATTGCCGGTCGGAATCACCCGGTTGTTTTCAGCCATGGACGACAGTTGCTGGTTGCCCTGGGGCTTGCCGTTGACGGCGACCAGGCCGCCGCCTGAATTGGTCACCTGCCCGAAGTTGCCGCTGACAGTTCCGCTGGCGGCATTCACGGTGACCTGCGGGGACGCCCCGGACACCACGGCCTCACGCACGGCGGCCACGGCGAGCACGGGCGCCACGACATTGGCGGTCACGTTATCACCGGCCAGCGAGGCGGAGCGCGCGGCGACCACCACCACGTTCACGTCGCCCAGCGCCTGAACGAACACGTCATTGCCGGTAATGCTGCCGGTGACGTCGCCGGCGCTGCTGCTGACCTGCACATTGCCCTGGCTGGTGGTCGTGCCGGATATGTCGCCGACGGCGGCTACCGCCACCTCGCTGGCGGTCACGTTGGCCGAGACGTCGCCCCCGCTGTTTACCTCTACGGCGCCCAGGCTGATGGTGGAGCCGCTTACGTCGCCGCCCGCATTGACCGTGTTGGTGGCGCCCGCATCCTGGCCGCGCAGGGTGTGGTCGCTCAGCGCGACGTTGCCCAGCGCACCGATGCCGTAGCCCTTGACCCACAGCGTGCTGTCCAGCTTGAAGTTGTTGGAGACCACTTCGAACTGCCCGAGGGCGTTGGCCTCGCTGCCGCCCGTGACCATATGCACATTGCCGCGCGTGGAGCCCGAGCCGGCGATCAGGCGAAGCGCGCGGCCCACACCCCCGGCGTTCTGGATGTCGCCGTTGAGGTTGATGTCAGCGCCCAGGGTGGCCAGCGTCGTGTCGCCCAGCAGGCTGACCGGCGCATTGAAGCTGATGCCGCCTGCGCCGCTGGCCGTGACCGTGCCGCTGATGCCGGAGCCGCTCGCGCCCGAATTGAGCGCCAGGCTGCGCAGCGTGCTGTCGTTGAAGTAGAGGTTGTAGGGGTTGTTCACCACCACGTCCTCGGCATAGTTGCCCGCGTCGACGCGGATGTTGGCACCGCCACCTGCGCTGCCCAGCGCCGTGTTGACGGACAGCGCCTGCGTGCCGCCGCCCAGCAGGCTGCCTGTGCCCACATAGAAGTCCTGCGTGGCGCGCGCGCCGTTCCAGCCCTGCACGTAGCTGGAAGCGGAGCTGCCCAGGTTGACGGCGAAATCGTAGGCGTTTTGCTGCGAGGCCTGCAGCCAGGTGTACTGGTTGTTGCCGCCCGCCGTGCTGGCGTTGCGCACGGCGAAGTCAAAGCCGGCGATGCTGAGCGCGCCGAAGTCGCGGCTGGCCGACTCGTCCTGCAGGTAGACCGGGTTGCGTTCGGTGAAGTTGTTGTTGCCCGCCACCGTGATGTTGTTCATCTGCTGGTTGTAAGAGCGGTTGGCCTGGTAAAGCGCCAGGCCGCCCCAGGCGTTGTTGCGGGTGGTCGAATTGGTGATCGTCACATTGGCGCTGTCGGTCAGCTGGATGCCGGCGCCCTGCGTGCTGCTGGCATCGTTGCCCACCAGCGCGCCGTTGGCCGTCACGCTGTCAATGACCGCGCCGTCCACGCCGTTGAGGTCCAGCTCGGCCCGGCCCGCGCCGCGGCTGGTGACGTTGCGGATGGTGAAGTTGCGCAGCCGGTCCGACGCCCCGCCCGCCGGCGCCACCTTGATGCCGTAGGCCGAGGCCACGTTGGCGCTCGGGCCGTAGAGCGTGAAGTCCCGGAGGGTGGCGTTGTCGGCCGTCACATGGATGCCGTAGTTGTTCACCACGCCGCGCGCGTCGATCACGGTCGCGCCCTGCCCTGAACCCGCCAGGGTCACGCCGCGGTTGAGCTTGAGCGTTGTGGGCTGCACATAGGTGCCGCCGTTCAGGTTCACCGTGCCGCCCAGCGCCACGGCATCGATGCCGCGCTGTATGCTGCCGCTGGCTTGCGTCACGTAGACATTGCCTTGCGTCCAGGTCACCAGCCCGCGGCCGGTGGCATCCAGCGCGTGGGTCACGCGGTCTTCAATGGCGAAACCGTCGGCCGCGCCGACGAAGACTGCGCCGCGGGCGTCGACCGAGGTACCGTCCACCACGATGTCTTTGCCGGCATTGTTTTTGAACTGCGTGCCGCTGATGGTCACAGTAGGCTGGCCGCCGCTGCCGTTGGCCAGGGTTTCAAAGCGTATGCCGGTCTGGCCGGCGCCCTCGATGCTGCCGCCGGTGATGTTGACGCTTTGCAGGCTGGCCGGCAGGCGGGCGTAGTCGCTGCTGTCGCCGGCGATGCCGCGCGTCTTGATCACTACCGCCGCGGCTGTCGCGCTGCCCGAACTCAAGCCCGAATTCTTCACCACCACGTTGTCGAAGTTAATGAAGCCATAGGCGCCGTATTTCAGGTTGACGTCTATGCCCGCGCCGTACTGGTGCGAGTCGTCGCCGACGTTGCCGGCGTTGGCGACGGTGACGTTCCTCATCGTGAGGTTGTCGGCCGTTTCAAAGTAAAAGCCCTTGAAGGTCGAGCCGTCCACGGTGACGTTTTCGAAAAGCGCATTTTTGAAGGAGGCCTGGCCGGCGCCGGCGCTGAAGCCGTTGTAGGTCTGGAAACCGATCACGCCGCCGGTGATGCTGCTGTTGAGCATGCGGAAGTTGTCGGCCTTCACATCGGTACCGTTGCGCACGCCGTACTTGTTGTTGAAAGAGACGCGGTCTATGGTCACGTTGTTGGACGTTCCCTTCATCTGCAAACCATAAAGGGAGTCGTTGATCGACAGGTCGGACAGGGTGACGTTCGATGCCTCGATGGTCACCGCGTTGCCGGTGGCGGCCGAAGGCGCTTTCACAATGGTCTGCCCGATGCCCGCACCATCCAGGGTCAATGATTTCGTGATGCTGACGGCGCCCGTGTAAGTGCCGGCCGCCACGTTCACCGTGCCGCCCGTGACCACGGCGTCCACCCCTCCCTGGATGCTGCCCAACGGCGTGAGCGCGCTGCCCTGCACGCCGCTGGCACCCGTGGTGGCCACGTTCACATGCGTGCGGTTGGACGAGGTATAGCCCTGGTCCTGCACCGACCAGCCGCCGTTGGCCGCGCTCAAGGCCAGCAAGGCCTGCTGCCAGACCAGGGTCGGGCTCGCGGCAATCGGGTTACTGACGATGTTCGATCCGGCCACGTAGCCGTTGAGGTGCAGGTTGAGCCCCCATTCGTTGCCGACCGGGCCCTGGCTGTTGCCGGCTATCGTGATGCCGCTGCCGTCGGTGTATTGCACCGAGATGCCGCTCTTGGTGTTTTCAATGCGGTTGCCGGTGATGCTGCCGGTGTTGCGCCCGTCGACCAGGATGCCGTTGCGCACGTCGTGGATGTTGTTGTTGGCGATCGTGAAGCCGGTGACGCCGTTGGCGACTGCGATGCCGCGCGTGATGCCCGAGCCCCAGGCGTACTGCGTATAAGGCTGGTTTACCGGCCCGGCAATCTCCATCCCGGTGACCGTCACGTTGTTGGCGGTGATGCCTATGCCGTTGAGCTGGCCCGCGGTGTCGGGCACCACGAGTTTGGCGCCCGACTGGCCTGTCAGCGTCATATTGGCCTTGTTGAGCGTGACCTGCTCGGCGTAGCTGCCGGCGTGCACGTCAACCAAGGCGCCCGCGCCGGGTGTGCCGGTCCTGGCGATGTTGACCGCATCCTGGATGCGCGCGCCGCCGTAGACGTCGATGTGGCTGGAGTTGCCGCTGACGTTGGGCGCCTGCAGCGCCGACTTGAGCACCACCGCATTGCCGTTCACCACGATGGCATTGCTGGCCTGCTGCACGCCTTCGAGGTTGATCACGCCCGACAGCAGGTTGGCCGCATCGCCCACCCCCAGGCGCAGCGTCGCGCCGTTCAGGGTGGCACCGGCCGCGTTGGTCACGTTGACGCCCGTCGCACCGCCGGCGATGGCGAACTCATACAAGCCGCCGTTGAGCGAGACCGTGGCCGCGGTCGCGCCGCCCAGGGCAATCGTGCCGCCTGTGGCGATGATGCTGCCCCGGTTGGCGACGGAAGGCGCGACCAGCGCCACCAGCCCGGCGCCCTGCGCGGTGATGCTGCCCTCGTTGATGACGCTGCCCGTGGCGCCCGTGATCTGCGCGCCGCCGGTGTTCATGAAGTTGGCCGCGTCAATCTGGCCCGTCGTCGCGATCAGCGAGCCCACGTTCACCACGGCGCCTTGCCCGAACATCACGCCATTGGGGTTCATCAGCATCACCGTGCCGTTGGCCGACAGGCTGCCCAGGATCTGCGAGGCATTGGCATCGCCGGTCACGCGGTTCAGGATGGCCGACGCCGCATTCGGCTGGGCGATCTGCACCGCCTTGCCGGCGTCGATGTTGAAGGAGCCCCAGTCCATCACGGCCCGGTTGCTGACCTGGTTGATGGTCATCTGGTTGCCGGTCACCGAGCCCGAGGCCGTGCCGGCCACCACCGTGCCGTTTTGCGGCAGGCCCGCCGCGCCAACGATGTCGACAGTCCAGCCCGGCGGCGCGAACAGCAGCGCGATCGCGGCCGGAAGGGTTTTCAGGGCGAAGGAAGGCCTGCGCCGAAAAGGAGGGCAGAGGTTCTGCGGATGAGACTTGGCTTGCATGGAATCACCTCTTGAAAGCAAAGAACACCATGAACGGGTTCAGGGAACACATGTCAGAAACGCACAAGCAGCGAACCCAGCAGGCGTGGGTCTTTTCCGTCTGCCTGGTAGCTCGCGATGGACTTGGTCAGCGGCCACGCCGCCTCTATCGCGGCCGTCACATTTTTTTCAAAGAAGAGGCGCAGGCCCAGCCCGGCGGACGCCAGGCTTTGGCTTGACGGCGTGCCAGGCGAAACGCTGCCCACCTTCCAGACCTTGCCGATGTCGTAGAAGCCGTACATCTGCCAGGACCGGAGCCCGGGCGCGGTGGCGGCGCCGTTGAAGCGCGGCTCGACGCGAAACGCCAGGGCGCGCTCGCCCACCAGTTCGGCCGGCTCATAGGCCCGCCCGAAGCGCCGCCCGCCCAGCGCGTACTGCTCCGACGACAGCAGCGGCGTGTTGGCCCACTGGCCGCCCGCCCCTAGCGTGAAGGAAAAGTTCGAGCCCAGGGACTGGGAGCGCTCGTAGTCAAACGTCAATTTGTTGAACACCCCGTCGGCCCCTGCCCGGCTCTTGAGCAGGTCGGACTCCTGCGTGCCGCCCAGGCCCTGGCTGAAATCGACGTCCAGCGCGTTCTGCCCGTCCAGGCGGTCCAGCACGCGCCAGCTCAGGCCCAGGCGCAGCGCGCGTATGCGGTCTTCAATCACGCGGGTGCCGAGGATGTCGGTGTTGACGTTGGAATAGTCGTAAGCCGCGCGCGCGATCAGGCTTTCATTGCGGGTGCGCAGCAGGGGATAGGCGGCGCCCAGCGAGACCGTGTCGGCACTGCCGCGCACGTCAAACGCTCTCAGCACATCGCCGGGTTGCGTGCGGGCCCTGGACACGGCGGCCGACAGCCTGAGCCCTTCCGTCGTGACGATCTGGTTGTAGGAAAGCTGGGCAAAGGACATCTCGGAGTTGCCGGTGCCCACGCCGACAAAACGCCACTGGTCGTTCACGCCCAGCAGCTGGTTGCCGACCACGCCCAGCGTCGCCTGCCCAGGCCCCAGGTACCTGGAGCCGTAGTTGTCGATGGATGCGAAGCCCTCCACCTTCTTCACGTTCGCGACCAGTGTGAGGTCGGCCGCGCCCGGCGCCTGCGACGGCGCCAGCACGCTGCGCAGTTCAATGCCGGGAAAATCATTGGCGATCAGCAGGTAGCGCTCCAGCACGCGCCCCTCAATCGGTTTGGACGCCTGGATCTTCTCGCCGATGCGGGCCAGCTGCTCCTGCACATAAGCGCTGACGCCCGGCCCCGCCTGGACGTTCACGCGGCCGATGTAGCCCTCGATGACGCGCAGGGTCAACGTGCCGTCGGCCAGGGACTGGGGCGGCACCACGACGAGCGAAAGAATGTAGCCCGCGTTGCGGTACATCGCCGTGAGGGAAGACGCGAGTTCGAGGATGTCGTTGCCCGTGATTTCGCGCCCGGTGTAGCTGTCGGCGCGCGCCTGCAGGACATTGCCCGGCAACACCGTGGCACTCTCGATGTGGACCTCCTTGAGCGTGACGCGTATGGACTTGAGCGAATCGGGCAGGGCTTCGACCGGCTCGGTCCTGGGCTGCGAGGGCGGCGGCGCGGGTGCGGGCTCGGGCTGGAAGTCAAAGCGTTCGCGAAGCCGGCCCGGGTCTATGGTCCCTGGGGGCGGCACTTGCTGTGCGAAGGCAAGCGGAACGGCCAACAGTAGACCCAGGGCGTAAGGAAGAACCCGGTGCGTGCCAACACCATTGTTAAGCTTCATTGCTTCATTCCTGCTGAAAGTCAAGATTCAGGGCTGTCGGAACGCCACAGACTGCGTTTATGGCGTCCTATTTCGTGAATTAGTTCACAGTAACCAATTGTGAAACTTGATACAAGGAAGAAAAAGGGATTAATTACCAGGGAGTTTTTGCCGTTAATGCGTCAGCTTTTCAGGCAATGAATTCTTGCGACTTATATTCGCCGGTTTTTTAGCCTCCGGAAGCGCCAGAGTTGCTACCTATGACTTATTTCAGGACCCCCAAGGCGCGCCAAATCGCCACCGGAAAAATTTTTCCCGCTGTGTAAAGTTTTGGTTTTTTGCCCGCCCAATGCTGTGCTTCGCCCTGCGCATGCGGGCGGCCCGGCAACCCGGCTGGCAGCTCGAAAGCAGAGGTGCAAAATCAGCCCTGTGTTCATTGCCGATGTCCGGATAGGGAGGCATTTCATGTCGAACTCACTCATCATTCCCTGCCTGCGCTACCGCGACGCATCCGCCGCCATCGAGTGGCTGTGCACCGCCTTTGGTTTTGAAAAGCAGGCAGCCTATTCCAACCCCGACGGATCCATCGCGCACGCGCAACTCACGCTGGACGGCGGCATGGTCATGCTGGGCTCGGTTGGGAAGGTGCCCACCGAATGGGGCAAGCTGATACGCCAGCCGGACGAACTGGGCGGCGTCGAAACGCAAAGCGCCTACGTCTGCGTGCACGATGCCGATACCGTGTACTTGCGCGCCAAGGCAGCGGGCGCCACCATCGTGATCGACATCAAGGATGAAGACTATGGCGGGCGCGGCTTCAGCTGCCGCGACCCGGAAGGCCATCTGTGGAGCATAGGCACCTATAACCCGTGGTGAGTTGTCCGCGCGGGCCTGCATCTCGCGCACCGCACAATGCGCTATAAAAGGCGAAGACCACCACAAGACCAGGCGCATTGAAAGTCCACCTCTACACCGACATCGACACCCTGTTCGGCCGCGCCACCCGCGTGTGGATGGACGTCCTGCTGCAGGCGGGGCACGAGGTCGAGTTCATCGACCTGGGCCACAGCACCGACGCGCCGCTGCCCGAGGTGGGCCCCTGCGACCTCAACCTGCTGGTGGCCGGCATCTATGCCTTGCCGCGTTTTGCGAAGCAGGGCTTGCCGCGCCACGGCAAACACGCGCTCTGGATGTTTGACCCCTTGACGCGGGACGCATCGGCCACGGTGCACCGGCACAAGGCGGACCTGTTCGATGCCATCGCACCCGGCCTGCATGCGGTGATGGCCATGGATGCCTCTATCGAGCGTTACCTCCATCAATATTTCCCGGCGCTTCCCACCTTTCGCCTGCCCTGCCTGGTGGCGGACAAGCATGTGCGCGCGCCGCTGCCTGAAGCGCAAAGAACGCGGGACATCATCATGCTGGGCGGCGACACGCCGAGGCGGCGCGAGGCCGAAAGGCTTTTCCTCGCCGGCCCCGCCCCCGTGAACGCCGAGTTCATCTGGAGCGGCCTCTGGGGCGCTGCGCGCGACGCCTGCCGCGCCGGCGCGCGCATAGGCCTGAACGTGCATGCCGACAACGAACTTCACTACTTCGACCAGTTCCGCACTTTCGAAACCTGGGCGGCCGGCACGCCCGTGGTGTCCGACAGCTTCGAGGGCTGGGAAGATTTCGGCATCGAGCCCGGCGTCCACCTGGTGACGGCCGGACTCCAGGACCTGCCGCAGGCCTGCGCGGAACTGCTGGCCGACGCGCCGCGGCGCGAGGCCATGGTGCGCGCATCGCAGCAGCTGCTGCGCGAGCGCTTTTCGCCGGCGGCGTGGCAAGGCCGCATGCTGGCGATGATTGACAGCATCGCCTGAGCGCGTAGAACTTTTTGCCGCAGGGCGTTGCACCTTGCCGCACAATACCGCGCGGCCATCACAAGGGTTTACCCGATCGAACTTTTGCGGCCGCCCCAAGTCAGCGCATTACTCAGGTATAGAAATTCCAGGTGCGTTTGCCACGTGCGGGCGCTACTATCGCTTCCAGTCTTCCGGCCCATCTTTCCTTCAAATATTGAGGAGCGCTTTCATGGCAAAGCTGAACGTCAACGGCACCGTGCGTGAGTTTGAGGTGGAGGACGACACACCGCTGCTGTGGGTCATCCGCGAGCAGCTCGGGCTGACCGGCACCAAATACGGCTGCGGCGTCGCCCAGTGCGGAGCCTGCACAGTACACATCGACGGCGTGCCCACGCGCAGCTGCGTGCGGCCTGTCTCCACCGTCAGCGCCACCGAAAAAATCGTCACCATCGAGGGCCTGTCGCCCAACGGTTCGCACCCGCTGCAAAAAGCCTGGGTGGCGCTGGACGTGCCGCAATGCGGCTACTGCCAGTGCGGCATGATCATGGCCGCCGCGGCGCTGCTCAAGGACAAGCCCAACCCGACCGACGCCGACATCGACCAGACCATGACCAACATCTGCCGCTGCGGCACCTACAACCGGGTGCGCGCCGCGATCAAGGTGGTGGCCCAGGGCGGCAACACCAAGAGCGCCGCACTGTCCATCGTCCACACCGACGGGAGCACGACATGAGCGCCGCCATCAACTCCCCGCGCGCCCTGCCCCGGCTGTCGCGCCGCGGTTTCCTCGGCGCCTCCGCCTCGGCAGGCCTGGTCGTCGCTTTCCACATTCCCTTCACGGACTCAGCCGTGGCGCAGGAAGCGCTGCCCACTGAAGTCAACGCCTGGGTGGTCGTGAAGCCCGACGACACCATCATCATCCGCATCGCCCGTTCCGAAATGGGCCAGGGCACGCTGACGGGTCTCGCGCAACTCGTGGCCGAGGAACTGGATGCCGACTGGGCCAAAGTCACGACCGAATATCCCACGCCCGGCCAGAACCTGGCGCGCAAACGCGTGTGGGGCAACTTCGGCACCGGCGGCAGCCAGGGCATACGCCAGTCGCAGGACTATGTGCGCAAAGGCGGCGCCACCGCCCGCATGATGCTGGTGCAGGCCGCGGCCGACGGCTGGAAAGTGCCGGCCGCCGAATGCACGGCCGCCAAGAGCGTCATCACCCACACGCCTTCGGGCCGCAAGACCAGCTACGGCAAGGTGGCACTGGCCGCAGCCAAGGTGGCGCCGCCCGAGACGGTGGCGCTCAAGGACCCGAAAGACTGGAAGCTTGCCGGCCAGCGCCTGGCGAGGCTGGACACCGTCAACAAGGTCACCGGCAAACAGGTCTACGGCAGCGACCTGGTGTTTCCCGGCATGCTCAACGCGGCCATCAAGGACTGCCCGGTGTTCGGCGGCAAGCTCAAGAGCTTTGACGCGGCCGCGATTGAAAAACGCCCCGGCATCAAGAAGGTGGTGCGCGTGGGCGACAGCGCGGTCGCCGTGGTGGCCGACACCTGGTGGCGCGCCAAGAGCGCGCTCGAAATCCTGCCCGTGGTCTGGGACAACGGCCCGAACGAGAAGGTGTCCAGCGAAAGCATCAAGGCCTTCCTCAAAGAGGGGCTCGATGCGCCCGAGGCCATCCTCGGCAACAGCAACGGCGACGCGCGCGCCGTGCTGGCAAGCAGCGCCCGCAAGCTCGAGGCGGTGTACTCCTACCCCTACCAGAACCACGCCACCATGGAGACCATGAACGCCACGGCGAAGTGGACGCCCGAGCGCTGCGAGGTCTGGGCGCCGACGCAGAACGGCGAAGCCGCCTTTGCCGCCTGCGTGGCCGCGGCCGGCCTGCCCAGCGCGCAGTGCGACGTCTACAAGATCCACCTGGGCGGCGGCTTCGGCCGGCGCGGCCAGAGCGACTATGTGACGCAGGCCGTGCTGATCGCCAGGGAAATGCCCGGCACGCCCATCAAGCTGATCTGGTCGCGCGAGGAAGACATGCTGCACGGGCGCTACCACCCCATCACCCAGTGCAAGATGCGCGCGGCGCTGGATGATCAAGGCAATGTGACCGCGCTGCACATGCGCATTTCCGGCCAGTCCATCCTCGCGGGCCTGGCGCCGCAAAGCATCGTCAACGGCAAGGACCCGGTCGTCTTCCAGGGCCTCAACCCGCCGGCGCCCGAGGCCTCCATCGGCTACAGCTTCCCCAACCTGCTGATCGACCACGCGATGCGCAACCCGCACGTGCCGCCCGGCTTCTGGCGCGGCGTGAACCTGAACCAGAACACCATCTACCTCGAGTCCTTCATCGACGAGATCGCGTTTGCCACCAAGCAGGACCCGCTCGCGCTGCGCCGCAAGCTGATGGTCAACCATCCCAAGCACCTGGCCGTGCTCAATGCCGCGGCCGAGCGCGCGGGCTGGGGCAAGCCCTTGCCGGCGGGGCATTTCCACGGGCTGGCCCAATGCATGGGCTTTGGCAGCTACGTCGCCGGTTGCGCGGAGGTGTCCGTCAATGCCGACGGCAAGCTCACGGTGCACCGCATCGTGGCCGCCACCGATTCCGGCCACGCCGTCAACCCGCAGCAGATCGAGGCGCAGGTCGAAGGTTCCTTCGTCTACGGCCTGTCGGCCGCGCTCTACGGCGAGTGCACCGTCAAGGACGGCCGCATGGAGCAGGAAAACTTCAACACCTACCAGGTGCTGAAGATGGACGAAATGCCCAAGGTGGAAACCGTCATCATGCCCTCGGGCGGCTTCTGGGGCGGCGTGGGCGAACCGACCATCGCCGTCGCCGCGCCCGCGGTGCTCAATGCGATTTTTGCGGCGACGGGCAAACGCATACGCGACCTGCCGCTGAAGAACCACGACCTCAAGAAGGCATGAACTGGCACGGGGCCGTCGCCGCCGGTGTGATGATGATGGCGCCCCTGTCCGGCTTCGCGCAGCAAGCAACGCCGCCCCTGCAGGTCGTCGGCGACGCGATCCCGCAAGCGCTAACGGCCACGCCCGGTGATCCGGCGCGCGGCCGTACCGTCGTCGCGAATCGCCAGCAGGGCCTGTGCCTGCTGTGCCACACCGGCCCCATTCCCGAAGAACGCTTCCAGGGAAACCTGGCGCCCGACCTGTCAGGTGCGGGCTCGCGCTGGAGCGAAGGCCAGTTGCGCCTGCGCATCGCCGACACACAGCGCCTGAACCCGGCCAGCATCATGCCGGCCTACTACCGCAGCGAGGGCCTGGTGCGCGTAGGCGCGGCCTGGCAAGGCAAGCCCATCCTGGAGGCCCAGCAGGTTGAAGACGTCGTGGCGTATTTACGGACGCTGCGAAACTGAAATGAAACCATGACGCCTCCGATGGATACCTTCTCACCTTTGAACCGACGCCATGTCCTGGCGGGCGCCGCTGGTATGGTCATCTCAGTGGCCTTGCGTCCGGCACACGCCGCGGCGGGCGACCTGACGGTGGCCATGGCGGCCTACACCAAGGGCGCGACTGTCCGCACGGGCAAGGTCAAGCTCGACGTGGCCGAGCTGGTGGACAACGGCAATGTGGTACCCATCACCGTCACGGTGGACAGCCCCATGACGGCCGCCGACCACGTCAAAACCATCGCCGTCTTCAACGAAAAGAATCCCCAGCGCGACGTCGCCCGCTTCACCCTGGGCCCGCGCGCCGGCAAAGCCGATGTGACGATGCGCATACGGCTGGCGACTTCGCAGCAGCTCGTCGCGATTGCGCAGATGAGCGACGGCAGCTACTGGTCGCACACGGTCGACGTCATCGTCACATTGGCCGCGTGCATCGAAGGGGACTATTGATGGCCCGCACCCTCATCAGCGCGCCCACCAGCGCCAAACGCGGCGAGGTCATCGAGATACGCGCGACCATAGGCCACCCGATGGAAACCGGCTTCCGGCCCGGCGAAGATGGAAAAATCTTGCCGCGCAACATCATCCAGACCTTCAGCTGCCGCTACAACGGCGAGCTGGTCTTCAGCGCCGAACTGTTCTCGGCGGTCTCGGCCAACCCCTATATCGCCTTCCATACCGTGGCCACCGACAACGGCACGCTGGTGCTCAACTGGGAAGGCGACAACGGTTTCACGCAGACGGAAAGCATCAGCCTGGCCGTCACGGCATGAAGCGCGTCCTGCCGGCACTGCTGGTATTTTTGATGGGCGCCGCCGGTGCGCAGACCCCGCCGCAAAAAGACACCCGCCGCTCGGGCTTTGAGGACATGGGCGCCTCCACGCAAGCCATGCAAAAAGACGACGCGCTCAACCCCGCCATGCTGTGGGTCAAGGACGGCGAGGCGCTGTGGAAGCAGCCTCTAGGTGCCAGCAACAAGGCCTGCGCGAGTTGCCATGCGGCCGCGCCGGACAGCATGCGCGGGGTAGCGGCGCGCTACCCGGCGTTTGACACGGCGCTGGGCCGCCCCATCACCCTGGGCCAGCGCATCAACCAGTGCCGCCAGCAGCACCAGCAGGCCGCGCCGTTGCGCGCCGAAAGCCAGGAGTTGCTAAGCCTGGAAAGTTATGTCGCGCTGCAGTCGCGCGGCCTGCCGCTGGCGCCGCCCGACGATGCGCGTCTGGAGCCCTTTCGCCAGCGCGGGCAGCAGCTCTTCACGCAGCGCATGGGCCAATTGAACCTCTCCTGCGCGCAATGCCATGACGGCCTGCCCGGCCGGCGCCTGGCCAGCAGCGTGATTCCGCAAGCGCACCCCACGGGCTACCCGGTGTACCGGCTTGAATGGCAGTCCCTGGGTTCGCTGCAGCGCCGCCTGCGCGGCTGCATGAGCGGCGTGCGCGCCCAGCCCTTTGCCTATGATGCGCAGGAGCTGGTCGAGCTGGAGCTCTACCTCAACACGCGCGCCAAAGGCATGGCAATGGAAGCGCCGGCCGTGCGGCCCTGAGGGCTGACCCTTCCGGATATCACCCCTTCTGGTAGCGCGGTGCGGCTTTCTGCAGCGACAGGCTGGGGCCCATCGCCAGGCGCGCCGTGCTGAAAGCCTCCCACTGCGCCGCATCGGGCAGCGAGGGAATCGTCACCAGCTCGCGCTGGTCGAAGCCGCTGAGCGCAGCATCCACCAGTTCATCGGCCTGCATGACGATGTGCTGAGGCAGGTGCTCGACCGGCACGCCCGCGCGGCTCCAGAACGGCGTGCTGATGGCGCCCGGCAACACGGCCTGCACCTGCACACCCTTGCCGCCCACCTCATGGTGCAGCGACTGCGTGAAAGCCAGCACATAGGCCTTGGTGCCGCCATACACGCCGTTGAGCAGCTCGGGCGCCAGCGCCACGATGGACGCGATGTTGATGATGGCGCCCTGCCCGCGGGCCAGCAGGCCCGGCAGCGCGGCCCGCGTGAGGCGGGTCAGTGCCACGACGTTGAGCTGGATCATGTCGTCCATGGCATCGATGCCGGAATCGACCAGCGGCGCGGTGGCACCCAGGCCGGCATTGTTGACCAGCAGCGTCAGGGTCTTGTCGGCGGCCAGGCGTTCCTCCACCTTGGCCATGCCGGCTTTGACGCTCAGGTCGGCCTGCAGGGCTTCGACCTTTCGGCCGGTCTGCTCGGCCAGTTGCTGCGACAGGCTCTGCAGGCGCTGCGGGTCGCGCGCCACCAGCACCAGGTCGTAGCCGCGGCGCGCCAGGCGCTCGGCGTAAATGGCGCCAATGCCGGAAGAGGCGCCGGTGATCAGGGCTGTGCCCTTGGAAGTGGGGGTGCTCATGGAGATTCCTTGGTTTGGGGTTATCGCTCGTTCGGTGAACGGGAATCAGCTTAGGGCGCTACCATCTGTCCTGAAGGACCCATAACCCTCAATTTGGGACATCATGAAAAAACGCGTCGGATTTCTCCTGTCACCCGGTTTCCAGATCCTGGACCTCGTCGCCGTCACGGTGTTTGAACTGGCCAATGCCGAAGCGGCTGAGCCTGCGTATGAGATCGTCATGCTGTCGGAGCACGGCGGCCCCGTCGCGAGTTCAGCGGGCGTGAAGATAGAGACCAGGCCCTTTCGCCAGGCCCGCTTCGACACGCTGATGGTCACGGGCTCGCTGGCTGTACAGCCCTCCTCGCCCGCGCAACTGGCCTTCCTGCGCAAAGCCGCCGCCGCATCGCGCCGCGTGGCCAGCATCTGCACAGGCGCCCACGCGCTGGCCGAAGCCGGCCTGCTGGACGGCCGCCGCGTCACCACACACTGGTGTTATGCGCGCGAACTGCAGCGCCTGTTCCCCAAAGCCCGTGTCGAGGAAGACCGCATCTTTATCCAGGACGGCCCGGTCTGGACGTCCGCCGGCATGACCGCCTGCATCGACATGTCGCTGGCGCTGGTCGAAGCCGACCTGGGGCTGGAGGCCTCACGCTCCATCGCCAAAACCATGGTGGTCTACCACCGCCGCAGCGGCGGGCAGTCGCAGTTCTCGGCCCTGCTGGAACTGGAGCCGAAATCAGATCGCATCCAGAACGCGCTCGCCTACGCCAAAAGCAACCTGCGCAAAAACCTGGGCGTCGACGAACTCGCCGACGCGGCAAACCTGAGCCGCCGCCAATTCAGCCGCAGCTTTCGCGCCGAGACCGGCCAGTCGCCCGCCCGCGCCGTCGAAACCCTGCGCGTGGAATCAGCCCGCGCCATGATCGAAAGCAGCAGCCACCCCATCGAGATCGTGGCACGCGAGACGGGCTTCGCCGACCCCGAGCGCATGCGCCGCGCCTTCATACGCGCTTTCGGCCAGCCGCCGCAGGCCATCAAGCGGGCGGCGCGCACGCAGGTGGCTGTTTGAGGCGCTAGCGACTGCATCCAATGCAAAAAGATCAGTGCGTCCGAAATTTGCACCTGATTGACGCTCAGCAAGAGCCGTTCTGCCAACCAAGAAGAAACCGGGTGAAATAGCAGGTCCCTCCTCTATCTAGAGGATTCACAAGACGGTTCCGTTGGGAAATGATGCCTCCGAGGACGAAGGTTTACTTCGGAGGGGGAAATATGCAGTTCATCATTAGAAGCAGCATCGTTTCAGCGTTCTGCCTAGTCATTTCAGCATGCGGTTCAATGACTCTGCATACCGCGCCCTTGCCGGTAGTGGACGGCACGAGCATTCCCGAGCTCATCACTCAATCCCAAACCATACAAGCTAACTACGCTAAGCAGATAGAAAAGGCGTCTGACGCCCTTCAAGACAACGCCCGCTTCAATTTTGGAAACGGCACAGCACTCGCGGCGGCTTCCATCTTTCACGGAAACCGAAACGTACTTGGGTTTTTCGGCCTTTCGGGGGGCGCCGGTTTAGCCGCAGATTCCATTTTTAATCCCGCACTTCAGATCGACGCCTACGAGGCCGGACATGGTGCAATCGCATGCATGATCACGAAAGCGCAAGCCGTTGCGCAGAGCGAGGTCATACTGCTTGCGGCGGAGCAGAACAACCTGGTGAATAGTACTGGTGGTGAATTCTTCAATGTGTGGCCTCTTCAATCCACGCAATTAAATAAGTCAGCAAAGCCTCTACTGGCATCAACCGCTGCTATCCGAAATATGGCTCTATTGGAAGCACAAAAGAACGTAACTACCTTTCAAGCAGCTAGAAAAGTGGACCTCGTCAACGTACTTCGCATCAATGTTCTGCAAGTCGACCATGCCACCCGCCAAAAGTTGAGAGCGGCGCTGAAAACTCAACAGCCTAAAGGTCTTCGGGATGGCTTGATAGCCGATGCGGCCGAAGCGCGAAAAGTGAAAGATGACGCCAAGGCCTCTGGCATTGCTTTGACTGCTCTTAGTCGTGTTCCTGATGCAAACAAGACTTCGGCTGATCTGCTGGCGAAAACATTTGAAGCCGCTGCGAACGTAACAGCCTTTGATACTGACCTGAGAACCTGTGCGGCGAGTTCCGGTCTTTGAGTCAGAACAGGAATGACACAAGAGCATTCGGACTTCTGGAAGCAAATGAGCTAGACGCAAACTGAGGGGTCAACCCAGACAAAAGGGAATTCAAATGGCATTCGATTTCACCACCGCATTCCAGAACGCACTTCAAGCAGGCGTGGCTGCCGCAAAACCAGGAGGCAAAGCAGTAGAAGACTGGATCAAAGAGAGCGCAAAAGCCAATGAACATACGCTGCTGGCCATCGCGGAAGGCGTCAAGTCAAAGGACATATCAAAGGAAACCGCCGAAATACTGCTGGGGGAAGCCGCACGCGCACTGGATTCCGAGGCGGCTGCACTGGCGGTGACGCTGAAAGCTGCGGCCCAGGCGGCAGTGAACGCCTTTCTGGGTTCCCTGTTCACCGCGCTCAAGTCGGCACTGAAGCTCGCGCTTTAACACTACCGGAGGATGTGGCATGGCAACAAACATGGATCTCGTCAAACTCGGCAACAAGCACCTTCAGGAGATTTACCGGCTGGGCGCCTTTGCGCCCAAGGACAACCCCAACTGGAAAGGCCCGTGGGACTGCGCGGAGTTCGCCTCCTGGCTTGTTTACCAAACCACCGGAACCTTGATCGGCTGCACCAACAACCTGGCAAATCCCGCAGTTGCCGACGCCTATTCCGGCGCCTGGGTGCGTGATGCCGAAGCGTCGCATCGCACGGTCAGCATCGGCCAGGCGAAGGCAACGGCAGGCGCCGTGCTGATCCGGCGCCCCGGCTCCAGCGGCATTGGGCATGTGGCCATTTCCCGGGGCGACGGCTCGACCATCGAAGCCCACTCGCAAGCACGAGGCGTCACGAATGACCAGGTGGACGGCAGGCATTGGGACGTGTGCATGTTCGTACCCGGAGTCTCCTACCCCGACGAGGTGGAGCCGGCTGTCTTCACGCCGCCCAGCGTGTTGGTGCTGAGGTTGAAGCAGCCGCCCATGCGGGGTACGCTGGTGAAAAAATTGCAGCAGGCACTCAAGGCCAGAAACTTCGATCCCGGCGTGCTTGACGGCGTATTCGGGCCGCATACCGAAGCCGCTGTAGCCGGCTTTCAGTTGAGCGAAGGTATGGTGCCCGACGGAGAGGCGGGGCCGTCAACGTTTGCCAAGCTGGGGATGTGAGTTCAAGCAACCCGCCGCGTGCGGCTTGAGAACGGCTTGTAGCCACCGACTCAAGGCTTGGGAAAGAAAAAGCCCGGACCGCAAGGCCCGGGCTTTTTTGCGTTGCACGTCGTGCAATTTACTTGCGCGGCGGCGGCAAATCCGTGCAACTGCCGTGCGCCACTTCCGCAGCCATGCCCATGCTCTCGCCGAGCGTGGGGTGCGGGTGTATGGTCTTGCCGATGTCGACGGCGTCAGCGCCCATTTCGATGGCCAGCGCGATCTCGCCGATCATGTCGCCGGCGTGCGTGCCGACAATGCCGCCGCCCAGGATCTTGCCATGGCCGTGCGCTTCCGGACTGTCGTCAAACAGCAGCTTGGTGAAGCCTTCGGAGCGGCCGTTGGCAATGGCTCGGGCGGAGGCCGTCCAGGGGAAGAGGCCCTTCTTGACCTTGATGCCTTGCGCCTTGGCCTGGTCTTCGGTGAGGCCCACCCAGGCGATCTCGGGATCCGTGTAGGCGACGCTGGGGATCACGCGCGCGTTGAAGGCGGCGCTGGCGAGTTCCTTGTTGCCTTGCAGTTCACCGGCGATGACTTCGGCGGCCACGTGGCCTTCATGCACCGCCTTGTGCGCGAGCATGGGCTGGCCGACGATGTCGCCGATGGCGAAGATGTGCGGCACGTTGGTGCGCATCTGGATGTCGACGGGGATGAAACCGCGGTCGCTCACGCTGATGCCGGCCTTGTCGGCGGCAATCTTCTTGCCGTTGGGCGTGCGGCCGACGGCCTGCAGCACCAGGTCGTAAGTCTGCGGCGCCGGGGCGCCCTCGCCTTCAAAGGTGACCTCAATCCCGGCCGGGGTTGCCTTGGCGCCCACGGTTTTGGTCTTGAGCATGATGTTGTCGAAACGCGGCGCGTTCATCTTCTGCCAGACCTTGACCAGGTCGCGGTCGGCGCCCTGCATCAGGCCGTCCATCATTTCGACCACGTCCAGGCGCGCGCCCAGGCTGGAATACACCGTGCCCATTTCGAGGCCGATGATGCCGCCACCCAAAATCAGCATGCGCTTGGGAATCTCTTTCAGGTCCAGCGCGCCGGTGGAGTCGACCACGCGCGGGTCGACCGGCATGAAAGGCAGGCGCACGGCTTGCGAGCCGGCCGCGATGATGCAGTTCTTGAAAGCGATGGTCTGCTTTTTGCCGGATTTTTCCTGGCCGGTGCCGGTGGTCTCTTCGACCTCGACATGGTTGGCGCCGACAAAATTGCCGTAGCCGCGCACGACAGTGACCTTGCGCATCTTGGCCATGGCCGTCAGCCCGCCTATGAGCTTGCCAACCACGGTTTCTTTATGGGTGCGCAGCTTGTTGATGTCGACCGTGGGTTCGCCGAAGCTCACGCCCACGCTGCCGAAATGCTTGACCTCGTCCATCACGGCCGCCACGTGCAGCAGCGCCTTGGAGGGAATGCAGCCCACATTGAGGCAGACGCCGCCCAGCGTGGCGTAACGCTCGACCAGCACGACTTTCAGGCCCAGGTCGGCGGCGCGGAAGGCGGCCGAATAGCCACCGGGGCCGGCGCCCAGCACCAGCAGGTCGCAGTCCAGGTCGGCGGAACCGCTGAAGCTGGCGGCGGCTGGCGCGGGTGCGGCAGGCGCACTTGCAGCCGGTGCGGGCGCAGGGGTGGCAACCTGCTTCTTCTCCGGCTCGGGTGCAGCAGCGGCGGCGCCGGACGCTTCAATCGTCAGCACCACGGAGCCCTGCTTGACCTTGTCGCCGAGCTTGACCTTGACCTCTTTGACCACACCGGCGGCGGAGGACGGGATTTCCATCGACGCCTTGTCGCTTTCGACGGTGATCAGGCTTTGCTCGGCCTTGATGGTGTCGCCGGCCTTGACCAGCACTTCAATCACGGACACTTCGTCAAAATCGCCAATGTCCGGCACCTTGATGTCTACCAGGCTGGATGCGCTCATTTGGAGGCTTTCAATTTAAGGGTGAATATGTCAACGGGCCCGGCGGAGTTCTTGTCGAACTCGCAACCCGCGTTCAGGCCGGCCATGGCCACTTCGCGCGCGGTCTTGGCCTTGTCCCAGGCGGCATGCATGGCGCCCAGCGCGAAGCTGCGGCCCGAGCCTATGCCCCAGAATTCCTTGAACTCGAAGACTTCGCGGTAGCTGTAGAGGCCGTAGATGCCGCTGGCGTTGGCGATGACGACGGTGAACTGGCTTGACTCGTAGGGGTCGTTGTCGTCTTCCTTGGTCTGCAGAAAAAACGTTTCCTTGAGCAGCGGGTGCAGCTTGACGAAGGTGTCGAACACCTCGTCGCGCGAACCCAGCTTGAGCTGGTCCTTGGGCAGGGCCGCCATGGCCTTGCGCAGCACCGGAAAATGCGCCACCGTGCCGGCCATGCCGACGTAGCTCATGCCGGCCGGCGTGTCGACCTTGAAGATCTTGCTGTTGGCCTCGAAGCGCTGGCCCAGGCTGGTATCGCCGAAGGTAACCAGCGTGTCGGCGGCGATGGCGACCTGCCCCGCTTTTTTGACGACTACTAGCGTTGTCATCTTTAGAGGAGGACGCGGCGGAAGTCGGCGAGGATTTGCCCGAGATAGGCGTTGAAGCGTGCGGCACTGGCGCCGTCGATCACGCGGTGGTCCCAGCTCAGCGACAGCGGCAACATGAGGCGCGGCTGGAAGGCCTTGCCGTCCCAGACCGGTTCCATCAGGCTCTTGCAGACGCCCAGGATGGCGACTTCGGGCGCATTGATGATGGGCGTGAAGTAGCGCCCGCCTATGCCGCCCAGAGAGGAAATCGTGAAGCAGGCGCCCGACATGTCGGCCGGGCTCAGCTTGCCGTCGCGTGCTTTCTTGGCGAGCTCCCCCATCTCCTGCGAGATCTGCACGATGCCCTTCTGGTCGGCGTTCTTGATGACGGGAACGACCAGGCCGTTGGGGGTGTCGGCGGCGAAGGCGACGTTGTAGTACTGCTTGAGCACCAGTTGGTCGCCGTCGAGCGATGCGTTGAACTCGGGGAATTTCTTGAGCGCGGCGACCGAGGCCTTGATCAGGAAGGCCAGCATGGTGATCTTGATGCCGGCTTTCTCGTTTTCCTTGTTCATCAGCACGCGGAAGGCTTCGAGCTCGGTGATGTCGGCATCATCGTGGTTGCAGACGTGCGGGATCATCACCCAGTTGCGGTGCAGGTTGGCGCCGCTGATCTTCTTGATGCGCGACATGTCCTTGCGCTCGACCGGGCCGAACTTGGTGAAGTCGACCTTGGGCCATGGCAGCAAATCGAGGCCTGCGCCGCCGCCGGACGATGCCGGCGCCTTGGCGGCCTGGGCCTGGGTGCGGACGCTGCCGTCCATCACCGACTTGGTGAAGGCCTGCACGTCGTCCTGCGTGATGCGGCCCTTGGGGCCCGAGCCCTTGACTTCGGCCAGGGGCACGCCGAGTTCGCGCGCAAACTTGCGCACCGAGGGAGAGGCATGCGGCAGGTTGCCTTGCGGGGCGGTGGTGGGGTCATGCGCCGGCTGGCTGGCGGGTGCTGCGGCAGCGGGCGCGGGCACGGAAGCCGTTGCGGGCGCCGGGGCGGCTGCGCTTGCTGCAGGCGCCGGTGCGGCGGCGGGCGCTGCGCTGGCGGCTGCAGCTGTTGAGCCTTCAAGAACGGCCAACAGGTCGCCGATGTTGACGACGTCGCCCATCTTGACCTTGAGCTCCTTGAGCACGCCGGCGGCCGAGGACGGGATTTCCATCGAGGCCTTGTCGGATTCGACGGTGATCAGCGACTGCTCGGCCTTGATGGTGTCGCCGGGCTTGACCAGGATTTCAATGACGGAGACGTCCTTGAAGTCGCCGATGTCGGGAACGCGGACTTCGACCGGGCCGGAAGCCGCGGCAGGCGCCGGTGCGGCGGCGGGCGCCGGTGCCGGCGCGCTGGCCGCAGGCGCTGCGGGAGCAGCCGCGGCCTTTGCCGGTGCGGCCGGTGCAGCTGGCGCGGCGGCTTCGGCGCCGGCCACTTCCAGCGTCAATACGACCGAGCCCTGCTTGACCTTGTCGTCGAGCTTGACGCGCAGTTCCTTGACCACACCCGCGTGGCTGGAAGGGATTTCCATGGAGGCCTTGTCGGACTCCACGGTGATCAGCGACTGCTCGGCTTTCACGGTGTCGCCGGGCTTGACCAGCAATTCGATCACCGTCACTTCGTCGAAATCCCCGATATCAGGAACTTGAATGTCTACCACTGCCATATCTTGTCTCCGTTTGCTTCAGGCGTCTGTGCGTCTACGTCAGGGTTTTAACTCAAGCGTAAAGCGGATTGATCTTGTCGACATTGATGCCGTACTTCTTGATGGCTTCCGTCACCTTGGCGACCGGCACGGTGCCCTCTTCGCTGAGCGCCTTGAGGGCGGCCACGACGATGTAATGGCGGTTGATCTCGAAGTGCTCGCGCAGCTTGCTGCGGAAGTCGCTGCGGCCGAAACCGTCGGTGCCCAGCACCTTGAAGGTGCGGCCCTTGGGGATGAAGGAGCGGATCTGCTCGGCATAGGCCTTCATGTAGTCGGTGGAGGCGACGACGGGGCCGGTGTGCTTTTCGAGCTGCTCGGCCACGAAGGACACCTTGGGCTTGTCGGCCGGGTGCAGCAGGTTCCAGCGCTCGGTGCTCTGGCCGTCGCGGGCCAGTTCGTTGAAGCTCGGGCAGCTCCAGACGTTGGCGGCGACGCCCCATTCCTTCTCGAGCAGCTCCTGCGCGGCAATGGATTCGCGCAGGATGGTGCCGGAGCCCAGCAGTTGCACGCGCGGCGTGAGCTTGGCGCCTTCCTTGCAGAGGTACATGCCCTTGATGATCTGCTCTTCGGTGCCGGGCTTGAGGCCGGGCATGGCGTAGTTTTCATTAAGCAGCGTGAGGTAGAAGTAGACGTTGTCCTGCTTCTCGACCATGCGTTTGAGGCCATGGTGCAGGATGACGCCGACTTCGTGCGCAAACGTCGGGTCGTAGCTGATGCAGTTGGGGATGGTGCCGGCCAGGATGTGGCTGTGGCCGTCTTCGTGCTGCAGGCCTTCGCCGTTGAGCGTGGTGCGGCCGGAAGTGCCGCCCAGCAGGAAGCCGCGCGCCTGCATGTCGCCTGCCGCCCAGGCCAGGTCGCCGACGCGCTGGAAGCCGAACATCGAGTAGTACACGTAGAACGGGATCATGATCCGGTTGTTGGTGCTGTACGAGGTGGCCGCGGCGATCCAGCTGCTCATGCCGCCGGCTTCGTTGATGCCTTCCTGCAGGATCTGGCCCTTTTTGTCTTCCTTGTAGTACATCACCTGGTCTTTGTCGACCGGCGTGTATTTCTGGCCGTCAGGGTTGTAGATGCCGATCTGGCGGAACAGGCCTTCCATGCCGAAGGTGCGGGCTTCGTCCACCAGGATGGGCACGACGCGCGGGCCCAGGGCCTGGTCGCGCAGCAGCTGCGTGAGGAAGCGAACGTAGGCCTGCGTGGTGGAGATTTCGCGGCCTTCGGCCGTGGGCTCCATCACCGACTTGAAGGTGTCCAGTGAAGGCACGGTGAACTGCTCGTCGGCCTTGACGCGGCGGTGCGGCAGGTAGCCGCCCAGGGCCTTGCGGCGCTCGTGCAGGTAACGCATCTCGGGCGTGTCTTCGGCTGGCTTGTAGAAGGGGATGTCGGCCAGCTGGCTGTCGGGAATCGGGATGTTGAAGCGGTCGCGGAAGGCCTTGATATCCTCGTCGGCCAGCTTTTTGGTCTGGTGGACGTTGTTCTTGCCTTCGCCGATCTTGCCCATGCCGAAGCCCTTGACGGTCTTGATCAGCAGGACGGTGGGCTGGCCCTTGTGGTTGACGGCCTTGTGGAACGCCGCATAGACCTTTTGCGAATCGTGGCCGCCGCGGCGCAGGTTGAAGATGTCCTCGTCGCTCATCTTGGCGACCATCTCGAGCGTGCGCGGGTCCTGGCCGAAGAAATGCTTGCGGACGTAAGCGCCGTCATTGGCCTTCATGGCCTGGTAGTCGCCGTCCAGCGTGTCCATCATGACCTTCTTGAGCGCGCCGTCCTTGTCGCGGGCGAGCAATGGGTCCCAGTTGCTGCCCCACAGCAGCTTGATGACGTTCCAGCCGGCGCCGCGGAACTCGCCTTCGAGTTCCTGGATGATCTTGCCGTTGCCGCGCACCGGGCCGTCCAGGCGCTGCAGGTTGCAGTTGATGACGAAGACCAGGTTGTCGAGCTTTTCACGCGCGGCCAGGCCGATGGCGCCCATGGATTCGACTTCGTCCATCTCGCCGTCGCCGAGGAAGGCCCAGACCTTGCGGTTTTCGGTGTTGGCGATGCCGCGGGCGTGCAGGTACTTGAGAAAACGCGCCTGGTAGATCGCCATCAACGGGCCCAGGCCCATGGAGACGGTGGGGAACTGCCAGAACTCGGGCATCAGCTTGGGATGCGGGTAGCTGGACAGGCCCTTGCCGTCGACTTCCTGCCGGAAGTTGAGGAGCTGCTCTTCGGTCAGGCGGCCTTCGAGGTAGGCGCGGGCATAGACGCCGGGCGACACGTGGCCCTGGATGTAGAGGCAGTCGCCGCCGTGTTCTTTACCCGGCTCAGTGCTCTCGGCGTGCCAGAAGTGGTTGAAGCCGGCGCCGAACAGGCTGGCCAGCGAGGCGAAGGAGCCGATGTGGCCGCCCAGGTCGCCGCCGTCGGCGGGGTGCAGGCGGTTGGCCTTGACCACCATGGCCATGGCGTTCCAGCGCATGTAGGCGCGCAGGCGTTCCTCGATCTCGAGGTTGCCGGGCGAGCGCTCTTCCTGGTCGGTTTCAATGGTGTTGACGTAGCCGGTGTTGGCCGAGAAGGGCATGTCTATGCTCTTCTGGCGGGCGTGTTCCAGCAGTTGCTCGAGCAGGAAGTGGGCGCGCTCAGGGCCTTCGCTTTCGATGACGGCGCTCAGCGCGTCCATCCACTCGCGGGTTTCCTGGCTGTCTTTGTCCAGTGCGTCGTTGGCGGCGGCGTGCAAGTTGTCGCCGGCTTGGGTGGGATTGGCAGCCATTTTTGTCTCCTGAGTAGCCTGATAAAGCTTGTTTAACCTGCGGTGCGGCCTCTTGTCGGGCCGCGCGCAGAGCCTGTGTCCAACTTGGGTCTAAGCGTGTTGTAAACGCAAATTAGATTCAAGTCTCTAGTTTCTCATAATATTCCTACGATTTCAAATCGTGCTTACGCGTTTCACATTAAGAAATTTAAAACTAAGCATGCGTTTCATCAAACCAGCCGCTGATCGACCATCCATCCAGCGTACGCAGCCCACGCGGTACGACGCTTCACCTTAAAAGATCAGGGTCAACCCTGAACGCCGAGGGGCATCTCCCTTAAACTGCATCCACCCTATGACCCAGCAAGCCCCCGCCCCCGCCGACACCGCGGTGAACCCCGCCCCCTTCGCCGTGTGGCGCCGCTGGTGGCGCAAGCAATCACCGTCGCGCCAGGACCGCTTCATCACGCTGGGGCCGCTGCTGGCCGTCGTGCTTTTCCTGGCCGCCGTGATTGCCGCCTTCGGTTATCTGCGCATCGAGGAAATCGACCGCGAGCAGCAAGCCGTCAAGCGCGACGTGGAGTACGCGCAGCAGCGCCTGCGCCTGCGCCTGCTGGAACGGCAAGAGCAGCTCATGCGCATAGGCCGCGACGTTTCCAACCGGGAAATCGACACTGAAGAATTCATCACGCAGGCCGAATCGCTGGTCAACCAGTACCCCGAACTGATGGCGGTCACGTGGGTGGACAGCAAGCGGCGCATCAAGGTCTCCTATGTGTCTCCCAGCGCCAACGCCAGCCAGTTGCGCGGCGCGGGCGAACAGCTCAAGGTCGGCGAGACCGACGGCACCTACGAGCTGGCCAGGGACTTGCGCCAGCCGGTGTATTCGCGGCCGCTGGCGGCCAAGGAGGCCGGCGGCTACAACGCGCCCACGCTGCAGCTGCAGGTGCCGCTGGACGACCAGGGCAAGTTTGCCGGCGTCATCATGGGTGAATACTCCATCGACGGGCTGCTGCGCTTTGGCGTGCCGACGGAGGTCACGGCCAAATATGCCGTCACGCTGGTGGACGACAAAAACCAGGTGCTGGCGGGCAACCTGCCGCCGCCGCGCAACCCCGCGGCGCGGCTGCTGCCCTGGTCCGACGGCGCGGCCGAGTATGAGATACCGGTTTCGCCGGTCGGCAACGGCCTGCTGATACGCGCCGAGGGCTACCGCACCTCGCTGGGCGTGGTGGGCAGCGGCTTTTTCTGGCTGGTCAGCGCCCTGAGCGCGCTGACGGTGTGGATGCTGCTGGGCACCTGGCGCCACACGCGCCGCCGTGTGCAGGCCCAGCAAGCCTTGATTTCCGAAACCAACTTCCGCCGCGCGATGGAAAATTCCATGCTGACCGGCATGCGCGCGCTCGACCTGCAGGGCCGTATCACCTATGTCAACCCGGCCTTCTGCCAGATGACGGGCCTGACCGAAGGCGACCTGGTGGGCCGCACGCCTCCCTTCCCGCACTGGCCGGAAGGCGAGATCGACACCCTGATGCAGCGGCTGGACGACGAACTGCACGGCCGCACGCCACCGGGCGGCTTCGAGGTGCGCGTCAAGCGCAAGAACGGCCAGATCTTCGACGCCCGCATGTACGTGTCGCCGCTGATTGACCCGCGCGGGCAGCAGACCGGCTGGATGACCTCGATGACGGACATCACCGAGCCCAAGCGCATCCGCGAAGAGCTGACGGCCTCCTACGAGCGCTTCACCACGGTGCTGGAAGGGCTGGACGCGGCGGTGTCCGTGGCGCCGCTGGGAAGCGAGGAACTGCTGTTCGCCAACAAGCTGTACCGCTCATGGTTCGGCGGCGAGGTGTCGGGCCACCTGAACCTGATCGCGCAGGCCGGCGTGCCGAGCGCCGTGCCCACCGACGACACGCTGGACGCGGTTGACGGCCTGGCAGGCCTGCCCACCGACACGCTGACGGCGGCGCAAACCGAAAACGCTGAAATCTTTGTGCCCGAGCTCAGCAAATGGCTGGAAGTGCGTTCGCGCTACCTGACCTGGGTGGACGGCCGCCTGGCGCAGATGGTGATCGCCACCGACATCACGCCGCGGCGCCATGCCGAGGAGCAGGCCGCCCAGCAAAACGAACGGGCCCAGACCGCCAGCCGCCTGATCACCATGGGCGAGATGGCCTCCAGCGTGGCGCACGAGCTGAACCAGCCGCTGACAGCCATCAACAACTATTGCAACGGCATGGTCTCGCGCATCAAGGGCAAGCAGATCAGCAACGAAGACCTGCTGATCGCGCTGGACAAGACCGCCAAGCAGGCGCACCGCGCCGGACAGATCATCCAGCGCATACGCTCCTTCGTCAAACGCAGCGAGCCCAACCGCACGGCCGCCGACGTGGCCACCATGGTCAGCAACGCCATGGAGCTGGCCGACATCGAACTGCGCCGCCACCATGTGCGCCTGAGCCACTACATCGCGGCCCGTCTGCCCGAGATCATGGTGGACCCCATCCTGATCGAGCAGGTGCTGATCAACCTGATGAAAAACGCGGCCGAATCCATCGAGCAGGCGCACCTGCCCACGGCGCGCCGCAGCGTCGAGTTGCGCGTGGTGCCCAAGACCATTGAAGACCAGGCCGTGGTGGAGTTTTCGGTGCTCGACACCGGGCGCGGCCTCTCGCCCGAAGTCATGGGCCGGCTCTACGAGGCCTTCTATTCGACCAAGGCCGAAGGCATGGGCATAGGCCTCAAGCTGTGCCGCAGCATTGTCGAGTCCCACCAGGGAAGAATGGAGGCGGAGAACCTCTACAATGGGGACGAAGTGGTGGGGTGCCGGTTTACCTTCTGGATCCCTGTAACACCCCTGCTCTCGCCGTCGGCGCCCGCCAACGACGGCGCGGCGGCCAGGAACGCAGGCGTTCACTGAAAACCCTTCAAGAACCGTCTCTTGAGAAGTTCACGAAAGAAAGTTTGGCATGAGCTTGATTCCCAAAAAAGGTACCGTCTACGTCGTTGATGATGACGAGGGCGTGCGCGACTCGCTGCAGTGGCTGCTCGAAGGCAAGGACTACCGCGTCCGCTGCTACGATTCGGCCGAAACTTTCCTCTCCCGCTACGACCCGCGCGAAGTTGCCTGCCTGATCGTCGACATCCGCATGGGCGGCATGACGGGCCTGGAACTGCAGGACCGGCTGGTCGAGCGCAAGTCACCCCTGCCCATCGTGTTCATCACCGGCCACGGCGACGTGCCCATGGCGGTCAACACCATGAAAAAAGGCGCGATGGATTTCATCCAGAAGCCTTTCCAGGAAGAAGCCCTGGTCAACCTGGTCGAGCGCATGCTGGAGCAGGCCAAGGAAGCCTTCAGCGAATTCCAGCAGTCCGCCAGCCGCGACGCCCTGCTGGCCAAGCTCACCTCGCGCGAAGCCCAGGTGCTCGAACGCATCGTAGCGGGCCGCCTCAACAAACAGATCGCCGACGACCTGGGCATCAGCATCAAGACGGTGGAGGCGCACCGCGCCAACATCATGGAAAAGCTCAACGCCAACACCGTGGCCGACCTGCTCAAAATCGCCCTGGGGTCCAACGCGCCCAAGGCCTGATCCCCTCTTTTGCTATCCCCCGATAGCTCTAACGCCCGTATTGATTGGACCAGCGGGCGTTTTTACTTTGAGAAACCGATTCAAAAATGACCGCCCAGCTGATTGACGGAAACGCCCTCTCCAAGCAATTGCGCGCTGACGTCGCGCAGCGAGCCGCCGCCCTGCGCGCGCGCGGCATCACGCCAGGCCTGGCCGTGGTGCTGGTGGGCGAAAACCCCGCCAGCCAGGTCTATGTGCGCAACAAGGTCAAAGCCTGCGAAGACAACGGCCTGCATTCGGTGCTCGAAAAATACCCCGACACGCTGAGCGAGGCCGACCTGCTGGCGCGCGTGGATGCGCTCAACAATGACCCGTCCATCCATGGCATTCTGGTGCAGCTACCGCTGCCGGCGCACATCGATGCGCACAAGGTGATCGAGGCCATCTCGCCGGCCAAGGACGTGGACGGTTTTCACGTCGCCAGCGCCGGCGCGCTCATGGTCGGCCAGCCGGGCTTCTGGCCTTGCACGCCTTATGGCTGCATGAAGATGCTGGAGAGCATTGGCTACGACCTCAAAGGCAAGCATGCCGTGGTCATAGGCCGCAGCAACATCGTCGGCAAGCCGATGGCGCTGATGCTGCTGCAAAAGAACGCCACCGTCACGATCTGCCACAGCGCGACCAAAGACCTCAAGGCAATGACCTTGCAAGCCGACGTGGTCGTCGCAGCCGTTGGCAAACGCAATGTACTGACAGCCGACATGGTCAAGCCGGGCGCCGTCGTGATCGACGTGGGCATGAACCGCAACGATGAAGGCAAGCTCTGCGGCGACGTGGATTTTGAGGGCGTGAAGGAGGTCGCGGGCTACATCACGCCGGTGCCCGGCGGCGTGGGCCCCATGACCATCACCATGCTGCTGGTGAACACGCTGGAAGCCGCAGAACGCGGCTGAAAAGGCCCCCACGGTCGCTCACTTCGTGTAGCTCCCTGCCCCCCGAGGGGGCCGCTGCGCCTGCGGCCTGGCAAAGCCAGTTCCGCGGCCCCAGCTTGTAAAGAACAGCCCTTCGCGACGCAAGCCCCTAGGCCGCGGCATTCTCTTGCGATGCGTGCGTCAGGCGCCAAAGCGCCACGCCGGCGCACAACCACTGCACGACATACAAGGCCGTGCCCAGCCCATGCCAGAGCTTGAGGTTGCCGCCTTCGGCGCGCGCGCTGACGATGCGCGGCGCGATGCCGAACTCCACGATCAAAGCCAACAGCAAGCCGGCCACAACGAACTTCATCGCGCCCTGGGCTTGCCGCGCAAGAGCCGCATCGTCTTTCTTATTGAGCACCACCAGCAAGAGCATGGCGCAACCCGCGCTGACCCAGGTCTGCGCGGTGAAGAGCTTGGCCGCCATGGCGCCGGCCACGGCAGGCGCTCCGAGGTTGGCGAACAGCATGGGGACGACGACGAATCCCAGCCCGGTCAGACTGCCCCACCAGAGGGCGGCCACCATCACATTGAAGCGCTGCTTGAACATTTAGGCGAGGTCATACCAGCAGGGGCCGCGGAACCGGCTTTGCCGGGCCGCAGGCGCAGCGGCCCCTCAAGTGATGAGAGGGGCAGGAAGATGCCGCAGGCCGCACGCAGTGAGCGACCGTGGGGGCTCATATGTACATCACCGCGATGATTTCGTAGCGCTTGATGCCGCCCGGCGCCTGGACTTCTGCGGTGTCGCCCTCGTCCTTGCCGATCAGCGCGCGCGCGATCGGCGAGCCGATGTTGACCCGGCCCTGCTTGATGTCCGCCTCGTCTTCCCCGACGATCTGGTAGGTCACCTTGTCGCCGGTTTCCTCGTCTTCCAGTTCGATGGTGGAGCCGAACACCACCTTGCCGCCCGCGTCCAGCTCGGACGGGTCGATGATTTGCGCGGCGGAGAGTTTGCCTTCGATCTCCTGGATGCGGCCCTCAATGAAACCCTGGCGGTCCTTGGCGGCATCGTATTCGGCGTTTTCGCTCAGGTCGCCCTGGGCGCGCGCTTCGGAAATGGAATTGATGACCCAGGGGCGGTCAACGGTTTTCAGCTGGTGCAGCTCTGCCTTGAGGCTTTCCGCGCCGCGCTTGGTAATGGGAATGGTGGCCATGTTTTTTGCTCCTGCAAAAGCGAAACCGCCACCAGTCACCTGGCGGCGGCGCTTGAATCCAAAATTTCAATGAAACAAGTTTAATGCAAATCGGGCCCGGATCAACCTGGAAATGGCCCCGGGAAAAACCCGGTTTACAAGGTCTCAGGCCAGCTGGGCATGCAGCTCCTGCACGGAGTAGACCGGCAGGTTGTCCAGGTATTTCATGCCCTCCACGGCCGCTTCGGCGCCCGCGATGGTGGTGTAGGTCGTCACGCGGGCCAGCAGCGCCGATGTGCGGATCTGGCGCGAATCGGTGATCGCGTTGCGCCGCTCTTCGACGGTGTTGATGACCAGGGCAATCTCGTTGTTCTTGATCATGTCCACCACGTGCGGCCGGCCTTCGGTGACCTTGTTGACCACAGTGCAGGCAATGCCCGCCGCCTGGATGGCCGCGGCCGTGCCCTTGGTCGCCACCAGTTCGAACTTCTGCGCGGCCAGCGCGCGCGCGACTTCCACGGCGCGCGGCTTGTCGTTGTTCTTGACGGTGAGGAAAACCTTGCCGGACGTCGGCAGTTTGGTGCCGGCACCGAGCTGGGACTTCACGAAGGCTTCGCCGAAGGTCTTGCCCACGCCCATGACTTCGCCGGTGGACTTCATCTCGGGGCCGAGAATCGTGTCCACGCCGGGGAATTTGACGAAGGGGAACACCGCTTCCTTGACGCTGAAGTAAGGGGGCGTGACTTCGTCCTTGATGCCCTGCGAGGCCAGCGACTGGCCGACCATGCAGCGCGCCGCCACCTTGGCCAGCTGGATGCCGGTGGCCTTGCTGACGAAAGGCACGGTGCGCGAGGCGCGCGGGTTGACTTCCAGCACGTAGATCACGTCCTTGCCGTCAATGTTCTGGATGGCGAACTGCACGTTCATGAGGCCCACCACCGTCAGCGCCTCGGCCATGGCCGCGGTCTGCCGCTTGATTTCGGTGACGGTTTCGGCACTCAGCGAATACGGCGGCAGCGAGCAGGCCGAGTCGCCGCTGTGCACGCCGGCTTGTTCGATGTGTTCCATCACGCCGCCGATAAAGGTGCGGCCCTCGGGGTCGCGCAGGCAGTCGACGTCGCATTCGATCGCGTCGTTCAGGAAGCGGTCCAGCAGCACGGGCGAGTCATGGCTGACCTTGACGGCTTCGCGCATGTAGCGCTCAAGGTCGCGCTGCTCGTGCACGATTTCCATCGCGCGGCCGCCCAGCACATAGCTGGGGCGCACGACCAGGGGGTAGCCCAGCGCGTAGGCTTTTTCCAGCGCTTCGGGCTCGGTGCGCGCCGTGGCATTGGGCGGCTGGCGCAGTTTCAACTCGTGCAGCAGTTTCTGGAAGCGCTCGCGGTCTTCGGCGGCGTCGATCATGTCGGGCGAGGTGCCGATGATGGGAACGCCGTTGGCTTCCAGGTCCAGCGCCAGCTTCAAAGGCGTCTGGCCGCCGTACTGGACGATCACGCCAAGCGGTTTTTCCTTGTCGACGATCTCAAGCACGTCTTCCAGCGTCAGCGGCTCAAAATACAGGCGGTCGCTGGTGTCGTAGTCGGTGGAGACGGTCTCGGGGTTGCAATTGACCATGATGGTCTCGTAGCCGTCTTCGCGCATGGCCAGCGCCGCGTGCACGCAGCAGTAGTCGAACTCGATACCCTGCCCGATGCGGTTGGGCCCGCCGCCCAGCACCATGATTTTTTTATTGTCGGTGGGCGCGGCTTCGCACTCGCTGCCTTCAGCCTCGTAGGTCGAATACATGTAGGCGGTGTTGGTCGCGAACTCGGCGGCGCAGGTGTCCACGCGCTTGTAGACCGGGCGCACGCCAAGGGCGCGGCGCTTTTCGCGAACGGCGGTGTCCGTGGTCTTGAGCTGTTTGGCCAGGCGCCGGTCAGAGAAGCCTTTTTGCTTGAGCGCGCGCAGCGTGACGGCGTCGATCTTGTCGAGCGAGGTGGTTTCGAGTTCGAGCTCGATCTTGACGATCTGCTCGATCTGCACGAGGAACCAGGGGTCTATCTTGGTCAGCGCAAAGACTTCGTCGACGCTCATGCCCAGGGCGAAGGCGTCGCCGACGTACCAGATGCGGTCGGGGCCGGGTGCGCCGAGTTCTTTCTCGAGCACTTCGCGGTCCTGGGTTTTTTCGTTCATGCCGTCCACGCCGACTTCCAGGCCGCGCAGCGCTTTCTGGAAAGACTCCTGGAAGGTGCGGCCCATGGCCATCACTTCGCCGACGGACTTCATCTGCGTGGTCAGGCGCGAATCGGCGGCGGGGAATTTCTCGAACGCAAAGCGCGGAATCTTGGTGACGACGTAGTCGATGCTGGGCTCGAAGCTCGCGGGGGTGGCGCCGCCCGTGATCTCGTTGCGCAGCTCGTCCAGCGTGTAGCCCACGGCCAGCTTGGCCGCGACCTTGGCGATCGGGAAACCCGTGGCCTTGGAGGCCAGCGCCGAAGAGCGCGACACGCGCGGGTTCATCTCGATCACGACCATGCGGCCGTCGACCGGGTTGATGGAGAACTGCACGTTGGAACCGCCGGTGTCCACGCCGATTTCGCGCAGCACGGCCAGCGAGGCGTTGCGCAGGATCTGGTATTCCTTGTCGGTCAGCGTCTGGGCCGGCGCCACGGTGATGGAGTCGCCGGTGTGCACGCCCATGGGGTCCAGATTTTCGATCGAGCAGACGATGATGCAGTTGTCGGCCGTGTCGCGCACGACTTCCATCTCATACTCTTTCCAGCCGAGCAGCGATTCCTCGATCAGCAACTCGTTGGTGGGCGAGGCTTCGAGGCCGCGCTTGCAGATGACTTCAAACTCTTCGGAGTTGTAGGCGATGCCGCCGCCGGTGCCGCCCAGCGTGAAGCTGGGGCGGATCACGGTCGGGAAGCCGACAGTCTTCTGGACGGCCCAGGCTTCGTCCATGCTGTGCGCGATGCCGGAGCGGGCCGAGCCCAAACCGATTTTTGTCATCGCGTCCTTGAACTTGAGGCGGTCTTCGGCCTTGTCGATGGCCTCGGGCTTGGCGCCTATCAGTTCGACCTTGTATTTGTCGAGCACGCCGTTGTGCCAGAGGTCCAGCGCGCAGTTGAGAGCGGTCTGCCCGCCCATGGTCGGCAGGATGGCATCGGGGCGTTCCTTGGCGATGATTTTTTCAACCGTCTGCCAGGTGATGGGCTCGATGTAGGTGACGTCGGCGGTGGCCGGGTCGGTCATGATCGTCGCGGGGTTGCTGTTGATCAGGATGACCTTGTAGCCCTCTTCGCGCAGCGCCTTGCAGGCCTGCACGCCGGAGTAGTCGAACTCGCAGGCCTGGCCGATGATGATGGGGCCGGCGCCGATGATGAGGACGCTCTTGATGTCTGTGCGCTTAGGCATTCTTCTTCTCCTGGGCCTGTTCCATCAGCGCGGTGAAACGGTCGAACAAGTATGAAATATCGTGCGGGCCGGGCGAGGCCTCCGGGTGGCCCTGGAAGCAGAACGCCGGCTTGTCGGTGCGGGCCAGGCCTTGCAGCGTGCCGTCGAACAGGCTGATGTGCGTGGGCCGCAGGTTGGCGGGCAGGCTTTTCTCGTCGACCGCGAAGCCGTGGTTCTGGCTGGTGATGCTGACACGGCCGTTGTCCAGGTCTTTGACCGGGTGGTTGGCGCCGTGGTGGCCGAACTTCATCTTGAAGGTTTTCGCGCCGCTGGCCAGCGCCATGATCTGGTGGCCCAGGCAGATGCCGAAAGTCGGGATGCCGGTCTCTATCAGTTCACGCACGGCCGTGATCGCGTAGTCGCACGGCTCGGGGTCGCCCGGGCCGTTGGCCAGGAAGATGCCGTCGGGCTTGAGTTTGAGCACGTCGGCGGCGGGTGTTTGGGCCGGCACCACCGTGATGCGCGCGCCGCGTTCGGCCATCATGCGCAGGATGTTTTTCTTCACGCCGAAGTCGAAGGCCACCACGTGGAATTTCGGCGTGATCTGCACGCCGTAGCCGGCGCCCAGTTTCCACTCGGTCTGCGTCCATTCGTAGGTCTGCTTGACCGAGACCACCTTGGCCAGGTCCAGGCCGGCCATGCTGGGCGCGCCGCGGGCTGCGGCGACGGCTTTTTCGATCGCGGGCTGGCTCACCGCTTCGCCGGCGGGCAGGGCCAGGATGCAGCCGTTCTGCGCGCCCTTGGTGCGCAGGTGGCGCGTGAGCTGGCGCGTGTCTATGCCGGCGATGGCGACGGTGTTTTCCTTGACCAGGTATTCGGACAGGGTCATGGTCATGCGGAAGTTCGAGGCCAGCAGCGGCAGGTCCTTGATGATCAGGCCGGCGGCGTGGACTTTTTCAGCCTCGACGTCTTCGGCATTGATGCCGTAGTTGCCGATGTGCGGGTACGTGAGCGTGACGATCTGCTGGCAGTAGCTGGGATCCGTGAGGATTTCCTGGTAGCCGGTCATGGCGGTGTTGAACACCACCTCCCCGACTGTGGAGCCCGCGGCCCCAATGGAATTGCCGATAAAGACCGTGCCGTCTGCGAGCGCCAGGATGGCGTGAGGGGTATTTCCCTGTAGAGACAAAAGCACTGGGTTCTCCGGGTTGGTTACGGTTCGCCCAAGCGTGCACAAGAAACGTCTCGGTCAAGACTGTTGCAGGCTGCTTTTGTGAGGGTGGTGGCTTTGTATGCGCTCGGGCGAAGCTGTGTTTTGAAAAGCCCTTGATTATAGCCTAGGGGATGAGGCCCCCACGCTTGTCGCTTCGCGTACTGCGCTGCCCCCCGAGGGGGCGCCGCGCCTGCGGCCTGGCAAAGCCAGTTCCGCGGCCCCTGCTGGTGAAGACAAAACCTCACCCACTGCTTGTGGGTTTACGAATCGGGAGAGACTGCCAACGAACTTGCGTACAGGCAGATCGCGGCAGCGGCGGCGACGTTGAGCGACTCTTCACCGCCCGGCTGGTCTATGCGGACTTTGAGGGCGGCCCTGGCCATCAGGTGGTCGCCGACGCCCTGCCCTTCGTGGCCCATGGCCCAGGCGCAGGGCATGGGCAGCTTTTGCTGGTGCAAAAAGCTGCCGTGGTGCGAGCTCGTGACGACGATGGGCACTGTCAGCGCCGCCAGCGCTTCTGGCTCCAGGCCTTCCACCAGCCGCAACGCAAAGTGGGCGCCCATGCCCGCACGCAGAACCTTGGGCGACCAGAGCGCCGCCGTGCCTTTGAGCGCGATAACCTGGCCGAAACCAAAGGCCGCCGCGCTGCGCAGGATGGAGCCGACGTTGCCGGCGTCCTGCACGCGGTCCAGGATCACCGAAGCTGCGCCGGGCTGCAGGCTGGCGGCGGCGGGCAGGTCCAGCACAAAGCCCATGCGCGCGGGCGACTCCAGGCCGCTGATTTCGGGCAGCAAGGCGTCGGGGATCACAATGCTTTTTGCGGCCGCCCGCGTCAATGTCGCGGGCGCCACGGGCCAGTAGGACTCCGAAAAAACAGCCAGGGCGGGTTGGAGCCCGCGCGCCAGCGCCGCACGGCACAGGTGGTCGCCTTCCAGCCAGACACGCCCCTGCTTGCGGTAAGCGGTGCTGTCCTGCGAGAGCTTGCGCAGGTCCTTGATCAGCGGGTTGTCGCGGGAGGTGACGTGCGTGACTTCGGCGGCGGGCCCGGCAATGCCCTGGCTCACCGCAGAACCTCGGCCACCGGCGCGAAGGACCTGCGGTGCTGGGGGCAGGCGCCATGCTCGCGCAGGGCCGCCAGGTGCTCGGCCGTGCAGTAGCCCTTGTGGTCGGCGAAGCCGTACTGGGGATATTCAAGGTGGAATTCGGCGCACCAGCGGTCGCGGTGTACTTTGGCCAGGATAGAGGCTGCAGAGATCGCGGGCACCAGCGCATCGCCCCCCACAATGGCTTCCGACAGGATCACCAGCGTGGGCAGGCGGTTACCGTCGACCAGCACCTTGTTGGGCTTCAGGCGCAGCCCCTCCACCGCGCGCTTCATGGCCAGCATGGTGGCCTGCAGTATGTTGATGCTGTCGATCTCTTCGGCCGTGGCCATGGCAATCGAGCAGCACAGGGCTTTGGCGCGGATTTCGTCGTAGAGCTTTTCGCGGCGCAGGGCCGTGAGCTTTTTGGAGTCGGCCAGGCCTTTGATCGGGTTCAGTTCGTCAAGGATGACGGCGGCGGCCACCACCGGACCCATCAAGGGCCCGCGCCCGGCCTCGTCAACACCGGCCACCAGCCCGGGAATGTCCCAGGACAGGGCGGTTTGCTCAGCTTTCAAGAATTTGCTGGATCGCATCGGTTGCTAATGTTGAAGTATCCCGCCGCAGCTCTGTGTGCAGCGCGGCGAATCGTTGTTCCACAGCCGCTATTTTGTCAGGTGCGGACGATTTTGCCTCCACCCATTGCAGGACGGCGGCAGCGAGCGCTTCGGGCGTGGCCTGGTCCTGCAGTAGCTCGGGGACGACAAAGTCCCGGCACAGGATGTTGGGCAGGCCGACCCAGGGCTGCAGCTTTTTGCGCCGCATGATCTGCCACGACAGCCAGTTCATGTTGTAGGCGATGACCATGGGCCGCTTGAAAAGCGCCGCCTCCAGCGTGGCCGTGCCGCTGGCGATCAGCGTGAGGTCGCAGGCGGCCAAGGCCGTGTGTGACTGGCCTTCGATGATCTGCAGGTGAGCCCGCATACCGGCCTCGTCGGCGATGCGCTCAATCACGGCCTTCAGGGCGGGAATAGCGGGCACGACGAATTGGACGTCTGGTTGCGCCCGCCGAATCAGGGCGGCGGCGGCAAAAAACCGTTGCGCCAGATACTGGATTTCCGACTTCCGGCTGCCGGGCAGGATGGCGATGACAGTGCTTTCATCCCGCAGGCCCAGCTCACGCCGTGCGGCGGCTCGGTCAGGCTGCAGGGGAATCACATTGGCCAGCGGATGCCCGACATAGGTCGCGGCAATGCCGTGGGCCGCCAGCAAGGCCGGCTCGAACGGGAATATGCACAGCACGTGGTCCACGCTGCGCCGGATTTTCTCAACGCGGTCGGCGCGCCAGGCCCAGATGGACGGGCTGACGAAGTGCACGGTCTTGATGCCCTGCGCTTTCAGTGCGGCCTCGAGGTCCAGGTTGAAATCGGGCGCATCCACACCCACAAAGATATCGGGGCGCTGGTCGAGCAGGCGTTGCTTGAGCTGTTCACGGATGCCGACGATTTCGCGGTAGTGGCGCAACACCTCGACATAACCGCGCACAGCCAGCTTTTCACTGGGCCACCAGGCGACAAAACCGCGTTTGGCCATTTGCGGGCCGCCTATGCCGCTGGAAGTCAGCCCGGGCCAACGGGCCTTGAAGCCATCGAGCAGCAGGCCCGCCAGCAGGTCACCGGAAGTTTCCCCCGCGACCATGGCCACCTTGGGCGCGTGACCGGCCAACAGTGTTGCGGCGGGGCCGCCAGCCTCTCTACGGGCTGGCAGAGGGCTGGTCTGAAGAGACATGGGCCTTACCGGACGATGCCGCGTTGCGGCGAAGTTTGTTCCAGGAAGGAAAGCATCATCTGCACGTCGGGGGCCGCTTCCGGGTGCTTCCCGGTCAATTCGGCAATGCGCGCGCGGGCCTGGTCCAGCGTGAGGTCGTCGCGGTACAGGGCCTTGTGCATGGCCTTGACGGCGGAAATACGGTCGGGCGAAAACCCCCGGCGCCGCAGTCCTTCAAAATTCATGGACCGCGCCTCGGCCGGTTGGCCCTGTGCCATGACAAAAGGCGGCAAATCGGCGAACAGCAGCGAGCACATGGCTGTGAAGCTGTGGGCACCGATTTTCACAAACTGGTGCGCGACGGTGAAGCCGCCCAGGATCACCCAGTCGTCCACATGCACATGCCCGCCCAGTTGGGTATTGTTGGCGAATATGGTGTTGTTGCCTACAACGCAATCATGCGCCAGGTGCACATAGGCCATGAGCCAGTTGTCGTCGCCCACGCGCGTCACACCGCTGTCGCCGGGCGAGCCGATGTTGAAGGTGCAGAACTCGCGGATGGTGTTGCGGTCGCCGATGATCAGCTCGCAGGGCTCGCCCGCGTACTTTTTGTCCTGCGGGATCGCGCCCAGCGAATTGAACTGGAAGATCCGGTTGTCGCGGCCTATGGTCGTGTGGCCTTCGATCACGCAGTGCGGGCCGACGGTGGTGCCGGCGCCGATTTTCACGTGCGGGCCGATGACGGTATAGGGCCCGACACTCACGGACTCATGGAGCTGGGCCTGCGGGTCAACCAGTGCGGTGGAATGTATAGCTGTCATGACAAACTCGAATGTTCAGCGAATAAGCAGGCCGAAAGCCGCATGGGCAGGCCCCCATTCACGCCGGGGCCGCGGGACTGGCTTCGCCAGACCGCAGGCGCAGCAGCCCCCTCGGGGGGCGGCGAATTATGCGAAGCGAAAAGCGTGGCGGCCATTCACGCAATGGTGCGCATGGTGCACATGAGTTCGGCCTCGCAGGCGATGGTGTCACCGACGCGCGTCACGCCCTTGAACTTGAAAATACCGGCCTTCATGCGGTCCAGCGTGACGTCCATGATCAGCTGGTCGCCGGGCTCGACCGGGCGCTTGAAGCGCGCGCCGTCTATGCCGGCGAAGTAATAAACCGTCTTGTCGTCGGGCGTTACGCCCAGGGTTTCAAAAGCCAGCAAGGCGGCGGCCTGCGCCATGGCTTCGAGCATCAGCACGCCGGGCATGACCGGGTGATGGGGAAAGTGCCCCATGAAAAACGGCTCGTTGATCGTGACGTTCTTCAGCGCCTTGATGCGTTTGCCTTTTTCAATTTCCAGTACCCGATCCACCAGCAGGATGGGGTAGCGGTGCGGCAGCTGCTTGAGAATTTGGTGGATATCCATCATGATTTTTCTTCAATGTGTCCTGAGTTCAGAATGGCTTTTTCAGCCTGCCGCAGGCGCTCGCGAAGCGTGTGGAGCTGCTTGAGCGTGGCGGCGTTTTTTTCCCAGACAGCATTGTCGTCGATGGGGAAGAGCCCGGTGTAATTTCCGGGCTTGAGGATGGAGCGCGTCACGACGGACGCCGCCGACACATGCACGTTGTCGGCAAGGCTCAGGTGGCCCAGCACGATGGCGCCGCCGCCCACGGTGCAGTGGGCGCCTATGGTGGCACTACCGGCAACGCCGGCACAGCCGGCCATGGCGGTGTGCTTGCCGACCCGCACGTTGTGGCCGATCTGGACGAGGTTATCGAGCTTGACGCCGTCTTCGAGCACCGTATCTTGCAACGCGCCGCGGTCTATGCAGGTATTGGCCCCGATCTCAACGTCGTCGCCGATCAGCACGCCGCCCAGTTGCTCGATCTTGACCCACTGTCCTTCATGCAGGGCAAAGCCGAAACCGTCGGCGCCTATCACCGCGCCCGGATGCACGATGCAGCGCGCGCCTATGCGGCAGCCGTCCGCCAGCGTAACGCGGGCCGACAGATGGGTACCGGCCCCTACCTGCGCATGCCGCCCGACGACGCAATGCTCGGCAATGCGCGCGCCCGCGGCTATGACAGCGCCCTCCCCTATGCAGGCGAAGGCCCCCACCGACACACCGGGCGCCAGCGTGGCGGACGGATCGATGAAGGCGCTGGGATGGATATGCGGCGCGGCCTGCGGCGAATGCCGCTGCTTCCACAATTGGGTGACCAGCGCAAAGGCGTGGTACGGGTCTTCCACCACGATGCAGGCACCGCGATTGACGGCGGCCTGCCGCGCGGCGGGCGCCACGATGACGCAGGCCGCGGCGGACTGCGCCAGCTTGGCCAGGTATTTGGGGTGACTGAGGAAGCTCAGGTCTGCGGGGCCGGCGGCCTCCAGGGTGGAGAGCCGCTCTATCTGCAGGCCAGGGTCGCCGATCAGTTCGGCGTTGACACCGGCGAGGAACTGAACGATGTCGGCGAGACGGAGTGTCACACTGCGCCTGCCGTTTTGACGATGGTGGTCGTGGTGAAGAACACCCCCGCCATCAACGGGCGGCGTTCAGCGCCTTGATCACCTTGTCGGTGATGTCGTGCTTGGGATTGACGTAAACCGATTCCTGCAGGATCAGGTCGTATTTTTCGGTTTCGGCCAGGGTTTTGACAACCTTGTTGGCACGCTCAATCACCTGCTGGAGTTCTTCATTCTTGCGGGTGTTCAGGTCTTCCTGGAACTCGCGGCGCTTGCGCTGGAAATCCCGGTCCTGGTCCACCAGCTGCTTTTGCCGCGTGGTTCGCTGGCTTTCCGGAAGCGTAGGGGCCTCGCGCTCGAACTTGTCGGACAGCGTCTTCAACTGCGTTGCCAGGTCATTCAGCTCTTTTTCACGTTTGCTGAATTCCTGCTCGAGCTTGGTCTGGGCCGCTTTGGCGGAGTTGGCCTCGCGGAAAATCCGGTCCAGATTGACGACGCCGACCTTGAAATCCTGCGCACTTGCGGAAAAACCCGCCAGTGCAATGGCAAGACCCAGGAAAATTTTGCTTGAAAGATGCTTCATTAGAAAGATGTACCAATTTGGAATTGCAACCGCTCTATTCTATCGCCTGGCTTTTTGCGCAGCGGGGTTGCAATCGCAATGCGCAAAGGTCCAACCGGGGAAATCCAGCTGATACCAACACCGGTTGATATCCGCAAGTCACTCATGCGGTATTGCTCTTTCTCGCCAAAAACGTTGCCGGCGTCGACAAAACCAAACATACGCAAGGTCCTGTCATTGCCCGCGCCTGGAAATGGAGCGACGAGTTCCGCGTTGAGCGTCAGCTTTTTCGGGCCGCCGATGGCCAGGTCGGAGGCATCGCGCGGACCCAGCGAACCCTGTTCAAACCCGCGCACAGAGCCGAGGCCGCCCGAGTAGTAGTTCTTGAACAACGGATAAGGCTGGCCGTTCAGGCCTTTGCCCCAGCCGAATTCACCGTTCAGGGCAATCGTGAACTGCTTGTTCAGGGGAATGTATTGCTGGATCTGGTAGTTGGCCCGCACGAATTTGATGTCGCCGGCGATGCCCCAGTCGCCGTACACGCGCTGGAAGCGGCCCGTGGTAGGCACCAGCGAACTGTCGCGGCTGTCGCGCGACCATCCGACCGTCAGGGGAATGGAACTGCTCTTGTAGCCGAACTGGTTCGCATAGTCCTGATAGCTGACGGGGAGGTTGGTGCCCGGGACGATCGTCAACTGTTCATAGCCGCTGCCGAAATAGACGGTATCGTTTTCGGTGAACGGAACCCCGAAACGGATGCTGGCGCCGCGGGTTTTCAGGCTGTAGTCGCCGCCCTGGCCCGACAGGGGCTGGGACGTGCGGTCATAGACGTCGATGGTGCGGGAAATACCGTCGGCCGTGAAATAAGGATCTATGGTGCTCAGCACCACCTGGCGGTTCGATTTGCTGGTATTGAGTTCGATGCCGAGGTAGTTGCCCGAACCGAATACGTTTTCCTGCTTGATGCCGAACAGCAGGGACACGCTGTCAGCGCTGGAATAACCCGCACCCAACTGCAGGTTGCCGGTGGGTTTCTCGATCACGGTCATCGTCACGTCGACCTGGTCGCTGGTGCCGGGGACTTCCTGCGTATCAACGTTCACTTCGGTGAAATAACCGAGGCGGTCCACACGGTCGCGCGACAGGCGGATTTTGTCGCCGTCGTACCAGGACGACTCAAACTGGCGGAACTCACGGCGCACGACTTCGTCGCGCGTGCGGTTGTTGCCCGCCACGTTCACGCGCCGGACATAGGCGCGGCGCGAAGGATCCGCCTGGAGCACAAAGGCGACACGGTTATTGCTTCGATCAATCTCGGGAACCGCATCGACGCGGGCAAAAGCAAACCCGAAGGTGCCGAAATAATCGGTGAAGGCCTTGGTGGTTTCGGCGACCTGGTCGGCGTTGTAAGGCTCGCCGGGCTCGATCTTGACCAGGGTCTTGAATTCTTCTTCCTTGTTCAGGTAGTTGCCTTCGAGCTTGACGCCCGACACCACAAAACGCTCGCCCTCGGTCACGTTGACGGTGATGGCGATGCTCTGTTTGTCGGGGGAAATGGCGACCTGGGTCGAGTCGATCTTGAATTCGAGGTAGCCGCGCGACAGGTAGTACGAGCGCAAGGTCTCGATGTCGGCATTGAGCTTGGTGCGCGAATAGCGGTCGGACTTGGTATACCAGCTGAGCCAGCCGCCGGTGTCCAGGTCAAACAGCCCCAGCAAGGTCGACTCGCTGAAGGCCTTGTTGCCCGTGATGTGGATTTCCTTGATTTTGGCGACGTCGCCTTCGACCACGCTGAAGGTCAGGTTGACGCGGTTTCGCTCAATCGGCGTGACGGTGGTGATCACCTCGACGCCGTACAGGCTCTTGTTGATGTACTGGCGCTTGAGTTCCTGCTCGGCCTTGTCGGCAAGCGCCTTGTCAAAGGGCTGGCCGTCGGCGATGCCGGCTTCGCGCAACGCTTTCTTCAGCACTTCCTTGTCGAATTCCTTGGTTCCGACGAAATCCACGTCGGCCACGGTGGGGCGTTCTTCAACGATCACGACCAGCACGTCGCCGCTGACTTCAAGCCTTACGTCCTTGAACAGCCCCAGGCCGAACAACGCGCGAATGGCTGTCGAGCCCTTGTCGTCGTTATAGGTTTCGCCGACACGAAAGGGAAGCGATGCAAAAATGGTTCCGGGCTCCACGCGCTGCAAACCTTCAACCCGAATGTCGCGCACCGTGAAAGGGTCAACGGCCCAGGCGGTGCTGGCTGCAAAAAGACCGGCGGCGATGGCGCAGACTGCGCGAACTTTGAAACGATTTATTTGTTTTTGCATGAAATGTATGGAATTAGCCCAAGAGCCGGGTGACATCGTTAAACAGGGCAACGCACATCATGCCCAGCAGGATCGCAACGCCACCGCGCTGTAACCGGTCCATCCAGGCGTCAGACACGCCGCGACCGGTGATCCCCTCCCAAAGATAATACATCAGGTGCCCCCCATCCAGAACCGGCAACGGCAGTAAATTCAGGACACCCAGGCTCACGCTGATCAGGGCCAAAAACACCAGGTAGGAACTCCAGCCCATGCTCGCGGATTTGCCCGCGTAATCAGCAATCGTGAGCGGGCCGCTGAGGTTCTTGAGCGACGCCTCGCCGATCACCATTTTTCCCATCATGCGCAGCGTCAGCACGGACACTTGCCAGGTGCGCACGGCGCCCTGCCACAGGCCGTCGACAAAGCCGTAGCGCACCGTGACGAGTTCCGCCGGCGCGCCCACATAGGCATCGATCCGGGGCACCATTGTTCCATTGGCGGTTTTGAGTTCAGGCGTCACCTGCAAGGCCAGGGGCTGGCCGGCGCGAATGACATGCCAGCTTTGCGGCACAACGGTTGCCGCACCCGCATTGGATGCCTGGGCCGATGCGCGTATGACTTCACGCAGATGCGGCCCGTCCACGATAGCGGTATTCCCTATACGCACCACCACATCGCCGGCACGCAGGCCGGATTTTTCGGCGGCGCCGCCGGCCATGACATCCCCTATCTCGGGACGGGTCCAAGGCCCGAGGATGCCGATTTTCCGGAACAGCTGGGCATCGGCCTCGGCGGCGCCCAGCGTGCTGAGCGCCAGCTGTACCGTTTTCCCCGCGCCCGCCGTATCGCCGCCCAGCACCAGCGTGAGGTCGCGGCCATCCAGTGCGCCCTGGGTGAGGCGCCAACGCAGGTCCTCAAAGGAGCGCACGGCCTGGGGTTCATCGCCTTCAAACGCCGCCTGCTCGACCGTCTCATGGCCGCGCAGCCCGGCTTTTTCGGCCAGAGAACCGACCACGGGACTGGCCAGCACGGCTTTGGGCTCCTGCAGGCCGCTCCAGTTGACGATGGCGTACAAAAGCACTGCCAGCAACAGGTTGGCGGCCGGGCCGGCCGCCACCACTGCGGCCCGGGCTTTCAGCGGCTGGGTGTTGAAAGCGAGGTGGCGCTCGGCCGGGTCCACGGGTGCCTCGCGCTCGTCCAGCATCTTGACGTAGCCGCCCAGGGGCAACATGCCGATGGAGAACTCGGTGGACTTGTTTTTGAGCCGCCAGGTGTAAATCGGCTTGCCGAAGCCGATGGAAAATTTCAGGACCTTGATGCCGCAGGCCACCGCCACGCGGTAGTGCCCGTATTCATGCACCGCAATCAGGATGCCCAGCGTCACGACGAAAGAAATCAGGGTCAGCATGTCAAGACTCCAGTTGTCCGGCAATTTGAAGGGCGACGCGTCTGGCCTGCCCGTCCAGCCCGAGCAGGCCTTCGATATCACTTACCTCTGAGAGCGCTACCGCCTCCAAAGTTGCGTGATTTACATGGTGAATATGGTCAAAACGAATGCGTTTCTCAAGAAAGGCGGCGACGGCGACTTCATTGGCCGCGTTGAGAACGGCCGTGCTGCCGACGGGGGCGCTCAGAACCTCCCACGCCAGCGGCAGCCCGGGAAAGCGCTCGTTGTCCGGGACTTCAAAGGTCATGGTGGCCAGCGACCTGAAATCCAGGGCTTTGGCGCCCGACACGACCCGGTCCGGCCATGCCAGGCCGTAGGCGATGGGAACGCGCATGTCGGGCGTGCCAAGTTGTGCCACCACCGAGGTATCACGGTACTGCACCATGGAATGAATGATGCTCTGGGGGTGGATCACCACCTCGATCTGCTCCGGCGCCAGGTCGAACAGGAACTTCGCTTCGATGACTTCCAGGGCCTTGTTCATCATGGTGGCGGAATCGACGGATATCTTGCGGCCCATCACCCAGTTGGGATGGGCGCAGGCTTCGTCGGGCGTGACATGGCGCAAGCTGGCAAGGTCGCGCGTGCGGAAGGGTCCGCCGGAGGCGGTCAGGATGATCTTTTCGACCCGCTCGCCCCAGGTCGCGGCGTCTTCGGGCAGGGACTGGAAAATGGCCGAATGCTCGCTGTCGATGGGCAGCAGCTTGGCGCCTCCGGCGCGTACCGCCTGCATGAATACCTCGCCGCCGACAACCAGGGCCTCCTTGTTGGCCAGCAGCAGGCGCTTTCCGGCGCGCGCCGCCGCCATGCAGGGCGGCAGGCCGGCCGCGCCCACGATGGCCGCCATCACGGTGTCCACCGATTCGTGCGACGCGATCATTTCGAGCGCATCCGGCGCCCACAACACCTGAACGGGAAGCTGGTGCGCCTTGACCTTGTCCGCCAGCACGCGGGCGTGCGGCTCGCTCGCCATCACTGCGTACTGCGGCTTGAACCGGACGCACTGCGCCAGCATCAGGTCGGTCTGCGTCGCCGCGCTGAGCGCGAACACTTCAAAACGGTCGGGATGGCGCGCGACCACGTCCAGCGTGTTGACGCCCACGGACCCCGTGGAGCCCAGAACGGTGATGCGCTGCTTGCTGAAGGACATGACGGGCCTAGAGCGAGACCAGCATCATGGCCAAGGGCAAGGTGGGCAGGAGCGCGTCGACACGGTCCAGCACCCCGCCATGGCCGGGCAGCAGGCCGCTGGAGTCTTTCACGCCGGCGCTGCGCTTGATCAGGGACTCGACCAGGTCGCCCACGACACTCATGGCGGCCAGGAAAATGACCGCCAGCAGCATGATGAGCAGGCCATGCTTCGCCGCCAGCCGGCTGTAAAGCGTCACCTCGCCCCAAAATCCGATACCCCCCGCAGCGCTGCCCGCATACACCCAGGCAAGCGACAGCACGACCACGCCGGCCATGCCGCCCCAGACGCCTTCCCAGCTTTTGCCCGGGCTGATCGAAGGCGCCAGCTTGCCCTTGCTGAACCGGCCGCCGAATGTACGCCCGGCAAAGTAGGCAAAAATGTCCGCCACCCAGACCAGCAGCAGCACGGACAGCAGGAAATTGACGCCGACGACACGCGCCTGCGCGACGGCCAGCCAGGCCAGCCACAGCGCGACCAGCCCCGCCACCAGCCGCAGCGCCTTTGGAATACGAGGCCAGCCGGCCACGCCATTGCGCAGCAGCCAGCCGCCGGCCAGCACCCACACCGCGCCGGCAGCCGCCCAGAGCACGGGCAAAGGTTTTTCAAGCAACCCGCCATACCAGGACAGCGCGCAGACCGCCACACAGGCAAGGCCAAGCCCCACCGAGGTGCCCTGCCCATAGCCATTGAGGCGTCCCCACTCCCAGGCACCCGCCGCGATCAGCAGCAAAGCCACGGCACAGAAAGGCTCGGGAGTTTTGTAAAAAAGTGCGGGCAGCAAGATGGCCAGCAGGACAATCGCCGTGATTACACGCTGTTTAAGCATCAAGCCGCCTTTGCATTGTGGTTGTTACCCTGGCCGCTGACCTGAGCCGAGGTCTGGCCAAAGCGCCGTTCGCGGGTGCGAAAAACGGCAATCGCCTCATCCAGCGCCACCTCGTCGAACTCGGGCCACAGCTTGTCGGAAAAATGCAGTTCCGAATACGCGGCCTGCCACAGCAGAAAGTTGCTGATGCGCAGTTCGCCGCCGGTGCGGATCAGTAGGTCCGGGTCCGGCACATGCGCCATCGCCATGGCGCGGTCCAGCGAGAGTTCGGTGATGGGCTCACCCTGGCTGGCCAGCTTTTGCGCCGCCTGGGCGATGTCCCAGCGGCCGCCGTAGTTGAAGCACACATTAAAAACCAGCCGGCTGTTGGCGGAAGTGTCGCGTTCGGCTTTCGCGAGCCCGGCCTGGACTTTCTCGGACAGCCGCTGGCGGTCGCCGATGAAATGCAGCTGCACGCCGTTGTCGTTCAAGCTGGGAACTTCCTTGGCCAGCGACAGAGCCAGCAACTCCATCAGGCCGGACACCTCTTCGGATGGGCGGTTCCAGTTTTCCGAAGAAAAAGCGAACACGGTCAGCACGCCTATTCCGCGCTCCAGGCACGCGCGCACGCAGCGACTCAGTGAATCAACGCCTTGCTTGTGGCCCGCGATGCGGGGCAGAAACCGTTTGGTCGCCCAGCGGCCGTTGCCGTCCATGACGATGGCAACGTGGCGCGGGACGGCGGTGGAACTTGTTGAGGCCATGTCAGCAGTCAGGCGCTGCCCTTAATGGGCGTGAGGCATCTGTCTTTTCAAGCAGGGGCCGCGGAACCGGCTTTGCCGGGTCGCAGGCGCAGCGGCCCCCTCGGGGGGCAGAGAGCTACGCGAAGCGAGCGAACGTGGGGGCAATCTAGACCGCCATGATGTCTTGTTCCTTGCCGGCGACCAATTTGTCAACTTCGGCAATGAAACGGTCGGTGAACTTCTGGATGTCGTCCTGCGAACGGCGCTCCTCGTCCTCGGACGCGAGCTTGTCCTTGACCAGCTTCTTGATGCCGTCATTGGCATCGCGGCGCAGGTTGCGGATGGCGACCTTGGCATGCTCGCCTTCGGCACGTACGACCTTGGTGAGTTCCTTGCGGCGCTCTTCGGTCATCGCCGGCATGGGAACGCGGATCAGGTCGCCCTGCGCCGCCGGGTTGAGCCCCAGGTCGGAATCGCGAATGGCTTTTTCAATCTTGGCGCCCATGCCTTTTTCCCAGGGCGACACGCTGATGGTCCGCGCATCGAGCAAGGACACATTGGCCACCTGGCTGATAGGCACCATGGAGCCGTAATAGTCCACATGGACCGTGTCGAGCAGCCCCGGGTTGGCGCGGCCCGTACGGATCTTGGTCAGGCCGTTCTTGAACGAGTCGATGGACTGCAGCATTTTTTGCTCTGCCAGCTGCTTGACTTCAACAATGCTCATGGTCGAATCTCCGGATTTTGATAGCGAAAAAAGCAAGCCGTGGAAGGCTCAAACGTGAACCAGCGTTCCCTCGTCTTCGCCCTGCACCACGCGCTTGAGCGCGCCGTGCTTGAAGATGCTGAACACCTTGATGGGCAGCTTCTGGTCGCGGCACAGCGCAAAGGCCGTGGCATCCATGACCTCGAGGTTTTTGCCCATGGCTTCATCAAACGTGATGTTGGTGTAGCGCGTGGCCTTCGGGTCTTTCTTGGGGTCCGCAGTGTACACACCGTCGACCTTGGTGGCCTTCAGCACGATCTCGGCGCCGATCTCCGCGCCGCGCAATGCGGCCGCCGTGTCGGTGGTGAAAAACGGATTGCCGGTGCCGGCCGCAAAGATGACGACCTTGCCCTCTTCGAGGTACTGCAACGCCTTGGGGCGGACGTAGGGCTCAACCACGCGTTCAATGCCGATGGCCGACATCACGCGGGCGATCAGCCCGGCCTTGTCCATGGTGTCGCCCAAAGCCAGGGCGTTCATCACGGTGGCCAGCATGCCCATGTAGTCGGCGGTGGCGCGGTCCATGCCGACCGAGCCGCCGGCCACGCCGCGGAAAATATTGCCGCCGCCGATGACGACTGCCACCTCCACACCCATGCGGGTGACTTCGGCGATTTCCTCGACCATGCGCACGATGGTGGCGCGGTTGATGCCGAAAGCGTCATCGCCCATCAGGGCCTCACCTGACAGTTTTAACAAGATTCGCTTGTAGGCTGGCATGTGAGAGGCTCCTGTTGGGGTTATGGATAAGTTTAGCGGCCTTCCGGCGGGGCGGGAAACGATCAGGCCGACTTGGCGGCAGCCACCTGGGCGGCAACCTCGGCGGCGAAATCGTCAACCTTCTTCTCGATGCCTTCGCCGACAACGTACAGCGTGAAGGACTTCACCGCGGTGCCCTTTTCCTTCAGCATCTGCTCGACGGTCTGCTTGTCGTTCTTGACGAAAGCCTGGTTGTGCAGGCTGACTTCCTTCAGGTACTTCTGCACGCCGCCTTCGATGCGCTTGGCAACGATTTCGGGCGACTGCACAGGCTTGCCTTCTGCGGTGGCCTTTGCGGCATCTTCAGCGGCCTTGGCGGCAGCCACGGAGCGCTCACGGGCGACGAGATCGGCAGGCACGTCGGCGCTGGACAGGGACACCGGCTTCATGGCGGCCACATGCATGGCGACGTCCTTGGCGGCGGCTTCGTCGCCGTCAAACTCGACGACCACGCCGATGCGCGTGCCGTGCAGGTAGGAAGCCAGTTTGCCGGTGGCGAAACGCTGGAAGCGGCGAACACTCATGTTCTCGCCGATCTTGCCGATCAGGCCCTTGCGCACGTCTTCCACCGTCGGGCCGAAGCCGTCCAGGGTGAGCGGCATGGCGCCGACCGCAGCCACGTCGGCCGGGTTATTTTTGACGATGCCTTCAGCGACGGCCTTGGTGAACGCCAGGAAGCTGTCGTTCTTGGTCACGAAGTCGGTTTCGCAGTTGATTTCAACCAGCGCGCCTATGCCGCCTTCGGTGTGGTACGCGATCACGCCTTCGGCGGTGATGCGGGAAGCGGCCTTGCCGGCCTTGTTACCCAGCTTGACGCGCAGGATTTCCTCGGCCTTTTCGAAGTTGCCTTCGGCTTCGGTGAGCGCTTTTTTGCACTCCATCATGGGGGCGTCGGTCTTGGCGCGCAGTTCAGCGACCATGCTTGCAGTAATTGCCATTTTTGATTCTCCGTTTGTCGTGTTGACAGGGATGGGCCGACAGGGCCGCTCCCTTCTTGATGCTCAAGTTGTGAAAAAGGGGCTACGCGAGCCCCTTTTTCGCGTCTAACGCAGCGCCATCGCTGGCGCGCTTAATCAGCCAGCGGCGTTTTCCACTTCTACAAATTCATCCGAGTTCTCGGTCGACACCGCCTTGACGACGTCGTTCACGGCGTTGGCGCGGCCTTCAATGATCGCGTCGGCGATGCCGCGGGCGTACAGCGCCACAGCCTTGGAGGAGTCGTCGTTGCCGGGAATCACGTAATCGATGCCGATTGGCGAGTGGTTGGAGTCCACCACACCGATCAGGGGGATGCCGAGCTTCTTGGCTTCCAGGATCGCGATTTTGTGGAAACCCACGTCGATCACGAAGATGGCGTCCGGCAGGGCGTTCATGTCCTGAATGCCGCCGATGTCTTTTTCAAGCTTTTCGATTTCGCGCTTGAAGGTGAGCTGTTCTTTTTTGCTGATGGAATCAAGGCCGGCTTCTTGCTGGGCTTTCATCTCTTTCAGGCGCTTGATCGAGGTCTTGACCGTCTTGAAGTTAGTCAGCATGCCGCCCAGCCAGCGCTGGTCAACGTAGGGAACGCCGGCGCGCTTGGCTTCGGTGGCGACGATTTCGCGGGCCTGGCGCTTGGTGCCCACCATCAGGATGGTGCCGCGGTTGGCGGACAGCTGCTTGGCGAACTTCATCGCCTCCTGGTACATCGGCAGCGATTTTTCCAGGTTAATGATGTGGATGCGGTTGCGATGACCAAAGATATAGGGGGCCATCTTCGGGTCCCAGAAGCGGGTTTGGTGTCCGAAATGAACGCCTGCTTCCAGCATTTCGCGCATAGTGGTCGACATAAAAGTACTCCAGAAGGTTGTGTCTAAAATCAGCGCTTATCGCCCCGGCGGTCTCTTCTAGAGAATTTCCGGGGCAACACCTTGGGTGGCTGATTTGCGATTTGCCTAGCGAACAACAAAATCGTCATTCACAAAGCCTGTCGAGTATAACATCCTCCCGCCCTCCTCTCTCGCCTCCTCTCGCACTCCTTCCCATCCTATGAGCCAGACACCTCCCACAGGCGACCTCCATGCCGTTCGCCAGGCACTCCAGGAGGGCCATCTGCAACCCCGGGACGTCCTGGCGCAAGCCGCCCATACCGCGCAAAGCCCGGTCTGCGAGCATGTTTTTATGCCCAATGCCGGCCCCGGCGACATGCCGGAAACGCTGAAAACGACTCCTCCCGGCGCTCTGGACCTTCCTTTGGGCGGAATTCCGGTGTCCATCAAGGATTTGTTCGACGTGGCCGGCCAGACCACATCGGCAGGCTCCACGGTGCTGGCACACGCTGCCGCAGCCCAGTCCGACTGCCCCGCGGTGGCTCGCCTGCGTGCAGCCGGCGCGGCGGTGGTGGGGCGTACCAATATGGTCGAATTCGCTTTTTCGGGGGTGGGGATCAACCCGCACTACGGCACACCCGCCAACCCGGCCGACCCCGACACGCCACGCATCCCGGGCGGTTCATCGTCGGGCGCGGCCGTATCGGTGGCGACCGGCGCGGCCCTGGTGGGCCTGGGTTCCGACACCGGCGGCTCGATACGCATTCCAGCGGCGCTCTGCGGCATCGTCGGCTTCAAGAGCACGGCACGCCTGGTGCCAACCACGGGCGCCCTGCCCCTTTCCACCAGCCTGGACACGGTGTGCGCCTTGACGCGCTCCGTGCGCGACGCCGTCACCGTGCATGAGGTGCTGGCGGCGCGCGAAGTCACGCTGACCGGCAAGCCGCTGTCCGGATACCGGCTGGCAGTAGCCGGCACGCTGATGCAGGACACGTTGAGCCGCACGGTCTCCCAGGCTTTTGAGCGCAGCCTGCAGGTCCTGCGGGACGCCGGAGCGAAGATCACGGAAATCCCGCTGGTGGAGATCGGCGACCTGGCCGCCATCAACGCCACCGGAGGCCTGTCGGCAGCTGAAAGCTACGTCTGGCATCGCAAGCTGATTGCCGAACACCAGGCCAGCTACGACCCGCGCGTCGCGCTGCGCATCCTGCGCGGCGCCAGCATGGGCGCGGCCGACTACATCGACCTGGTGGCGGCACGCAAGGCCTGGATCGCCCGCATGGAAACGCGCCTGGAAGGCTTTGACGCGGTGCTGTCGCCAACCGTGCCCCTGGTCGCGCCGCCGATTGCCAGCGTACTGAACGACGATGCCGAGTTTTTCAGAGTCAACAGCCTTTTGCTGCGCAACACGTCCGTGGTTAACATGCTCGACGGCTGCGCGATTTCCCTGCCCTGCCACACGCCCGGCCAGTTGCCCGTGGGCCTGATGCTCTGGCATGCGGCGATGCATGACGACACGGTGCTGGACCTGGCCCTGCAGGTGGAAGCCGCCCTGGCACGCTCGCTCCAATAACCACAGCAATTGCCTGCGCCTGGTTTGACAAGGCTTGCGGGCTGCCCCACTCCTAAAAACCCATGCACCATACGATCTCCCGCACCGAACGCCGCAGCGGCGCCCTCGCATGAGGATTGCCGTCATCGGCGCCGGCATCATCGGCATCACCACCGCCTACGAACTGGCCCTTGACGGCCATGAAGTCACCGTTTTCGAGCGCAGGGGCGCCGCGGCCGAGGAAACCAGCTTTGCCAACGCCGGCCTGGTCGCGCCCGGCTATGTCACGCCCTGGGCCGCGCCCGGCATGCCGGGCAAGGTGCTCAGCCACCTGTTCAGCCGCCATGCCCCCGTCAAGCTTGCCCTGCCGCTGTCGGGGAGCGAACTGGCCTGGATGTGGAAATGGTTTCGCGCCTGCAAGCTGGAAACCTACCTGGCCAACCGCGCGCGCATGCAGCGCCTGGCCTTCTACAGCCGGGAAAGGCTGCACCACCTGACGGCTGAGCTGGAACTCGAGTACGACGGCAGCCCCGGCTATATGGTGCTGTTGCGCTCCGAGCAAGACAGCAAATTGGTGCAACCCGGCCTGGCTGTGCTGCGCGAGGCGGGCGTGGCCTTCAAGGAAATCGGTCCCGAAGAGGTCCTGAAGCTCGAACCGGCGCTGAACACGGAAACCGCTTTCCTGGGCGCGGTGCACCTGCCCAATGACGAGGTGGCCAACTGCCGGCAATTTGCGCTGCTGCTGAAGAACGAGGCCCAGCGCATAGGCGTGAACTTTGAGTTCAACACCAGCGTGGCCCGGCTGGAGCCGTCACAACCCGCCAGCATTTTGCCGGCCAACGAAAACGCGCCGCGCAGCTTCGACCGCGTGGTCATGTGCGCGGGCGTGGCCTCGGCCCAACTCCTCAAGCCGCTGGGCCTGAAGATTCCCATGGCGGCCGTCTACGGCTACTCCATCAGCGCACCGATTCGCGAGCCCCTGAATGCGCCGCGCAGCGCGCTGATGGACGAGCACTACAAAGTAGCGATTTCACGCCTCGGCAACCGCGTGCGCGTGGCCGGCAGCGCGGAAATCGGCGGTTCGCTGGACAACAAACGCGCCGCTTCGCTGCAAACCCTCTACAAGGTTTTGCACGACTGGTTTCCCGGCGCCGCCCAGCTGGCCAACACCGGCTCCAGCGTGCAGGAATGGAAAGGCGCGCGGCCCATGCTGCCCGACGGGCCGCCCATCATCGGCGACAGCGGCATCGCCGGCCTCTGGCTCAACCTGGGCCACGGATCCAGCGGCTGGGCGCTCAGTTGCGGTAGTGCGCGGGCGCTGGCCGACCTGATGGCGGGCAGGAACGCGGACATCGACATGGAAGGCCTGGGCGTCGCTCGCCTGGCTTGAAACCAGGGCGCCGCACCCCTGAGAAAACGCCATCCTCGCGGCGCACAATCAGGCCATGCGAAAAATCTCCAGCACCCACAGCGAGCCGCTTTACGGCGTGGCCGCCACCCGCGACATTGAGCGGCAAGCCGCCGCCGGACTGCCGCCGCACACGCTGATGCAGCGCGCCGGCCTCTCGGTCGCGCGCCTGGCACTGGCACTGGCGCCGCACGCACGGCACATCTGGATCGCCTGCGGGCCCGGCAACAACGGCGGCGACGGCTTCGAAGCCGCCATGCACCTGCACCACTGGGGCAAAACCGTGTCCCTGACCTGGACCGGCCTGCCGTCCGGCAACGCCAGCCAGCCACCGGACGCCCAAGCCTCGCGCGAACGCGCCCTGGCCGCGGGTGTGCCCATGGCCACCCAGCCCCCCGAAGACTTCGATTTCTGCGTGGACGCGTTGCTCGGTATTGGCGGCACGCTGGACCCGGCCCGCCCCGGCACGCCCTTGATGCTGGAATGGCTGGAACGCATGCAGGCGAACGGCACGCCGCGGCTGGCGGTGGACCTGCCGACCGGCCTTGACGCGGACACGGGAGCTTTCGCCGCCGGGCTCGCCGCCGCCACCAATACTTTTACCTTGAGCCTTCTGACGCTGAAGCCGGGACTGTTCACCGCGAGCGGGCGCGACCACACGGGACAAGTATGGTTTGACGACCTCGGCACAGCAGTTGCACGGGCGGGGGCGCCAGCGCCGCAGGCCTGGCTGCTGGGCGCAGACCGGGCCAGGCAAACGGCGAAGCATGCCACCGCGCATGCCAGCCACAAGGGCAGCTTCGGCGACGTGGCGGTGCTGGGCGGGGAGTCCACCGCCCACAGCCATATGGCCGGCGCCGCACTGCTGGCCTCGCGTGCCGCGCTGCACGCCGGCGCGGGCCGGGTGTTTGTGGCCCTGCTCGGCAGCCCCGCACTGGCCGTGGACCCGCAGCAACCCGAGTTGATGTTCCGCGCGCCCGAGGCACTGGACCTGGCGCAGCAGGTGGTGGTGTGCGGCTGTGGCGGCGGCGATGCGGTGCGCCTTGTGTTGCACAAGGTGTTGTCGGCGGCGCCCCGCCTGGTGCTGGACGCGGATGCGCTCAACGCCATCGCCGCGGACACGCAATTGCAGACCCAGCTCGCGGCCCGCCACCACCGCGGCTACGCAACCGTGCTGACGCCCCACCCGCTGGAAGCGGCCCGGCTGGCCGGGAGCAACGCCAGGGAAGTGCAGGCCGACCGGCTCGCGTCAGCGCGGCAGCTGGCGGAGCGGTTTCAGTGCGTCGTGGTGCTCAAGGGCTCGGGGACCGTGATCGCCGCGCCAGCCCGGCCCAGCGCCATCAACAGCAGCGGCAACGCCTTGCTGGCCACCGCGGGCACCGGCGACGTGCTGGCAGGCATGCTGGGGGCTGCCATGGCCGGTGGCATGGAAGCTTTTGAGGCGGCCTGCAGCGCCGTGTTTGCGCACGGCCGCATCGCCGATGTCTGGCCGGCCGGCGGACAGGCACTGACCGCGTCGGCGCTGGCCAGTTCCTAGACGAGGATCATCAGGGCGATCTGCAGCAGCACGATCAGCACCAGCGCCGAGAGGTCGACGCCGCCCACGGCCGGGATCACCCGGCGAAGCGGCGCCAGCAGGGGCTCGGTCAGGCGGCCCAGCAAGGCATAGGCCGGCGAGCCGGGCTGCACCCACGAGAGGATGGCAAAACCCAGCACCAGAATGAACAGGGTCTGCAGCGCCACGCGCACCAGCATCTTCAGCGCGAAGGACAGCAGCGTCAGCAGCACCACGGGCGCCAGCTCCAGCGCCCCCATCAGCACGCCGAACAGCAAGGCCCACAGCAGCGCATAGATCAGCGCCAGCACCACAGCGGCAATCACGCTGGCCCAGTCCACCCGCGACTGCGCCAGCGACCTGGGCAGCATGCGGCGCAAGGGCTTGACCAGCCAGTCGGTCACCGCCATCACAAACCGGCCCGGCTGGGCGCTCATGTTGACGCGGACCCAGTTCATCCACGCGCGCAGCAGCGCCGCGGCGATCAGCAGGAAGAAAAGGGTTTCCAGGAGAAACGCCAGGATACGGATCAGCATGCGCGGCCTGCCCTGCGTGAGAAAGAATGGGTAAAACAGTTCATGGGTATTCCTAGCGGCGCGGTTTCTTGCCCTGTTTGCGTCCGGGATTGCCAGCGGCTTTTTTGACCGCCGCCTTCAGCGCCTGGATGGGCGACTTGGGCGTGCGCTCGCTGCCGGTACTGCCGGTGCTGCGGCCCGCACTGCTGCTGTCGCGGCCGCCCGAGCGGGTTTCCGTACGCTTGCCGGCCGTCTTTTTGCCGGCTTTGCCGGTCCGGGCTTCGCCGGGGTGGCGCGCGGCGCCGCGCTCCTGCGCCGGCAGTTCAGCGGCATGGCCGCCGGTTTTGTCCTTCATGGCGCGCCCGACAAGGTCCTGGCCCTCGTTCACCAGGCGGAAGTCGATCTTTCGGCCGTCCAGGTCCACCCGGCTGACCTGCACCCTGACGCGCGTGCCGATGGCGTAGCGGATGCCGGTTCGCTCGCCGCGCAGCTCCTGGCGGGCTTCGTCGAAGCGGAAGTATTCGCCGCCCAGCTCGGTGATGTGCACCAGGCCTTCAACGTACATCGCGTCCAGCGTGACAAAGATGCCGAAGCCCGTGGCCGCCGTGACGACGCCGCCGAACTCCTCGCCGAGGTGCTCGCGCATGTATTTGCACTTGAGCCAGGCCTCGACATCGCGGCTGGCCTCATCGGCGCGGCGTTCGTTGGCGCTGCAATGCAGGCCGGCCGCCTGCCAGGCGAGCTCGTCGGCGCTGGCTTTTTTGGGTTTCTGTGTCGGCTCCTTCACGCGCGAGGCCAGCCGCTTGGACAGCTTGGCCTCGGCCTCGCCCGGTGTGGGCAGGGTCGGCAACTGGTACTTGGCCTTGTTCAGCACCGCCTTGATGACGCGGTGCACCAGCAGGTCGGGATAGCGCCGGATCGGGCTGGTGAAGTGGGTGTAGGCCTCATAGGCCAGGCCGAAGTGGCCGCTGTTCATGGGCGTGTAAATCGCCTGCTGCATGGAGCGCAGCAGCATCGAATGGATTTGCTGCGCGTCCGGCCTGTCCTTGGTGGCCAGCGCAATCTTCTGGAACTCGCCGGGTTCCGGGTCGTCGCTGATGGTCATGCCGACGCCGGCCGCCTTCAGGTAGTTGCGCAGCATGTCCTTCTTCTCGGGCGTCGGGCCTTCATGCACGCGGTACAGGCCCACGTGCTTGCTTTGCGAAATAAAATCGGCCGAGCAGACATTGGCCGCCAGCATGGCTTCCTCGATCAGGCGGTGCGCCACGTTGCGGGTGCGGGGCACGATTTTTTCAATCCGGCCGGCTTCGTCGCAGACGATTTGTGTTTCGGTGGTTTCAAAATCCACGGCACCGCGCTCGCCACGCTCCTTGAGCAGCGCCTGGTAGACGTCATGCAGGTCGAGCAGGTGCGGCACCAGCGCCTTGCGCTGCGCCGCTTCGGGGCCGCGTGTGTTGGCCAGGATGGCGGCGACCTCGGTGTAGGTGAAACGCGCCTGGCTGAACATCACCGCCGGGTAGAACTGGTAGGCGTGAACTTCGCCCTTGGCATTGACCAGCATGTCGCAGACCATGCACAGGCGCTCGACATTGGGGTTGAGCGAGCACAGGCCGTTGGAGAGCTTTTCCGGCAGCATGGGGATCACGCGGCGCGGGAAGTACACGCTGGTGGCGCGGTCGTAGGCGTCGATGTCGATGGCGCTGCCGGTTTCCACATAGTGGCTCACGTCGGCAATCGCCACCAGCAGGCGCCAGCCCTTGCCACGGCCGACCTTGGCCGGCTCGCAATAAACGGCATCGTCAAAGTCGCGGGCGTCTTCGCCGTCGATGGTGACCAGCGGCACGTCGGTCAGGTCGACGCGGTGCTTTTTGTCGGCCGGCCGCACGGCGTCCGGCAGGGAGCGGGCCAGGGCCAGCGCCTCGTCACTGAATTCATGCGGCACGCCGTATTTGCGCACGGCGATTTCGATTTCCATGCCGGGGTCGTCGATCTCGCCCAGCACTTCCTTGACGCGGCCCACAGGCTGGCCGAACAGCGCCGGCGGCTCGGTGAGCTGCACCACCACCACCTGGCCGGCCTTGGCCGTGCCGGTGGCGCCTTTGGGAATCAGAACGTCCTGGCCGTAGCGCTTGTCTTCGGGCGCGACCAGCCAGACGCCGCTTTCCTGCAGCAGGCGGCCAATGATGGGATTGGCAGAGCGCTCGAGGATCTCTGTCACGCGGCCCTCGGGCCGGTTTTTGCGGTCGTGCCGCACGATGCGCGCCTTGACGCGGTCCTTGTGCAGCACCGCGCGCATTTCGTTGGGCGGCAGGTAAATATCCGCTTCGCCGTCGTCGCGCAATACGAAACCATGGCCGTCGCGGTGGCCGGAAACGGTGCCCTCGAATTCAGCGAGTAAACCGGAAGAATGGGCGGACGAGCCGCCCGCATGGGAATGAGTTGTTTTGATAAAAAGTCTCTTTTTGTTGGGGGCTGCTGGTTTTGAGTATGCAGCCGAAATATTTCAGGAAAATTTGCGGGCCTTGGCCTGAGAATACGTTCAAGTAATGGTACACTGCTAGCTGTGCCCGGGTGGCGGAATTGGTAGACGCGCACGGTTCAGGTCCGTGTATCGCAAGATGTGGAGATTCGAGTTCTCTCCCGGGCACCAGATACACCAAACAGCTTTGCCAGACTCTGAAACGAGCTCTGGAATAAAGCAAGATTAAAGCCACTGTGACCCAGTGGCTTTTTTTGTGGCCGGACCCCTTCTTCAGGTCCGGCTTTTCGTCCGCGGTCTTAATCAAACAGGTACGGCAATCAGGTCATGGCCCTGGGTTCCGACGATGCGGGCCCGGGTGAATTCACCGACTTTCAGCGTCTTGCTGATTTTCTCGGGCGGCAGCAGCTTGACCACACCGTCGATCTCGGGCGCATCCGCATAAGAACGCCCGGTGCCGCCCTTTCGGCCCATCGCGGGAGCCGAATCCACCAGCACCTGCATGGTCGCGCCTATGCGCTGCTGCAGCTTCTGGCTTGAAACCGCCTCGGCCACTGCCATGAAACGGGCACGCCGCTCTTCACGCAATTCCATCGGCAGCATGCCCGGAATGTCGTTGGCCGTGGCGCCTTCCACGGCGCTGTAGGCAAAGCAGCCCGCGCGGTCGATTTTGGCCTCGCGCATGAAATCGAGCAGGTGCTCGAACTCCGCTTCTGTCTCGCCGGGAAAACCAGCGATAAAGGTGCTGCGGATCACGATCTCGGGGCAGATCTCGCGCCAGCGCGCAATGCGCTCGAGGTTTTTCTCGCCGCTGGCCGGCCGCTTCATGCGCTTGAGCACGTCCGGGTGGCTGTGCTGCAGCGGCACGTCCAGGTACGGCAACACCTTGCCGGTGGCCATCAGCGGCAGCACCTCATCCACACTTGGGTATGGGTAGACGTAATGCAAGCGCACCCAGGCCCCGTAGGGCTCGGCGATTTCGCCCAGCGTCTGCACCAGTTCCAGCATGCGCGTCTTGACGGGTTTGCCGTCCCAGAAGCCGGTGCGGTATTTGACGTCCACGCCGTAGGCCGAGGTGTCCTGGCTGATCACCAGCAGTTCCTTCACGCCGCCCTCAAACAGTGCGCGCGCCTCGTTGAGCACGTCGCCGATGGGGCGCGACACCAGGTCGCCGCGCATGGAGGGGATGATGCAGAAGGTGCAGCGGTGGTTGCAGCCTTCGCTGATCTTCAGGTAGGCGTAATGCCGGGGCGTGAGCTTGATGCCGGCAATACCGAAGGCGTTGGGCACCAGGTCCACGAAGGGATCGTGCGGCTTGGGCAGGTTCAGGTGCACCGCATCCATGACTTCCTGCGTGGCGTGCGGGCCGGTCACGGCCAGCACGCTGGGGTGCATCTGGCGCACCAGGTTGCCGCCGCCCTCCCCCGCCTTGGCGCCCAGGCAACCGGTCACGATGACCCGGCCGTTTTCGGCCAGCGCCTCACCGATGGTGTCCAGGCTTTCCCTGACCGCATCGTCGATGAAGCCGCAGGTATTGACGATGACCAGGTCCGCGCCCTCAAAGGTTTTGGAGGTCTGGTAGCCCTCGGCGCTCAATTGCGTGAGGATCAGCTCGGAATCGGTCAGGGCTTTCGGGCAGCCCAGGCTGACAAAACCGACGCGGGGCGCGGCTTTGGGAGTGGCGGGTGCGGGTGGGGAAATAACTTCGCTCATGGGGTCTATTGTCTCAGGGTAGGCTTCAGGGCGAACCGTGGACCCCGGATGGCCTTCAATGGCCTGTCAGCGCACGGGCACAACGCCCGGCGTTCAGTTCATTTTTTCAGGCCGAAGGCCTGCAGCATCTGCTCGCTCTGCTTTTGCATCTGCTCCTGCATCTGCGTGAAAACGTTTTTGGATTGCTCCACATAAGTACCCATCATGCCCTGCATCATGGGCGACTGGGCATTCATGAACTGCGCCCACATTTCGGGGCTCAGCCCTTTGGACTGCTCGGCCATCTTGACCTGGAGGTCCATGAAGCTCTGGACGTTTTTTTCCAGGTAAGCGCCCATGAAGCTCTGCATCGCGTTGCCGTAAAAACGGATGATGTTGGCCAGCACGGCCTCGGTGAACATGGGCTCGCCGCCGGATTCCTCTTCAAGAATGATCTGCAGCAGGATGCTGCGCGTCAGGTCTTCGTTGGTCTTGGCATCGCGCACCACAAAATCGGCGCTGTCCATCACCAGCTGGCGCACTTCCGTGAGTGTGATGTAGGTCGAGGTCTCCGTGTCGTAGAGCCGGCGGTTCGGGTATTTCTTGATCACACGGGACACGGCAGCCTTGCCGGCAGGCCGGCCGCTTTTGGCGCCGGGATTGCCGTCGGCAACGTCCTCACCCTGTGAGGGCGGAAGGCCGGATGCCGGGCTGGTGGATTTGCTTTTTGGCACTGATTTCTCCTCTGAATGACGACCAGCGTCGGGACGCCGGGGCTCGATACATTCTAGGAATTCTGATGTACTCAATCCCCTTGGTTTACCCTGTGTAATAGGCCCGCATCACACTGGATGCGAAAGCCTGGACAGGAACCGTTTTTGGGAATTGGTAGGCGCGATTGGACTCGAACCAACGACCCCCACCATGTCAAGGTGGTGCTCTAACCAGCTGAGCTACGCGCCTAAGGACTGTTCGAAGCTCGTATTGTAGCAAAGCAAAACGTCTATCCTGGCCTGCCCACAAAAAATGCTGAAAAAAGAACCCTCGCTACGTTAACGGCGCCGCGCGGACCGCACGCCCGGTACCTCGGCCACGACGGCCAGCACCTGATTGAGGCGGCCCGATTGCGCCACCTCCACGGTGAAAGTCATCCAGGCCGTGCCGCCGCGGTTGTCTTTCACCGACTGCGTCTGCACGCCGATCACATTCATCTTTTCCTTGGCGAACACTTCGGAAATATCGCGCAGCAAGCCCTGCCGGTCGGCCGCCTCAACGGCCACGTCCACCGGGTAGACGGCACCGTCGGGCGTCTTGGGCGAGTTCCACTCCACCTCGATCACGCGGTCCGGGCTGCCGCTGGCCATGTTGCGGAAGTTGCTGCAGTCGCTGCGGTGAATGCTCACGCCCTTGCCCTTGGTGACAAAACCCAGAATCTCATCGGGCGGCGCGGGCTTGCAGCATTTGGCCAGTTGCGTCAGCAAGGAACCCATGCCGACAACCAGCACACCGCCCCCCTTCTTTGCATTCGGGCTGGGCGCACGCGCTTTTTTCGCCAGCACGTAATCGTCCTGGCTCAATACAGGCTCGGGCGGCCTCAACATGTTCTCTATCGTGCGCAGCGACAACTCGTCCTTGCCCACGACCTCAAACAAATCATCTGCCGCCTTGAAGCCGAGCTGCACCGCGAGGTCGTCCAGCTTCATCGCCGTCTTGCCTTCGCGCTGCAGCAGTTTTTCCACCGCCTCGCGGCCCTTGGCCACGGTCTGTTCCATGGCCAGCGCGTTGAACCAGGCGCGCACCTTGGACTTGGCGCGGTGGCTGCACAAAAATCCCAGTTCCGGGTTCAGCCAGTCGCGCGAAGGCCCACCCTCCTTGGCGGTGATCACCTCCACCGTCTGGCCGTTTTGCAGCGGCGTGTTCAGCGGCACCATGGCGCCGTCGATGCGCGCGCCACGGCAGCGGTGCCCCAGGCTGGTGTGCACGCTGTAGGCGAAGTCCACCGTGGTCGCGCCCTGCGGCAGCTCCACGATCGCCGCGTCGGGCGTCAGCACATAGATGCGGTCTTCAAACAGGCCCTGCTTGTCGTCGCGCGCGCGCTGGGCGGCCGGGCCGGAGAGGTCGCGCTCCCAGGCCAATAATTGCCGCAACACGGCGATCTTGGCGTCGTACTCGCTGCTGGCTGAGACGCCGCTGTAACCCTTGGTGCCGGCTTCCTTGTAAGCCCAGTGCGCGGCCACGCCGTGCTCGGCATGGTCGTGCATGGCCTGGGTACGCACCTGGATTTCCACCGCCCGGCCCGCTTCGTCGCGCACCACGGTATGCAGCGACTGGTAGCCGTTGGTCTTGGGCTTGGCGATGTAATCGTCGAACTCGCCGTCGACCGGCGTGAAACGCGAATGCACAAAGCCCAGCGCCGCATAGCAGCCCTTCACATCGGCGGCGATCACGCGCAGCGCGCGGATGTCGAACACCTGCTCGAAATCCAGCGACTTGCCGCGCATCTTCTTGACGATGCTGTAGATGTGCTTGGGCCGGCCCTGCACCAGCGCGGCGATGCCGTTCTGGTTGAGTTCGCGCTCGAGCTGCGCACGCAAGGACTCCATGAAGCCTTCGCGCTCCACGCGTTTTTCATCGAGCAGGCGCGCGGTGTGCTTGTAGGTCTCCGGCTCCAGGAAACGGAAGGCCAGGTCTTCCATTTCCCATTTGATCTGCCAGATGCCCAGGCGGTTGGCCAGCGGCGCGAAGACGTGCAGCGACTCGTGCGCCAGCGACATCGGCGCGGTCTGCCGGGTCGCCGCATAGTGGCGCAGCGTCTGCAGCCGGGACGCCAGCCGCAGCATCACCACGCGCAAATCGCGCGAGAACGCCAGCAGCATCTTGCGCACGTTCTCGGTCTGCGCGGCCGGGTCATCGAGCAACTGCGCCTTGGCATCCGCGCCGCGCGCCTGGCGCTGCACCTGCACCAGCTTGGTGGTCTCCATGGCCAGCGCGGCGTAGTTGGCGCCAAAGGCCTTGGTGATCACTTCCTGCGGCTTGGTCAGGTGCTGGCAGGCATACACCAGATAGGTGGCCGCCTGCATGGCTTCCGAGCCGCCAATGTTTTTCAGGATGGCCGCCACCGCATCGGCATGGGCCAGGATGTTTTCGCCCGTGTCGTGCGTTTCGCTGGCGATCAGCGGCTCGGCGAACGCGCGCGCGCGGGCCAGCGCATGCGGCTGGTCCGGCAGGCTGTCTGCCGTGGCGGTCACGATGGAGGCGTTCGCCCCGTGGGAGGCTGTCGGGCCACCGGGCCCGACCACATTGCTTTTCATGAAACTTCAATCAAATGGTTGCAGCTGTCACCCCAGCAGAAAGCCCGTGACGGCGGCGAGCTGGTCCGCGGCGATCAGCGTGGGCGCATGGCCCACGCCTTCAAATTCGACCACGCGCGCGCGCGGCCCGCGCTGTGTCATGGCCTGCGCCGTCTCGGGGCTGAGCAGGTCGGATTGCCGGCCCCGTATCACCAGGGTTTCGGCCTTGATATTGTCGTAGAGCTGCCAGAGCATGACTTCACCCTGGCGCGCGGATTCCTCGGTTTCCTGCTTGAAGGGCACGGCGATGGCCGGGTCGTAGTGCAGGCGCCACTTGGCGTCGGCCGCCTCCGAGACGCGCCTGAGCATGGGACGCGACAGCGCCAGCCACTGCTCGGGCGTGTGCGGGCCGAAGCTTTGCGAAATCGCCCACATCGCATCGGCCGCTTCCTGCACCGACCCGAAATGGCCGGCCTGCCCCAGATAGGTGCCGATCCGCACAATGGCCTGCCACTGGATGGCCGGGCCGACGTCGTTGAGCACCAGCCGGCGCACCGGCACAGGCAGGGGCAAACCAGGCGTTCCGCACACCGCCACGCCGATCAGGCCGCCCATGCTGGTGCCCACCCAGTCCAGCGAAGCTACCGGCGCCTGGGCGTGCAGCTGGCCCAGCATCGCCAGCATGTCGCCCGCATAGGTGCGCAACTGGTAGCCCATGGGGTCCTTGAGCCAGTCGCTTTCGCCGCGGCCCACCACGTCGGGGCAGATTACGCGGACGTCGGCCTGCTCGGACAAGGCACGCGCCAGCGTATCGAAATCGCGCCCCTGGCGCGACAGGCCGTGCACACAGACGATCACGTGCGCGCTGTCAGGCCGGCCCCACTGCCAATAGGCCATGCGGTGCCCGCCTGCGGCATCGGGGCAATTGACATAGTTCAGGCTGGGTTGGGTCATGGTGAATCAGTTCAATGAAAGGCTTGATAATTGCTTGAGAAATTGAGCCGGCGCAACCTGCGCGGCGCGCCGCTCGCAATCCCAACTCAACCATCGTAATTCATCCGGAGAAACAATATGCTCAAAGGTAAAACAGCCCTCGTCACCGGCTCGACCAGCGGGATAGGCCTGGGCATTGCCAAGGCGCTGGCGGCACAGGGCGCCAACATCGTCATCAACGGCTTCGGCGACGTGGACGGCCCCAAGGCCGAGGTGGAAGCGCTGGGCGCGCGCGTGGCCTACCACGGCGCCGACATGAGCAAGCCCGCCGACATCGAGGACATGATGCGCTACGCCGCCGCGCAGTTCGGCCAGGTCGACATCCTCGTCAACAACGCCGGCATCCAGCACGTGGCCCGCGTCGAGAACTTCCCGGTCGAGAAATGGGACGCCGTGATTGCCATCAACCTGAGCAGCGCCTTCCACGCCACCCGCCTGGCCCTGCCCGCCATGCTGGCCGCCGACGGCGGCAAGGGCTGGGGCCGCATCCTCAACGTCGCCTCAGTGCACGGCCTGGTCGGCTCGGCCGAAAAATCCGCCTACGTCGCCGCCAAACACGGCATCGTGGGCCTGACCAAAGTCACCGCGCTCGAAAACGCCACCACCGGCGTGACCTGCAATGCGATTTGCCCCGGCTGGGTGCTGACTCCCCTGGTGCAAAAACAGGTGGACGCCAAAGCCGCCGCCGGCAACATCAGCAATGAAGCGGCCACCCGGCAGCTGCTGGGCGAAAAAGAACCTTCCATGCAATTCACCACGCCCGAGGAACTGGGCGCGCTGGCGGTGTTTTTCTGCTCGCCGGCCGGCAACAATGTGCGCGGCGTGGCCTGGAACATGGACGGCGGCTGGGCTGCGCAGTAAGGGCTTTACAGCAGGCTGCTCACGTGCTCGCCTATCGCCAGCGAGCTCGTGAGCCCCGGCGATTCAATGCCGAAGAGATTGACCAAACCCGCCACACCGTGCTCGGCCGGGCCCTGGATCATGAAGTCTTTGGCGGCCTCATGGGGCGCCTGGATCTTGGGGCGAATGCCGGCGTAGCCCGGCGTCAGCGCGCCGTCGGCCAGGGCGGGCCAGTATTTGCGGACCTCGGCGTAAAAGGCCTCGCCGCGTGCCGGGTCCACCACGAGGTCGTCGGGCGAGTCGACCCATTGCACGTCGGGGCCGAACTTGGCCTGGCCGCCCATGTCCACGGTGAGGTGCACGCCCAGGCCTGCCGCTTCAGGTACCGGGTAGATCAATCGGCTGAAGGGTGAGCGGCCGGGCAGCGTGAAGTAATTGCCTTTGGCGTAATGGCTGGGCGGCACATGCTGCGCGGGCAGGCCGGCAAAACGCGCGGCCAGGTGCTGCGCGTGCAGGCCGGCGGCGTTGACGACGGTGGCGGCCTGCAGCTGCGTGCCGTCTTCGGCCGTCAGGTAGATTCCTTCTTGCGTGCATTCGGCCTGGGCCAGCGGCGAGTTCAGGACCACCATGCCGCCCGCGTTTTCGAGGTCGCCCTGCAGCGCGAGCATGAGGCCGTGGCTGTCGACGATGCCGGTGCTGGGCGAGTGCAGCGCGGCCACGCATTCGAGCTGCGGCTCCAGCGCGCGGGCCTCGTCACGCGTGAGCAGCACCAGGTCATGGACGCCGTTGGCGGCGGCCTTGTCGCGTATGCCTTGCAGCTGCGCGACCTGCGCCTGGCTGGTCGCGACGATGAGCTTGCCGCAGCGCTTGTGGCCTATGCCGCGTTCGGCGCAGTAGGCATAGAGCAGGGCTTTGCCTTCCACACACAGCCTGGCCTTGAGCGAGCGTTGGGGGTAATAAATGCCGGCGTGGATGACTTCGCTGTTGCGCGAGCTGGTGCCCGTGCCTATGGCGTCGGCGGCTTCCAGCACCATGACCTCCCTGCCCTGCAAGGCCAGCGCGCGCGCCACGGCTAGCCCCACCACGCCCGCGCCTATCACCACACAATCGACCTGGTCCATCAGCGGCCCTCGTAACCTTCAATGACGTTGACGGCATTGGTGCCGAGTTCGGCGGCGGCATAACCACCCTCGAGCACGAAGACTGTGGGCAGGCCGAGCTTGCCCAGGCGTTCGCCGAGGCGGATGAAGTCTTGCGGCTGCAGCGCGAATTTGGAGATCGGGTCTTCGGCGAAGGTGTCCAGCCCCAGCGACACCACGAGCGCATCGGCCTTGAAGCCGGCTATGCGCAGGCAGGCGGCTTCCAGCGCCTCGAACCAGCGCGGCACGGTGCAGCCGGCCGGCAAGGGCAGGTTGAGGTTGAAGCCCGCGCCCTCGCCTTCCCCTGTCTCGTCGGCATGGCCGAGGTAGAAGGGATATTCGGTCATCGGGTCGCCATGCAGGCTGATGAAGAGCACGTCGGCGCGGCCGTAAAAAATGCTTTGGGTGCCGTTGCCGTGGTGGTAGTCGACGTCGAGCACGGCCACGCGCGCGGCGCCGCCATCGCGCAGGCCCTGGGCGGCCACGGCGGCGTTGTTCAGAAAGCAGTAGCCGCCCATGAAGTCGGCGCCGGCATGGTGGCCGGGCGGGCGGCTGCAGCAGAAGACGGCGCGTTCGCTGTTGCCGCTGAGCAAGGCAGCGGCGCTGGCGGCGGCATCGGCACCGGCCTTGGCGGCCTGCCAGGTGCCGGCCGACAGCGGTGAGCCGTTGTCCATGGAATACAGGCCCAGCCGCGCGGTGAAGTTGGCGGGCTCCACGTCGCTGCGCAGCGTGCGCACCGGCCATACCGAGGGGAAAGGCTGGCGCTGGCCGTTGCCTTCTTCGAGTGCGACCCAGTCGCGCCAGGCGTGTTCCAGAAAGTTCAGGTAACGGGCTGTATGCACCTTTGCCAGCAGCGCGCGGCTGTCGGCCTGCGGCGTGCGCAACACATGGCCGCGCTCGGCCAGGCGGGCCTTGACGTATTCGGCGCGGGCCGGTGTTTCAAAGCAGGGGACGCGCTCGCCGCGGAAGAACTCGTACTGCGGGGCGTGGGCGTGGTGGCTGTCGCTGAAGAAGGTGAGCATGGCGGCTGGAAGCTTGGGCAAAAAAGCAGGCGGCGGCCTGCGGAGATCAGAGGGTGCGCGGGTCGGTCTTGAGCAGCAGTTCGACCAGCGAGCGCAGGCTGGCCTTGAGCGAGTCGGCGCCGGGGGTCAGCGCAAAGGTGCTTTCGTCCATGTAGAGCTTGCGGTTGATCTCAAGCTGGATGCTGTGCCGGTGTTCGCCCGGGTTGCTGTAGCGGCGAACCAGTTCCACGCCTTTGTAGGGGTGGTTGTAGGCCACGCCGTAGCCGCGCGCCTTGAGGTGTTCGCACACCAGCCGCGACAAGGCCTTGCCGGCCGTCGTGCCTTCGCGGTCGCCCACGACGAAGTCGGCGTGCGCCTCGCCGGGGAAATCCGTGGCACTGGCGGAGGCCACCGCGGGCATGGAGTGGCAATTGATGTGGATGCTGTAGCCGTGCGCGGCGTGGGCGGCGTCAATCGCCTGTGCGACGGCCGCGTGGTAGGGCACCCAGCATTGCGCTATGCGCGCCTGGATTTCGGCGACGCCGAGCTTGCGGTCATAGAGCGGCACGCCTTCGTCGGTGGTGCGCCAGATCAGGCCCTTGCCCAGGCGCACCTTGGAGAGGATTTTCGGGTCGGTCTCCACCGGCCCGGGCCAGGGGCCGTCGAGCAGGCTGACGTCCATCTCGGTGATGTTGCGGTTGGCGTCGAGGTAGCTGCGCGGGAAGTGCGCCTCTATCCAGTGCACGCCGAGGGCGGGGGCGAAGTCGTAGAGCTTTTCGACGTGGGTGTCTTCGGCGCTGCGCAGCACGGCGAGCTCGCAGGCGTGCCTGAAATCCGCCGGGTAGGCCGTTCCGCTGTGGGGAGAATCCAGGACCAGCGGGGTGCTTCCGGGCAGGTGGGTAATAAGGGGCATGCCCTGACTTTAGCACCGCAAAAAACGCCCTTGGGGCGCGGCAAGGGCCCCGCAAACGGGCCGCGCCGCAAGGCCGGCACCACGCGCAAACTTCCGTTTGTCCTACAGGGATTTAACTTTTGCACCCACAAGAGCGCGCATACCTGGCCCTTAAATTTCACGACGGAAATCCAACAACACGCGGCCGTTTCGTTGCTAAAACGTCACGCCGGTTATTCACCCACACAAGGAAGCACCATGCCCTCATTGACCCGCACTTTCTCCGCCACCATCCTGGCCGTGGCCGCGCTGGCCGCCGCCACGGGCGCGCAAGCCCAGGACAGCTCCAGCGGCAACAGCTACTCGAGCAACTATTCGTTTTACGCTCCCGGCTCGCGCTATTTCGGCCTGAACATCGGCCAGTCCGACTTCTCGCTGCCCAACGGCACCGGCGCCTTCCCGTCGGACAACAAGGACACCTCGTACAACATCTACGGCGGCAGCTACTTCAACAACAACTTCGGCCTGGAACTGGGCTACACCGATTTCGGCAAGGCTAACCGCGCCGGCGGCCAGACCGAGGCACAGGGCATCAACCTGAGCCTGGTCGGACGCCTGCCGCTGAGCAACTCCTTCAACCTGCTGGGCAAGCTGGGCACGACCTACGGCCACACCCGCGTGTCGGCTTCGCCGGCCTCGGGCATCGCCTCGGGTTCGGAGAGCGGCTGGGGCGTGTCTTACGGCATAGGCGCCGAATGGGCCTTCACGCCCGCCATGTCGGCCGTCCTGGCATGGGACGAGCATGACCTGAAGTTCACGGGCACCGGCAACCAGCGCGTCAGCACCACCAGCCTGGGCCTGCGCTACCGCTTCTGATGAGCGGCCGGGCGCGTTCGCCGCGCCCCTGGCCACCACGACCCTCCAGCCCGCACGCCTTCACAGGCTGCGGGCTTTTTCACGTCGCTCTGGATTTATCCACGGGAGCTGCGGGCGCCAGCATCTCCTGCAACAGCCAGGTGCCGGCGCGGCCCAGCGGGCGTTGGCGCGACCACACGGCATCGACCGGCACGCGCCGCGGCCAGCCGCGCGCATCCAGTTCGTGGAGCTTGCCGGTGGCAAAGCGCGTCACCATCCAGCGCGGGATTGCCGCCCAGCCAAACCCAAGCACCGCCATTTCCATCAGCATCAGGTAGCTGGGCGCCGACCAGGCGCGGCGCGACTGGGGCAGCCCTTGCGCCTGCTCCATATAAGTATCCAGCCGCAGTTCGCGGAAGTTGGCCAGCACGTCGGGCGTCACATCCTTCAGGCCGGCCAGCGGATGGGCGGTGGCGACGTACAGGGTGATCTCGGACTGCTCGGCAATGGTGGCCGAGCCGACGTCGGGCGGGTAAGCGCTTTGCGCCGCCACCACACCGATATGCGCGCGCCCGGTCTGCACCAGCGACACCAGGTCACCGTGCTCGGCGATCAGGCATTCGAATTCGAGGTCGGGAAAGCGCTGTTCAAAGGCCTGCAGCATCTCCTCGAAGCGATCGGACTGGTAGGTGTCGGACCAGACCACGCTGAGCTTGGGCTCCATGCCGCCGCCCAGCTGGCTGGCGGCGCGGTCCAGCCGGTCGCTGGCGGCCAGGATGTCCTGCACCTTGCCGAGCAGGACCCTGCCGGGCTCCGTGAGGACCGGCTTGCGGCTGCTGCGGTCGAACAGCGCCAGGCCCAGGTCGATTTCGAGGTTGGCAATTGCGCTGCTGCGGTGGACTGGCTCTTGCCGAGCTTGCGCGCCGCGGCGGAAAACGAACCCAGCGTGGCGGCCTCGGCAAACGCGGTCAGGGCTTCCGGGGAATGACGCATAAAGCCGCCTTCCATCTATTTAATCGATGATTATTGATTTTAATGTATTCGAATAAACGATGAAAATACCGTTATGGCTCGACCGGCACATGTCCCCAAGAGCCGGCTAATCCGTCAGAAAGTGCATCATGAGCCTCCAAAAGTCCCTGAAAGAACGTTTTTTCCACGCCCTCGGCTTTGAAGTGCTGGCGATTGCCATCTGCGCCCCCTTGGGCGCCTGGCTGCTGGGCTATTCGCTGGCGCACATGGGCCTGCTGACCTTGATGGTCTCGCTGATGGCCATGAGCTGGAACATGGTGTTCAACGCCCTTTTCGACCGGGCGCAACGCCGCATGGGCTTTGAGCGCACCCTGGCGGCGCGCGCGGTGCATGCGGTGCTGTTTGAAATCGGGCTGATCATCGCGGTGGTTCCGCTGGCCGCCTGGTGGCTGGACATCGGCCTGTGGGAGGCCTTTGTGCTGGACATCGCGATCGTGCTGTTCTTCCTGCCCTACACCTTCGGCTTCAACTGGGCTTACGACCACCTGCGCGCCAAGGTCGTCGCCCGCCATCGCCGCCAGAAGCAAAAGGCCTGCGCCTCGGCGGCCTGAACGCCGGGCAGCCCTGGCCAGGAGCTTGGGCGCCCCGCTCCATCACTTCATCTGCACCGAGCCGGACACGGTCACCAGCACCGTGCTTTTGCCGGCCTCCACGGGGATGGATGCATCGGCCATTTCCGACTTGGCCATCGCCAGCATGCGCGGACGCGGCGGGCTGCCCTGGTCGTTGGCGTTGATGGAGACTTCACGCAGGGTATAGCTGGAGAACCCGAAGCTGCGCGCCACGTCGGCGGCCTTGGCCTTGAAGCGATCAATCGCCTGGGCCTGGGCTTCGCCCTCGACTTTGGCGCGCTGTTCGCGGCTCAGGGCAAAGCTCACGTTGCTCATGGTGAGGGTCTGAATCTTGCCGGCCGTGCCGGTGATGCGCGGGAAATCCTTGCCTTCCAGCACCAGTTCGGTGGAGCCTTGCCAGCCGTTGATCTTGCCGTCCTTGCTGTAGCGCGGGTAGAGGCTGAAGTTGCCGGTGCGCACGTCCATCTGGCCCGGCGCGGCCGCCTGCTTGGCCTGGGCCAGCGCAGTATCCAGCGCCTGCTTGAGCTGGGTCTGCACGACGCCGGCATCGGTGCCGTCGCGCGTGGTGTTCATGGAAATCGACAGCAGGTCCTGCTGCACCTCGACGGAACCGCTGGCCGACAACTGGGCCACGTTTTGCAGGATTTCATAGGGCATGGCTTGTTGTGCCATGGCGGCGGGGACCAGCGCGGCTCCGGCAAACAGGGCGCATACGGCTATCAGGGTTGGAGTTCGCATCAAGAGGACCTTTCGGGGAGTTTTCGGGAAGTTTTCGGGAGCTGGCTTCAGCAGCGAAGCTGAAAAGAAAAGAGAGAAGGCATAAACGTCGGCAGGTCTGGCGCCTTTTTCCGGACTTTTGCAAGTCACTCAACGCCCTCCAGCCTGGCTGCGGATATCCCGGAACGGGCCCGGCAGCTTTTTGTTTACGGCGGGTAACGCCCTGCCGCGCAAGACGCGCAACAGGCAGCCGGCCATTCTTGCACGCGTTTTTCCCAATACCTGTAGGCGCAATTCCATACCTGCTCCGCTGCCGGAATAACAGTTGCACGTTGCCGCAACTTTTGTAACAGTGTGTCAAAGTGACTGAAAAACGAGACATCTGGCCTTTTCCGCCTTCAAAATGGCTCTGTTACAAATTACCAGACAACTATGACCCAAGCTCAACCCAACGCCCGTGCCGACAAAATCCTGATCCTTGACGACGATGCCCGTATCCGCGACCTGCTGCGCCGCTACCTGGCCCAGGAGGGTTTTGAAGTCATCCTGGCCGAAGACAGCAAGGCGCTGAACCGCATCATGTTGCGCGACGCCGTCGACCTGATCGTGCTGGACCTGATGATGCCCGGCGAGGACGGCCTTTCCATCTGCCGGCGCCTGCGCGCGGCCAATGACCGCACCCCCATCATCATGCTGACCGCCAAGGGCGAGGACGTGGATCGCATCGTCGGCCTGGAAGTCGGCGCCGACGATTACCTCGCCAAGCCCTTCAACCCCCGCGAACTGCTGGCCCGCATCCACGCCGTGCTGCGCCGCCGCCCCACCGCCGAAGTACCGGGCGCCCCTTCCAGCGACCAGGAAGTCATCACTTTCGGGCCGTTCTCCTTCGACATGGGCCTGCGGACCCTGCACAAGAACGGCGAGGAACTGCCGCTGACCACCGGCGAGTTCGCCATGCTCAAAACCCTGGTGCGCCACCCGCGCCAGCCACTGTCGCGCGAAAAACTGGCGCAACTGGCGCGCGGCCGCGAGTTCGAGCCCTTCGACCGCAGCCTGGACGTGCAGGTCTCGCGCCTGCGCAAGCTGATCGAGGTCGACGCCTCCGTGCCCCGCTACATCCAGACGGTCTGGGGCATAGGCTACGTGTTCGTTCCGGACGGAACGAACTAGCCCCCACGCTTTTCACTGCGCCTTCGGCTTCGTGTAATGCGCTGCCTCCCCGAGGGGGCCGCCCGCCTGCGGCCTGGCAAAGCCAGTTCCGCGGCTCATGCCGGGTTGAAGAATTCCAGCGGGCACAAACAGGCTGCAACAGCCCCGTTGCCGCGCTGCCCGTGTATCGTGCTAACGTCCATTGAACGCCCGATCTCCGGGCACGTACCCAACCCTTATGGACGCAACCAACCCAGCTCCCCTTGAAACCGCCCCGGCACCGCTGGAAATGCGCCCGCGCCGGGGCTTCAGCCTGTTCTGGCGGACTTTTTTCTTCCTCTCGCTGCTGCTGTTCGGCTCCATCGTGGCCTGGCTGCAGACCTTCCGGGCGCTGGAATCCGAGCCGCGCGCCATCCAGAGCGCGCAGCAGCTGGCCTCGCTGGTCAACCTGAGCCGGGCAGCGTTGCGCTACTCCGACTCCATCGCCCGCGTCTCGCTGATCAAAACCCTGGCCGACGAGGAGCGCGTGCGCATCACGCCGCGCGAGCCCAAGGACAAGTTTGAACCGTTCGAGAGCGACGAGCTCGGCGAGCGCACCGCCGAAGAACTCAAGGCTCGGCTGGGCAACGGTACCGTCGTGGCCAGCAGCGTCAACGGCCAGAAAGGCCTGTGGGTGGGCTTTGCCATTGACGGCGACTCTTACTGGCTGCTCACAGACCCGTCCAAGATAGGCCCGTCACGCAACAGCACCTGGGTCATCTGGCTGATCACGGCGGCGGCTCTCTCTCTCGCGGGGGCGGCTTTCATCGCCCGGCTGATCAACCGGCCGCTCAAGCAACTGTCCTTCGCGGCCAGCCGCATGCGCGACGGCGACTTCGACGCCAGCCTGCTTGACGAGAAAGTCGCCACCAGCGAGATCCGCGAGGTCAACATCGGGTTTAACCGCATGGCCGAGCAGCTCTCCAAGATCGAGCAGGACCGGGTCATCATGCTGGCCGGCATTTCGCACGATTTGCGCACGCCGCTGGCTCGCCTGCGCCTTGAAACCGAGATGAGCGTTGCGGACGCCGATGCGCGCGAGCACATGGCGGCCGACATCACCCAGCTGGACGCCATCATCGACAAGTTCCTGGATTACGCGCGGCCCGAACCGCCGCGGCTGGAGCGCGTGTCGCTCAATGCCGTGGTCGATGCCGCGGTCTATGCCGTGGCCGACTACGACGACATGCGCGTGACCGTCACCATCCCGCCCGACATGGCGGTCCTGGCCGACGAGGTCGAGCTCTCCCGCGTGATTTCCAACCTGCTGGAAAACGCCAGGCGCTACGGCAAGACGCCTGAAACCGGCATCGCGCTGGTCGACATCGCCGCCAAGAGCCGCGACCAGTGGGTGCTGATCAAGGTGCGCGACCACGGCATGGGTGTGGCGCCGGAAACCCTGTCCAAGCTCACGCGCCCCTTCTTCCGCGGCGACGCCGCGCGCACGGCGGCCACAGGCGCGGGCCTGGGCCTGGCGATTGTGGAGAAAACGGTGCACCGCATGGGCGGGGTGTTCGGCCTGGCCAATACCGGCTCGGGCGGCCTGGCGGCGCACATCAAGCTGCGCCGGAGCTAGGCTTTTAGAACAGCAACACCACCGCGCGGGCTTCCATGCTCAGGCCCTCGCCGACGGGGCCCATCTTTTCGGCCGTCTTGGCCTTGACGTTCACCTGGCCCAGGCCCAGCCCCAGGGTCTTGGCGATGTTCGCCCGCATGGCCGCGATGTGGGGAGCGAGCCTGGGCGCCTGGGCGATCACCGTGCTGTCGATGTTGGCGATGGTGTGGCCGCGCTCGGCCAGCAGGCGCCCGACTTCCGCGAGCAGCACCGACGAGTCGGCGCCCTTGAAGCGCGCATCGGTGTCGGGAAAGTGCGAGCCGATGTCACCCAGCGCCGCCGCGCCCAGCAGGGCATCGGTGATCGCATGCAACAGCACGTCGGCGTCCGAATGCCCGAGCAGGCCCACAGTGTGCGGAATGTCGACCCCGCCGATGATGAGTTTGCGGCCGGGCACCAGGGCGTGCGTGTCCCAGCCCTCGCCGATCCGGAAGTTGACGCTGCTCATGGCTGCCTTTGCTGGGTTGTGATGGATTGAGGGACTATTTGCCGCGCCTGTCGAAAATCGCTTCCGCCAGCGCGAAGTCTTCAGGATAGGTCACCTTGAAGTTCTCCGCGCTGCTGCCCACCAGCCGGGGCGCCAGGCCCACCGCTTCCATCGCGCTGGATTCATCGGTGACGCGGTCCCCGGTTTTTTCCAGCGCATCGATCAGCATGCCGATGCGGAACATCTGCGGCGTCTGGGCCAGCCATTTCTCGCTGCGGTCTATGGTGCTCGCGACGCGGCCGCCGTGCTCGCTTTTGAGCGTGTCCGGCAGCTTTTGCGCGAGCAGGCCGCCCACGGCGTCGTCACGGCAGGCAGTGATCAGGTCCTGTATCTGCCCGGGCATCACCAGGCAGCGCGCGGCATCATGCACCAGCACCCAGTCGTCCAGGGTGGCGCCGCCGGCGTGCGCCACCATGGCCTTCAGGCCGTTGAGCACCGTGGCCGCCCGCGTCGCACCGCCGCCCGGGAACAGGTGTTCATTGGCCTGGTTGTAATCGGGAAACACGCTGAGAAACTCTTCGTCGGACGGCGAAACCACCACCCACAGCGCGGCAAAGGTGCCCGAAAGCGCCCGAAAAGCCTGCACCGTGTGCCGTACCATGGGTTGCCCGGCAATCAGCTGGTACTGCTTGGCCTGGGCCGTTCCAGCCCGGCTTCCCTGCCCCGCGCACGGTATCAGGGCAAAAAAACGGGCATCGGAACGGGTATTGGCGCGGCTTGTCGTCATAACTTCATCATAGATTCTAAAATCAGGGGATTGAACGAACGCAGGCACCCCACTCCGGATGGTTTGGGGTGCCTGCCTTTTGCCGATTGATTTTCGCCCGAACAGATTTAGCCACACCTTCACCACGCCTCACCCGCTTCACCACGCGCCGCTCAATGCACCTACCCCCACTCGCCTCCGGCAAACGCTACACCCTGCCCCAGCCCGCCGGTTCGGCCGATGCCCTGTTGCTGGCGCGCCTGGGCACCCGCGAGAAGGCCGCCGGCAAGCTCACCGCCATCATCACCTCGGACGCCACCACGGCCCAGCGCCTGATGGACGAGATCGCGTTCTTCGCGCCGGACCTGCGCTGCGCGCTGTTTCCCGATTGGGAGACGCTCCCCTACGACACCTTCTCGCCGCACCAGGACCTGATCAGCGAGCGCCTGGCCACGCTGTGGCGCATCCAGCAGCGCGACAAGGAAACCGGCGCCGACGTGGTCATCGTGCCGGCCACCACGGCGCTGTACCGCCTGGCGCCGCCCAGCTTCCTGGCCGGCTATACCTTCCAGTTCAAGGTCAAGCAAAAGCTTGATGAAACGCGCCTGAAGGCCCAGCTCACGCTGGCCGGCTACAGCCACGTCACGCAGGTGGTCAGCCCCGGCGAGTATGCGGTGCGCGGCGGGCTGATCGATTTGTTCCCCATGGGCTCGCTCGTGCCTTTCCGGGTCGACCTGTTCGACGACGAGATCGACAGCATCCGCACCTTCGACCCCGACAGCCAGCGCAGCCTCTACCCCGTGCCCGAAGTGCGCCTGCTGCCCGGCCGCGAGTTCCCGATGGACGACGACGCGCGCGCCAAATTCCGCAGCCGCTGGCGCGAACTGCTGGACGGCGACCCGACCAAGAGCCGCATCTACAAGGACATGGGCAACGGCGTCGCCACCGCCGGCATCGAGTACTACCTGCCGCTGTTCTTTGAAGAAACCGCCACGGTGTTCGACTACCTCGGCAGCGATGCCACGGTGGTGCTGCACGGCGACCTGGAGCCGGCCTTCCAGCGCTTCTGGCTAGACACCAAAGACCGCTACCGGCTGGTGCGCGATGCGCCCGACCGCCCGGCGTTGCCGCCCGAGTCGCTGTTTCTGGGCACCGAGCAGTTCTACGCGCGCGCCAACGATTACGCACAACTTGCGATACGTGCCACGGTGGAAGACGTGGCCGACAACGCCCAGTTCCAGAAACTCGGCGAAATGGCCGTGGTGCGAGGCGCGGAAGACCCGCTGGCCAAATTCAAGAGCCACGTGCGCAACACCGCCCACCGCGTGCTGGTGCTGGCCGAAAGCGAAGGCCGGCGCGAGAGCCTGCTCGACTTCCTGCGCGCCAGCGCCGTCAGCCCGCCGGCCTTTGATTCGCTGGCCGACTTCCTGGCCAGCGACGAAAAACTCGGCATCGCCACCGCCGGGCTCAACACCGGCTTCAGCTGGCTCGAGGAAGGCATCGATTTCATCACCGAGACCGAGCTTTTCGCCGCCGGCGTCACGGTGCGCCGGCGCAACAAGAAGCAGGAGCAGGTCAGCGACGTCGAGGCGCTGATCAAGGACCTCTCGGAACTCAACGTGGGCGACCCGGTGGTGCACAGCGCCCACGGCATAGGCCGCTACCGCGGCCTCATCAACATGGACCTGGGCCAGGGCACGAACGCCGACGGCACGCCGCTGCTGCAGGAGTTCTTGCACCTCGAATACGCCGACAGCGCCACGCTCTACGTGCCCGTCAGCCAGTTGCACCTGATCAGCCGCTACACCGGCGTCAGCGCCGAGGAAGCCCCGCTGCACAAGCTGGGCAGCGGCCAGTGGGAAAAGGCCAAACGCAAGGCCGCCGAGCAGATCCGCGACTCGGCCGCCGAGCTGCTCAACATCTACGCCCGCCGCGCCGCGCGTGAAGGCCATGCCTTCCGTTATTCGCCCGGCGACTACGAGACCTTCGCCAACGACTTCGGTTTCGAGGAAACCGCCGACCAGCGCGCCGCCATCCACGCCGTGATCCAGGACATGATCAGCCCCCGCCCCATGGACCGCCTGGTCTGCGGCGACGTGGGCTTCGGCAAGACCGAGGTCGCGCTGCGCGCCGCCTTCATCGCCGTCACCGGCGGCCGGCAGGTCGCCCTGCTGGCCCCCACCACGCTGCTGGCCGAGCAGCACTACCAGACGCTGGTGGACCGCTTCGCCAAGTGGCCCGTCAAGATCGCCGAGATGAGCCGCTTTCGCTCGGGCAAGGAAATCAGCGCTGCCATCAAGGGCCTGGCCGACGGCACGGTCGACATCGTGGTCGGCACGCACAAGCTGCTGAGCCAGGACGTGAAGTTCGAACGCCTGGGCCTGCTCATCATCGACGAGGAGCACCGCTTCGGCGTGCGCCACAAGGAGGCCATGAAAGCCATGCGCGCCGAGGTCGACGTGCTGACGCTCACGGCCACGCCGATCCCGCGCACGCTGGGCATGGCGCTGGAAGGCCTGCGCGACCTCAGCGTCATCGCCACCGCGCCGCAGCGCCGCCTGGCCATCAAGACCTTTGTGCGCAGCGAAAACAACGGCGTGATCCGCGAAGCCGTGCTGCGCGAGTTGAAGCGCGGCGGCCAGGTTTACTTCCTGCACAACGAGGTCGAGACCATCCAGAACCGGCGCGAAAAACTCGAAGAGATATTGCCCGAGGCGCGTATCGCCGTGGCGCACGGCCAGATGCCCGAGCGCGAGCTCGAGCGCGTGATGAAGGACTTCATCGCCCAGCGCTACAACCTGCTGCTGTGCTCCACCATCATTGAGACCGGCATCGACGTGCCGACGGCCAACACCATCGTCATGAGCCGCGCCGACAAGTTCGGCCTGGCGCAGCTGCACCAGTTGCGCGGCCGCGTGGGCCGCAGCCACCACCAGGCGTATGCCTATCTGATGGTGCCCGACATCGAGGGACTGACCAAGCAGGCCAGCCAGCGGCTGGAGGCCATCCAGCAGATGGAAGAACTCGGCTCGGGCTTTTACCTGGCCATGCACGACCTGGAAATCCGCGGCACCGGCGAGGTGCTGGGCGAAAACCAGAGCGGCAACATGCTGGAAGTGGGCTTTCAGCTCTACAACGAGATGCTCAGCGAAGCCGTGGCCTCGCTCAAGGCCGGCCGCGAGCCCGATCTGCTGTCGCCGCTCAGCGTGACCACCGAGATCAACCTGCACGCCCCCGCCCTGCTGCCCAACGACTACTGCGGCGACGTGCACCTGCGCCTGTCCTTCTACAAGAAGCTGGCCACGGCGAAGAACACCGACCAGATCGACGCACTGCTCGAAGAAATCGTCGACCGCTTCGGCAAGCTGCCGCCGCAGGCGCAGACGCTGATCGACGTGCACCGCCTGCGCGTGATCGCCAGGCCTTACGGCGTGGTCAAGGTCGATGCCGCGCCCGGCGCCATCAGCATCACCTTCAAGAAGGACCCACCCATCGATTCGATGGCCATCATGCAGCTGATCCAGAAAAACCGGCACATCCGGCTGGCCGGCAACGACAAGCTGCGCATAGAGCGCGAGCTCGAAAATCCCAAGGACCGCGCGCAGATGGTGCGCGACGTCCTGCGTTCACTCGGACAACCCACCACGCCCACCACGGAAGCCACTCCCGCATGACCCCCGCAGAAATCTCCCCCGGCCTCGTCGTCAACGTTTCCACACCCGACCTGAAGCTCACGGACTTCAAGCTGATCGCCTTCGACATGGATTCCACGCTGATCAACATCGAGTGCGTCGATGAGATCGCCGACGCCGCGGGCCGCAAGGCAGAGGTCGCGGCCATCACCGAGGCGGCCATGCGCGGCGAGATCGCCGACTACAAGGAAAGCCTGCGCCAGCGCGTGGCCCTGCTCAAGGGCGTCAGCGTCGCCAGCATGGACCTGGTCTACCACGAGCGCCTCAAGCTCAACCCCGGCGCCGCCGAACTGGTGCACGCCTGCAAGGAGGCCGGCATGAAGGTGCTGCTGGTCAGCGGCGGCTTCACCTTTTTCACCGACCGCGTGCGCGACGAGCTCGGCATCGACTACACGCGCTCCAATGTGCTGGAGGTTGAAGACGGCTTCCTCACCGGCCGCATGGTGGACCAGCCCTGGGGCGACATCTGCGACGGCGACGAAAAGCGCAAGATGCTGCTGGAAACCTGCGGCAACCTGGGCATCAATCCCTTGCAGGCGATCGCCATGGGCGACGGCGCCAACGACCTGCCCATGATGGGCGTCGCCGGCCTCTCGGTGGCCTACCACGCCAAGCCGCGCGTGCGCGAACAGGCCATGGTGGCCATCAATGAAGGCGGCCTGGACCGCCTGCTGGAACTGGTGAAGTAACCAGGCAGCGCACACACAAAGAAAGCACAAACAGCACCAATGCTATTCAGCAAATTCGAGAAACTGCTACACGCCTACCCCGAAGGCGAGCCCACCCTGCCGCCCAAGGGCTTCATGGCCTTCATCTGGGCCTGCAGCCGCGGCGCGCGCGGCTACATCCTGCTGCTGGCCCTGCTGTCGGCCGCCATGTCGGCCTTCGAGGCCCTGATGTTCGCCATGCTGGGCCGCATCGTCGACTGGCTGGGCAAGGCCGAGCCGGCGCGGCTGTGGATTGACCACGGCCCCACGCTCACCGTGCTGGCCTGGATCGTCGTGGCCAGCATCGTGGTGGTGGCGCTGCAGACCATCGTCAAGCACCAGACCATTGCCATCAATTTCCCCATGCGCCTGCGCTGGAACTTCCACCGCCTGATGCTGGGCCAGAGCATGGCCTTCTACCAGGACGAGTTCGCCGGGCGCCTGACCACCAAGGTCATGCAGACGGCGCTGGCCGTGCGCGACACGCTGTTCGTGCTGGCCGATGTGCTGGTGGCCATGGCCGTCTATGTGGCCACCATGACGGTGCTGGCCGCGGCCTTCGACACCAAGCTGATCGCGCCCTTCCTGATCTGGCTGGCGCTGTACATCGCCGCGCTGTTTTTCTTTGTGCCGAAGCTGGGCCGCATCGGCAAGCAGCAAGCCGATGCCCGCTCGCTGATGACGGGCCGCATCACCGATGCCTACACCAACATCACCACCGTCAAGCTGTTCTCCCACACCCAGCGCGAGGCGGGTTTTGCCCGCTCGGCCATGCAGGAGTTCATGAACACCGGCTACAGCCAGATGCGGCTGGTCAGCGCCTTTGAGATCGTCAACCACGCGCTCAGCATGGGCCTGATCCTGGGCATGGCCGGCACCTCGCTCTGGCTGTGGAGCCTGGGCCAGGTCGGTGCCGGCGCCGTGGCCGCCGCCACGGCCATGGCGCTGCGCCTGCAGGGCATGTCGCACTGGATCATGTGGGAGATGACCAGCCTGTTTGAAAGCGTGGGCACCGTGCAGGACGGTATCAATACGCTCTCGCGCCCGCGCGTGATCGAAGACAAGCCTGATGCCGCGACGCTGGCCGTGCCGCGCGGCGAAGTGCGCTTTGAGAACATCGGCTTCAACTACGGCAAAGGCCCCCGCGTAATCGACGGGCTCACGCTGACCGTCAGGCCCGGCGAAAAAATCGGCCTCATAGGCCGCTCCGGCGCCGGCAAGTCCACGCTGGTCAACCTGCTGCTGCGCTTTCACGACCTGGACGCCGGCCGCATCCTGATCGACGGCCAGGACATCTCCACCGTCACGCAGGACAGCCTGCGCAGCCACATCGGCATGGTCACGCAGGACACCTCGCTGCTGCACCGCTCGGTGCGCGACAACATCACCTACAGCCGCCCCACGGCCACCGAGGAGCAGATGCGCACCGCGGCCCGGCGCGCCGAGGCTGACGGTTTTGTCGAATACCTGAGCGACCCGAGCGGGCGCAAGGGCTACGACGCGCATGTGGGCGAGCGCGGCGTGAAACTCTCCGGCGGGCAGCGCCAGCGCATCGCGATCGCGCGCGTGATGCTCAAGGACGCGCCCATCCTGCTGCTGGACGAAGCCACCAGCGCGCTGGATTCCGAAGTCGAGGTCGCCATCCAGAGCAGCCTCAACACCCTGATGCAGGGCAAGACGGTGATCGCCATCGCGCACCGCCTGTCCACCATCGCCGCCATGGACCGCCTGATCGTGCTCGACCAGGGCCGCATCATCGAAGAAGGCGACCACCGCACGCTGCTGGCCAATGGTGGCCTCTACGCGCGCCTGTGGGCGCACCAGAGCGGCGGCTTCCTGAGCGACAACCTGGAAGAAGGCGAAGCGCTGGCGGCCTGAAACCGGCGCCGCCTGCGGATGGGCCGGCTCATACCGGCAGGCCCGCTCTTCAGGCCAGCGCCGCCAGGCGCTCGGCCGCGTCTTTCTTCCCCATAGTGCGAAGGGCGGCAATCCCCGGCAGGTTGGCCGCGCGCGGTTTGGCCTTGCCGGCCTCCCATTTGTAAATAGATTGTCCCGATGCGCCGACCAGAAGGCCGCAATCATGCGCCGACAGGCCGAGCCTGCGCCGCTGGCTGGCCAGGCTCTTGGCGCTGAACCTTGAAGTGCTCGCGGGTTCGTCTTGCGCAACCGCCGCCTGCAAGTTGCCGGGCCTGGATTTACCGAGTTGCCGCACTTTCTGCTCGAGAGCGCGGACATTGCGCTTGAGCGCGGCGATTTCTCCGCGGTGGGTGTTGATCGCCTTTTTCAGGCCTTGAGTTTCCGCACGGACTTCCTTGCGGGCCACGCGGGCGATTTCATTCTTGAGAAGTGTTGCAATGTTTGGCATGGGTCAATAGTCCATCGAAGTTTCGTTCGATCCCAAGGTTATCACCAAGCGCCGGGCAACCCGGCGACCGGGATCAAACAAAGTGGCACGCCAGCGCTATAGCCGACTTGGTCGCACGAATTCAGGTCGATTGTCCGCACGCGGAATATCCCAGGCAGAAATAGTCCATCGAAGGATGTGTGACGCGGCCCGAAGCGAGCGCAATTTGGAAAATTGCCACACTCACGCCGTTTCGCTAGCCGGCACTGCGAGGGCGCCACTACACTCGCAACCGGCCCGGTCGCACCCTCCACGCCCTCTTTGCGAAAGCGACCGTGCTCTTCGGGTGTGCCGGCCTTGCGTCGGCACACCCTTTTTTTCGGACAAGAGGCCGCGAAGAAGACCGCTCCTTCAACTCGCCCGCGCTTTCAACTCGCCCGCGCTTTCAACTCGCGGCAACGGAACCCAGAAGCGTTGAAAAAAGAAGAACGGCTCCAGTTGCGCGGAGGCCTTTCACACCACAGAGGCTTGATGCAACTCCGTCAGCAACTCCTCCATCGTGGGGTTGGTGTGCGCGGCGGGCTGCGCGCGCCGCAATTTGTAGAAGCGGTGCCAGGTCGCGATAGACAGCAGTTCGATCTGCCCGTAGCTGATGCTCAGCCAGCCGTTGGCCGCCAGCGGTTGCACGTACTCCGAAAACACCGCCCGGGAAACGCCGCACATCGCCGCCATGACCGCCTGCGTCACCGGGATGGCGATTCCACCGTCGAGGCCTTCCGTGACCGACCGGTCCGGACCGGAAGCCAGGGCTTCGGCGAATTGCGCAACGCCCATGACCACACGCAGGCAGGGATTGCCCAGTTTCATCAACACCAGCATTTCCGCGTTCTTCTGCGCACGCCAGGTCGCCACCTTGGCGATATAGCGCGCAAATCCCGCCTCAGCCTCGAACAGCTCCCACAGCACGGCCGTTGGCATGCTGAGAACCTGGGTCGGCGCGAGGCAAACGTATTCCAGGTGGGGTGGCATGCGGTTCAGGATGGGCTGCTCGCCAAACCAGGCGCCGGGGCCATAAACATTGACGGGAACGGACCGCGCATCCTGCATGGGAACGGCTGCCGCCACCAGGCCACTGATGACGAATTGCCACGCCTGGACCTCGCCACCCTTGGCCCAGATGAGATCCTGCGCCTCATGGTGTTTGAGCGTGAGTTTGGGGGCAAAGCCACGCGCAGCCGGCTCGGAAATCCCGGCTTTGCGCAAAATGTGAGCGGCGTAATTAGACATGTATTCATGCCTCCCGACGCCATCGTAGAAGTTTCACGGCCCAAAGTCGTTACATCGTGTTACCACGCTTGTTTTTCCAGGTCGCGACGGTGGCACCTTCAAGCGAAATCACGGCGGTGTAGCGCCGCCGGCGTAAAAAGGGAATCAGGTTGGCAAAGGCACGGTAAATCCAGCGCTGGTAGCGGACCGATCACCGCCGCCCCCCCCCCCCGAGATAACCCGACCCTTTCGCCACTTTCCAACCATTTTTGTCCGGGTGCGGACAATCTTGGCCGAGACCCCCGGATGCGGGAGGCAACATGCAGGCTTTCCAACACTCGTTTCAGCCCCCATGAAGCCGAACAACTCGCCCGGAGAGTATGAAGACGCCTTGAGGCGCCTGACCCCGCGGCCCAAATCCTCCAGCATTTCTGAACACCATCCCGCACGCTCGCGCTCCTGCGTCCGCCCGTGGCTGGCCGGACTGCCGCTCCTGCTGGCCGCCTTCGGCACGCCGGCCGGCGACCTGATGGAGGTGTACCGCCAGGCGCAGTCACGTGACCCGATTTATCGCGGTGCCGTCTACGCATTGCAGGCCGCGCGCGAGCGCGTGCCCCAGGCACGCGCCGCGCTGCTGCCCGCGGTGAACCTGGTCGGCGCCGCCAGCCGGCAAGCCGGGCAAGCCGCCTTCAACGAACTGGCGCCTGTCGCGCGCGACGTGCACAACCGCAGCTGGAACCTGCAACTGACGCAGCCCCTGTGGCGCGCCACCGCATCAGCGGCGCTCGACCAGGCCGGGCAACAGGAACTGCTGGCCGAGGCGCAATTCCGGCAAGCCGAGCAGGAACTGATTCTGCGCACCGCGCAGGCCTACCTGGATGTCCTGGTGGCGCAGGAAGCCGAGCACGTGGCGCAGTTGCAAACAGGCGCCATGGAGCAGCAGCGCAGCCTGGCCCGACGCACCTTCGAAGGCGGGACCGGCACGGTGACCGACGTGCACGAAGCCCAGTCGCGGCTGGACCTGTCGCGCGCCCAGGCAGTGGTGGCCAGCAATGAGCTGCAGAACAAGCTGGCCGAGTTGACCCGCATCCTGGGCGCCTCCCATGCGCGCCTGGCGGGGTTGCGCGCGGACAGCGTTCTGCCGCGAATCCAGCCCGAAAGCGCCCAGCCTTGGCTGGACAGTGCCCGCGAACAATCCATCCAGGTACGCATCGCCCAGGCAACACTGGAGGTGGCCGACCGCGAGATCGCCAAAAGCCAGGCGGCGCATTCGCCGACCCTGGACATGACGGCCGCGTACGGCAGTAACTTCACCTCCGGCAGCATCACTTCGCCGGCCGATATCTCGGTGCGCTCGCGCTCCAGCCAGGTCGGGATGAGCCTGACCATTCCGCTCTATGCCGGCGGCGGGGTGCAAGCGCGCGTTCGCGAAGCACTGGCCTTGAAAGGCAAGGCAGAAGAAGACCTGGAAGCGGCACGCCGGCAGGCGGCGGCCCAGGCGCGCCAGGCCTTCGCGGGCGTCGTCAACGGCGCTGCGCAGGTCCAGGCGCTGGGCTCGGCCATTGTGTCGAGCAAAAGTTCGCTGGATGCCAACAAGGTGGGCTACCTCGTCGGCACACGCATCAACATGGAGGTATTGAACGCCGAGCAGCAACTGTACGCGGCCCAGCGCGACTGGTACAAGGCCCGGGCCGAAACCCTGATCCAGGGTTTGCGCCTGAAGGCCGCCAACGCCACCCTGGGTGAAGCCGATTTGAACGTCATCAACGACATGCTGGAAACCGGGCAACCGTGACACCCGCCCCACGCCAAGGCATGAATCAATATTTCAACCTTCTCGCGGGCGACCCGGCCCCCTGGTTCAAGCAACGCTCCTTCGCCAATCCCCGTTATTCCCTTCATGCGGCGGCTGGCCGCTACCTCGTGTTGTGTTTTTTCGGAAGTGCCGCGGAGCCTCTTGCGCGGGCCGCCATCGACATGGCCTTGAAACGGCGGGATATTTTCAACGATTCACACTGTTCTTTTTTTGGCATCAGCCTGGATCCAGGCGATGAAAACGAGAAGCGTGTCGCCGACAGCTATCCCGGCTATCGCTTCCTCTGGGACTTTGACACGCAGGTGAGCAGGCTTTATGGCGTGCTTGCGCTCAACGCCGATGCGAATCCGCAAGGGGACGGCATCCGCCGACTGTGGTTTGTCCTGGATCCGACCCTCAGGGTGCTGAAGGTGCTGCCTTTCGGGAACGGCAGTGAAATACCCGCACTCCTGTCCTACCTCGCCAACCTGCCGCCGCCGTCGCGATTCGCCGGCATCGAATTGCAGGCGCCCATCCTGATGCTGCCGAATGTCTTCCCGCCGGAGTTTTGCCGGAGGCTGGTCACGCTTTACGACACCCACGGGGGCCAGGAATCCGGCTTCATGCGCGAGAAGGACGGCAAAACCATCCTCACCCACGACCACGAACACAAACGGCGCGAAGACTACACCATCACGCAGCCCGAGATCGTGAAATGGACGCAAGCACTGATTCATCGCCGCATCGTGCCCGAGATCGCCAAAGTGCACCAATTCACGGCCACGCGCATGGAACGCTACATCATCGCTTGCTACCGCGCCGACCAGGAAGCGCATTTCCGAGCCCACCGTGACAACACCACGCGCGGCACGGCCCACAGGCGCTTCGCGGTCTCGATCAACCTCAATGATGATTTCGAAGGCGGCGAAATCAGTTTCCCCGAATACGGCCCCAGGTCCTTCAAGCCTCCACCGGGGGCCGCCGTGGTGTTCTCCTGCTCTTTGCTGCATGCCGTGTCCACGGTGACGCGGGGACGGCGTTACGCCTTCCTGCCATTTCTTTATGACGACGCCGCCGCAAAAATCCGCGAGGCAAACAATGCCTTCCTGGATGAAAGCCTCTTGGCGAATTACAAGGCCTGACCGGGCAAGCTTCAGTGCCGTGCCGGCAGGCGCACGGTGAACGTGGTTCCCAGGCCGGCGCCGCTGCGCACGGCGATGGTGCCGCCGTGGATGTCGACCGCGTTGCGCACGATCGCCAGGCCCAAACCCGTGCCCTGGATGGTGCCGACGTTGCTGGCGCGGTGGAAGGACTCGAACAGGTGCGGCAGCTCGTCTTCCGGGATGCCTATGCCTTCATCGGCGACTTCCAGAACCGTCATGTCCTGCTCGGTCCGCACGCGAAACAGCACCAGGCCGCCCAGCGGCGAATACTTGACCGCGTTGGACAGCAGGTTGCCGAAAATGTGGCGCAGCAACTTTTCGTCATAAATCCCCTGCCCCGGGTCCGCCGTGTAATCCAGGCGCAGTTCGCACAGGCTGTCCGGTTGCTGCATGCGCGCTTCTTCCACCAGCAAATCGCACAGCGCCCGCAGGTCCAGCGGGTGCGGCTCGAACTCCAGCATCTGCGCGTCGGCCTTGCCCAGCAGCAGCACGCGGTCCAGCATCCGCGTCATGCGCTTCACGCCGGTGGCGATGCTGTCGAGGATTTCGAGTTTTTCGGACTCGGGCAGCCGGTTGCCGTAGTGCCGCAGCAGTTCCTCGGCCGAGAGGATGCCCGACAGCGGCGTGCGAAACTCGTGGCTGGTCATGGCGACGAAGCGGGTCCGCAGCTCATTGAGCGCGCGCTGCTGCTCCAGCGCCTCGCGCGTGTCTTCTTCCGATTTCTTGCGCTCGGTGATGTCCAGGAAAGCCCAGATCACGCCCGAGTCCGGGTCTTTGGGCTGCACGCAGCTGCCGGCCATCTGCACCCAGAAGAGCTCGCCATCGCGGCGCCTGAGCTGGCGTTCGCTGATATAGCTGCCGGTGGCAATCAGCGTTTCGCGCGCCTCCTTGCCGAACTGCTCCCAGGTCGCCAGGTCGGGGTGGATATAGCTGGAGGGCTGGCCCATGAGTTCCTCGCGCGAGCCGCCCATCATCTGCGCGAATTTCTCGTTGACCCATTCGTGGCGGCGGTTCACCGACAGCACGATGCCCACCAGCGCGCTGTTGAGGATGGCCTCGCGCTCCGACGAGGTGCGCACCAGTTGCGCCTCCAGTTCCTTGCGCCGCGTGATGTTGATGATGACCCAGACCGTGCCCTGGCTGAGGTCGCGCCCGCTGACGGCCTTGCCCGACAGCGACACCCAGATCAGCGTGCCGTCGAACTGCCTGACCTGGATCTCGGCCTCGTAGTGCTCGCCGCGGCCGACGCAGGCGGACACTTCGCCCCCCACGCGCAGGTATTCCTCGCGCGAGAGGTAAAACGGCTCCATCGAGGTCAGCGGGTTGCTGCCTGCGCCGAAGACTTCCAGCATCGCCTGGTTGGCCCAGCGAAAACGCCCGTCCGGCGTCAGGAAGGCAATGCCGACGATGGAGTTTTCCAGGATGGTCTCGCGCTCCTTGAGCTGCATGCGGAAGTTCTCCTGCGAGGCGCTCAGCGCCTCGACCATCGCGTGCTCGGCCATGGTGCGCGCCTGCGCCTGTTCCTTTTCGCGGCGCGTGACGTTGATGCGGTCGGCCAGCGCGAAGGACAGCACCACCATTTCGAGCGCCGAGCCTATCAGCAGCGAATTGGCCGTCAGCGCATTGGACGGCAGCACGCCGGTGTTATGCAGGGCCAGCGCCACCACGCCCACCAGCAGCAGCGCCCAGGCCGCCAGGAAGTATTTCGCGCCCGGGTGGCCCGAGCGCAGGCTCAGCACGCCCACCACCACCAGCGTGATGACGCTGAAGACCGCCAGCACCGTCACCATCAGGGAAGACACCACATAGGGCAGCGCGAGCGCCGCCAGCAGCGTCAGCAGCCAGCCCGCCACCAGCGCCAGCATCAGGCGGTCCAGCCGCGGCATCCTGAGCGCGCTCGACAAAAAGCTGCGCGCGAACAGCAGGCCGAAAACCGCCGTCGCGGCCATGCCCGCCGGCGGCGAGACGCTGTTCCACCACAGCAGGCCCGGCCAGAGAAACTGCGCGCCGAAACCCGTCAGCGCCGCCTGCGCGACGGCCATGCAGGCGACGAAGGCCACATAGACCAGATAGGCCTGGTCGCGCACCGAGAAAAACAGCAGCAGGTTGTACAGCAGCAAACCGATCAGCAGGCCGAAGTAGAGGCTGATGGTGGCGTACTCGGCCTGGTCATGCCGCCACAACGCCGCGGGCTGCCAGAGCTTGACCGGCGCCGACACCGTGCCGCCCGAATTCACGCGCAGGTAGAGCGTGCTGGCGGCCCCGGGCTTCAGGCGCACCGGCATCACATGGTTGCGGTGCACCACGGAGCGTTCGGCAAAGGGCGAAAGATCGCCCCCCACCTGCCGGGCGAAGCCGCCCTTGCCGTCCGGCGTGTAGAGCTCCACCCTGTCCAGCGGCGGATATGCAACTTCCAGCATCCAGTCGGCGGGAGTGTCCCGCGCGGTGCGCAGCGTCACGCGCAGCCAGATGGCGGCACTCGTGAGCCCGAAGTTGGTGGCCGAGCCGCTTTGCGCCACCGGCTGGAATCGCGCCTGGGCCTCGGGCTTCAACAGGTCGGCCAGCGCCAGCTCGCCGCCGGCGTCTTCCAGGTAGGAGAAGGAGCGCGACAGCGCATAGCTGCCTTCGCTGCCGATGGCGACCTCGCTGCCGCTGTCCGCTGCCGCGGCGGCAGGAGGCATCGCCGAAGCCCTTGCCGGTGCCGGCTTCTGCGCGGTGGCCGCAAAGGCCAGGCTTGCCAGCAGCAAGGCCAGCAGCGCCCACGCGCCACACCGCAGGCCCGGCTTCACGCGGCGCCGCCTGGGTCCGCCGCCCCGCGCCTGAGCACCCGCCCCGGCGCGGCGGCCGAGGCCGGCACCGTGCCGGCGGCATGCCGCTGGCCGTTGCAGACTTCATGGCTGATGGCGAGGTTTTCCGCGTGGCTGTTGCCGCCTTCACTCAGCGGCCGGATGTGCTCCAGCGTCGCGGCCTCGCGCGTGACGTGTTCGCCGCAGACCCAGCACGGCACCACGCCGTGAAGCTGCCGCGCCACGGTCTTGTAGATCTTGTCCCGGGTATGGCCCAGCCTGCTCACGATGGCGTTTTCACGGCAGCAGGAGGCAAGGAGGGAATGCAGGGAACGGAGGGCGCGCCGGGGGCTAACGCCTGCTGGGAGCCCGCGCTCATGACCCGCCCCTATTCGCGCCTGGCCGGCCGCGTGTCCGCGGGTTCGATGAAGGAGTCTTCCCACTGCACGGCAAAACGGTCGTCCTTGCCGGCTTTGTGCAGGCCGCTGCTGCCGTCGGAGCTGAATCCGATGTTGCGGTTGGCGGCTGCCAGGGCGGCCTCCTGCTGGCTTTCCTTGTTGAGCTCCTTCAGGGCGGCATCCTTGGCGGCCTTCATACGCTCCCGCGTGAACGATTCCAGGTCCGCGTGGAAGCTGCTGTCGCCGCCGCGCGTTTCCTGGTCTTCCTGGATGAGTTCCTCGGGAATTTCACCCAGGAAGGCCGCGCGCATGGCGCTGACGGTAGGCGGGCGGCTGGCCCGCACCGTGGTGTAGGCGATGCCGCAATCGGACAGCAGGGTTTCCTTGAGCTCGCGGCTGGCCCGGCTCACGTCGCGCTTGCCGCGCAGATCGACACAGCCCACCACCTTGCCCTCCAGCGTGCAGACGGTGAAGGTCGTATAGACACCGTTGAGCAGTTCGAGCAGGCGCTCATTCTTTTCCTTGTTTTTTTCCCTGTCCTTGTCTTTTTCGACCGGAATGGTGAAGCGCAGCACCGGCAGCTTGAGCATCACCACATGGTCGTGGAAGGTGCTGCGCATCCACTTCCAGACTTCGTACTCGTCGTTGGTCACCACCCCGCGCGCGATCAGCGGCCACTTTTTGGGAATGCGCAGCTTTTCGCCGGCTTTTTTCCGCAAGGCGCGGGCGTACAACAGGATGCCGGCCAGCGCGCCCACGGCCACACCCACCAATGCCATCAGCCATGAAATCAGGTTCAAGATGCGGTTCTCCTCATTTTTTGGGGGTGCTGCGGTGCCAAAGGCGGTGCGGCTTCGGGCCCCGGTGAGCCCAGTGAGTCACAGAAAGCCCGCCGTGTCAATTTGGGCGGCCCGGCGGTCCAGGCCGTTATTAAAGCAGGTTTTGCGCGTTTTCCCGCCGCCGGAGGCGTAACAAAGCCCATGACCCAACCGGCATGCCCGCCGGCAGCTATGGGTTTCATAGCAAGAGGGCTGGCCCTCTCCCCCATCTTTTCCCCACCCTTTGCAAGCAGGCGCCCGAATCGTTATGCTGGATTTTTTCCAGGAGCCTCCCATGCCACTCAAGACCGCCCAGGATTTTGACCAGGAACTGCTGATTCTGTTTGACGCCTACGTGCACGGCACGCTGGACCGGCGCGGCTTCCTGGAGCGCGCCCAGAAGTTCGCCACCGCCGGCATGACGGCGACGGCCCTGCTGGCCGCGCTGAGCCCGAATTTTGCCGCGGGGCAGCAAATCGCCAGGGACGACAAGCGCATCAGGACCGAGATGCTCAGCTACCCGTCTTCCGCCGGCACCGGCACCGTCAAGGGCTACCTCGCCAAACCGGCCAACGCCACGGGCAAGCTGCCCGGCGTGCTGGTCATCCATGAGAACCGCGGCCTCAACCCTCATATAGAAGACATCGCGCGCCGCCTGGCGCTGGACAACTTCATCGCCTTCGCGCCCGACGCCCTCACGCCGCTGGGCGGCTACCCCGGCGACGAAGACAAGGCGCGCGAGCTGTTCGCCAAACTCGACCAGCGCAAGTGCACAGAGGACTTCGTGGCCGGCGTCACCTACCTCAAAGGCCGGGACGACTGCAGCGGCAAGCTGGGCGTGGTCGGCTTCTGCTACGGCGGCGGCATGACCCACACCCTGACCACCCGCCTGCCCGAACTCAACGCCGCCGTGCCTTTTTACGGCAACCAGCCGCCGGTGGAAGACGCCGCCAAAGTCAAAACCCCGCTGCTGCTGCATTTCGCGGCGGTCGACGAGCGCATCAACGCCTCCTGGCCGGCCTATGAGGCGGCCCTGAAGGCGGCCGGTGTGAGCTTCACCGCCTACCAGTACCCCGGCACCCAGCACGGCTTCAACAACGACACCACGCCGCGCTATGACGCTGCGGCCGCCAAACTGGCCTGGGAACGCACGCTGGCGTTTTTCAACCGGCAACTCAGGGCCTGACCGCAGGGCGCCTTTAGGGGCCCTCTTTGGGCCCTTCCTTGCGCCTTTTGTCCCGCCGCCCGTCCCCCTCTCCGCGAAAACCCTGCCCGCCGGCCGGCGGGCACGGCTTTTGCAGGCGTTACCATTGGCTACTTTCGCTTTTTCGTCCCCGCGTGCGGACCGGCAAGCATTTTTACCCATCCCTTCTGGACACCACCATGAACATCCTGCACAAAATCGCCGCCACGGCCGGCCTGCTCACCCTCGCCTTTGCCGCCCAGGCCCAGAACAAGGAGCTGGTCGTCGGCTCCAGCGCCACCTACCGCCCGTTCGCCTATGAAAGCCCGACCAAGGAAATCGTCGGCTACGACGTGGACATGATCAAGGCCATCGCCCAGAAGGCCGGCCTGCAGATCAAGATCGTCAACACGCCCTGGACCGGCATCTTCGCCGCGCTCAACAACGGCGACGTCGACCTCGTCATCTCCGGCGTCACCATCAACGACAAGCGCAAGCAGTCCTACGACTTCACCACCCCCTACTTTGAAGCGCGCCAGCTGATCGCCGTGCAAAGCAACAGCACCGCCAAGGGCCTGAAAGACCTGGCCGGCAAAAAAATCGGCGTGGTCACCGGCAGCACCGGCGACGACATGGCTTCGCGCGAATTCGGCAAGACCAACCCCGACATCCGCCGCTTTGAAAGCACCCCCGTGGTGATCTCCGAGCTGGTCAACAACGGCCTGGACGCCGCCATCGGCGACAACGGCGTCATCGCCTTCCGTACCCAGGAACACAAGCAGCTCAAGACCGTGTCCGACGCCAGCTTCCCCAAGGAATACTTCGGCATCGTCGTCAAGCAGGGCAACAAGGCACTGCTGGACAAGCTCAACGCGGGCCTGGCCGCCGTCAAGGCCGACGGCAGCTACGCCACCATCTACAAGAAGTGGTTCCAGGCCGACGCTCCCGCGTTGCCCGCACAGTAATCGGCTGAGACTTCCCCGTCATGGAGCAAGTCCTCTGGTTCGGCTGGTTTCGGGCCGACATCATCGCGGAGTACGGCGTGCTGTTCTGGCGCGGCCTGCAGATGACCATCCTGGTGACGCTGATCTGCATCGTGCAGGGCACCGCGCTGGGCCTGGCCATCGGCATGGCGCGCGTCGCCGAATCGCGCCACTCGCCCGCGCGCGAACTCTGCAAATACGCGCTGCGCTGGCCGTCCACCGTCTACGTGAGTTTTTTCCGCGGCACGCCGCTGTTCGTGCAGATCCTGCTGATCCACTTCGCCGTGCTGCCGCTGTTCATCAACCCGACCGACGGCATCATCATCTCGGGTGAGACCGCGCGCAACATCAAGCAGAACTACGGCGCCTTCCTCTCGGGCATCGTGGCGCTCACGCTCAATGCCGGCGCCTACATCTCCGAGATCTTCCGCGCCGGCATCCAGTCCATCGACAAGGGCCAGGTCGAAGCTTCGCGTTCGCTGGGCATGTCGTTCCCGCGCACCATGTACCACGTCGTGCTGCCGCAGGCTTTCCGCCGCATGCTGCCGCCGCTGGGCAACAACGCGATCGCGCTGCTCAAAGACTCGTCGCTGATCTCGGCGATTGGTCTCGCCGAACTCGCCTACGCCGCGCGCACCGTCGCCGGCGCCTACTCACGCTACTGGGAGCCTTACCTCACCATCTCCGTCATGTACTGGGTGCTGACATTGGGCCTGGCTTACCTCGTCAAGAAACTGGAGGCTCGTTATGGACGAGGTGATTCACGTTAAGCGCCTGACCAAGCAGTTCGGCCACACGCCAGTGCTGCGCGGCATCGACTGCGCCATCAAGGCCACCGAGGTCGTCTGCGTCATCGGCCCTTCCGGCTCCGGCAAAAGCACCTTCCTGCGCTGCCTCAACGGCCTGGAAGACGCCAGCGGCGGCGAAGTGCTCGTGCACGGCGTCTCGGTGCACGAGCCCAAGACCGACGTCGACGCCCTGCGCTCCGAAATCGGCATGGTGTTCCAGCGCTTCAACCTGTTCCCGCACAAAACCGTGCTGGAGAACATCACGCTGGCGCCCACCAAGGTGCGCAAGCTCACGGCGCTGGAAGCGCGCAACCGCGCCAGCGAGCTGCTCATCAAGGTCGGCCTGCTCGACAAGATTGACGCCTACCCGAACCAGCTCTCCGGCGGGCAGCAGCAACGCGTGGCGATTGCCCGCGCGCTGGCCATGCAGCCGCGCATCATGCTGTTCGACGAACCGACTTCCGCGCTGGACCCCGAAATGGTCGGCGAGGTGCTTGCCGTCATGCAGGCCCTGGCCGAAGAAGGCATGACCATGGTCGTCGTCACCCACGAAATGGGCTTTGCCCGCCAGGTGGCCGACCGCGTGCTGTTTATCGACGAAGGCCTTGTGGTCGAGGAAGGCACGCCATCGGAAATCTTCGACAGCCCGCGGGAAGAACGGACCAAACGCTTTTTGAGCAAGGTGTTGTAAGTCGGCGTGCGGGCCATGCCGGCATGGCGTGCGCCCCTGCTGCTGCTTCCGGTGTGCCCGGGTCCTGCCTGACGCTGCAGCGTATCGCCCCCCGCCGGCCCTCACCCCAACCCTCTCCCAGGGGGAGAGGGAGTAAGGCCCCACAAAAAATATGCAGCCACCTCCCCTTCTTGCACCCTCTCCCTCTGGGAGAGGGCTGCGGCCGTCGCACACGCAAGGCCCCGGAACGCATAAGCCTCAATACCCCGGCACCTTCAACACCCGCGCCAGGTAGTCAAAAAACACGCAGTACAGCGCGATCGGCAGCGGCAGGCCCAGCAGCGTGCCCACCATGTAATCGCGAAACTTCACGCCCGACATCGCCAGCGCGTAATTCAGCGCCGGCACGGTCTGCAGCAGCATGCGCAGCACCACGATGCTGGCCACCGGCCGCGCGTCGAGCCGCGCGAGCACGCGTTGCGCCCATCGGCCCTTGATCTGCCGCAAGGCATCGCCGCCCAGCAGGCGTATCAGCCAGAAGGTGAAAGCGCAGGAAACCACCGCCGCCAGGTAGGTTGCCAAGCCGCCCCACATCTCGCCCAGCGCCAGCACCGCGGCCGCCAGAAAGATCCAGCCGGGTATCTGGATCAAATTGCCCAGCGCGAACAGCGCCACAAAAATCAGCAGCCCGCTGGCCTCGTTGTCCAGAAACTTCTGGTGCAAAAACGCCAGGCTGAAGTTGTCCCGCAGGCCCGAAAGCTGGAACACCGCCAGCAAAAGGCCCAGGAAGGCCAACACGGCGAACAGTCGTTTGAAGCGGCTCATTGGGTGGGGTACGGGTGGTGGCGGGAAGCTTTCACCGATTCTGCCTGCAAATAAATTCGACATGGGTGTAAGAAGCGCCCGCCTGGCCCGACCAAACCGTAACACGCAGCAAGACTGCGGTGGAAATCCCGGCCTCTTCCTCTTTTTGGACGAAGGCGCCGGACATCGCGGCCAATTCCGAGGAACATTTGATGAACCCAAGCAAACAGGCCATACACCCCGGCTGGCTACGCGCCATGCACTGGCTCAACGCGCTGGCCGTGGTGGTGCTGATGATGAGCGGCTGGCGCATCTACAACGCCACTGCCTTCCTGGGCTTCAGCATTCCCAAGGACCTCACGCTGGGCGGCTGGCTGGGCGGCGCCCTGCAATGGCACTTTGCCGCCATGTGGCTGTTGTTCTTCAATGGCCTGCTTTACCTGGCCTTCAATATCTTCACGCGGCGGCTGTTCCACAAATTCTTTCCGCTCTCCATCCGGGGCATCGTTGCCGACCTGCTCGCCGCGCTCAAGGGCAAGCTGGCCCATGCCGACCCGCGCCACTACAACATGGTGCAGCGCCTGGCCTACCTGTTTGTCATGGCCGACAGCGTGCTCATCGTGCTCTCAGGCCTGGTGCTGTGGAAGTCGGTGCAGTTCCCGCTGCTGCGCGAGCTCATGGGCGGGTATGAGGGCGCGCGCCTTGTCCACTTTTTTGCCATGGCCGCGCTCGCCGGCTTTGTGGTGGTCCACCTCGTGATGGTGGCGCTGGTACCCAAAACACTGGTCTACATGCTGCGCGGGCGTTGAGCCACCCCGCAAGCCTCAAGGAAACACCATGAACATCCAACGCCCCAGGCGCCTTCACCATGTCGACAGCGACGCTGTGCTCAAGGAAGCCGTGGACCGCATCGCCACAGCCAACAAGCTCTCCCAGGCCCGCCGCAACTTTCTGCGCGGCTCGCTCACCCTGGGTGGCCTGGCCATGCTGAGCGGCTGCGTGCTCGACGACAGCGAAGCCGTCAACACCGCACTCACCCGCATCTCGCGCATCAACGACGACGTGCAGGGCCTGCTCTTCGACCCGAATCGCCTGGCGCCTACCTACCCCGACTCCATGATCACGCGGCCCTTTCCCTTCAACGCCTACTACGGCGAAGACGAAGTGCGCGAAGTGGACGCAGAAAGCTGGCGCCTGGAAGTCGCCGGCCTGGTCGCCGACAGGCGCAAATGGTCTTTGCCCGAACTGCGCGCCATGCCCCAGGCCGACCAGGTCACCCGCCACATCTGCGTCGAAGGCTGGAGCGCCATCGGCAAATGGGGCGGCGTGCCCTTCTTCCATTTTTTGCGCAAGGTCGGCGCTGACACCAGCGCGAAGTACGTCGGCTTCAAATGCGCCGACGACTACTACACCAGCATAGACATGGCCACCGCCCTGCACCCGCAAACCCTGCTGGCGCTGACCTACGACGGCCAGGTGCTGCCGCCCAAATACGGCTTTCCGATGAAGCTGCGCATGCCCACCAAGCTCGGCTACAAGAACCCGAAACACATCCAGGCGATTTTTGTCACCAACACCTACCCTGGAGGCTACTGGGAAGACCAGGGCTACAACTGGTTCGGAGGCAGCTGAGTTCGCTCAGAGGCCCCGCAACGCAGGCAAGGCGCTCATGCATTTTTCAAACCTTGCCGTTTTTTCTCAACGACTTTCCAACATTCTTTCATCAAGGACAACACCATCATGAACATCAACACCAAGACTTTGACCGCCGCTCTCCTCTCAGCCTGCCTGCTCGCCGCCGGCGGCAGCGCCCTGGCGCAGGACGCCATGAAAAAAGACGCCATGGGCAAGGACGCCATGGCCAAGGATGGCATGAAAAAGGATGGCATGAAAAAGGACGGCATGAAAAAGGACGCGATGGCCAAAGATGCCATGGGCAAGGACGCCATGGCCAAAGACGGCATGAAGCACGACGACGACAAGATGGCCATGGCCAAAAAAGACAAGATGAAGAAAGATCACATGGCCAAGGACGGCATGAAAAAAGACGCCATGGGCAAAGATGCGATGGGCAAGGACGAGATGAAGAAATAAAGGCCGCAACGCCATGCGTACGGAGGCCGGGCTTTTCAGCCCGGCCTCCGGTTGACCGCCTCAACCACCGCGCTTGCGCCGCGGCCCAAGCACCTTCAATGCCAATTGGCGGCTAGTGCATTCGTGAGTGCGGTTTTCTGGGCGCTGTCCGGCAGCGCGGATATGGTTGTGGTTGCGCCTGACGGGGTACCAAAGACGGCCATGGCCTGCACCAGCAGGTCCAGATCCGTCATCGCATTCGTACCCGTCTTCGTGTCCAGCAGGGTCTTGCCGTCACCGGATTTGAACTGCTCGACGTGGTATTGGCTGCCCAGGTACCAATTACTCAAAGTCACCTTGTCGGTGGTGCCCATGATGCTGATTTGCAGGTCGCTTCCCAAGAAATTCACGTTGCCCGCCTTGTCCACCCTGTTGAACCACAACTCGTTGAATTTGGCATTGCCCATGACCAGGGTGTCGATGCTGCCGGCCGTCGCATCTTCTTCCTGCACCACATCCGACCCTTCGGTGCGATAGAGAGTGTAGGTATCCGAACCTGCCCCGCCCGCCAGCGTGTCGTCGCCTGCTCCGCCGTACAGGAGGTCGTTGCCACTGTCGCCGCGCAGCAGGTCATTGCCGTTTCCGCCGTATATGGTGTCATTGTCGCCACCACCGTTCAGCTCGTCATTGCCGCTACCGCCGATCAGCGTGTCATTGCCGGCATCGCCGTACAGCTTGTTTTCGCCAGACTCATCCGACAGAAAATCGTCGCCATTCCCGCCATAGAGCATGTCATTGCCAAGGGTACCGTACAGGGTGTCCTTGCCGTCGCCACCAAAAAGCCAATCGTTGCCCTCATTACCCTTCAGATAATCATCACCTCCCAAGCCGAAAAGGTCGCTGTTCATAATGCTGGCAGACAGGACGTCCTTGCCTTCCGTTCCGACCATTTTTTTGTTGACGGCAGCGGTGGCTTCACTGACTACACTTTCGGAGAATTTTTTATCGTCGGTGTAGCTCACGGAAACGCGTACCCTCTGGCCAGGGTTGGTAAGAAATGGGCCAGCCTGGTCGGCAGTCAGCGTGAAGCTCTTGGCCGTGGCCCCGGCAATGGGACTCCAGTTGACGCCGTCCACCGAGCTTTGCCACTGGTACTTGTAGTTCGAGGTGGTTGCCAAACCATCCCTATCGGTCACGGTACTGGTCAAGGTGTCGCCCTGGTGCACAGTGCTGCCGGCGGCCAGATTCCCCACGCCCTCCACGTCTCCCGCGGTACGCTGCAGGACCACCGTACCCGGGTCATTGACCTGTGCCAGCGTGAAGGTTTGCGAGGCTGTGGTGATGCCTCCTCTGCCATCGCTGACTCCATAGCTCAGCACGACCTTTCCGGAGAAATCGTCCAGAGGCGTGAATGTCCAGCTCCTGTTGGCGCCACCAAAAACCAGGGACTTGCCCACCGGGTTAGCCGACAGGTTGACTACCGACAGTTGATCGCCATCCGCATCGGTGAAGCCGGCCAACAGGTCGGCCTCGGTAATGGTGTAGGGAATGTCTTCCGTGCCGATCGCCAGCACGGTTGGGCTACCCTCCAACTTAGGCAGGTCATTGACATCACCGACCTTCCCCGTGGGAGTGCTGGTGACGCTTTCTGGCGTGCCCAGCTTGTCGGTATAACTGGCTCGCACGCTGATGGCCTTACCCACCTGCGCCTGGCCCAGGGTCAGCGTAGAGCCGGTGGCTTTGTCAATCAGCACCCCGTCGGCCAGCCATTGGTAGCTCACCAAGCCGTCTTTGATTCCGTCCGCGTCGTACAAGCTATTGTTCGCAGTCAGGACCTGGTTCTGCGCGACGGTGCCGCTGATCGTCACCGTGCCCGTGGGCAAATTGTTGATCGCCACCTTGGCCGGGACGGCCGCGGCCGATACGGCAACGCCGTTGTCCCTGGCTACGGCAGTAAACGCGATGGGCGTTCCGGTGGCATTCAATGCCGGTGTCCAGTAGGCGTTGAGGTTTGCGTCCACCGTGTTGTTGGTGGTGAGATTCCAGGCCGTGGCTGTCGCGGCCGACGTCCCTATGCGCAAAGTCCCGCTACTCACGGCCTTGATGACAAAGGCGTCCACCGTACCATCCACGTCGGCCTCGTTGCCCTGGGCCAGCAGTTGGGCCAGCGTGATGACGGCCTCGCTGTTTTTGTTGGTCGTCGCCACCGCCGCCGCAAATGCCGTCAGTGTGGGAACATCATTGACCGCCGCCAGCGTGAAGCTTTGCGTGGCCGCCGTGTTGGCGATACCGTCACTGACGTCATAACTGAGGTTGACCGTGCCGTTGTAATTGAGCGCGGGCGTGAAGATCCACTGCTTCTTGACGGTAGCCAAACGAAGTTACATCAGCCTTCGCCGAGGCCAGCGGAACGCCCTGACCCACGCGGCCATCGGTCAAGGCAACGGAAGAGTTTTCCTCGGTATTGATGGGGCTCCAGGCACCGTTCAGGACCCAGTCGGCACCGACCACGCCGGGTTTCCCTCCTGCCACTTCCTGTCCGTTGGAGTAGACCTTCAGTTCGGCCAACGACAGCGTGGGTGTTTTGTAGTCATTCGGTAGTTTGTATTCGAACTTGTTTGGGGATGCCGGGTCAGGTAAACACCGAGCCGACAAGCGCCATCGCCAGGCCCACAGGAACGGCAACGGCGGCCCCGATGCCGCCGGTAATCATGCACGCGAGCACGGCTATCGAACTGACGATTTGCAGGGTCGTGTTCGCCGCGAAAATACCGCCCTGCACCTTGTTTTTTCCGCGGTAGAAATCCGCCAGCAGGCTGTTGCCGGCGTAGCCATGACTGTCCAGCTTGTCAAGTTCGTCGGCATACTCGCCTTGCTTGATCAAGGCATAAATCTCCAGCGGGCTCGTCACGGCCATCAGAGCGCCCAACACCGCAAGTGCACCGGGGCCCGCCAGACGTGCCAGGCGCACGCTTCGAGCGGCCTCCAGGAGATAACCGTCCTCGACAGCACTCTCCGCAACCTCAGTAAGCACTTCACCCGACTTGGCATACGCACTCGCCGACGACACTGTTTGCGCCAGCCACCTATTTGCCCCCATCTGCAGCGCGCTCGCGGTGACCTGGGCACTGAATTCCGCCCCTATCACTCCTTTTTGCTCAGTGGTCAGCCTGTCATCAAAAAAGTAAGGCGTCAGCGCATAAATGCCTGCCAACCCATTGATAAGCCCACCCGCATAGGTGCCCGCGAGGCCAAAGCCCTTGCTTGTTGTGGGCTTCCATCTCTTCGCCTTACCTGGGAGGCCTTCCACTCTTTGGTCTTTATATGGATCTGCTACGGGGCCCGGGATCGCTGGTTTGGACACCAGGGTCTTCCCAAAGGTATCCAGGGATTTAAAGCCGTTGGCAAAGATATTGGCCGAGGCCCCCGCCAGCCCTAGGGCCGCTGATGCGATCTCGGCGCCGCTCCTGTCTTTGTCTTCTTTCGTGGCGGCGCGGACAATCAGCCCTATCTGCACACCCACCGCAAGAAAGGCATTCAGCGAAAAAACGGCGCTGCCAAAAGTGCCGTGCCAGTCGCGATAGTTTTTGATGTTGCTGCGCTGCGAGGCTTTCTCGGGATCGAATGCAACGTTGGATTGCGCCCCCACGTCGGACGCCCCTCCCACGTTGGATGAAGCGCCTCCGTTGCCTGCTGGTGACGGCGGAGCTGGTGGAGCTTGCAACGAGGCTAGATTCACAGGTTGGCCGACTAGGGGGGCTATCACCCCCGGGCTGATCCCCGGCGAGCGCTGTCGTCCAAAGTTCGCCGCCGCAGCCGGCGGCAACCCAGGAGAAAGTCCCTCAACATACGTAGCAGGAAGAACAGAAGACGTATACAGCGTGTCTGACGGCCCCGCCAGTCGGGGCGGCGGTGGTGGAACCCTCAGGAGGGGGGATATCAAGGGGGGTCGCACGTTCTCCATCATGATCCCCTGCCCAACATCGTGCGCGCGGTTGCTTGCGACGTGAAAGGCTATGGGGGGACGTTCAGCAGGCTTGAACCCAGACGTATACCGAGGGTTTCCAAACCTCTTGTAGGACCACCGCAGGTCATTCGCGAACATCAGCGACGTCTCGTCTATGGCATTGACGATGGAACGCGCCAATTGCAGGCCCGCAATAACCCTGTCGGAGGGGTCTCGCGCGACCAGCTGGGGCCGGTTGATGTTGTAGCCCACACCCAGTATCGCGGTGGTGGCCCAGAAGTACTGGGACACCATATTGGTTTGCGCTTCGTACAGGTAATTAAGCCTGGGCGCAAGGTGCGCAACTTCCGCGTTCTTGATGCGATTGTTGAGCCCGTCAAGCGTGTAATACCGGTAGACCAGATTCAGCATCCGGTCCATGTTGTTGTAGTAGGAGTAGGGGTTGGTCGGCTCCAGCAGCTTTTTGTACAGCTTGAGTTGGTATTTTTCCTTGACTGCGCGAAGCGGATCATTGAACCAGAGAATAGGTGTCGGTGTCGTCATGATGGTTTGTCTCCTTCAATAAATGGAATAGGCTGCGGCCCGGATTTACAGAACCGTCTCAACGGCATGGGCGGGCTGCCCGGTTTTTTTCTTCATGCGCACCTGGTGCGTCTTTTGCGCCTGGACGCCTGCCAGGAAATCGCGGTAATAGCCGGACAGCAGTTCGCGCGCGGCCTGCCTGTCGACGTCGCGGCCCCTGAACTCCATGACCCGCCCCGTGCGGCTGCCGCGCTTGACGCGTATGGCGCGCGCGACCGAGGTCGGGAATTTGTCGGCCAGGCGGTTTTTGAGTTCCCGCGAATCGGCCTTGCCGAAGGGCGCGACCCAGTCGACAAACCACAGGTGGTCGCCGCCCTTCCAGTCGGCCAGCGCGATGTTGGAGGCATTGAGCATGTAGTCCGCCTCGGCCCGGCTGTCCAGGTGGGCCCAGCTGCAATAGGCAATGGGCATGCCCTCGCGCTCGAGCAGCAGGTACTGGCCCAGTTCAATCGGCGGCAGCGCGAAGCGGCTCAGCAGTTCGACGGGCCAGTCGCGGTGAAGCGGGGAGTTCATCCACAGCCAGGCCAGCTTGCCCAGGATGGTGAATTTGTCGGCGGGCATGGGGGTGCTGTCCTGCGTCATGGCGGGTTTCCTTGTGGTGGGGGTGTGCGCCCTTGACGGGCGGGGGGGTGTGGCGGCGCCGAAAAAGCCGCCGGCGCGGAAAGCAGAGGGCCGTGCGGCCTTCAAATGGCTTGCGGGGTGGGAGCCGCCCCGCGGCGGGAGGGATGCCAAAGCGCTCATGCAGGTTCGCTCGCTGCTTCATCAACTGGCGTCTCGCGATACAAGCCTGGCGCTGTGGACCCACCGTGTTGCCTGTATCCGTCTCTGCTTCAACTTTTACTTAAGTTGTACTTTTTTTGAAATAAGAGACGCCTTTTCCATTAACTTTCCCCTGGACTCATACCATTCAGTAACCTCTAAGTGGTACACGTCTTGAGCCAGAGCTTAGGCAAGGCCTGCAAAAAGCGCGAGTTCACATTGTCTTTTCGCGGGCAATCTTGTGACGATTTATTGAAAATAGTTGGCTCGTGATCTTGAGATCGTGTTGGCTTGTCATGTGTTTGTGAGAAGGGCGATGCGGCCGGCTGTGCCTGGGTGTCGGGGCGTGTGTGTTTGACGGCGCCGGCCCCCACCCCACCCTCCCCCAGCGGGGGAGGGAGTTAAAGCGGGGAGTGGGTTTTGCTCCTTCCCCCGCTGGGGGAAGGTCGGGATGGGGGCCGGCGGCGCGTGTGTTTCACCATGCGTATTTCAAAGGCCGTCAGCCCCGTCTTGCAGACCACCCCCGCCATCCCCCAGCGGGGGAGAGCGTTGAATTGGAGAGAGGGAGTTGAAGCGGGGCGCTAGCGCGCGGCCGCCGCGTCTTTGAAAAACTGCACGCGCTCGGCGTCGGCCGGGTGCGATGCGAAGGCGATGCCCAGCCATGAGTCGGCGCTGGGCGCCTTGCCTTCTTCGGCGGTTTTGCCGCCTTGTTCCGGTTCTTTTTCAGGCGTGTTTCCTGGCGATTGCCCGGGCTCGCCGGTCTTGTGCCTGTAGGCGGCTATCTTCTCGAACAGGGTCACCATGACGTCCGGTGAAATATTCGCGGCCTTGAGAATGCGCACGGCCTCCTGGTCGGCTTCGCGTTCGGCGTCGCGTGAATAGCTGGCCTGTCCCATGAGCACGGGCACGCCGGCCAGTACGGTGCTGAAGTCGCCGACCACGATGGCGGCCAGCCCGCCCAGGGCAGTGGCCTGCACCAGCATGCGCAGGCCGTGGCGGTGCCGCACGTGGCCGAGCTCGTGCGCCAGCACGGCGGTGATGACCTTGTCGTCGCGGCCCACCAGTTCGACCAGCTCATCGGTCATCACCAGGGTGCCGCCGGGCAGCGCGAAGGCGTTGGGGCCTATGCGGCTGCGGCGGAACACCAGCTGCCACGGCGGCACGCTGCCGGGCGGCAGGGCCGCGACGGCTTTGGCGAGCGCCTCGCGCAGCCGCGCCTGCTCGGCCGCGGGCAGCCGGCTGGGGCGCATCAGGTGTTCGTCGATCACGCTGAGGGAGGTTTCGCCCAGCGAGCTGTCGACGCTGGGCGGCGTGAGGGCCACCACGGCGCGGGCGGCCACGGGCACGCCCCATTGCTGGATGGCCACGATGAGCAGCACCAGCGCCAGCGCGCTGGCCAGCACCCAGCGCCAGCTTTGCTGCGCCGTCACCACCAGCGATTCGCGCCGGCCGCTGCCGCGGCTCCAGTCGTCCCAGGCGGCGGCGTCGGCGCATTGCACGGAGCCGCCGCCGGTGAAATGGGCCACACGCATGCCGTGGCGCGTGCGCTCGGGCCACTGCACCTGGCGCAGCGGGACGCGGCGCTCTATGCCCTCGCCGCTGATGAGCAGCGCATCGCCCTCCAGGCGCAGCATGACGGCGCGCGCGCGGGCGCTGGTGCCGTCAAAGTAGCTGGCGGCGATCGAGGGTGGCGCGGTGTCCGGCATGGGCATCAAAAGCCGATGTCAAGGCCGAACAGGTCGCCGCCGGCCTCGCCGGCCGCGTCACCCTCGACCGCACCGACGTGGCTGAGCAGGGTGTCGGGGCTGACGCGCGTCTTCACCGTCACGGCCTCCAGCCGCAGGCGGGCCAGGGCCACGGCCGCGAAGGGCCAGTACAGGCCCAGCGTCAGGATCACCAGCAGCCAGTTCTTGAGCGTGAGCCACAGCAGCGCGCCAAAGCGCAGGCGGCTGACAAAGCGCAGCGAGGTGTTGCCGGTGCGCGTCCAGACCAGGTCCTGGAAACGCGCGACGGCATAGGGCTTGACCATCACCAGCAGCGCCATCATGACGGCCAGCGGAAGCAGGCCCAGGATCACGATGAGGCCGGCGGAAGGCCGGCCCTGCATGCCGCCGGCCTTCATCGCATAAAACATGGCGCCGATAGCACCGCCCGACAGCAGCAGCGGCAGCAGCGCGATGCCCAGTATCTTGAAGAACAGTTTGTAGAAGGAACCCAGCGTCGCCTTGAAGGTGGTCTGCAGGGAGGCGAGCGCGTAGTGGTTGTGCTGGTACTGCTTGAGGTTCCAGAACAGCCAGGGCGCCACGGCAACAAAGACGAGCAGCACCACGCCCAGGGTCTTGAGGTACCACAGGGGCGGCTTCTCGGGGTCGGCCACCTGCGTGAGCGCGGCAAGGATCACCATGCCGGGCACGAACAGCGGCAGCACGGCGCGGTAGGCGCCGGCCAGCGAGCCCCTGAAGCCGAAGCGCAGGCCGCGCCAGCTGGTGTTGGCCATGCGGAACTGCATGCTGGACTTGAGCAACGCGGGCCACAGCGCCGCGACGATCAGGAAAGCCACAAAGCCCGCCGTGGCCGAGAACTTGCCCGCGGCCGAATACAGCGAGAACAGCACGCCGACCAGGAAGTAGCCCTTGAGCAGCTTGACGGGATTGGCGTGAAAGCCGAGCGGCTCGCCGCCGACCACGGTGTTGCCGTAAAAGTAGCGCAGGCGCCGCACCTTGGCCCAGGGGTAATAGATGCCCAGGGTCACCATGAGCAGCAGCAGGTTCACGATCCAGATCCGGAAGTATTCGCTTCCGGAGCCGGTGAACTCCACGCGCAGCTGGTGGGTGGCGTCGGTTTGGTAGCTGGAGTCTTGCGCCGGCGCAAGGGGCGCGCCGGCGTTGCCCATGTCAGGGCTGCTTGTGTCAAGGCCTGTGAGTGGCTTCATGGATTTCCTCCCGAATCTGGTTTTTTTTACGGGGGGTGCCTCACGCACCCCCCGCCAAATAATGTAACGCTCCGCGAGGTCCTGCGAGCTCATTGTTTCCATGGGTAAATCAGAATGGATAACTGTATGAATGTACAGTAGTATTGCTTCACCCCAATACCCAACCCAATGAGAACGAAGGACCGAGATGCTGCTGTCAAACCACCACCCGCCCGCCTGGGCACCCCGGGCGCCCGTCACACCGCAGGCCAGGCCGCAGCCGGCGCGCGTGTCCGCCCCCTGGCCTTTTTATGTGCAGGCGCCGCGGCGGCCCTGCGGTGATATGGAGGTGAACGCGCGGCGTGTGCTGGAGGTTTCAGCGCGTTATTTCTCGGCGCCGGTGGCCGAGCCGGCGGTTCCTGCTCCTTCTCCCTCTGGGAGAGGGCGTTAAAGCGTTTTGCTCCTTCCCCCGCTGGGGGAAGGTTGGGATGGGGGCTGGCGGCGCTTGATTTCTGGCTTTGCGTGATTGAAGCGCTGTCACCCTCACCCCTGCCCTCTCCCCAAGGGAGAGGGAGTTAAAGCGGGAGAGGGAGCTAAATCAGAAAGCCACCGAAGCCTGCATCCACAGCGTGGGCCGCTTGGCCGCCGATGCCGGGATGGACGTCGGCAAACCGCCGTCTGTGCGCCAGGCCAGCGATGAGCGCAGTTGCACCGGGCCCAGGCTGGCGTTGACGCCCACGCCCACACCAGCCAGGTTGCGGCTGTTCGATGCCGGCGGGCCGAAGGGCTTGCGGTTGATGGTGACCTTGCCCACGTCGTAGAACACGGTGGCCTGCACGTTGGGGATCACGTTGTGGCGCAGTTCCACCGTGGCGCGGTAGCCTTCGTCGCCGCTGGCCTCGCCCTGCGGGTAGGCGCGCACGCCGTTGATGCCGCCCAGCGAAAACTTCTCGGACGAATCCAGATTCTTGCTGGCGGTCTGGCCGCTCACCGAAAGCGCCAGGAAGGTGCTGTCGGTAAAACGCTGCAGGCGGTTGGCGCCGTAGCTGAAGCGTGTGTAGCTGCCGTTGGACTGGGCCGAGGCGTTGTCGATGGCCAGCGCCGTGGGCGAGTTGATGCTCAGGTTGCCGAAAGCCACCGACAGGTCCAGGCCGGTGATGCCGCCGCCGCCCAGCGCGTCCTGCAGGCTGCCCGACAAACCCAGCGTGGTGACGCCGACTTTTTTGGGCGTGTAGGTGTTGGTGCCGTCCACATAGTCCTTCAGGTTCTTGTCTTCATACGAGACCGTGCCGCTGAGGTTCTTGAACTGGCTGCGGATGAACGGGTAGGCGGCGAACACGCTGGCGCTGGTGGCGGTGCCGTGGGCCTGCAGGGCTTCGAATTCCTTGCCCAGCTTGTAGTGGATGTCCGAATAGGCGGCGCCCAGGCGCAGGCCGTCGCTGCCTAGGGGCAACTGGTAGGCCAGGCGGGCAAAGCTCAGGTTGTCGCCGGAGGTCAGCAGATTGGCGGTGACCTGGTCGCCGATTTTGAGCGGGCTGGCCACGTTGAAGGTGCCGGCCAGGCGGTATTCGCCGGTGTAGCGGCTGCCGTAGTTGTCGGCCACCACGCTGCCGCTGTAGGGCTTGGCGGGGTTGACTTCAATCAGCAGCTCCGAGGTTCCGACACTCGCGCCTGGCTGCAGCGTGGCGCGCGAGCTGCTCACGCCGGGCGTGTCTTGCAGCAGCAGCAGGCCGCGGTCTATCTGGTCGCTCTTGATGACGTCGCCGTCCTTGACCTGGCCCAGGTAGGCCTGGGCGCGCTCGTCGCTGAGCAGCGACTGGTTGTTGATCTTGTGGCTGGAGATGCGGCCTTCGATGATGCTGATGGTGACGGCGCCGTCGGTGATGTCCTGCGCGGGCAGGTAGGCGCGGGCCACGGCAAAACCCTTGCTGCGGTAGTAGGCGGTGATGCGCCTGGCGGCGGCATTGAGCTGGCTCAGCGAGCGCTCGGCCCCTATGAGGCCGGCCACCAGAGGCTGCAACTCGGCGGACGGGATTTCCTGGTTGCCGGTGATCGCGATGGACTTCACCAGCACACTGGCCTCGCCTTTCTGGCTCAGGTCGGCCGATTCCTCGATGCGCTGCAGCGGCGCGGCCTGCGGCGGCACGGGCCGCGCCTGGCGCAGGTCGCGCAGCACCTGGCCGGCATCGGGCACGGGCGGCGTCTGCGCCCAGGCGCCGCCGTGGATGGCCAGCAACAGCGCCGAAGTCAGGGTGGAAAGGGGCAAGGAATTGAATTTCATTGTTCTCATTTCGGTGGTACTGGTTGTACTTTTCTGGCGGCGCAGGCATGGGAGCAAAAGGCGTGGCTGTCCCAGCGTCTGGCTCCCGTGATTCTCTGTCTCTATTGGCAGGCTGGCCATACTACATATGTACCAGGTCGAAAGTTTGGCAATGGCAGGAATGTCGCAGAGGCTGATGGGCTTGTATGTCCCCAGTTTTAGGGACAGTTCCGGGGGCAATCCACTTCATGCCACTCGCCTAGTTACCGCCGTCCTGCCCGGCCGCCTCTGCCGCAGCCGCATTGATGGCCGCGGCCGCGGCGTCGCCATCACCCTTGCCTTTGCTGTCGCCCAGGAAAGCGCCGGCCAAAACGCCGTCGCCGGAAAGCGTGTTGAGGGAGGTCTGGTAAGCGCCAACCAGCGCCGTGCCGCCCAACGCAACCGAAGCGGCGTCCCCACCGCTGAGGGTCAGCCGGCCCGGCACAAAGCGCAGGCTGTAGTTGCCGTTGGCCAGCAGCCCGCCCGGGGTGATGTCGTATTCACCCGCCAGGTAGGCGCCCTGCGCGCTTCCGCCGTAGGCAACGCTGCCCGCCAGTACGGCGGCGGCCGTGTCGCCAGTAACGAGGCCGTTGTAGCGCACGCCATTGCCGCCGCTGTAGGGCGCGCCGCTCATCTGCGTGTCGTTGTTGGCTGTCACGGTCAACTGTTTCGGCGTGATGTCCGCCGTGGTGGAAGCACTGCTGCCGCTGATGAGGTTGTAGTTGCCGGCATCCGCCCCGCCGACGGCAATGCCGGTGACGCTGACGGCCTTGTTGATACCGGCGTTGCTGTCGGCGAAGCTGGCGCTGCCTGTGATGTTGAGCGCGTCGCCCGCCAGGCCATTGCCGCTGAACGCGACGTTGGCGGCCGTGGTGCCGTCATAGACCTTGCTGGCACCAGTTGCCTGAACCGTCAGATCGGCTTTGTTGATGCTGGCCGTGGTGCTCGCCTGGCTGGTGATGGCGTAGTTGCCCGCATCGGCGCCGCTGTAGCTGCTCGACAGGTTCACGGTTTTGTTGGCGCCCGCGTTTTTGTCGCTGAACACACCGGTGGCCGACACGTTCACCGCGTCGCCGGCAAACAGGCCGGTATAGCTGGCGCCCGCCGTGTTGACGGTGGCGGCCGTGCCGGCGTCATAGGTCTTGTCGGCAGCGGTGATGCCCGTGATGGTCAACGCCGCCCGGCTGATGCTGGCGGTCGTTGTCGCCTGGCCGGTGATGACATAGTTGCCCGCATCAGCGCCGCTGTAGCTGCTGCTCAGGTTGACGGTTTTATTGACGCCGGCGTTCTTGTCGCTGAACAGGCCGGTGGCCGCCACGCTCACCACATCGCCGGCGACCAGGCCGCTGTAGCTGGCACCCGCTGTGTTCACGGTGGCTGCGTCGCTGGCGTTGTAGGTCTTGTCGCTCGCCGTGATGCCGCTGATGCTCAGGGCCGCCCGGTTGATGTCGGCCGTGGTGGTGCCGCCGGCCGATGCCAGCACGTAATTGCGCGCGTCGGCGCCCGACAGGCTGCTCGTGTAGCTGACGGTTTTTCCAGTCGCAGCGTTCTTGTCGCTAAAGCTGCCGCTCTGGCTGAGTGCCACGGTGTCGCCGCTCACCAGTCCGCTCAAGCTGCCGCCACTGACGGTAGCCGCCGTCGTGCCGTCATAGGTCTTGTTGGCGGCGCTGCCGCCGCTAACGGTTAGTGTGGCTGCGGTGATGTCGGCGGTGCCGCCCACATAGCTGATGTCGTAGCCCCGTTGGCCGGAGTACAGGCCGCTGGTGCTCACGGCGTAGCTGCCCACGTTCTTGCTGCTGGTGCTGTAGGCGGCGGTGCCCAGGATCAGGCTGGTGTCGGCGCTGCTGTCGCTCAAGCTGTAGCCAATGTTACTGAGGACGGTGCTGCCGTCGTAGGTTTTACTGACGTTGTTGCTGGTGACGGTCAGCGCGGTCATGAAGCTGCGCAGCAGCGGCATGGTTTTGCCGTCATAGATGCGCCAGATCGAGGAGGAGCCGCCGGTGCTGGCCACATCCCAGCCCGCAGCGGTATAGATGCTTGCCGTGCTGGCCTCGATGTCGGTCAGGCCTCGGGTGTAGCCATCAACCAGACCACTTCCACCACCGATGCCTGTGGTGCTGACGCTGTTCAACCAGAAGGAGGCCTTCACCCCGCCGGCGTCGGATTCCGTCACCGCGCCGGTGACGTTATCGCCGGCCAACGCGCCGACGTTGCGACTTCCCGAAACGCGGCCGGTGGCATAGGTGGTGTCGATGATGCCCCAGAAGTTGCTGCCTACCAGCCCGCCGACACCAATGTTGCCGGTTACTGCGCCTGTGGCATAGGCATTGGTGATGCTGGCGGCGTACTGGTTGTAGCCCACGAGCCCCCCGACGGCGTTATTGCCCGTTACTGCGCCTGTGGCATAGGAGTTGGTGATGTTGGCGTGGTAGTTGGTGCCCACCAGCCCGCCGACAGAGTTGCTACTGCTACTGCCCGTTACCGTGCCTGTGGCATAGGAGTTCGTGATGCTGCTTTGGTAGTTGACGCCCACCAGCCCGCCGATATAAAAGCCACTTCCCGAAACGCTGACGGTGGCATAGGAGTTGCTGATGCTGCCGCCAATGTTGTAGCCCACCAGCCCGCCGATATAAAAGCCACTTCCCGAAACGCTGCCGCCCACCAGACCCAGGTCACGGATCGTCCCGCTGTTCCGGCTGAACAGACCAACGCTGTATTGCGAGCCGGCATTGATAGTCAGATGCGAGACCGTATGCCCCAGCCCGGCAAAGGTGCCGGCGAAGGCGTTGTTGCTGTCGCCCACCAGCGCACCGGTGTAGGTGGTGCCACTGGCATCCAGATCCCCGGCCAGCGCGTAGCTGCCGCTCAGCCCGGTGCTGTCGATGGCGTCCAGCTCGGCCATGCTGTGGATCAGCGTGTAGCTCGTGCCGTTGATGGCCAGCGTGGCGTTGGCACCGCTGAGCGTGATCGGGGCCTTGACCTTGTAGTCACCGCCGTAGTTGAGCACCAGGCCGCCGCTCGCACCCGTTGCGGTAATGGCGCGGTTGATGTTGATGTCGCGACCGGCCGTCAGGGTCAGCACGCCGTTGGTGTTCCAGCTGACTACATCGTTGACGTTGATGTCTCCCGCGGTTCCGCTGGCCCCCTGGGTGTTCAGGATGGTGACCGTGCCGTTGTTGGCCAGCTGCGCGGAGAGCGCCGCGCCCGTCATGTCGCCGCCGGTCGCCGCAATCGTGAAGTCGGTCGGGTCTATCAACCAGCTGCCGCTCTGCCCGCCCAGGCCGTCGGCCGCCCTGGTGGTGATCACCGCGCTGTCGGCGATCTTGACGTGGGCGGCGCTGGTTTCAATAAAACCGCCGTCGCCGCCGGTCGGCGCGCTGGCATCCAGCGTGCCCGCGACGTTCACCGCGCCATAACTCATGTCGCTCATCAGCAGGATGCGACCGGCCTTGTTTTGCACCGTCTTCGCTTCGATGACACCGGTGTTGTTCACCGTGGCGGTGGTCAGGCTGTTCATGGCCTTGGCCGAGAGCAACACCTGGCCGCCGTCGGCCTTGATGAGCTGCTTGTTTTCGGCCAGCGCATTGATCGCGCCCTGGTCGATGCTGTAGCCCAGCAGGCTGCCGTTGTCGAGGTTGAGCGTGACCTTGTTGCCTGCGGCTAGAAGCGCCGTCCCCAGGCTCGCCGTCATCACGCCTTCATTGCGCACTTCAGGGGCCAGCAATGCGAGGTACCCGCCGGGCGCAACACTCAGCGTGCCCTGGTTGACGACCGAACCCGAAGCACCCGTTCCCGTGAACACATGCTTGCCGTCCATGAAGTCGGCGTTGCTCATGCTCAGCGTCGAGGCAACAAGGCCACCGACGTTGACTTGCGAGCCCGCGCCAAACAGCACGCCGTTCGGGTTCAGGATAAACACCTGGCCGTTGGCCGTCAGGCTTCCGAGCAATTCGCTCGGGCTGCTGCCGGTGATGCGGTTCAGCGCAATTGCCTGCGCATTCGGCTGGTTAAAGACCAGCGCCTCGTTGGCACGCGTCGACAAACTGGTCCAGTCAATCGCCGCACGCTGGCTGCTCTGGTTGACGGTGGTGGTGTTGCCGACAGTTGTTACCCCGGCGGCACCGGCGGACACCGTGGCGTTGGCCGCATCGGCGGCCTGGGCCTGCTGCGTGACCGCGAAGGCCAGTGACAGAACCAGTCCCAGTGCCGCGCGGCACCGTGCATGGAGGACAAAGCCGCTTGCCGGCTCGGAACCTGCCACGCCGCCATGGCCGGGGCCGCCCTTGCCGCGTCCCTTGGCGTTCTCAGCCACGGCCACCCAAACGCTTAAAGCCGCATTCCAGACAAGTCGGTAGATACGGTTCATGCTGGCGTGGCTTTTCATATCGGGCTTTGTGGAGGGCGAATTGGCGTAAGGGCAAAACAGGCAGTTGTTTGCCCCGCTTTTCAGTCAATTGAAATTTGGAGAAGCTGCTAACGGCGCAAGAAGTTCTGCCGTGATCGTACGAATTGCAGGCGCCGGTGTCTGTAGCGCATATGCGCTACAGCCTCAGGACTTTTGCGCCTTGATTCGCACAAGATTTGATGCAACCCAATGATGGCGGTCACTCGTCGCTATCAAAATAGCAGTGCACAACTTCCGGGCGTTTGCCTAGTTGCCACCGCTTTGGTCTGTGGCCTCCGCCGCGGCGGCATTGACCGACGCAGCCGCAGCATCGTCGCCATCACCCTTCCCCTTGCTATCGCCCAGCATTACGCGTGGAACAAAGCTATCGCCGGAAAGTGTGTTGAGGGAGGTCTGGTAAGCGCCAACCAGCGCCGTGCCGCCCAACGCAACCGAAGCGGCGTCTCCACCGCTGAGGGTCAGCCGGCCCTGCACAAAACGCAGGCTGTAGTTGCCGTTGGCCAGCAGCCCGCCCGGGGTGATGTCGTAGTCACCCGCCAGGTAAGCACCCTGCGCGCTCCCGCCGTAAGCCAGGTTGCCGGCCAGCACCGCAGTGGCCGTGTCGCCAGTAACGAGGCCGTTGTAACTGACGCCGTTGCCGCCGCTGTAGGGCGCGCCGCTCATCTGCGTGTCGTTGTTGGCTGTGACGGTCAGTTGCTTCGGTGTGATGTCCGCCGTGGTGCTGGCCGTGGTGCCGCTGATGAGGTTGTAGTTGCCGGCATCCGAGCCGCCGACGGCAATGCCGGTGACGCTGACGGCTTTGTTGAGGCCAGCGTTGCTGTCGGCAAAGCTGGCGCTGCTGCTCACGTTGAGCACGTCGCCCGCCAGGGCGTTGTTGCTGAACGCGACGTTAGCCACCGTGGTGCCGTCATAGACCTTGCTGGTGCCTGTTGCCTGAACCGTGAGGTCGGCCTTGTGGATAGTGGCCGTCGTGCTGGCCTGGCTGCTGATGGCGTAGTTGCCCGCGTCAGCACCGCTGTAACTGCTGCTCAGGTTGACGGTTTTGTTGGCGCCTGCGTTTTTGTCGCTGAACTGGCCCGTGGCCGCCACATTCACCACATCACCGGCGAACAGGCCGTTGTAGCTGGCGCCCGCCGTATTGACGGTGGCTGAGGTGCCGGCGTCGTAGGTCTTGTCGCCGGCTGTGATGCCGCTGATGGTCAGCGCGGCCTGGCTGATGGTGGCCGTGGTCGTGCCGCTGGCCGATGCCAGCACGTAATTGCCTGCGTCGGCGCCCGAGAGGCTGTTGGTGTAGCTCACCCTCTTGCCGGTGGCGGCGTTTTTGTCGCTGAAGCTTCCGCTCTGGCTGAGCGCCACGGCGTCACCGCTGACGAAGCCACCCAGGTTGCCGCTGAGGGTGGCGGCGGCCGTGCCGTCATAGGTCTTGTTGGCGGCTGTGGTGCCGCTGACCGTCAACGTGGCGGCAGTGATCGTGGCGGCGCCGTTTACGTAGCTGATGTCGTAGCCTTGCTGGCCGGAGTACAGGCCGCTGGTGCTCACGGCGTAGCTGCCCACGTTCTTGCTGCTGGTGCTGTAGGCGGCGATGCCGAGGATGCGGCTGGTGTCGGCTCTGCTGTCGCTCAGGGTGTAGCTGTCGCTGAGGCTGGTTGTGCCGTCATAGGTCTTGCTGACGTCGCCGGTCGTGACGGTCAACGCGGTCAGAAAGCTGCGCAGCAGCGGCATGGTCCTGCCGTCATAGATGCGCCAGACCGAGGACGAGCCTCCGGCCGTGGCCACGCCCCAGCCTGCGGCGCTGTAGGTGCCGGCGCTGGTGGCCTCGCTGGCGCTCAGGCCGCGGCTGAAGCTGTCGATGGTCCCGCCTTGCGAGCCGATTCCCGTCGTGCTGATGCTGTTCAGCCAGAAGGAGGCCGTGATAGTGCCGCGGAAGTTAACGCCCACCAGCCCGCCGACGTCGTTGCTGCCCACCACGCTGCTGGTGGCATAGGCGTTGCTGATGCTGCCGTCGCTCTGCCCCACCAACCCGCCGACATAGCTATTGCCGGTCACGCTGCCGCTGGCGTAGGCGTTGTTGATGCTGCCGTTGCTGTCGTTTTCCCCCACCAGCCCGCCGACGTAGTTGCTGCCCACCACGCTGCTGGTGGCATAGGCGTTGCTGATGCTGCCGGTGTTATATCCCACCAGCCCGCCGACGTCGTTGCCGCCGGTCACGCTGCCGCCAGTCAGTCCCACATTGCGGATCACGCTACCGTTACCCGTGTAGCCGAACAAGCCGACATAGCCAGTCGATGAACGATTGATGGTCAGATTGCTCACCGTATGGCCCAGGCCGTCGAAGCTGCCGCTGAACATGGTGCTGTTATCCCCTATTGGCGCAAAACCGGTGGCGGTATTCCACATACCCGAAGCCCGGCTCAGCTCGGCCATGTCGATATTGCTGCCCAGCGTGTAGCTGGCCCCCAAATTCATCGCGGCCAGTTGCAACTGGTGCGCGTTGTTGATGGTGGTGCTGTATTCGCTACGCAGAAAGGGGCGGGTATTGGCGTTTGACATCCACCAGGTGGCGCCGAAATCGAAACCGCTGTAGCTACTCTGTGCAAAGGCGTTGGCGTTGGTGAAACCGGTGCCGCCGGCGCTGCTTGCCTGTCCGGTAGTAGTGATGTCCCAGTAGCTGTTGGTAACGGTGCCGACGTTCAACCCCGCCAGCCCGCCGACGACGGAGCTGCCAGTCACGATGCCGCTGGCGTAGGCGTTGCCGATGGTGCCGGCATTAAACCCCACCAGCCCCCCGACCAAGGAGCCGCCGCCGGTCACGCTGCCGCTGGCGTAGGCGTTACCGATGGTGCCCTGGTTAACGCCCACCAGCCCCCCGACGAAACTGTAACTGCCGGTCACGCTGCCGCTGGCGTAGACGTTGTTGATGGTGCCGGTGTGACTCCCCACCAACCCGCCGACCTCGTCGCCGCCGGTCACGCTTCCGCTGGCGTAGGCGTTGCTGATGCTGCCGTTGAGGTTAATCCCCACCAGCCCGCCGACGTCCAGGCCGCCGGTCACGCTGCCGGTGGCGTAGGCGTTGCTGATGCTGCCGGTGTTATATCCCACCAGCCCGCCGACGTAGCTACCGCCGGTCACGCTGCCGCCAACCAGTCCCACATTGCGGATCACGCTACCGTTACCCGTGTAGCCGAACAAGCCGACATAGCCGGCCGATGAACGTTTGATGGTCAGATTGCTCACCGTATGGCCCAGGCCGTCTAAGCTGCCGCTGAACATGGTGCTGCTACCCCCTATTGGCGCAAAACCCGCGCTTGTATTCCAGCCGCTGGTGATCGTCGCATCGATATCTGCGCCCAGCACATACCGACCGTTCAGGCCGCCATTAATGCCCTGCAGATCGGTTGCCGTCGTGCTGCCCGCGCTGCCCAGACTATTGATGACGGTCCAGGCCAGCATCGTTCCGCTGCTGCCTTGTTTGGTGCTGAAGTTGTTGCCGGCCGGCAGATTCACCTTGGCGCCATTGTTGATGCTGTAGCTGCTGCCGCTGCCGGCTGCGCTGCCTTGTCCGTATTCCAGCGCGAGTTGGGCCGTGCCCGACGCGTTCAGATTGGCGTTGATGTTGATGTTATTTTGGGCATTTAGGGTTAATTTGTTGGCGCTCCAGGTCACCGCATCGTTGACATTCACATCGCCGAGGGTGCCGGTGGCGCCGCTGCTGCTCTGGATGGTGACGACGCTGTTTGATGCCAGATTGCTGCTAAGGGTAGCGCCGCTGATATCGCCGCCGGTGGCGGCAATGGTGAAGTCCACCGGATCGATCAGCCAGGTGCCGCTGTTTCCGTTAGCTGACAGTGTGGTCACCCGTGTGCCTGCTGTGATGTTGACATGGGCGGCAGAAGTTTCAACAAAACCACCATCTCCGCCGTCAGGGGCGCTCGCATCCAGCGTGCCGCCCATATTCACCGTGCCAGTCTCCATGTCGCCCATGAGCATGATGCGGCCGGCCTTGTTCTGCAGGGTCTTCGCTTCGATGACACCGGCGTTGTTCACCGTGGCCGTGGCCAGGCTGTTCATGGCCTTGGCCGACAGGAGCACCTGCCCACCATTGGCCTGGATCAATTGTTTGTTCTCGGCCAGTGCGTTGATCGCGCCCTGGTCGATGCTGTAGCCGAGGAGTGAGCCGTTGTCGAGGTTCAGCGTGACCTTGTTGCCTGCGGCCAGCAGCGCAGTGCCGAGGCTGGCCGTCATCACGCCTTCATTGCGCACCTCGGGCGCCAGCAGCGCGAGATAACCGCCGGACGCCGCGTTGAGCGTTCCCTGGTTGACGACCGAACCCGAACCACCCGAACCGGTGAACACATGTTTGCCGTCCATAAAGTCGGCGTTGCTCATGCTGAGCGTAGAAGCGACCAGGCCGCCCACATTGACCTGAGATCCCGCGCCAAACAACACCCCATTCGGGTTCAGAATAAAAACCTGGCCGTTGGCCGTGAGGCTGCCCAGCAGCTCGCTCGGACTGGAGCCCGTGATCCGGTTCAGGGCGATGGCCTGCGCATTGGGCTGGTTAAAGATGAGTGCCTCGTTCGCGCGGGTCGACAGGCTGGTCCAGTCGATCGCCGCGCGCTGGCTGGCCTGGTTGATGGTGGTGGTGTTGCCTGCGGTGGACACGCCTGCGGCACCGGCCGTCACCGTGGCATTGGCCGCATCGGCGGCCCGGGCATCGGGCATCAAGGCCGCCAGCGGCAACAGCATCAGCAGCGCGGCCTTGTTGCGCGCCGAGCCGCTTTTGCCCTGCCCCTTGGCGTTTTCCGCCACCGCGACCCACAGGTTTAAAGCGGCATTCCACACCAGGCGGTAGATACGGTTCATGCTGGCGTGGCTTTTCATGGGAGCTTTCTTTGCGCGCGGTGGTTAACGATGAAAGCGGCCACCTGTTCGTCGGCGTTTCGATCAATTCAACAGTGCAAGGAATGGTAGCTATGCCTACGGGTTTTGCCTGTAGCACAAATGCGCTACAACGCCCGCTTCCCAGGTCACGCTCGACGAGACCAACCCGCCTGGCCGGCTTGCCGACAGACCCTAGTTGCCACCCTCCTGATCGGCAGCCTCCGCCGCAGCCGCATTGAGGGCCGTAGCCGCGGCGCCGCCCTCACCCGTTCCCTTGCTGTCGTCCACGGACACGCGAGGCACCAGGCTGCCGACGGAAAGCGTGTTGAGGGAGGTCTGGTAAGCGCCAACCAGCGCCGTTCCGCCCAGGGCCGCCGAGGCCGCATCTCCACTGCCAAGGGTCAGCCGGCCCTGCACAAAGCGCAGGCTGTAGTTGCCATTGGCCAGCAGGCCGCCCGGGGTGATGTCGTATTCACCCGCCAGGTAAGCGCCCTGTGCGCTCCCGCCGTAGGCCACGCTGCCGGCCAGCACGGTGGCGGCTGTATCCCCGGTGACGAGGCCGTTGTAGCTCACGCCATTGCCGCCGCTGTAGGCCGTGCCGTCGGCGGTCTTGCTGTCGTCGTTGGCGGTGACGGTCAATGCAGCGGCTGTGATGTCGGCTGTGGTCGTGCCGCTGCCGGACGCGAGCACGTAGTTGCCGGCGTCGGTACCCGACAGGCTGCTCATGTAGCTCACCGTCTTGCCGGTGGCGGCATTCTTGTCGCTGAAGGTTCCGCTCTGGCCCAGGCTGACGGTGTCGCCGCTGACCAGTCCACTCAAGCTGCTGCCGCTGAGGGTGGCGGCGGTCGTGCCGTCGTAGGTCTTGTTCGAGGCCGCAGTGCCGCTCACCGTCAGCGTCGCCGCCGTGACCGTGACGGTGCCGGCGGCGAAGCTCAGGTCGTAGCCCTGCTGACGGGAATACAGGCCGCTGATGCCGATGCTGTAGCTGCCCACATTCTTGCTGCTGGTGCTGGAGGCGGCGGTGCCGAGGATAAGGCTGGTGTTCGCATGGCTGTTGCTGAGGGTGTAATTGCTGTTGACGGCGGTGCTGCCGTCGTAAGTCTTGCTGACGTTGCCTGCCGTCACCGTCAATGTGCCCATAAAGCTGCGCAGCAGCGGCGCGGTATAGCCCTCGTAGATGCGCCATACCGCGGTGCTGCCGCCGCTGCCCGCGATGCTCCAGCCCGCGCCGCTGAAGGTGCCGGCCTGCAACATCTGCGCCGTGCTGATGCCGGTGCCGCCGTCGCTGCCGGCCTGGCCCGAGGTCGTGGTGTTCCAGAAGCTGTTGCCGACCGAGCCGCCCTGGTTGTAGCCCACCAGCCCCCCGGCGTTGCTGCCCGCGCTGACGCTGCCGCCTGCATAACTGTCGTTGATGCTGCCGGCGCCGTTGTAACCCACCAGCCCGCCCGCATAGCCGCCCGTGGCTGCCACCGCGCCGCTGGCGTAGCTGTTGTCTATGCTGCCCAGGTTGTCGCCCGCCAGCCCGCCCACCCTGCTGCTGCCCGCCACCGCCGCACTGGCGTAGCTGTTGCTGATGCTGCCGCCGTTCTCACCCACCAGCCCGCCCACATGGTTGGCGCCGGACACACTGCCGCCGGCGAGGCCGACGTTGCTGATCACGCTGGTGCTGCCGGTGCGGCCGAACAGGCCGACGTAGTCCATGCCCGGGCGGTTGATGGTCAGGTCCGAGATGCTATGGCTCTGGCCGTCCAGGTTGCCCGTGAACGCGGCCGTGCTGTTGCCCACCGGCGCAAAGCCAGCCGTGGTCCACATGCCGCTGGCGTTGCTGCCACTGGTCTCGCTGGCATCAATGTCGCTCACCAGGGTGTAGCTGGCACTGGTGTCCAGGGCCATCAGCTGCAGCTGGTGCGCGTTGTGGATGCTGGTGCTGTATTCGCTGTACAGAAAGGGCCGGGTGCTGCCTTCGATCAGCACCCAGGCCTTGCCGCTGCTGTCGGTAGCGACCCACACGCCCGTGCCGCTGGCCGTCTCGCTCCAGGTGCCGAAGTTGGCGTAGCTGCCGTGGCTGTAAGCGCTGTTGCTGTCGATGGCGTTGACGGCGGTGGTCCTGCCAAAGTCCGAGCCCACCGCGGTGCTCTGGCCAGTGGTGCTGGTGTCCCAGTAGGCGTTGCTGATGCTGCCGAAGTTTATGCCCACCAGCCCGCCGACGTAGACGCTTCCCGAAACGCTGCCGGTGGCGTAGGTGTTGCTGATGCTGGCGTCGTTCTGGCCCACCAATCCGCCCACGTTGTCGCCCCCCGAAACGCTGCCGGTGGCGTAGGCGTTGCTGATGTTGCTGCCGTAACGGTTGTAGCCCACCAGCCCGCCTACGGCGGAGTTGCCGCTGACACTGCCGGTGGCATAGGCGTTGCTGATGCTGCCGATGCCGCTGCTGCTGCCGTTGTGGCCCACCAGCCCGCCGACAAAGTATTGGCTTCCCGAAACGCTGCCGGTGGCATAGGCGTTACTGATGCTGCCAGTGTTGTTGCCCGCCAGCCCGCCGACGTAGCTGCGTCCCGAAACGCTGCCGGTGGCGTAGGCGTTGCTGATGCTGCCAGTGTTGTAGCCCACCAGCGCGCCCACGTAGCCATAGCCGTTGACACTGCCACCCACCAGCCCGATGTCACGGATCACGTTGCTGGTGTCGGTGTAGCCGAATAGGCCCACGTAGCTGGTGCTGCTGGCATTGATCGTCAAGTTGCTGATGGTGTGCCCCAGCCCGGCAAACGTGCCGCGGAAGGAGTTGCTGCTGGAAAGCCCCACCAGCGCACTGCTGTAGGTGGTGCTGCGGGCATCCAGATCCCCGGCCAGCGCGTACTTGCCGCCCAGCCCGGTGCTGTCGATGGCGTCCAGCTCGGCCATGCTGTGGATCAGCGTGTAGCTGGTGCCGTTGATGGCCAGCGTGGCGTTGGCACCGCTGAGCGTGATCGGGGCCTTGACCTTGTAGTCACCGCTGTAGTTGAGCACCAGGCCGCCGCTCACACCCGTTGCGGTGATGGCGCGGTTGATGTTGATGTCGCGACCGGCCGTCAGGGTCAGGATGCTGTTGGCGCTCCAGCTCACGGCGTCGTTGACGTTGATGTCGCCCGCGGTGCCGCTGGCGCCCTGGGTGTTCAGGATGGTCACCGTGCCGTTGTTGGCCAGCTGCGCGGAGAGCGCCGCGCCCGTCATGTCGCCGCCGCTGGCCGCAATCGTGAAATCGGTCGGGTCTATCAGCCAGTTGCCGCTCTGCCCGCCCAGGCCTTCGGCCGCCCTGGTGGTGATCACCGCGCTGTCAGCCACCTTGACGTGGGCCGCGCTGGTTTCGATAAAACCGCCGTCGCCGCCGTTGGGTGCGCTGGCGTCCAGTGTGCCGCCCACATTCACCGTGCCGTAGCTCATGTCGCCCATCAGCAGGATGCGGCCGGACTTGTTCTGCAACGTCTTTGCTTCGATGATGCCGGTGTTGTTGACCGTGGCGGTCGTCAGGCTGTCCATGGCCTTGGCGGAAAGCAGCACCTGGCCGCCATCGGCTTTGATCAGCTGTCTGTTCTCGGCCAGCGCATTGATCGCGCCCTGATCGATGCTGTAGCCGAGGAGTGAGCCGTTGTCGAGGTTCAGCGTGACCTTGTTGCCGGCGGCCAGCAGCGCAGTGCCGAGGCTGGCCGTCATCACGCCTTCATTGCGGACTTCAGGTGCCAGCAGCGCGAGATAACCTCCGGACGCGGCGTTGAGCGTTCCCTGGTTGACGACGGCGCCGCCGCCGGAACCTGTGAACTTATAGTTGCCGGCTTCAAAGTCAGCATTGCTCATGCTGAGCGTCGAAGCCACCAGGCCGCCGACATTGACCTGAGATCCCGCACCAAACAGCACACCGTTCGGGTTCAGGATAAACACCTGGCCGTTGGCCGTGAGACTGCCCAGCAGTTCGCTCGGGCTGCTGCCCGTGATCCGGTTCAGCGCAATCGCTTGCGCATTCGGTTGGTTGAAGACCAGCGCCTCATTCGCGCGGGTCGACAGGCTTGTCCAGTCAATCGCCGCGCGCTGGCTGGCCTGGTTGATGGTGGTGGTGTTGCCTGCCGTAGCCACGCTGGCCGCACCGGCCGTCACCGTGGCATTGGCCGCATCGGCGGCCCGGACATCCGGCATCAAGGCGGCCAGCGGCACCAACATCAGCAACGCGGCCTTGTTGCGCACCGAGCCGGCCTTGCCGCGCCCCTTGGCGTTCTCGGCCACCGCTACCCACAGCTTCAGGGCGGCATTCCACACCAGTCGATAGATGCGGTTCATGCTGGCGTGGTTTTTCATGGGGGCTTTCTCTGCGCGGAGGCGCAAAAGGGTAAAAACCGCCACTTGTTCGCCGGCGTTTTCGATCAATTCAACGGTACAAGGAATGGTAGCTATGCATACGGGTTTTGCCTGTAGCACAAATGCGCTACGTGGCCTCGCACCGAGGTGCCGATCGGCGAGGCCGGCCCGCCTGGCCGGCTTGCCGACAAGCCCTAATTGCCGCCGTCCTCCGCCGCCGCGGCATTGAGGGCCGTAGCCGCGGCGCCGCCTTCACCCGTTCCCTTGCTGTCGTCCACGGACACACGGGGCGCAAAGCTTCCGCCCGAAAGAGTGTTGAGAGAAGTCTGGTAGGCACCGACCAGCGCCGTACCGCCCAAAGCCGCAGAGGCGGCGTCTCCGCTGCTCAAGGTCAGCTTGCCCTGCACAAAGCGCAGGCTGTAGTTGCCGTTGGCCAGCAGCCCGCCAGCAGTGATGTCGTATTCACCGGCCAGGTAAGCGCCCTGCGCGCTTCCACCGTAGGCCACGCTGCCGGTCAGCACGGTGGCGGCCGTGTCCCCGGTGACGAGGCCGCTGTAACTGACGCCGTTGCCGCCGCTGTAAGGGCTGCCGCCCATCTGCGTGTCGTTGTTGGCCGTCACGGTCAGTTGCTTCGGTGTGATGCTCGCCGTGGTGGAAGCGCTGCCGCCGCCGATAAGGTTGTAGTTGCCGGCATCCGTTCCGCCGACGGCGATGCCGGTGACACTGACGGCCTTGTTGAGGCCGGCGTTCGCGTCGGCAAAACTGGCATTTCCGGTCACGGTGAGCACGTCACCCACGAGGCCGTTGTTGCTGAGCGCGACGGTGGCCGCCGTATTGCCGTCATAGACCTTGCTGGCGCCTGTGGCCTGAACCGTCAGGTCGGCCTTGTGGATGCTGGCCGTCGTGCCGGCCTGGCTGGTGATGGCGTAGTTGCCCGCATCGGCGCCGCTGTAGCTGCTGCTCAGGTTGACTGTCTTGCCGGTGCCGGCGTTTTTGTCGCTGAACACACCGGTGGCCGACACGTTCACCACGTCGCCGGCAAACAGGCCGGTGTAGCTGGCGCCCGCCGTATTGACGGTGGCTGCCGTGTTGGAGTCATAGATCTTGTCAGCGGCCGTAATACCGCTGACGGTCAGTGTGGCCTGGCCGATGGTGGCCGTCGTTGTCGCCTGGCCGGTGATCACATAGTTACCCGCATCAGCACCGCTGTAGCTGCTGCTGAGATTCACCGTCTTGCCGGTGCCTGCGTTTTTGTCAGTGAACAAGCCTGTGGCCGCCACGCTGACCACGTCACCGGCGAACAGGCCGTTATAGGCAGCACCCGCCGTGTTGACGGTAGCCGCATCACTGGCGTTGTAGGTCTTGTCGCCTGCAGTGATGCCGCTGACGGTCAACGCGGCCTGGCTGATGCTGGCCGTGGTGCTGGCCTGGCCGGTGATGGTGTAGTTGCCCGCATCGGCGCCGCCGTAGCTGCTGTTCAAGGTCACCGTCTTGCCGGTGCCCGCGTTTTTGTCGCTGAACAGGCCTGTGGCATTGACGGCGACCACATCGCCGGCAAACAGGCCGCTATAGCTGGCACCCGTCGTATTCACGGTGGCGGCATCACTGGCGTTGTAGGTTTTGTCGGCGGCGGTGATGCCGCTCACTGTCAACGCGGCCTGGTTGATCGTGGCCGTGGTGCTGGCCTGGCTGGTGATCACGTAGTTGCCGGCGTCGGCGCCGCTATAGCTGCTGCTCAGGTTCACCGTCTTGCCGGCGCCCGCATTCTTGTCGCTGAAGAGGCCGGTGGCCACCACGCTCACTACGTCGCCGGCGAACAGGCCGTTGTAGGCCGCACCAGCCGTGTTGACGGTCGCCGCGTCGCTGGCGTTGTAGGTCTTGTCGGCGGCGGTGATGCCGCTGATGGTCAACGCCGCCTGGCTGATGCTGGCCGTCGTCGTCGCCTGGCCGGTGATGGTGTAGTTGCCTGCGTCGGCGCCGCTGTAGCTGCTGTTCAGGCTCACCGTTTTGCCGATGCCTGCATTCTTGTCACTGAACAAGCCGGTTGCGGCCACGTTCACCACGTCTCCCGCGAACAGGCCACCGTAACTCGCACCCGCCGTGTTCACAGCGGCGGCATCGGTGGCGTTGTAGGTCTTGTCGGCGGCGGTGATGCCGGTCACCGTCAACGAAGCCTGGCTGATGCTGGCGGTCGTTGTGGCCTGGCCGGTGATCGCGTAGTTGCCGGCGTCGGCGCCGGTGTAACTGCTGCTCAGGTTGACGGTTTTGTTCGCCCCCGCGTTCTTGTCGGTGAACAAACCGGTGGCCGCCACGTTCACCACGTCTCCAGCGAACAAGCCGTTGTAGGCAGCACCCGCCGTGTTGACAGTGGCTGCATCGCTGGCGTTGTAGATCTTGTCGGCAGCAGTGATGCCGCTGACGGTCAATGCCGCCTGGCTGATGCTGGCCGTCGTTGTCGCCTGGCCGGTGATGGTGTAGTTGCCTGCGTCGGCGCCGCTGTAGCTGCTGCTCAGGTTCACCGTCTTGCCGGCGCCGGCGTTTTTGTCGCTGAACAAGCCTGTCGCAACCACGCTCACCACGTCGCCGGCAATCAAGCCGTTGTATGAAGCACCCGCCGTGTTCACAGTCACCGCGTCGCTGGCGTTGTAGGTCTTGTCGCTCGCCGTGATGCCGCTGATGGTCAGGCTGGCCCGGTTGATGTCGGCCGTGGTTGTGCCACTGCCCGATGCCAGCACGTAATTGCCCGCGTCGGCGCCGGAGAGGCTGCTGGTGTAGCTCACGGTCTTGCCGGTGGCGGCGTTCTTGTCGCTGAAGGTGCCGCTCTGGTTGAGCGCCACGGCGTCGCCGACGACGAGGCCGCCCAGGCTGCCGCTGAGGGTGGCGCCCGTCGTGCCGTCATAGGTCTTGTTCGCGGCCGTGGTTCCGTTGACCGTCAACGTGGCCGCCGTGATGTCGGCGGTGGTGCTGCCCGCGGCGATGACGTAGTTGCGCGCATCGGTGCCCAAGAGGCCCAGGGTCACGGTCTTTCCGCTGCCCACGTTCTTGTTGTCAAAGGCGCCGCCCAGGCTCACGCTGTCGCCGCCGATAACACCGTCCAGGGCGGCGCCGCTCACGCTGGCCGCGGTGCTGCCGTTGTAGGTCTTGTTCGCGGCCGTGGCCGTGCCGTTGACCGTCAGCGTGGCGGCCGTGATGTCGGCCGTGGTGCTGCCGGCGCCCGATGCAACGATGGAATAGTTACCGGCGTCGGCGCCGGAGAGGCTGCTGAAGTAGTTGACCGTCTTGCCGGCGGCGGCGTTCTTGTCCGTGAAGCTGCCGACCTGGCTCAGGCCTACCGTGTCCCCGGCAATGAGGCCGGAGAGCGTGCCGCCGCTGACGGCGGCGCCGGTGGTGCCGTCGTAGGTCTTGCTGGCGGCCGTGGTGCCGCTGACCGTCAACGCCGCGCTAGAGATGAAACCGTTGGTGGCGGCGATGGTGTTGCCTGCGGCCATGACGTAGTTGCCGGCGTCGACGCCGGAGACGCCAAAGCGCACGGTCTTGCCGCCGCCGGCGTTCTTGCTGTCAAAGCTGGCGGCCAGGGTCACCCTGTCGCCGCTGAAAACGCCGCTCAGGCCGCTGCCGATGCTGCCGATGAGAATGAAAGAGGCGGCCGTCGTGCCGTCGTAGGTCTTGCCGAGGATCTGATAAGGATCGCTGACGGTCAAGGTAGCGGCCGTGATGTCGGCGGTGATGCCACCCGCGGCCACGACGTAATTGCCGCCGTCGGCGCCGGAGAGGCCGGCGATCACGGCCTTGCCGCTGCCCACGTTCTTGTTGTCGAAGGTGCCGCTTCCGCTCAGCGTCACGGTATCGCCGCTGAGAACGCCGCCCAGCGTCCCGCCGGTGACGGTGGCCGCCGTTGTGCCGTCATAGACCTTGCCGGCCGCGGTGGCGCCGCTCAGCGTCAGCGTGACGGGGGTGATCGTGGCGGTCCCGTTGAGAATGTTCAGGTCATAGCCCTGCTGGCTGGAATACAGCCCGCTGATGCCGACGCTGTAACTGCCCACGTTCTGGCTGCCGGTGCTGCCGTAGGCGGCCGTGCCGAAGATGAGGCTGCTGTCCGCGCCGCTGCCGAGGGTGTAGCTGCCGCCGCTGAGGGCGGTGCTGCGGTCATAGGTCTTGGAGACGTCATCGGCCGTGACCGCCAGCGCGGTCATGAGGCTGCGCAGCAGCGGCGCGGTATGGCCTTCGTAGATGCGCCAGACCGAAGCACTGCCGCCGCCGGTGGCCAGGTCCCAGCCGCTGAAGCTGGCGGCCTGCATCATCTGGGCGCTGCTCAGGCCGGTGCCACCGGCGCTGCCGGCCTGGCCGGTGGTGCCGGTATCCCAGAGGCTGTTCGTGAAGCTGCCCGTGTTGCTGCCCGCCAGGCCGCCGACATTGGTGCTGCCGTTGACGCTGCCGACGGCATAAACGTTGCGATAGCCTCCCTGGACAGTGGAGCCCACCAGCCCGCCGACGTAGCGGTTGCCGCTCACGCTGCCGGTGGCGTAGGCGTTGCTGACGGTGCCGCCCAGGTCCTCGCCCACCAGGCCGCCGACCTTGTCGCTGCTATAGGTACCGAAGTAAGGGCTGTTGGAATCGCTGTTGTCGTAACTGCCGTTCACGCTGCCGCTGGCGTAGGCATTGCTGATGATGCCGTAGAGGTTGTAGCCCACCAGGCCTCCCAGGGAGGCGCTGGAGCCTCCCTGAACATTGCTGCTGACGCTGCCGGTGGCGTAAACGTTGGTGAGGGTGCTGGCCGCGCTGGTGCCGACCAGGCCGCCGACATGGGTCCAGCCGCCTACGCTGCCTGCGGCATAGGCATTGCTTATGGTGTCGTTCTGGCTCCAGCCCATCAGCCCGCCGACTTCGGTGCTGCCGCTGACGCCGCCGGTGGCGTACACATTGCTGAGGGTGCTGTTCTGGCTGTTTCCAATCAGTGCACCTGTGTATCTGCTTCCGGCAAAGCTGCCGCCCACCAGGCCGACATTGCGGATCACGCTGCCGCTGGTGGAGCCGAACAGGCCCACGTAGTCGCTGAATGGCCGGTTGATGGTGAGGTTGCTGACAAGGTGGTTGCCCCCGTCGAAGCTACCGGTGAATGCCGTCGTGCCGTCACCTATCGGCTTGAAGCCCTCGCCGCCATTCCACAAGCTGGTGCCCGAGGCATCGATGTTGTTGGCCAGCGTGTAGCTTTTACCCAGCATGCCGGCGGAACCCGCGCCCTGCAGGCCGTAGACATCGGCCAGCTGGTAAGGCGTGGCGCTGCTGCCGTCGCCGCCCAGGGCACGCACAAAAGTGCCGCCGCTGATGCGGAAGTCCGCTGCGGAGAAGGCCGGCAGGCTGCCCAGCTGGCGCCAGCTGCCGCCCGCCAGCGTGAAGGTGCCGACGGTGACCGCCGCCGGAGCGCTGATGCTGCCCACGGCGTTGAGCGTCAGCCCGCCGGCGGCCGCCGTGATGGCCTGGTTGATCTCGATGTTGCGCTCGGCAGTCAGGGTCAGGGTGTTCGTGCTGTTCCAGCCCAGCGCCTCATTGACCTTGATGTCGCCGTTGCCACCCGCGCTGCCCATGGTCGCGGTCTGGATTTCGAAGTTGGTGTTGGCCAGCGTTGCCACCACATCTGCGCCTGTCATGTCGCCGCCGCTGGCCGCGATGGTGAAGTCGTTGGGGTCTATCAGCCATTTTCCCGTCTTGCCAGTTGCGGCCCGGGTTGTCACCCGCGCGCCGGAAGCGACCTTGACATGCGCGGCGCTGGTCTCGATAAAGCCGCCGTCGCCGCCTGTGGGCGCGCTGGCATCCAGCGTGCCGCCCACGTTGACGGTACCCGCCTCCATGTCGCCCATCAGCAGGATGCGGCCGGCTTTGTTCTGCAGCGTCTTCGCTTCAATCACGCCGATGTTGTTGACGGTGGCCGTGGTCAAGCTGTCCATGGCCTTGGCCGAGAGCAGCACCTGGCCGCCGTTGGCCTGGATCAAGTGCTTGTTCTCGGCCAGCGCGTTGATCGCGCCCTGGTCGATGCTGTAGCCCAGCAGGCTGCCGTTGTCGAGGTTCAGCGTGACCTTGTTGCCGGCGGCGAGGAGTGCAGTGCCGAGACTTGCGGTCATCACGCCTTCGTTGCGCACCTCGGGCGCCAGCAGCGCGAGATAACCGCCGGGAGCGGCGTTGAGCGTGCCCTGATTGACGACCGAGCCACCTGAACCGGTGAACACGTGATTGCCGTTCATGAAGTCGGCATTGCTCATGCTGAGCGTCGATGCGACAAGGCCGCCCACGTTCACTTGAGACCCTGCGCCAAACAGCACGCCGTTGGGGTTCAGGATAAACACCTGGCCGTTGGCCGTGAGGCTGCCGAGCAACTCGCTCGGGCTGCTGCCGGTGATGCGGTTCAGTGCAATCGCCTGCGCATTGGGCTGGTTGAAAATGAGCGCCTCGTTGGCACGCGTCGACAAACTGGTCCAGTCGATCGCCGCGCGCTGGCTGGCCTGGTTGATGGTGGTGGTGTTGCCTGCGGTCGCCACGCTGGCCGCACCGGCGGACACCGTGGCGTTGGCCGCATCGGCCGCCCGGGCCTGATGCATCAAAGCCGACAGCGGCACCAGCATCAGCAGCGCGGCCTTGTTGCGCGCCGAGCCGCTTTTACCCTGCCCCTTGGCGTTTTCAGCCACCGCCACCCACAGGTTTGTAGCGGCATTCCACACCAGGCGGTAGATACGGTTCATGCTGGCGTGGCTTTTCATGGGGCTTTCTCTGCGCAAGGCGGCAAAAGAGGAAGAAAACGGCCACATATCCGCCGGCGTTTTCGGTCAATTGAACGATGCAAAGAATGGTAGCTATGCCTACGGGTTTTGCCTGTAGCACAAATGCGCTACGTGGCCCGCCCCAATCCAAAGCACAATGGGACCCAGATGCAAGCGCCCAACCCCCACCCCTCTGAAGAAACCATGCCCCCGGGCTCGGCCGCCCCGCGCATCCACGTTGCCATCGTGGAGGACGACCTCGGCTTTCGCAGCGCCCTGGCCCGCGCCCTGCTGGCCGCGCCGGACATGAAGCTGGCCGGCACGGCCGGCACCAAAGCCGAGGGCCTCGCCCTGCTGCTGGGCCCGCCGGTGGATGTCTTGCTGGTGGACCTGGGCCTGCCCGACGGCTCGGGCATTGAGGTGATACGCGCCGCCGCGCGGCAGTGGCCCAGCTGCAGCATCATGGTCAGCACCAATTTCGGCGATGAAACGCACGTGATGCGCTCCATCGAGGCGGGGGCCGCCGGCTACCTGCTCAAGGACAGCTCGCAGGCCAGGATCGTCGACGAGATCCGCAGCCTGGCCAGCGGCGGCAGCCCCATCAGCCCCATCATCGCGCGCCAGGTGCTGGCGCGCTTCCGGCAGGATACGGTTTCCAGCGGCGCCGCCGGCACGGAAGCGGCGGCGGGTGAACCGCAGCTTTTGTCGGCGCGCGAAAAGGAAGTGCTGGACTTCATCACCAAGGGCTTCACCGCGGTGGAAATCGCCAAGCTCATGGGCCTGTCGCATTTCACGGTGCGCACCTTTGTGCGCCGCATCTACAGCAAGCTCAAGGTCACGTCCAAGGCCGAAGCCATTTACGAAGCCAGGAACCAGGGGCTGCTGGCCGGGTGATCCTGGCAGGCGAAGCCGGCGCAGGGACGTGATTTTTCCGAACAGGCTTTCATGGCGCCACGGCGGCCGCCTGCTGCCCGCCATGGCCGCTGCGCTGCTGGCGGGCGTTGCCGGGCTGGCGGCCCTGAGCGCGTGGTCGGAGGGCGCCGCCAACGCGCACACCCAAGGCCTGCATATCACCGAGGCCGAATGGCAGGTGCAGGACGCCCCCGGCTTCAGCGCCGCGCCGCCTACCATCGACAGCAAGACTTTGCCCGCCGCCTGGCAGCCCGTCCGCCTGCCCCACGCCTTGCCGATCGCCCTGCTGCGCCAGGCGGCGGCCGCCGCACCCGGCGCCACGCGCACGAGCTGGTTCAGGATTTCCTCGCAAGGCCTGCCCGCCACGCACGCGCCGCTGGCACTGTACGGCGCGCGTGTGCGCACCGATGGCACCATTGCGGTCTACGCGGACGGCCAGCTGGTGCACACGGCGCAGCAGCAAGGCCCGCTGTGGAACAGCTCGCGCGTGCCGCTGTGGGTGCTGCTGGACAAAACCGCCGACGGCACGCCGCCGCACGAAATCCTGCTTCGCCTGGAACACACGCGCGCCAGCCAGGTGGCGCTGTCATCGCTGTGGCTGGGCCCGGTCGAGGCCTTGAGCTGGCGCCACAGCTGGCGGCACTGGCTGCAGCAGGAGCTGCCGGCCATGTTCAGCGCGGCTTTCCTGGCGGTGGGCGTCTTCGCGCTCTTCGTCTGGCTCAGGCGCCGGCACCGCACGGCCTACCTGCTGTTCTTCCTGCTGGCGGCCACGTCCTTCCTGCGCGGCCTGCATTTCTACATCGGCTTTCCCATCGCCAACGACTGGTTCGCCTGGCTCACGGTCAACTCGCTGTTCTGGCTGGTCGCCACCGTGCACGTCTCGCTGGAGCTGCTGCACCGCCGCAAGCAAGCGTGGCTGACCCGGGGACTGGTCACCGCGACGGTGCTGATGGGCTTGTTGACGCTTCCGGTCATCGCCACCCTGCCCAACACCCCCAAGGTGACGCCGCTGATTTACGTGATGGCCGCGCTCATGGGCTTTGGCGTCGCACTGGCCGGCGCCATCAACGCCTGGCGCCGGCCTTCGGGTGAGGCCATGCTGGTGGCAGCCGGCACCGCCATGTGCACCGTCTTCGGCGTGGGCGACTGGCTGCTGCAGAACAACTTCATCAGCCCGGAAGGCTGGTACCTCGGGGCCTGGACCAACGCCATCAGCTTCAGCATCTTCGGCACGCTGATGTACCGGCGTTATGTGGGCGCCATCGTCGAGGTGGAGCGCGTCAACGCGGGCCTGGCCGAACGACTGCAGGCCCGCGAAGCCGAGCTGGACGTAAGCCACCAGCGGCTGCGCGCGGTGGAGCAGCGCCAGATGCTCAGCGACGAACGCCAGCGCATGATGCAGGACATGCACGACGGGCTGGGCTCCACGCTGATCAGCGCGATACGCTCGGTCGAGCACGGCGGCATGAGCGACGCCAAGGTCTCGCAAATCCTCAAGGACTGCATGGACGACCTGAAGCTGGCCATCGACTCGATGGAGCCGGTGGAAGCCGACCTGCTGCTCCTGCTCGCCACGCTGCGCTTCCGGCTGGAGCCGCGGCTTGAGGACACCGGCGTCACGCTGCTGTGGGAAGTGCGGGAACTGCCCACGCTGGCCTGGCTGGACCCGTCCAGCGCGCTGCACATCCTGCGCATCGTGCAGGAAAGCGTGGCCAACATCCTGCGCCACACACGCGCCACCGAAATCCGCGTCGGCACTGCCGTGGCGGACGGCGGCGTGCAGGTCAGCATCGAGGACAACGGCCAGGGCTTTGACGTGGAAGGCGCACTGGCCGAAGCCAGCGGCAAGGGCCTGAACAACCAGCAGCGGCGCGCGCAGATGCTGGGCGGGATGGTGGCCTGGGAGTCGGGGCCGGCCGGCACGCGGTTTACCTTGTGGTTGCCGCTGGAGGCCTCTTCCCGTATTCCCTGAGGTATCGAAGGCTCTTTGTTGTTGTTTAGGCGCTGATGTTGTTTTGAGTTCCGGAGCCGGGAGTCGCCCGGCATGCGACTCACTTTTTTTGCTTCGCCAAAAAAAGTAAGCAAAAAAAGGCGACCCGCAGTCTGGGTCCCTGCGCTTCGCTTCGGGCAACCTGCGGTGCTCGACTACGGCGGGGTCTCGCGCAAACTCGCCTGCGGCTCAAACAAGCGCGATCCCTGATCCGCCTACGTCTGCGCTCCTCGGCCCAGCCAGGACGGGGCAATCGGGATCGGGAGCGGGGATAGAAGATCGGACCAAAAGAAATCAAGACCAATAAACAAGGACACGCCATGCCGTGTCCTTGTTTGTATTCAGTGTTTTGTCTTCGGCTGTTTGGATTTCTCCTCCCCGCTCCCACCCCTTGTGGATGCGCCGAGGAGCGCAGGTTCAGGCGGATCAGGGATCGCGATTGTCTGAGCCGAAGGCGAGTTCGAGCGAGACCCCGCCTGGACCGAGCACCGCAGGTTGCCCCGTAGCGCAGCGAAGGGGACGCAGCAACCAGGGTCGCCTTTTCTTTTGCTTACTTTTCTTTTGGCGAAGCAAAAGAAAAGTGAGTTGCCGCCGGGCAACCCCCGGCCAGCAAGCCCACGCAGAGGGCAAGAGCGCGCAAGCCGGAGCAAGACCCGGCACCCCAAACCCTATTCCTCGTCCGTATTGCCCGCCTCGGCAGCAGCCGCCGCCAACGCATCGCCAGGGCTGGCACCACCGCCGCCGCCCGAACCGCTACCACCACCTGCTGAACCCCCCACGTTGGCCACGCTGTACATCGCACTGAGATAAGCATCACTGACCGGCGCCGCGCCGGACGCGGGCGCTGCGGGCACTGAAGGCACTACCGGCGGCGCCACCACTGAAGCGATGTTCAGCACGCCATCGACATAAGCCAGCGCATAGTTGGCGGCGTTGTAGCCGCCGGCGCTGATGGCGTAGCTGCCGGCTGCGCTGGCGCCTTGTGAAGTGCCGCCGTAGGCCAGCGCGCCGCCCAGCACCGCGGCCGTTTCGCCGCCCACAAAGCCGCTGTAGCTCACGCCGTTGCCGCCGGCATAAGGTGCGCCGCCGGCGGTCCGGCTGTCGTTGTTGGCGGTGACGGTCAGGTTGGCCTTGTTGATGTCGGCCGTCGCCGTGACGGGCGTGGCCGCCAGCTGGTAGTTGCTGGCAAGCCCCGTGCCGTTGCCGAGGTTGTAGGTGGCCGTCACGGTTTTGCCGATGCCGGCGTTGGCGTCGGCGAAGCTCGCGCCCGTGAGGTTCAAGCCCAGTGCCTCGCCATAGGCCATGCCCGACAGCGTGCCGGTGTTACCCAGGGTCGCGGCGGTGCTGCCGTCGTAGGTTTTGCTGTTGGCCGCCGCGCCCGTCACGGTCAGCGTGGCTTTGTCCACTGTGAGGGTGCCGTTGGTGTAGGCAATGCCGTAACCCAATGCCGAGGCCAGCGTGCCCTGCGTGATGGCATGCGTGCCCGCGGACGCCGCGGAACCTGCCGGGCCCGCCAGCAGGCCGGCCAGCGCGCTGGCCGCCGTGTCGCCCGCCACCAGGCCGGCGCCCACGGTGTAGCTCAGCGTCGGGTCGGCCGCGCCGTAGACCTTGGCCTGGTTGTCGCCGGTGATGGTGATCACGGGCGTGACGCTGTAGACCATGCGGTTGCCGCTGAGCGAAGTCATGGACGCGTCGGTGGGCGCATTGGCCGCGTAAGTGCGGCTGAAGGCATTGCCAGTGGAGGCAAAGCCGCCAAAGGTGTTGGCCGCCGGGTCCGTTGAATACACCAGGAAGCGCCCTGCCCCCGGGTTCAGGGGCGTGGCGCCAGCGTTGTTCATGAAGTTGCGCCCGGCGGCCAGCACCAGCGAATCGCTGGCGGCGCTGCCCGAGGTGACGGTGTTGTTCAAGGTGAGGTCGCTGGCCGCCCCCGTGGTGCGCACCAGCACCTTGCCGGTAGCGGTGAGGCCTGCGGTGTTGACCGTGCCGACAGCCAGCGCATCGGCCTGTGAATACTCGGCATTGCCGGTATTGCCGGCCAGCTTTGTCACCGCATTGCCCGCGTGGTTGAGGGTGTGCGTGCCGCTGCCCAGCAGCTCCAGGCCCGTGGCGGTGATGGCCGCTGTTTGCGATGACGTCCCACCGGTGCTCAGCGTGAGCTCGCCGGCCGTCAGCGCACCATTGATGGCGATATTGCCGCCGGTTGCGATCAGCTTGAATTTGTCCTGGCTGTTGCCGAAGGCGCTGTCGACCGTGATGCCGGCGGCGGATGACAGGCTGACCGTCTGCGCGGCCCCGGTGTTGGTGCTGATGCTGAAGTTGCCCGTATTGATGGCGTTGGCTGTCGCAATGCTGATGTCGCCCGTGGCGCCTGTCGTGGTCAGTGTTTGCAGGCCGGTCACATTGGTGCCCAGCGTGATGCCGTTTGCTGCGGTCGCGTTGAGCGTGGCGGCGGTGACGTTGTTGGCCGCGCCGTTGGCATCAAGGATGGCGCCGGCCGTGGCGCTCAGGGTGACCGCGCTGCCGGCCACCGTCTTGACCGCCAGGTTGCCGGACGCGGTAGTGATGTTGACGGCGCCTGGTGCGCTGGCGTTTTCCACGCTGGCGCCGCCGGCCAGGGCCAGGTTGACCTGTGAGCCCGCGCCGCTCGCCACCGCGGTGACCGCGCCGGCTGTGGAAACGCTCACCGCGGCGGCGGGGCTGGCGCCTATGCTGCCGTTGCCCGCCTCCAGGTAAACCGAGCCACCCGCGGAGTTGGCGATTTGCGAGCCCGCACCCGCGGTGATGCCGCCCGTGGCTACCAGGCTGACAGCGGCCGTCGCCGCAGTGGTGCCCCCGGCGGCGCTCGCACCGTCAAAGCTGGGCCCCGACAGCGTGACCGAGCCGGAGTTTCCAATGTCGATGCGGCCGGCGCTCTGGACAAGGCCGGTGAAAGTGGCATTGACGGAATTGCGGAACACGAGGTCGCCCGCAGTAGCGTTCGCCAGGGTGGTGAAAGTGTTGACCTGGTTGCCTGCGTTGTTCAGCGTCATGCCACGGATGCTGCGGACCTGCAGCGAGTCCGCGATGATGGCCTGGGTCTGCGTCAGGATGAAGCTGAACAAGTCCACCGAGGAGTCGGCTGCGTTGATGCCGGAAACCCCGTCGACCGTCCCCACGGAAAGCGTAGTGGCGTTGCCGATCCGGAAAGCCCCTGAGTACGAGCGTCCGCTGATCTGTCCGATGTTGTTGGTGCGATCCGACAGATTAACTGATCCTGCGTCGGCATACACGTTGGCAACTCTGAGCACCCCGCTCTCGGTGATTCTGCCTGCGGTGCTGCTGTTGATCAAGCTCAAGGTCTGTGTGCTGGCCATGGTGATGCCGGTGCCGCCGCCGCCGACATCGATGCCGCCGGTGGAAGCGCCGCTGCCTATACGCAAGACAGAGGCCGTGATGTTGTTGAGCTCGGCGTTCGTCAGGTTGAGCTTGCTCTGTTCGTCCGCACCGCCAAGGGTGATCTGCCGGCTGTTCGTATAGGCCGTGATCGACGTCGCGCCGGTGCCGGAGTTCAGCGTGCCCTCAATCTTCATGCGGTCGCCGGTCAGGTTGATCTGGCCGCCGGCTGTGCTGACCGCGCTGCCGGCCATGAGGCTGAGGTCATAAGAAGAAGTGCTCGCCGCGACGGGAACGCCGGAGCCTTTAAGCGTGACGGTGGCCGCGCCCGTGGCAGCCAGGCTGCCGCCGCCCAGCAAGAGCGCTGTCGCCCCGGTGGCGGCGGGGGCGGCGACCGTCCCTGTGACCGTCACATTGCCCGCCGACGTGGCGGCGCCGTTGAGCGAGGCGCCGGCCAGGCTGGTTGACGTGTACGAAGAGTTCACCGTGCCCGTGATATCCAAGCCGCCCGTCCCGGCGATGATTTGAGATGAAGCCCCGGTCAACAAACCCGTGCCGGCGCTGCCGGCGGGCGCGCCACCCGTGGTGGCGGTGCCGCTGAGCGTGACTTTGCCGGACGCGCCGGTTTCCACACGGCCGCCCACAGCCAGCCCGGTGCCGCCGTAATGCTGCTCATTGCTCATCGTGCCCGAGAGCGATACATCACCGCCCGTGCTGGAAATGGTGGCGCCATTGGCCAGTTCTCCGCCCATGCTGGCGGGGCCGGTATATGGAGCCGGCGTCATGATCTGGTCGCCGGTGACGGTGCCTGTCAGCGTGACGCTGCCGGCGCCCATGATGGTGGATCCCGCATCCACACGGAAGCCGCGTTCCACCTGGCCGCCCCTGCCCGTCCCGCCGGCGCTGCCCGTGATGGTGATGGCGCCGGAGCCGCCAGTGATGCTGGAGTTGGTGACGACCACGCCTGCGGCCGACCCGCCGGTGGCGCTGGCGCCGCCGCCTGTGAGGTTGCCGCTGAGGCTGATGGTGCCTGCGCCGCTGGTGCTGACGGTCGAGCGCGTGCCGCCGTTGTCCACGATTTCCAGCGAATGTGTATCGCTGCTGCCCGCCGCGCTGAGCACCACATTGCCGCCGTTCGCGCTGACCTTGCTGCCCAGCACCTGGATGGCGCCTGTGGCCGCCGTCAGGCTGACGTTGCCGCCGGCCGCGCTGTTCTGGATGCCGTCGCCCATGCCCAGGTCGGTGACCACCATCTTGCCGGTGCCGGTGTGCGCCAGCAAAATATTGCCGCTGCCGGTGTTGATGGCGCTCAGGCGCGCCGCATCGATGGACACCGAGCCCTGAAGGTTGTTGCGGATACCCCCCGAGGAGGATAACTTCAGGTCTGCCGCACGCAGCGTGGCGGTGTTTTGAACGATGATGCCTGCGCCCGCCGTGACGCTCAGGCTTGCCAGCGCGGTGGTATTGCCTACGTTATCTGAAAACCTGGTGGTGCCTAAAGTATTCGTGACGCTCAGCGTGCCCGGGCCATTGACCATGCTGCCAAAAGTGATGTCGCCATCGGTGCTGATCAGGTTGGCAGCACCCAGGACGTTCACGGCGCTGTTAAAGCCCAGCGCGTTGCGCGTCCGCAGCGTGCCGCCCAAAAGATTGATGCCACCGCCTGCCCTCAGCTGGAGGCCGCCGCTGAAGTCTTGCAGGCCCACCAGGTCTATGGCCCCGGTGTCCCTGATCAGCGTCAGGCTGCCTAAATAGTTGTTGGGTAGGGTGGGAAATGCAAAACCGCTGGCATAACGGAAGGCCATGTTGTACACGTTGCCGCTGCCGTTGACCGTCACGCCCGCGCCAAAATGATTGGCCGAGGTGCCCAGCATCACGTCATTAAAGGGGCCGTTCAGTGTGAAGGTGGAGGCGCCCCCCACGTTCAACGCGCCGAACTGCGAGATCGAGCCCGCGCCGCTGATGGCCGTCAGGCTGCCGCCCACAGTGGAAAAGCCCAGCTTCAGGTCGTTGATGTCCTGGATGGTCGTGGCATTGCTGCCCGTGTTGTTGAGCCTGACCTCGCCGGTGAAATCGTTGCCCGCATTGCTCAGGTCGATGGCGCTGGCGCCGCCGTTGATGGTCACCGCGCCGCCGCCGGCCGCCTGCGTGATCGCGCCGGTCTGGGTGATGTTGTTGCCGGTGATGATCAGCGTGCCGCTGCCCAGCGACAAGGTGCCCAGGGTCAGCGGGTTCCCGATGGAGTTAATGAGGACATTGTTCGCGCCAAGGTTGGTGACGCTGACCGCGCCGGTGAAGTTGCCCCTGCCCAGAGTCACCGCGCCCGCACCCGCGTTGACGCTTGTCGTGCCGCCTACCGTCAGGGTGCCGAAGGTTTGCTGCACACCCGTAGTGCTGGAAGCCAGCGTCAGGTTGCCGGTCGCCGTGAGGTCTCTGGTGATGCTCAAGCCGCTGGTCGTGCTCAGGCTGAGGTCTTTGGCGTACAAGTCGCCACCCAGAGAGAGAGAGCGGCCCGACAAGGTCAGGTTGCCTGCTCCGGTGTTGATGACGCCCAGCGTCGTCAACGTGCCGCCGTTGGCGGCCAGGTTGACGTTCTGGTTGAAGCCCGTCAGGTTCAGGTTGTTGAGGTTGAGGTTGCCGGTCGCGCTGACGTTCACGTCATGGGCGGCCGTGATCGAGGCGTTATTGATGGCGGCATTGTTGGTGAAGTCGATCTGCCCGCCGCCGCCCGTGCCCTGGGTTGTCAGGTTAAGCGTGCCAATGGCGTTGCCGTAGCTGTTCACGCGTATCCTGCCGTTGCCCGTGTTGCCCGCTGATGCGATGAAGGCGCCGCCGGCGGAGGTCATGGTGGCGATGACGGCGGAGCCAGGGTCGCTTCCCCGGATATTGGTGCCCGCAAACAGGTCGAAGGAGCTGGCGTTCCAGGTGACGCCGCTGTTCATGATCAGCTCACCCGTGGTCGCTTTCATCTTCAGGCTGCCAGCAAAGATCTGCCCCAGGCCCTCGGTGCCAGCGCCGCCGATGCTGCCGCCGGCCGTCATGTCGAGCGCACCGCCGTTCAGGTTCATCGTTCCGTAGCCGGTGATATCGCCGGCGGCGTTGGCCGTCACGGAAATATTGGCGGAAGGCTCCGTCACGCTGATACCTTGAGTGATGAGGATGTTGCGTCCGGCGGTCATTATCAAACCGGCTGTGCCTGCACCACTTTTTGTGATGCTCCGGCTGATATTGACGTCGCGCTCGGCAGTCAACGTGAAGGTGTGATTGTCCGTCCGGCTGATCACCTCGTTGACGGTGATGTCGCCGGAGCCGGGCGTGCCCATGCTTGCGGTGGAAATCTCAAAATTACCGCCGCCCAAGGCCGTCGCCACGGCAGCGGCCGTCATGTCGCCCGTGGCGGAGATGGTGAAGTCGTTGGGGTCTATCAGCCACTTGCCGGTGTTCCCGGCCGAGGCCAATGTCCTCACCCGGGCGCTGTCGGCCACCTTCACATGCGCCGCGCTGGTTTCCACAAAACCGCCGTCGCCCCCGCCCGGTGCGGAAGCATCCAGCGTGCCGCCCACGTTGACGGTGCCGTAAGCCATGTCGCCCATCAGCAGGATGCGGCCGGCCTTGTTCTGGATCGTTCTGGCTTCAATCACGCCGGTGTTGTTGACGGTCGCCGTCGTCAGGCTGTCCATGGCTTTGGCCGACAGCAGTACCTGGCCGCCATCGGCTTTGATCAGCTGTTTGTTCTCGGCCAGCGCGTTGATGGCGCCCTGGTCGATGCTGTAGCCCAGCAGGGAGCCGTTGTCGAGGTTGAGCGTGACCTTGTTGGCAGCCGCGAGAAGCGCCGTGCCCAGCGAGGCCGTCATCACGCCTTCATTGCGCACTTCAGGCGCGAGCAGCGCCAGGTAACCACCGGACGCGGCATTGAGCGTGCCCTGGTTGACGACCGAGCCCGAACCGCCCGAGCCGGTGAACTGATGGTTGCCGGCCATGAAGTCGGCATTGCTCATGTTCAAGGTCGAAGCGACCAGGCCGCCCACGTTGACCTGCGAGCCCGCGCCAAACAGCACGCCGTTCGGGTTCAGGACAAACACCTGGCCGTTGGCCGTCAGGCTGCCCAGCAGTTCACTCGGGCTGGAACCTGTAATGCGGTTCAAGGCAATCGCCTGCGCATTGGGCTGGTTGAACACGAGGGATTCATTGGCCCGGGTCGACAGGCTGGTCCAGTCAATCGCCGCGCGCTGGCTGGCCTGGTTGATGGTGGTGGTGTTGCCCACCGTGGTGACGGCCGCGGTGCCCGCGCTCACCGTGGCATTGGCGGCGTCCGCCGCATGCGCCTGGAAGGGAATAACAAGCAGGGACACCATCAAGGCCAGCGCCGCTCGGCACCGGGAATGCAGGGTAAAACCCGCGCCGAATGATTCGCCGCCGGCATCCGCCACCACGACGCGGGACCGCGCCGAGCCGCCCTTGCTTGCGCCCTTGGCGTTTTCCGCGACCGCCACCCATAACGACAGAGCTTCATTCCAGACAAGGCGGTAGATGCGGTTCATGCTGGCATGGCTCTTCATGGCGGGCTTTCACGAAAGGCCGGCGGGTGGCGAAGGGCCATCCGTCAATACCGGCAAAAAGGGCTGGGATGCCGCAGTCTTGCGGCGAAGATGTGGAGGTAACGTGGACTGACTTGATGTTACCTATGGCATCCCTTTATTCCCGGTCTTTGACGCTGGACCTTGTAGTCACTATTGGCGACACGAAACCGAAAATTCCGCTGGACAGCGGCGCCCGGTGCGTTTAGGAAACAAGGGAGGGGTGGCTACCGCTCGCCCTCATGGCCGGCTTCCGCCGCGGCGGCCGACAGCGCATCGGCCAGGGCATCCGCGCTGGGGCGAGGCGACTCGTTCGCCGACCGGCGCACCCCGGCCAGGTAGACCATGGCGCTGCGGTAGGCCTCGTCGTCCATGAACGCGGGCGTGGGTGTTGGAGCGGGATTCACGGGCCGTATCACCAGCCGTCCGCCCGTGATGTCATAGCCCTCCTGCCCCGACCATGCAAAGTAGCTGCCGATGCTGCTGCCGCTGGCGGCCGTGACGCCCGGCGCGCCCGCGCCCGACTGCTGCGCGCCGTTGTAGGCCACGCTGGTGTCGGGCAGCGTGAGCGGCAACATGAAGCCGCGCAGCAGCGGCGCGGTCTGGCCCTCATAGATGCGCCACACGGCCGTGGAGCCGCCTTGCGTGGCCAGGTCCCAGCCGGCAAAGGTGGCCGCCTGCATCAGCTGGTCGCTGGTCTTGCCGGTGCCGAGCGCGCTGCCGGCCTGCCCCGAGGTGGTGATGTTCCAGTAGCTGTCGGTCGCCACGCTGGGCCCGAACTCCTCGCCGACCAGCCCGCCCGCAATTCCAGAGGAGGTGACAAAGCCGCTGCTGTAGGCGCGCGTGATGGTGCCGAAAATCGACAAGCCGACCAGGCCGCCCACCTGGTCCGTGCCTGTCACGGCGCCGGTGGCATAGGAGTCGGTGATGTTTCCGTCGCTGAGCTCGCCGACGAGGCCGCCTACCTCCTGGACGCCCCGCACGGCCGCCGTGCTGTAGACATTGGTGAAGGTGGTGCAGCAGCCCTGCCCGGCGATGGCGCCGACGATGTTGTCGCCCGTGATGCTGCCGCCCACCAGCCCGAGGTTGCGGATGCTGGTGCTTTGCGTGATGCCGAACAGGCCCACGAAGTTGTCGGCCGGGCGGTTGATAAAGAGATTGCTGATCTTGTGGTTGAGGCCGTCGAAGCGGCCTTCGAAAACGGCAAACGCCGCTATGCCGCCCAGCGGGTCGAAGCCCGCCCCGGCGTTCCAGTTCACCGTGTCGCTCGCGTCGATGTCCGCGCCCAGCACGTAATTGCGGACCAGGTCGCCGTTGATGCCCTGCAGGTCGGTGGTGCTGGTGCTGCCGGCCGCACCCAGGCTGGTGATGACCCTGTATTGATCGGTCGCGCCGTCACTGCCCAGCCGGGTGCTGAAGTTGTCGCCGGCCCGCAGGTTGACCGGCGCGCGCACGTTGTAGGTCGCCGTGTTGCCCGCGTTGACCGCGCCCAGCCCGTATTGCAGCGCCAGCTTGCCGTTGGCGTGCTGCGAGGTGATGGAGGCATTGATGTTGATGTTGCGCCAGGCGCTCAGGGTCAGCGTGGTGCCGGCGTTCCAGGTGACGGCGGCGTTGACGTGGATGTCGCCGGCATCGCTGCCACCCGCATTATTGGTCGCCAGCGCGACGTTGCCGCTGTTCAGGCTGCTGGACAGCGTGGCCGCGCCTATGCCGCTGCCGGTCAAGCCGCCGCTGCCCGCGGCAATCGTGAAGTCGGTCGGGTCTACCAGCCAGGTGCCGTGGTTTCCATTGGCGGCCAGCGTGGTGATGACGGCGCCGTCGGCCACCCTGACACGGGCCGCGCTGGTTTCGATAAAACCGCCGTTGCCGCCGTTGGGTGCGCTCGCGTCCAGCGTGCCCGGCACGTTGACCGTGCCCTTGTCCATGTCGCCCATCAAGAGGATGCGGCCGGCCTTGTTCTGTATCGTCTTCGCTTCGATGAGGCCGCTGTTGTTGACGGTGGCGGCGGTCAGGCTGTCCATGGCTTTTGCGGAAAGCAGGACTTGCCCGCCATTGGCCTGGATCAACTGTTTGTTCTCGGCCAGGGCATTGATAGCTCCCTGGTCAATGCTGTAGCCCAGCAAGCTGCCGTTGTCGAGGTTCAACGTGACCTTGTTGCCCGCGGCGAGAAGCGCCGTGCCCAACGATGCCGTCATCACCCCTTCGTTGCGCACCTCGGGCGCCAGCAGCGCCAGGTAGCCGCCCTGCCCTGCGCTCAGCGTGCCTTGATTCACGACCGAACCGCCCGAGCCCGTGAACTGATGCTTGCCGGCCATGAAGTCGGCATTGCTCATATTCAAAGTTGAAGCCACCAGTCCGCCGACATTGACCTGCGAGCCCACGCCAAACAGCACGCCGTTCGGGTTCAGGATAAAGACCTGGCCGTTGGCCGTGAGGCTGCCGAGCAACTCGCTGGCGCTGCTGCCGGTGATGCGGTTGAGTGCTATCGCGAATGCATTGGGCTGGTTGAAGACAAGCGCTTCGTTGGCGCGTGTCGACAGGCTGGTCCAGTCAATCGCCGCGCGCTGGCTGGCCTGGTTGACGGTGGTGGTGTTGCCCACAGTCGCGACGCTGGCCGCGCCGGCCGACACCGTCGCATTCGCCGCATCCGCGGCCCGCGCCTGCGGCGCAAGACAGGCGGCGGCCACACAACAACTGGAAACCGGGCTCCAGACGAGCCGGTAAATGCGGTTGGTGCTGGCGTGGCTTTTCATGGTTTTCTCTCCTTGCCTGCCCGGGATCGTATGGCAATTGAGGCCGCAAGCCCATAGGCGCCACATTACAAATGCAACGCTGCGGGCAGCTCAGGATGGGAGAAAGCGCGACGTGCACTCCTTCCCACGCTGGGGGAAGGCTGGGATGGGGGCTCGCGGCGCTTGAAATGGCTCGAACGGTGTGAGGTTTCCTATTTCAGCAGGGGCCGAGGAACCGGCTTTGCCGGGCCTCAGGCGCCGCCCCCTTGAGGGGGGAACAGGCTACACGCAGTGCGCCTGGACGGGGGTGAACTTATTCCTCGTCTGTATTACCAGCCTCCGCCGCGGCAGCCGCCAGCGCGCCGGCCATGGCATCAGCGCTGCCACCGAACCCGCCGCCACCACCACCAGACGACCCACCCAATCCCGCCACCGCCTGCATCGCGCCGTCATAAGCGCCGACCAGCGCCGTGCCGCCCAGCGAAGCCGAACTGGCGTTCAATGCCGCGATGCTGAGCGCGCCGCTGTTAAAGCCCAGCGTGTAGTTGCCGGAGACCGAGCGCAGGCCGCCCGGTGTGATGAGGTAGTTGCCTGCGGCGATGGCGCCCTGCGACGAGCCGCCATACGCCAGCGTGCCGCCAATGTCGGCCGAAGAATCACCCGCCACAAAACCGCTGTAACTCACGCCATTGCCTCCGCTGTAAGCCACGCTATCGTAGTTCTTGGCGTCGTCGGCCGCCGTCACCGTCAGCGCCCTGGGTGTGATGCTGGCCGTGGTGCTGGCGCTGGTGCCGCTGACCAGGTTGTAGTTACCCGCGTCGGCGCCGGTCACCGCAATGCCGCTCACGCTGACGGTTTTGCCCGCACCGGCATTTTTGTCGGCAAACGATGCGTTGGCCGACAGGTTGAGCACATCCCCCACAAAACCGTTGCCGCTCAGCGTCACCGTGGCCGCTGTGGCGCCGTCATAGACCTTGTCCACACCGCTGGCCTGCACCGTCAGGTCGGCCTTGGTGATGGTGCTGGTGGTGTTGGCCACGTAGGTGATGTTGTAGTTGGCGTTGTTCATGCCGTCGCCCACCGTCGCGCCGGAGACGTTCACCACCTTGTCGCCGGTGCCGGCGTTCTTGTTGGCAAACGCAAAGCTTCCGCCGCTCACGCTGTCGCCGCTGTAGACGGTGCCGGTGGTCACCACGGTGCCTGTCGCCACGGTGCTGCCGTCATAGGTTTTGGTGGCGTCGGTGGTGGTGATGGAAAGGTTGGCCCGCGCGATGTTGGCCGTGGTCGTGGCGCTGGTCGATGCCAGCTGGTAGTTGCTGGCGAGACCCGCCGTGCCGCCGCTGCCGTCGGCAATGGCGTAGCCCGTTGCCGTCACGGTCTTGCCGGTGCCGGCATTCTTGTCGCCAAACGCCGCCGCGGTCTGGCTCAGCGCCAGCGTCTCGCCGGCCGCCAGCCCGCTCAGCGTGCCGATGTTGCTCAGTGTGGCGCCGTCGGTGCCGTTATAGGTCCTGTTGTCGGCCACCACACCGGTCACGCTCAGGGTGGCCTTGTTGATCACGCTGCCGTTGTCGGCCACATAGGTGATGTCGTAGTTGCCGGTGACATCCAGGTTGGCGGCGTCCTTGATGGTCACGCCGCTGGCGGTCACCGTCTTGCCGGTGCCGGCGTTCTTGTCGGTATAGGCCTGGCTGCCCGCCGCATTGACCCGCTCACCCGCCCCCGCGCCGGCCAGCGTGCCGACCGTGCCCGCGCCGGTGGCGGCCGTGCTGCCGTCATACGCCCGCGTGACCGTGGTGGCCGTCACCGTCAGCGCCGCCTTGTCGATGTTGGCGCTGGCCGTGGCGGTGGTGGACGCCAGTTGGTAATTGCTCGCCAGGCCGGCCGTGCCGCCGCTGCCGTCGGCAATGCCGTAGCCGCTTGCGGTCACGACTTTCCCGGCGCCGGCATTCTTGTTGTCAAAGCTTGCGGCTGTCTGGCTCAGCGCCAGGGTTTCGCCGCCTACCAGCCCGTTCAGCGTGCCGATGTTGCTCAGGGTGGCGGCATCGGTGCCGTTATAGGTCTTGTTGTCGGCCACCACACCGGTCACGCTGAGGGTGGCCTTGTTGATGGTGCCCGCAGCCGCCGTGACGGTGACGTTGTAGTTGCCGCCGCCGTTGCCGTCAGCGACTGTGTAGCCCGCATCAACAGCCAGCGTGCTGCCGTTGGCGCCCAGCACATTCTTGCTGCCGAACGACTGGGCCGCCGTCACGTTGTCGCCGCCGAACAGGCCGACCATGCCGACGGCCATGGTTGAAGCGGTGCTGCCGTCATAGGTTTTGCTGTCGGTGACTGCAGCCAGAATCAGGCTGGCCTTGTTGATGGTGAGGGAACCGCCGCTCAGGTCGTAGCCATCCTGCGCGGAGTAAAAACCGCTGACACTATGGGTGCCTGCGTTGCGGCCGCTGGCCGAGCCCAGCACATTGGCAGCCGTGATGACCTGGGTCGTTCCGTCATAGGTCAACACGGTATCGGCCAGCGTGCGCGCCGTCAGGAAGCTGCGCAGCAGCGGGCCGGTGTGGCCTTCGTAAATGCGCCAGGTCGTGCCGTCGCCACCCACATTGCTGGCGCTCCAGCCCGCGCCGGTGAAGGTGCTGGCCATCATCATTTCTGCGCTTGTTTTGCCAGCGCTGCTGGCGGAGCCGGCAGAGCTTGTCTGGCCGCTTGTCTCTTTGTTCCAGAAGCTGTTGGTGACCGAGCCCTGGGGACTGGAACCGACCAGTCCACCTGTATTGCTGCCACCACTGACGCGGCCGGTGCTGTAGGAGTTACGGATCGTGCCGAAGTTAACGCCGACCAGCCCCCCAACCAACAGGAGGCCGGTGACGTTGCCTGTGCTGTAAGAGTTGCTGACAATACCGCGCGACGGGTCAGCGTTCTGAAGACTCCCTATCAAGCCACCCACATTCTGGTCGGACCCAACAACAGTCCCGGTGGCATAACTGTTGGTGATGGTGCCCACCTCCGAAGCACCCATCAAACCGCCTACAGAGTAGTTGCCCGTCACATTGCCGGTGGCGTAGCTGTTGCTGACATCGCTGCCGCCTGATCTGATGCCATTGCTGTTGTAACCAATCAGGCCGCCCGAATAGTTGCGGCCTGTGACACGGCCTGTTGCATAACTGTTGGTGACGGCACCGCTGTTGCTTTGGCCAATAAGGCCCCCCACGTAGTCCCTGCCGGCCACGATACCGCTTGCATGGCTGTTGCTGATGGTGCCGCCGTTCCCGGCGCCGGCAGGTCCGCCGATGTCGCCGTCCCCGTTGAGCCCGACCAGGCCACCGACGGAATCGCCGGTTGCAGAGCCGGTGACATTGGTGGAGGCATAACTGTCGCTGATGCCGCCCTGGTTGCGCCCGACCAGCGCGCCCACGTTGCTTTTGCCCTTCACGCTGCCGCCGACCAGGCCCACATTGCTGATGGATGCGCCGGCTTCGGTGGCACCGAACAGGCCGGTGTTGCTGGTCGCTGCGCGGTCTATGGCCAGCCCGGTGATGGTGTGGCCCAAACCGTCGAATGTGCCCGTGAAATTGCTGGTGCCGTCGCCGATGGGGTTGAAGCCGGCGTTTGTGTTCCAGGCGCTGGTGCCTGAGGCATCGACGTTGTTGGCCAGTGCGTAGTGCTTGCCTAGCATGCCGGCAGAGCCAGCACCCTGCAGGCCGTAAACGTCGGTGAGCCGGTAGGCCGTGGCGGTCGATGCGCCGTCGCCACCAGCGGCGCGGATAAACGTGCCGCCGTTGATGCGAAAGTCCGTCGCGCTGAATACCGGCAAGTTGCCGCCCAACTGGCTCCAGGTGCCGCCAGCCAGGGTAAAGGTGCCGACATTGACAGCTGCCGGTGCACCGATGACATTGCCCGCGTTGAGTGTGAGACCGCCAGCGGTGGCGGTGACAGCGCTGTTGATCTGGATGTCACGATGGGCCGAGAGCGTCAGGGTATTGGCGGATGACCAGCTCAGCGCGCTGTTCACAAAGATGTCGCCATTGCCTGCCGTGGTGGCCGAAGTGGCAATGCTGACATTGCCGCTGTTCAGGTTGGCTGACAGGGTATCGGCGCCCATCCCTGACACGTCCTGGGCCGCGGAGCCCGCGGCGATGGTGAAGTCCACCGGGTCGATCAGCCAGGTGCCGCTGTTGCCGTTTGCGGCCTTGGTGGTGACGCGTGTGCCGGCTGCGACCTTCACGTTCGCTGCGCTGGTTTCAACAAAACCACCGTTGCCGGTCGTGGGCGCCGACGCATCCAGTGTGCCGCCTACATTGACGGTGCCGGTCTCCATGTCGCCCATCAGCAAAATACGGCCGGCCTTGTTCTGCAAGGTGCGCGCTTCAATGACGCCGGTGTTGTTGACGGTCGCCGTCGTCAGGCTGTTCATGGCCTTGGCCGAGAGCAGCACCTGCCCGCCGTCGGCTTTGATCAGCTGCTTGTTCTCGGCCAGTGCATTGATCGCGCCCTGGTCGATGCTGTAGCCGAGGAGAGATCCGTTGTCGAGGTTGAGGGTGACCTTGTTGCCGGCGGCCAGCAGCGCTGTACCCAGCGATGCGGTCATCACGCCTTCATTGCGCACTTCGGGCGCCAGCAAAGCGAGGTAACCGCCCTGCCCTGCGTTCAGTGTTCCCTGGTTGACGACCGAACCCGAACCGCCCGAACCCGTGAAGACATTGTTGCCGGCCATGAAGTCGGCATTGCTCATGCTGAGCGTCGAAGCAACAAGGCCGCCCACGTTCACTTGCGAGCCCGCACCAAACAGCACACCGTTCGGGTTCAAGATAAACACCTGGCCGTTGGCCGTCAGGCTGCCCAGCAGTTCACTCGCGCTGGTGCCGGTGATGCGGTTCAGCGCAATCGCCTGGGCATTGGGCTGGTTGAAGATGAGTGCCTCGTTCGCGCGGGTCGACAGACTGGTCCAGTCGATCGCCGCGCGCTGGCTGCTCTGGTTGATGGTGGTGGTGTTGCCCACGGTCGCCACACCGGCAGTGCCCGCGGACACCGTGGCATTGGCCGCATCAGCGGCCCGGGCCTGCTGCATCAACCCCGCTAGCGGCACCAGCATCAGCAGCGCGGCCTTGTTGCGCGCCGAGCCGCTTTTACCCTGCCCTTTGGCGTTCTCGGCAACGGCCACCCAAAGGTTCAGGGCGGTGTTCCACACCAGACGATAAATGCGGTTCAGGCTGGCGTGGCTTTTCATGGGAATCCAAAGGGGGGGGGGTGGTTTCTGACGGCTGTCGGGCCAGAATCAAGCGGTCCCTCGCCGGTGAAAACAGCGATGCCGGCGACGTAATAAATGGTATTGCCGGGCAGTCTGGCTGGCTATAGTCAAAATTGACTGACGGCCCGACGGTGGAAGCGGTGGTCTAATTCCCCATGGCTGAACTGCGCATACTGCTGATTGATGACCATGCCCTCTTCCAGTCGGGCATGCGCCTGGTGCTTGAAGCCGGCTTGCCGGGCGTCAAGGTCACCAAAGCGGATGGGATTGAGCAAGTCATGGCGCAGAGCGGGGAAGCACCCTCGCTGGTGCTGCTGGATATCCAGTTGCAGGGCATGGGCGGCATGGACGGGCTTGTGCTGCTGAAGCAACGCTGGCCGGACGTGCCGGTGATCATGCTGTCATCCGCCGCGGACGATGAAACCGTCAGCCTTGCAATGTCAAAAGGCGCCTCGGGGTTTTTCTCCAAGTCGGGCACTGCCGAAAAAATCATTGCGCTGATTCATGACGCGCTGGGCATACACACCCCGCAAGCCGCACCGGAGCCGCCCAAACCGCGCCTGACCCCGCGCCAGTTCGAGGTGCTGATGCTGGTCAACGAAGGCCTGTCGAACAAGGCGATTGCGCGCCGGCTTGAACTGTCGGAGTTCACCGTGCGCGGCCACGTGCAAGCGGTGCTGGGCCTGCTGAACGCTTCAAGCCGCTCGCAGGCCATCTTTGCCGCGCGCGGCGCCGGGCTGCTGGCTTGACGAGGCCGGGCATCCTGCGCCTGGCGGAAGACCGCATCCTGGTGGAGCAGGTGCGCCTGCTGTGCCAGCACGTGGCCAGGTCCATCATCCCCACGTTTGTTCTGGTGGGCATGATCTTCTGGGTGATTTCGGATGCGGGCGACCCCGAAGGAACCTGGGTCATAGGCGCATGGTGCGTGCTGACCGCCATGACAAAGCTGGGTACATGGCTGCATGCGCGCTGGCAACTGGCGCGCGGCATCCATGCCGGCAACGCCAGACGCCTGGTTTACGTGCTGATGGCCGTCAACGCCTACAACGGCTTTGTCTGGGGTTTGCTGTTGTGGGCATCGCTGGATAGCAGCACCATGGTCGGCAGCATCTTTATCCTGGCCTTGTTTGCCGGCGTCGCCGCGCAAGGCATGTCGCTGCTGTCGCCCGTTGTCCCGGTGTTTATGGTCTTTGTGCTGTTCCAGCTGGTGACAGGGGCCACCAAAATGCTGCTGCTGGGGGGAGAGGACTACACGGCCGTGGGTCTGGCTGGAGGTTTGTACGTCGTCATCATGGTGGGGCAGGCCGTGAACAACTCCCGCACGGCGCGCGAATCGATTGAACTGCGCTTTGAGAACCTGAGCCTGCTGGAAAAGCTGCGCCAGGAAACACAGCTTGCGGAAACCGCCCGGCGCGACGCGGAATTGGCCAATATGGCCAAGTCAAAATTTCTCGCAGCCGCCAGCCACGATCTGCGCCAGCCGATTCACGCGCAAGGCCTGTTCCTTGAAGTGCTCAGCCACACAGGCCTGACACCGCACCAGGGCGAGGTGCTGGCCAGCGCGCGCTCGGCCTGCCTGGCATCCGGCGAGATGCTCAATACACTGCTGGATTTTTCGCGGGTGGATGCCGGTGTCGCCAAGCCTTTCGTGCGGCCCTTCCTGCTGCAGCCGCTGCTGCGCAAAATCGAGAACGACCTCGCGCCGCTGGCCGATGCCAAGGGCATCGTCTACCGCTCGCGCGAATGCGCCATCGCCATCAACTCGGACGCGACCATGGTGGAAATGATTTTGCGCAACCTGGTGTCCAATGCCATCCGCTATACCGGCAAGGGCGGCGTGCTGGTGGGCTTGCGCCGGCGCGAGGGCCGCACGGTGATGGAAGTCTGGGACACCGGCATTGGCATCGCGCCTGAAAACCAGCAGGAAATCTTTCGCGAGTTCCACCAGCTCGGCAACCCGGAGCGCGACCGGCGCAAAGGGCTAGGCCTGGGCCTGGCGATCGCGGACGGACTGGCCAGGGCCCTGGGCCACAAACTCTCAGTGGTATCAAGGCCCGGGCAAGGCACCGTCTTCAGGCTGGAACTCCCGCTGTGGATAGGCGCCGTCGCCGCCACCGAGCATGCCGTTTCGCAGCCGCTCCGCCCCATCCGCCTGCCTGGCCTGCAGGTGCTGGTGATCGATGACGACGAAGCGGTGCTTACGGGCATGGCGCAGCTGCTGCGCAGTTGGGGATGCGAGGTGGCGGCGGCCGGCTCCATCAGCGAAGCACTCGAGCTGGCAAAACTGCGGGCGCCCGACCTGATCGTCAGCGACTACCGCCTGCGCGGCAACCAGACCGGCGCCGAGGCCATCGCCGCCCTGCGCTCACTGCTGGACAAGGACGTGCCGGCCCTGATGATCACCGGCGACACCGCGCCCGACCGCCTGCGCGAAGCCCTGGCCAGCGACCTGCCCCTGCTGCACAAGCCGGTGGCGCCCGAACAGCTGTTCCGGTCGATGACGGACGCCATCAACGAAGTCTGACTTATGGGCCCCCACGCTTTTCACTTCGTGTAATGCGCTGCCCCCCGAGGGGGTCGCCCGCCTGCGGTCTGGCAAAGCCAGTCCCGCGGCTAATGCTTGGTCAAGAGTTCAGGGCGTAACCAGCGGGGTTTTCACCAGTGGGTGCCGAGGAACCGACTTTGCCGGGCCTCAGGCGCCGCCCCCTTGAGGGGGAACAGGCTACACGCAGTGAGCCTGGACAGGGGTGGGCCTATTCCTCCCCGCTATCACCCGCTTCCGCCGCAGCGGCCGCCAGCGCGCCAGCCATGGCGTCGGCGCTGCCGCCCAAGCCACCACCACTACCACCACCCGACGAAGCCCCCACCCCAGCCACCGCCTGCAAGGCGCCGTCATAAGCGCCAACCAGCGCGGCACTGCCCAGCGCCGCCGTGCTGGCGTTGGAGGCCGTGATGCTGAGCGCACCGCTGGCAAAGCCCAGCGTGTAGTTGCCGGAGATCGAGTTGAGCCCACCCGGCGTGATGACATAACTGCCCGCGGCGATGGCGCCTTGCGACGATCCGCCGTAAGCCAGCGCGCCGCCAATGTCGGCTGCAGAATCGCCCGCCACAAAGCCGTTGTAGCTCACACCGTTGCCGCCGCTGTAAGCCGCGCCGTCGTAGTTCTTGACGTCGTTGTTGGCCGTCACCGCCAAGGCCTTGGGTGTGATGCTGGCCGTGGCCGTTGCGGTGGTGTTCAGCAGGTTGTAGTTCCCGGCGTCGGCGCCCGAGGTGCTGATGCCGTTGACGCTGACCGCCTTTGCGGCGCCGGCATTCTTGTCGGCGAAGGCGGCGTTGCCGGCGAGGTTGATCACATCGCCCACAAAGCCGTTGTCGCTCAGCACCACCGTGGCGGCCGTCGTACCGTCGTAGACCTTGTCCACACCGCTGGCCTGCACCGTCAGGTCGGCCTTGTTGATGGTGCTGGTGGTGTTGTTGGCGTAAGTGACCGCGTAGTTGCCGTTGTTCACGCCGTCGCCCACTGTCACACCCGCCGTTGTCACCGTCTTGTTGCCTGTTCCCGCGTTTTTGTCGGTGAAGGCAAAGCTGCCGCCGCTCAGGCTGTCGCCGCTGAACAGCGTACCGCCCGTCACCACGGCCGAACCCGCCGCCGTGGTGGTGCTGTCATAAGTCTTGGTGACGTTGCCCGTGCCCACCGTCAGGCTGGCCTGGGTGATGCTGGCCTGCTGTGTGCCGCCGGTGAAGGTGTAGTTGCCGGCCAGGCCGCTGCCGTCGGTCAGGCTCAGGCCCGTGACCGTCAATACCTTGTTGGCGCCCACGTTCTTGTCGGCCATGGTGGCGCTGCCCGCAAGGCCCAGGGTTTCGCCGGCCACCAGCGGGCCGATAGTGAGCACGCCGGCCGCCACGTTGGCCGTGCCGTCGTACGTGCGGGTGCCCGACACGCTCACGGCAAACGGGTTGATGGTGCTGGTGGTGTTGTCGGCGTAGGTGACGGCGTAGTTGCCGTTGTTCACGCCGTCGCCCACCGTCACGCCCGCCGCCGTCACCGTCTTGTTGCCGTTGCCGGCGTTCTTGTCGGTAAAGACAAAGCTGCCGCCCGTCAGGCTGTCGCCGCTGAACAGCGTGCCGCCGGTCACGGTCGCACTGCCTGCCGCCGTGGTGTTGCCGTCATAGGTCTTGGTGACGTTGCTGGTGGACAGCACCAGGCCGGCCTGGTTGATGGTGCTGGTGGTGTTGCTGGCGTACGTGATGTTGTAGTTGGCGTTGTTCACGCCGTCGCCCACCGTCACGCCGCTGGTCGTCACAGCCTTGTTGCCGATGCCAAAGTTCTTGTCGGTGAAGGCGAAGCTGCCGCCCGTAGTGTTGTCGCCTGCGAACACTGTGCCGGCCGTCACCACCACCGCACCTGCCGCGCCGGTTGTGCCGTCGTAGGTCTTGGTGACGTCCGAGGTCGACACGGTCACATCGGCCTTGTTGATCGTGCTGCTGGTGTTGTCGACGTAGGCAATGTTGTAGTTGCCGGTCACGTCGGCGTTGCCGCTGTCCTTGATGGTGAGGCCGCTGGCCTGGACCGTCTTGTTGCCTATGCCGAAGTTTTTGTCGGTAAACACCTGCGTCGCAGCAGTGTTGACCGACTCGCCTGCCCCGGCGCCTGCCAGTGTGCCGACGGAGCCCGTGCCCGTGGCGTTGAGCGTGCCGTCATAGGTCTTGGTGACACCGGTGGCGGTGACCGTCAGGCTGGCCTTGTTGACGGTGCTGGTCGTGTTGTCGACGTAGCTGACGTTGTAGTTGGCGTTGTTCACGCCGTCGCCTACCGTCACGCCCGTTGCCGTCACGGTCTTGTTGCCCACGCCAAAGTTCTTGTCGGTGAAGGCAAAGCTGCCGCCTGTCAGGCTGTCGCCGCCAAACAGCGTACCGGCCGACACCGTGGCGGTACCGGATGCGGCCAGCGTTCCGTCATAGGTCTTGGTGACGTTGCTGGTGGACAGCGTGAGGTTGGCCTGGTTGATGGTGCTGGTGGTGTTGTCGGTGTAAGTGACGTTGTAGTTGGCATTGTTCACGCCGTCGCCTACCGTCACGCCGGCCGTCGTCACCGTCTTGGTGCCATTGCCGACGTTCTTGTCGGTGAAGGCAAACGTACCGCCCGTCGCGTTGTCGCCGGTGAATACCTGGCCTGCCGTCACCACCACCGCGCCGCTTGCCGAGAGGCCGCCGTCGTAGGTCTTGGTGACGTCGGAGGTCGACAGTGTGACGTTGGCCTTGTTGATGGTGCTGGTCGTGTTGTCGACATAGGCGATGTTGTAGTTGCCGGTGACGTCGGCATTGCCGCTGTCCTTGATGGTCAGGCCGCTGGCCTGGACCGTCTTGTTGCCGATGCCGAAGTTTTTGTCGGTGAACACCTGCGTGGCGGCGGCATTGACCGACTCGCCTGCCCCGGCGCCTGCCAGCGTACCGACGGAGCCGGTGCCCGTGGCGGCCAGCGTGCCGTCGTAGGTTTTGGTCACGCCAGTCGCAGTGACTGTCAGGTCAGCCTTGTTGATGGTGCTCGTGGTGTTGTCGACGTAGGTGATGTTGTAGTTGCCGGTCACGTCGGCGTTGCCGCTGTCCTTGATGGTCAGGCCGCCGGCCTGGACTGTCTTGTTGCCTATGCCGAAGTTCTTGTCGGTAAAGACCTGCGTGGCGGCGGCGTTGACCGATTCGCCCGCACCGGCGCCCGCCAGCGTGCCGATGGAACCGGTGCCCGTTGCGCTGGTCGTGCCGTCATAGGTCTTGGTCACACCCGTAGCCGTCACCGTCAGGTTGGCCTGGTTGATGGTGCTCGTGGTGTTGTCGGCATACGTGATGTTGTAGTTGGCGTTATTGACGCCATCGCCCACCGTGATGCCCGAAGTTGTCACCGTCTTGTTGCCGCTGCCGACGTTTTTATCGGTAAAGGCAAAGGTGCCACCCGTGGCGTTGTCACCCGTGAATAGGGTGCCCGCCGTCACGATCGCTGCGCCGCCGGCCGAGAGGCCGCCATCGTAGGTCTTGGTGACATCGCTGGTCGACAGCGTCAGGTTGGCCTGGTGGATGGTGCTGGTGGTGTTGTCGACGTAGCTGATGTTGTAGTTGCCGGTCACATCGGCGTTGCCGCTGTCCCTGATGGTCATGGCGCCGGCGCGCACCACCTTGTTGCCGGTGCCCGCGTTCTTGTCAAGGAACTCCTGGCTGACCAGGGAATCCGGCGCTTCCCCGGCGAACACGCCCGCCAGCATGGAAACCGAAGCCGTGCCCGTAGCGCTGGTGGTACCGTCGTAGGTCTTGGTCACCCCTGTGGCTGTCACCGTCACGTCAGCCTTGTTGATGGTGCTGCTGGTGTTGTCGACGTAGCTGATGTTGTAGTTGCCCGTCACGTCGGCGTTGCCGCTGTCCTTGATGGTCACGCCGCTGGCGCGCACCGCCTTGTTGCCGATGCCGGCGTTCTTGTCCAGGAAGACCTGGCTGCCGCCGGCATCGACCACCTCACCGGCGGCCGCACCGGCAAGCGCTGCAACACTGCCCGTGCCCGTGGCGAATATCGTTCCGTCGTAGGTTTTGGTCACGCCGGTAGCCGTGACCGTCAGGCCGGCCTTGTTGATGGTGCTGGTGGTGTTGTCCACATAGCTGACGTTGTAGTTGTTGCCACCGTTGCCGTCATTCACCGCCACGCCGGCCGCCGTCACCGCCTTGTTGCCCACCCCAAAGTTCTTGTCCGTGAAGGCAAAGCTGCCTCCACTCAAGCTGTCGCCGCTGAACACGGTGCCGCTGGACACCGCTGCCGCGCCTGCCGCACCCAGCGTGCCATCGTACGTCTTGGTAACGTCGCTGGTGGTCAGCACCAGGTTGGCCCGGTTGATGGTGCTGCTGGTGTTGTCCGCATAACTGACGTTGTAGTTGGCGTTGTTCACGCCGTCGCCAACCGTCACGCCTGCGGTCGTCACCGTCTTGTTGCCGGTGCCGGCGTTCTTGTCGGTGAAGGCGAAGTTGCCGCCCGTGGCGTTGTCGCCCGTGAAGATCTGACCGGCCGTCACCACCACCGAGCCGCTTGCCGAGAGGCCGCCGTCGTAGGTCTTGGTGACGTCGGAGGTCGACAAGGTCACATCGGCCTTGTTGATGGTGCTCGTGGTGTTGTCGACGTAGCTAATGTTGTAGTTGCCCGTGACGTCGGCATTGCCCGCGTCCTTGATGGTCAGGCCGCTGGCTTCCACCCTCTTGTTGCCGATGCCGAAGTTCTTGTCGGTAAAGGCCTGTGTGGCGGCGGTGTTGACCGATTCGCCCGCAGCTGCGCCGGCCAAGGTGCCGACGGAGCCCGTACCCGTGGCGTCCGTGGTGCCGTCGTAAGTCTTGGTCACCGCATTGGCCGTCACCGTCAGGTCGGCCTTGTTGATGGTGCTGGTCGTGTTGTCGACGTAGGCGATGTTGTAGTTGCCCGTGACGTCGGCATTGCCGGCGTCCTTGATGGTCACGCCGCTGGCACGCACAGCCTTGTTGCCCGTGCCGGCGTTCTTGTCCAGGAAGGCCTGGCTTCCGCCGGCATTGACGAGCTCACCCGCGGCCACACCCGCCAAGGCGCCCACCGTGCCGGTGCCCGTGGCGGCCAGGGTGCCGTCATAGGTCTTGGTCACGCCCGTAGCCGTTACCGTCAGGTCGGCCTTGTTGATGGTGCTGGCGGTGTTGTCGACGTAGCTGATGTTGTAGTTACCGGTGACGTCGGCGTTGCCGCTGTCCTTGATTGTCAGGCCGCTGGCCTGGACCGTCTTGTTGCCGATACCGAAGTTCTTGTCGGTAAAGGCCTGCGTGGCGGCGGTGTTGACGACCTCGCCGGCCGCATCGCCGGCCAGCGTGCCGACCGAGCCCGTGCCTGTGGCGGCCAGGGTGCCGTCGTAGGTCTTGGTCACACCGGTGGCCGTCACCGTCAGGTCGGCCTTGTTGATGGTGCTGGTGGTGTTGTCGACGTAGCTGATGTTGTAGTTACCGGTCACATCGGCATTGCCCGCGTCCTTGATGGTCAGGCCGCTGGCCTGGACCGTCTTGTTGCCGATACCGAAGTTCTTGTCGGTGAAGGCCTGCGTGGCGGCGGTGTTGACGACTTCGCCGGCCGCATCGCCGGCCAGCGTGCCGACCGAGCCCGTGCCCGTGGCGGCCAAGGTGCCGTCGTAGGTCTTGGTGACACCGGTGGCGGTCACCGTCAGGTCGGCCTTGTTGATGGTGCTGGTGGTGTTGTCCACATAGGCGATGTTGTAGTTGCCGGTCACATCGGCATTGCCGGCGTCCTTGATGGTCAGGCCGCTGGCCTGGACCGTCTTGTTGCCGATACCGAAGTTCTTGTCGGTAAAGGCCTGCGTGGCGGCGGTGTTGACGACTTCGCCGGCCGCATCGCCGGCCAGCGTGCCGACCGAGCCCGTGCCTGTGGCGGCCAGGGTGCCGTCGTAGGTCTTGGTCACACCGGTGGCCGTCACCGTCAGGTCGGCCTTGTTGATGGTGCTCGTGGTGTTGTCGACGTAGCTGATGTTGTAGTTACCGGTCACATCGGCATTGCCTGCATCCTTGATGGTCAGGCCGCTGGCTTGTACCGTCTTGTTGCCGATACCGAAGTTCTTGTCGGTGAAGGCCTGCGTGGCGGCGGTGTTGACGACCTCGCCTGCCGCATCGCCGGCCAGCGTGCCGACGGTGCCCGTGCCTGTGGCGGCCAGGGTGCCGTCGTAAGTCTTGCTCACACCCGTTGCGGTCACCGTCAGGTCGGCCTTGTTAATCGTGCTCGTGGTGTTGTTGACATAGCTGACGTTGTAGTTGTTGCCGCCGTTGCCGTCGTTCACCGTCACGCCGGCTGTTGTCACCGACCTGTTGCCCACCCCAAAATTCTTGTTGGTGAATTCAAAAGCCCCTCCGCTCGCGGTGTCGCCGCCCAGCAGCGCCGTGCCGGCCGTGGCCACGGCGCTGCCGGCGGCCGAGGTGGTGCCGTCATAAGTTTTGGTGACATCGCTGGTGGTCAGCGTCAGGTCGGCTTTGGCGATGTCCAACCCGCCGCCGGTGATGTCGTAAGCCTGCTGGTTCGAGTAATAACCCGTGAGGTAGCTGCCCGCGTTGCGCGCGCTGGCGTTGCTGCCCGACACGCCCACCACGGCGGTGGTGGCGCCCGCCTGCGTGCCGCCGTCATAGGGTACGCTGGTGTCGGCCAGGGTCAGCCCGGTCAGGAAGCTGCGCAGCAGCGGGCCGGTGTGACCCTCGTAAATACGCCAGGTGGTGCCGTCTCCGCCTACATTGCTGGCGTTCCAGCCGGCGTCGGTGAAGGTCTGGGCCTTCATCATGTCAGCGGTGAGGATGCCTGTGCCCCCGCCTCCACTGCCGGCCTGGCCGCTGGTCTGGGTGTCCCAGAAACTGGCGGTCACCGTGCCAATGTTGTCCCAGCCCACCAGGCCGCCCGTCTCCGAGGAGCCCTGCACCAGGCCGTTGGCATAGCTGCTGGTGATGGTGCCGCTGTTGATACCCGCCAGGCCGCCCGTCGTATGGTCGCTGGCAGTGCCCACGGCACCGCTGGCATAGCTGTTGGAGATGGCGTTGCTGTTGACGCCCACCAGTCCGCCGGCGTTGCTGCCGAGGACGGTTCCGGTGGCGTAGCTGCCGCTCACGGTTCCGCTGTTGGTCCCCGCCAATCCCCCCGTATAGATCGAGCCGGACACATCGCCGCTCGCGTAACTGTTGCTGATGGTTCCGGCATTGGTGCCGACCAGCCCGCCCGTTCTCTGGCTGCCGTTCACGGCCGCCGAGCTATGGCTGTTGATGATCGTTCCAATGGAGCGGCCGACCAGCGCGCCTACGTTGTCGTCGCCAGTGACACTGCCTCCCGTCAGCCCCAGGTTGGAGACTGTTCCGCCGTTCATCAAACTGATCAAACCTACATCGGTGTCGCCAGGCCTGTTGATGACGAGTTGGTCAATCACATGGCCGCCGCCGTCCAGGGTGCCAAAAAATTGCGCGCCGCTGGCGATCGGGTTAAAGCCCGCACCCCCATTCCAGTTCACGGTACCGCTGGCATCGATGTTGTTGGCCAGTTTGAAGTTCTTGTTCAACAGGTCGGCGGAGCCCGCGCCCTGCAGGCCATAGATATCGGCGATCTGCCAGGCCGTGCCGGTGCTCAGGCCGTCGCCGGCCAGCGCGCGCACAAAAGTACCGCCGCTGATGCGGAAGTCTCCGGCGTAGAACGTGGGCAAAGTGCCGACCTGGCTGAAAGTGCCGGCCTGGAGATTGAACATACCGCTGACGTTGATGGCCGCCGGGGCGCTGATGCTGCCCTGGGCGTTAAGCGCCAGGCCTCCGGCGTTAATGGCGCTGGTCAGGTTGATGTCGCCCGCCGTGGCCGTAAGGTTGATGCTGTCGTTGGTGGAAGCAAAGGCATTGCCCACCGTGATGCCCGAGGCCGAGCTGGACGTGAGGCTGACGTTTTGCGTCGTTCCCGTGTCGGTGCTGATGTTGTAGTTGGCAGTGTCTATCGCACGGGCCGTGCTGATGCTGATGTCGGCCGTGGCGCCGGCGGTTGACAGCGTCTGCAGTCCGCTCACATCGGTGCCCAACGCAATGCCGTTTTGCGATGAAGCCGACAGCGTGGTCGCCGTGATGTTGTTGTCAGTGCCGTTGGCGTCGGTGATAGCGCCGTACGTGGACGTCAGGGTGACATCGCTGCCGGAGACTGTCCTCAGGTTGAGGTCACCTCCCATCGCCGTGAGATGGACCGTACCGGTGGTGGCGACGTCTTCCACCGCACCGCCGAATGCCAGCCTGATGTCAATCGGTCCGCCGGTGTCGGCTGCTGTCAAGGATGCCGTATCGACATTCAGGTTGATGCCACCCGCGGCGAACAGGTTCACACTGGTCGTGCTCGCGCGCACAGTCCCGGTCCCGCCCATGGCGCCGCCGCTGCCCAGTACGATGCTACCGGCGGCGGAGGTTACACCGTCGATAGTACCGCCCGGCACCGTGCTGCCGCCGAAGGTGACGCTTCCAATATTCAAGGCAGTGTTGTTGTACAGGTTGATGCCGTAGCCCGCAAAGACCGACAGGTTGTTGACCTGGGTCACGAGGCGGCCGTTGCCTATGCCCTCACCGACCAAGGCACCCGCTCTGATAGCGAGGTTGTTGCCCACCAGAGAGTGGTATTCATTGGTCTGCGTGATGTTGTTACCCGCAGAGACATACAGGTCACCCGTTGTTTCGGCCCGGGCTTGGTTGCCAACGCCGATGTTGCCGGCCGCTTCGAGCCGGATGTTGCCGCTCCCTGTGGAAATCAGTCCGTTATTCGTCAGTGTAAGGTTGCCACCGGTGCTCAGAGAGACATTGGCAGAGCCCGTGCGGCCGAGGCCGGAAAGCGTCAAGTCGCCGTTGGGCACGGCGAGGTCAAAGTCGCCCGGTACAAAACCGTTCTGGAACTGGTTGCTCAAGGTCAACGCGCCGCCGGCATAAGTGACGCGCAAGGCGCCGGCCTTGGTGGCCGCGTTGCCTTGGCCGTTGCGCGCCGTGCTGTTCACTGCGGCGACGCCGAGACGGCTGCTCATGTCGGGCGCCGTGGCGCCTGTCATGTCCAGCGCGCCGCTGCCCGCACCAATGCCGCGGTTGGCGACAACGGCCACCGAGAGACCGTTGAAATAGTTGCCCGCGGCCTGCCAGACATAGCCGTCTGTGGCCGTCACATTCACCGCCTTGCTGGCGCCTGCCACAGCCTGGGCACCCGTACCACTGGCTGCACCACCCAAGGCGTTGATACCACCGGCAATGGCCACATTGCTGCCTGCACCGCCGACACCGGCAGAGCTGACTGTCACGCTGCCAGCCGCACCGCCGCTGGCACCGCTGCCAAAGCCGTTGCCACCGCTACCATTGCCACCCGCAGCGTTGATACGGCCATTGATCAGGACACTCTTGCCCGACGTCGTTGCCGTCGATGTGATGGACACATTGCCGGCCGCTGCACCGTTGTTAGGCGCATTGCCACCGTTGGCATTGCCGCCTTGGGCCTGCACCGCACCGTCAACCTTGATAAAACCCGTCGAACTGACGGTGATGTTGCCCGCCGCCTGCAAGGTGCAGCTTCTGTTGCCATTGCAAAAAGCGTCTCCGGAATAGCTGCTCAAGGCACCCGTGCTGACATCTGAACTGCCCGTACTGGCGGTGACGGCAATGACACCGCCCCTGCCTGTTGTCAGGTTGTTGCGCCCTGTGTTGGCACTGGCACCTTCGCCGTGTGCATCAATAAACCCCGTCGTGACATTGCCTTTGCCATTGACCGTGACGTTGCCACCGTTGCCACCGCTCGCACCCAGCGCAAACTGGCCCTGGAAAGACCCAATACCGCCAGCGGCCGAGATATTGCCCGTGGTGACACCGGAGTTAGCACCCAGCGCCTCCACAGTGACTGCACCCGCATGACCACCGTCGCCGATATAGCCAGGCGCCGCGCCGCTGGAAGAAAGATGGCCCGTCTGTATGGCCGAACTGGCCCCATTGCTGCGGATGAGGATCGCGCCGCCGTTGCCACCCACCCCGTAAACGCCTGCTGCACTGGCCGCGCCGTTGCCGCCAGCAGCGTCGATATTGCCTACGGTGATTGTGTTGTTGTTCCCTGTGGCGGTCTGCAAGGTGACGCTGCCGCCACTGCCGCCGCTGAAGGCCGCATTTGAACTGGCGCTGGTGTTACCGCTGCCGTTGTTGGCCGCGCCGCCCCTGGCGGACAGGCTGCCGAGGATGTTGATCGCGGCGCTGCTGGCGCCCGTGGTGGTGATGCTGATGTTGCCGGCTGCCTGGCCGTTGGCATCCACCGCGCCGTTGGCGCCCGAGGTGGAGACGGCGGTGCCGGTCTCATTGATGGTGAGGCTGCGGCCTGCGCCCAGCGTGGCATTGGCGCCCACGGTCGTCACGAAGGCACCAGCGTTCTGGGTGTAGTTGTCGTTGGCCTGCAGGCTGATGGTGTTGGCCGCGCCGCCGGTGGTGCTCACGGATTTGTTGAGCACCAGGTTGTCCGTTGCGCCGCCTGTATCGACGGTGGCCAGCGAAATCGCGCCGCCCGTGCTGCTCACGCCGACAATCGCGCCGCCGTTGGGAGGCGTCATGCCCTGGAAGTCGACGGTATCCACCGTCAGCGCGCCGGTGTTGCTCAGCGAAATCGCGCCCGGCGCCACCGCGGAGAGCGTGTTCACCTGCGTATTGAGCTTGTCGTCACCGGCCACCGCGGCGCCACTGTTGCCGATATAGCCGGTCGATCGTATCGAGAGCTTGTCGGCGGTGACGGCAATGCCGGTGCCGCCCTGCTGGATATTGCGCGCCCCAAGGTAGACGTCAGCTGCGGCGGTGATGGCGCCTGTGCCGTTGAAGATGATGTCCTGCTGGCCGCTGAGCTGCACGTAGCCGCCAACAATGGCAGAACCGTCGCCGATGGTGATGTCACGGCCAGTCAGTTTCACATTGCCGCCGTTGGTGTTGATGGCCGCGCCGTTGGCGAGGCTGACATCGGCTGCACCTACGCCGGCGATGGCATTCACATTCAGCGCGCCATTGGTGCTGGTAATCGACTGGTTGATGTTGATGTTGTTGTTGGCGATCAAGGCCAGCGTACTGGTGTTTGTACCGGTATAAGTCACGGCGTCAACGACGGTGATATTGCCCGCACCCGCGCCATCCTGGTTGTTGGTGGTGATGACGACGTCGTTATTGGCCAGCGCGGCCGTGAGGGACGCGGTGGTGAGCAGCGAATCGTCCACCGCGCCGCTGGCGGCAAAGGGTGCGCCGGCGCCGGCGTCGGCGCTGCTGTCGCCCACGGCATAGCCGGCTGCGGCGTCCGCACTGGCGTTGTCAACGGCGATCCAGATATTGGTCGGGTCCAGCAACAGTGTGCCCTTGCGGCCATTCGCCGCCGACGTATCCACCTCACCCTTGAAAGCCAGCAGGCCCTTGCCCGACACCTCGACAAAGCCGCCATTGCCGCTTTCGGCGCCGCCCTTGGCCGAAATGCTGCCGTTGTAGCGTGTGGTGCCGTCGGACCAGACAATCACCTTGCCGCCGTTGCCCGAAGTAATGGCGTCGGCATTCACGTTGGCGTCCGCACTCACATAGGTGGACGAGGCATTTTTGACCGCCGCGTTAGTGCCCTGGAAGTCACCACCTATCAGCGCGGTGCCGCCGCCGGCATCGCCCGAAACATCGACCCTGGCGGCGTCAAACAGGCCCACTTTGTCGCCGGTAACTTGTACCTTGCCGCCGCGCTCGCCCGCGCCCTTGCCGCTGGCGTCCAGCGTGCCGCTCACGTGCACCACGCCGCTGTCGCCGCCTTCGAGGCGGATCACGCCGCCCTGGCTGTTCAGGGTCTTGGCCTCGATGACGCCCGAGTTGTTGACCACCGTGCGCAGCAAGGCATCGGTGGCGCTGGCCGTCAGGATCACCTGCCCGCCGTCGGCCTTGATCAGGTGGCGGTTGTCGGCCAGCGCGTTGATGGCCGCCTGGTCGATGCTGTAGCCCAGCAGGTTGCCGTTGTCGATATTGAGCGTGACCTTGTTGCCGGCGGCCAGCAAGGCCGTGCCCAGCGTCGCGCCAATGACGCCTTCGTTGCGCACTTCAGGCGCCAGCAGCGCGATGTAGCCGCCGTTGGCCGCCGTCAGCGTGCCCTGGTTGACCACGGAACCCGTTCCGCCTGAATTCGTGAACACATGGTTGCCGACCATGAAGTCGGCATTGCTCATGTTCAGCGTCGACGCCACCAGGCCGCCGACGTTGACTTGCGAGCCCGCGCCGAACAGCACGCCGTTGGGGTTCAGGATAAACACCTGGCCGTTGGCCGTGAGGCTGCCCAGCAGTTCGCTCGGGCTGCTGCCCGTGATGCGGTTCAGCGCAATGGCCGCCGCGTTGGGCTGGTTGAACTTCAGCGCCTCGTTGGCCGCGGTGGACAGGGATGTCCAGTCGATGGCCACGCGCTGCGTGCTCTGGTTGACCGTGGTGGTGGTGCCTACCGTGGAGATGCCGGCCGCGCCGGCGCTCACACTGGCATTGGCCGCATCGGCCGCGCGCGCTTCGTGTGAGATCACGGCCAGCGAGGTGAGCAGCACCAGCGCCGCGCGGCAGGCGGTGTTGAGCCTGAAGCCCGTGCCTCCTCCTCCCTCTCCTCCTTCTCCTCCCTCGTCCGCCTGCACGTCGTCCCACTGCACGCTGCCGCGCGCCGGGCCGCCCTTGCCGCGGCCTTTGGCGTTTTCCGCCACGGCCACCCACAGGCTGAGCGCTGCGTTCCAGACAAGGCGGTAGATGCGGTTCATGCTGGCGTGGCTTTTCATGGCAGTGGCTTTCTGGAAGAGATAAACAAGGTCGGTCCACAGCCGTATGCGGGGACATGCGCCGCACGCGGACCTGTGACAAAACGTGTGAATCGTAGGAGTCCGCCGTCCGCCTGTATGTCCCTAGTTCTGGGGACGCCGCGGTGGAAGCGATGGTGAAAATTCCCCTTGCGGGCCGCGCACTTTCACGGAAGGCGCACGCCCGGCTTGTCCCCAAAACTGGGGACAAGCCGACAAGGAGTTCCCCGTTCAGGACGCCATGCAATGACCTCGCCACGCTGCGCGGGCCGTGATCCCGGCGGCCTTGCGCCGCGGGAATTTTTTCGTCAGGTTTTGCCGGTGGGCGCGCGCCGTGAGCACGCCGGGGGCGCGTCGCCCTGCGCGTCCAGGCGCAGGGATGGCGGCACAAACACCGCGGCGACTTTGCGGCTGACGTACTGCCGGCCGCCCAGCACGGCGTGCACCGCCTTCAGCAATTCGGCAGCGTCATCGCTCCTGTGCACATAGCCGTCCGCGCCTGCCGCCAGCGCCCGCCTGACCGAGTGCGGCTGCCCGTCGCCGGCCAGCAGCATCACCTTGATGGATTGCGCGAGCTCCGCCTTGAGGGCGGCGGCGATGTCCACGCCGTGCAGGCCCGGCAGGACCATGTCCAGCAGCAGCAGCCGGGGCCTGAAGCGGCGCACCAGCGCCTCCACGGCCCGGCCGTCGCCGGTTTCCGCGACGACCTCGAAGCCGCCCTGCGCGGACAGCAGCGCTTTCAGGCCGTCGCGTACCGGCGCCTGCTCGTGCGCAAGAACGATTCGGGTGGTGGCGCTCATGGTGCTTATTGGATGCTTTTCAGCAGTTCGGCCAGCACGCGCGGCCCGACCGGCTTGTAGACCAGGCGCATGCCGTGGCGGGCCGCCTCGTTGATCGGTTCGGGTGAGGTATCGCCGGTAATGAGCACGGCGGACACCTGGTAGCCCAGGTGGCGCTCCACCGCCTCGACGGCCTGGATGCCGGTGACGCCGCCGCCCAGCCTGTAGTCGGTCAGGACCAGCGCCAGGCCCTCTGCCGGGGCCGCGGTGGCCACAGCCTCTTGCAACGAAGCGGCCACCATGACCGGACGCCCCCAGGCCGCCAGCAGGCCTTGCATGAATTCGCGCACCGCGGGATCGTCGTCGATCACCAGCACGCCACCCCTGCGGAGACGGCCCGCGGCTTGCGCCGCGCCGCGTTGCGCAGGCACCGGGGCCGTCAACGGCGGCACAGCGTGAGGAATTTTCGACATAGCGCTCCAGGCCCTCTTGTCTTGTCTTCTTTTCTTTTCGCATTTGCGATGGCTGCCGCCGCCCACCGGCTTGTCAGGGATCCGCGGCATGCGCGGCTTTTTTCGCGCGCTGCCGGTTGACGGAATGTTAAGGCATCACGGCATGCTTGTCTGTCACCACTTTTAGCGACAAACCGGCTGCCCGGCCGCCCGCAAAATCGGCTGGTGGATGCGCGCGGGGGGCCTGCCCTGTGCGCGCCATCCGCCCATCTTTTTCCGCCCGCGCTTGCCGACACAAGGCTGGAGACCTATTTGCTTTTTCCTTTGAGGCGTCCACCCGGATGGCGAGGCCGCTGCGCGGCGCTGCTGCTGGCCGCGCTGTGGGCGCTGGCATGCGTGCAGCCGGTGCATGCCGACCAGCCGCTGCACCTCACCGCCGCTGAACTCTTCGCCGTGGACGGCCACGGCTTTTCCCCGCCGCCTTATGCGCTGGATACAAGCGCCCTGCCCGGCCCCTGGACACCGGTAGCGCTTCCGCACGCCCTGCCGCCCCAATTGGTGCCGCCCGGCGACGACGCGCTGGGCCTGCGCACCGTGGTGACCTGGTACCGTGTGCAGCTGCCGGCACTGGCGCCTTCGCCCGAGCCGCGCTACCTCTACGTCCCGCGCTGGAAAACCGACGGGCAGATCGCGGTCTACGGCGACGGCCGGCTGCTCTACCAGTCGCATGCCAACCGGCTGTGGAACGGCTCCAACCACCCGCTGTGGATCGCGCTGGACGAAACGGCCGATGCCGTGCCGCCGCATACCCTGGTGCTGCGCATCGAACGCCTGCGCGCCACGGGCGGCGCGATTTCCAGCCTGTGGCTGGGCAGCGAGGCCGGCATCGGCTGGCGCTACCGCGTGCGCGATGCGCTGCAGATACAGCTGCCGCTGATGACCAGCGCGGCCTTCCTGGCCGTGGGCCTGTTCGCGCTGTCGGTGTGGCTGCGGCAAAGGCGGGGATCCCCCTCCGACTCGCTCTACCTGCTGTTTTTCATCATCTCGGTGGTCTCCTGGATCCGCAGCCTGCACAACTACGTCGGGCAGCACCGGCTGCCGCTGTCCGACGACTGGTTCGGCTGGCTCACCGTCAATTCGGCGTTCTGGCTGGTCGCCTCGGCGCATTTCTTCCTGGTGCGGCTGCACCACCGCCGGCAACGCTGGCTGGACCTTGGCGTGCTGGGCCTGACGGCGGCCGTCGCTGCCCTCACGCTGCCGCTCTTCGACGCCTGGCCCGGCGCCACCGTGCTGGCGCCGCTGGTCTACCTTTTCGTACTCGCCATGGGCGTGGCCGCCTTCGGCTGCGGCCTGGCAAATGCCTGGCGCGCGGGCTCGCGCGACGGCCTGCTGCTGGCCGGCTGGAGCCTGCTGGGCATGGCGGCGGGCGTGTACGACTGGCTGCTGCAGAACAACCGCGTCAGCGTGGAAGGCAGCTTCCTGGGCGCTTACGCCGGCGTGGGCGCCTTCTTCATCTTCATGGCCATCATGTTTCACCGCTACACGCGCGCCATCGAGGAGGTGCGCAGCGTCAACGCCGGGCTGGAAGGCCGGCTGCAGGCGCGCGAGGCCGAGCTGGTGCAAAGCCATGCGCGCCTGCGCGAGGTCGAGCAGCGCCAGCTGCTGAGCCAGGAACGCCAGCGCCTGATGCAGGACATGCATGACGGCCTGGGCTCTTCGCTGGTCAGCGCGCTGCGCGTGGTCGAGGACGGGCGGCTCGAAGACGTGCAGGTGGCGGAAGTGCTCAAGAGCTGCATCGACGACCTCAAGCTGGCCATCGATTCCATGGAGCCGGTGGAGGCCGACCTGTTGCTGCTGCTGGCCACCCTGCGCTTTCGCCTGGGCAGCCGGCTGGAGAGCACCGGCATCACGCTGCGCTGGGAGATCAGCGACGTGCCCGCGCTGGACTGGCTGGACCCGCGCAACGCGCTGCACATCCTGCGCATCCTGCAGGAGGCTTTTGCGAACGTGCTCAAGCATGCCCGGGCCAGCGAAATACGCGTGACCACAACCGCCGGCGAGGGCTGGGTCAGCGTCGGCATCGCCGACAACGGCAAAGGCTTCGCGGTGGCGCAGGCGCTGCAAATGGGCGGCAGGGGCTTGTCCAACCAGCGGCGCCGCGCGCAGGCCATAGGCGGCGAAGTGCGCTGGGAGTCCTCGGCAGATGGCACGCGGCTGACCTTGCGCCTGCCGATGCACAGGCCGGCGGCCTAACAATCCTGCGGATCAAAGCCCACAGGCATGCGCACACCGCAGCCCTCGACGCGGGTGCGCCCGGCGTCGGGCGCATCGCCCGCGACGGGTCGTCTTTGCCGCGGACTGAGGAGGAATTCGCCCTGCCCGGCCTGTATGCCTTGCAAGGCCGCGCTGTACTGCGCCATCAGGTTCCCGCTCACAACTTCGCCACCCACAGGGCCCAAAGGCTGCGCCCCACCGGAAGGACTTGTGTCGGCGACAGGCAACGGGGTGCCCCCCACCCATACGCCGTTGACGCGCAGCGTGACCACACCCGTTCCGGCATTGACGGCCGAGCCCGCGCCGAAGTTGATGCCCGCCGCGCCGGCCTGGCGGTCGGCGGCCAGCGCCCCCGCATCGCCCGCGGACGCGGTGAAGGCGCCGTTGGCGGTGCTGATGACGCTGTTGAGGTTGATGTTGCGCCCGGCCTGCAGTGTCAGCGCGCCGCCTGACGTGCCCGCTACCGTGATGTTGGCGTTCACCGTGATGTCGTTGCTGGCCTGCAGCGTGACGGCCGTGCCGCCGGCCAGCGTGGCGCTGAGGGCGGACGGATTCATGCTGATGGTCTGGCCTGTTCCGTTGGCATAGCTGATGCCGCGGGGCGTGCCCAGCACTATCTGCCCGCGGTTGCCGCCGGCATTCGGGCTGGTGACCATGTAGTTGCCGTTGCCCAGCGCCGTCACGGCGCTGATGTCCAGGCCCGTGGTGCTGTCCACCGCCTTGAAGCCCACGCGGTCGTTGGCTGCGGTGCCCACCAGGCTGTTGAGGCTGTTGACCACGCCGCGGATGCCGGCCGTGCCGCTGCCCCAGGTCACGGCGCCGGCATCGGCGAGTGCGCCGTTGTCCCAGCGAGAGCTGCTGACCACATAGTCGCCGGTGGCCAGCGCCGTGACGCCGGTGGCGCCCACCTTGTCGTTCAGCTGGCTGCCGACCAGGCTGTTGGCGGCGCCGACGACACCGGTCGTGCCGTTGCTGCCGCTGCCCCAGGTGACGGCGCCGGCATCCACCACGCCGCCGTTGTCCCACTGGGAGCTTCGCACCACGTAGTTGCCGTTGGTGAGCGCCGTGACGCCGTCGGAGCCCAGAAAATCGCTGGCGCTGCTGCCCAGCAGGCTGTTGCCGGCGTTGATGGAGCCGACCAGGCCGGTGCTGCCGTTGCCCCAGGTCACGGCCCCCACATTGGCCAGGGCGCCGCTGTCCCACAGCGGGCTGCGCACCACATAGTTGCCATTGGCCAGCGCCGTGATGCCGTAGTTGCCGACGGCATCGCCCGCCTGCAAGCCGACAAAGCTGTTGGCGGCGCTGACCGGGCCGACCAGGCCGGTCGCGCCGTTGACCCAGGTCACCGCACCGGCATCCGCGAGGGCGCCGTTGTGCCAGTTGGGCGTGCTCACCACATAGTTTCCGTTATTCAAAATAGTGACGGCACCACTGTTGCCGGTACCCACGGCGTCACCTGCGGTAGTGCCGTAGAGGCTGTTGGCGGTGCTGATGGCGCCGGTGATGCCGGTGGCGCCGTTGGCCCAGACCACCGCGCCCGCATTGGAGATGGCGCCGTTGTCCCAGAGCCGGTTGCTCACCACATAGTTGCCGTTGGGCAGCGCCGTCACGATGCTGCCGATGTAGTCGCCGTCTTGCGTGCCATGCAGGCTGTTGGCGCTGGTGATGTTCCCGGTGAGGCCGGTGCCGCCGTTGCCCCAGATGGTGGCGCCGACCCTGAGGCCGCCGCTGGACCAGTTCGGGGCGTTCACCACGTAGTTGCCGTTGCTCAGCGCGATCGCGGCCACGGTGAGGTCGTTGTTCGAGGTGCCCACCAGGCTGTTGCCGCTGTTGATGAGCCCGGTGATGCCGGTGGCGCCGTTGGCCCAGGTGATGGCGCCGGCGTTGATCAGGCCGCCGCTGTCCCATCCGGTGCTGGACACCACGTAGTTGCCGTTGGCCAGCGCCGTGATGGTGCCGCCCACGTTGTCGCCAAGGGTGCTGCCCACCAGGCTGTTGGCGGCGGTGATGGCGCCGCTGACGCCGGTGGCACCATTGCCCCAGGTGGCCGAGCCGGCATCGGCGACGGCGCCGTTGTCCCAGTTGGGATTGCGCACCACGTAGTTGCCGTTGGCCAGCGGCGTCACGCCGAACAGGCCCACGTTGTCGTTGGTGCTGCTGCCCACCAGGCTGTTGGCGGCGCTCACGGCGCCGGCGGTGCCGGTGGTGCCGTTGCCCCAGGTCGCGGCGCCGGCGTTGACGACGGCGCCGTTGTCCCAGTTGCCGCTGCGCACCACATAGTTGCCGTTGGTCAGCGCGATCACATTGGAATTGCCCACGTTGTCGTTGGCGGTGGTGCCGTACAGGCTGTTGGCCGTGCTGACGACGCCATTGATGCCGGCCGCTGCGCTGCCCCAGGTCGCCGCGCCGGCCGCGGCCACGCCGCCGTTGCTCCAGAACTGGCTGCGCACCACATAGTTGCCGTTGGCCAGCGCCGTCACGGCGCCGTTGCCGACGCGGTCGTTGGCCTGGCTGCCCGTCATCGTGGAGATCAAGGCGCCCGTGGTGGTGTCGAACAGGTAGACCGCGCCGGCGCTGGCGGCCGCCAGGCTGTCGGTGCTGACCGTGATCACGGCCCTGCCGTTTTCGGTGAACACACCGTTTGTGGTGGTGCCCAGCAAGGTGGTGTTGGCGCCGAACTGGTTGCCGGCGGTGGCATGCGGGTCTACGAGCGCATAGGCGGCCGGGCCCGCGGTGTCGCTGATGACGATGTTGGCCGGGTCCAGCAGCAGCGTGCCGCCCACGCCCGCGTCGGCCCGGCCGCCGTAGTTCAGCAGGCCCCTGCCCGAGACCTCGATGCGGCCGGCGCCTGTGGCGCTGGCGATGCCGTAATAGTCGGTCTGCCCGTCCGACCACACCACGATCTCGCCGTTCGCGCCGTTGGCTTTCAGCGTGGTCGCGCCGTTGACGAAGGTGGCCTGCGCGTTCATGACACCGGCATCGCGGCCCTGGAAACCGCCGCCCACGCGTATCAGCCCGCCGTGTTCACTGCCCGAGGCGTCCAGTGCGGCCGCGGCCAGTGAAACCCGGTTGCCCAGCGTGGCTATCGTGCCGCCGCGCCGGCCGGTGGCGCTCAGCGTGCCCGAGCTGAACAAGCTCTCGTCGCCTTGCAGGGAAATCGTGCCGCCGTCGGTGGCGCCGTCGGCCCGCAGCGCGGCCGAAGCCGTCTGCACAATGGCCTGCGTGGTGCGGTAGGCGATGCCGCCGCCCTGCCCCGCCGTGCCGCTGGCGTTGGCCGTGCCGGCGTCGAGGATGGAACGGGCGTTCAGTTCGATGCGGCCGCCTTCGGTGCCGGACGCGTCCAGGCTTCCGGCCTGCACGATGAAGTCGCCTTCGAGCGCAATCCGCCCCGCGGCGTGGTTCAGTGTTCTGGCCTCGACGATGCCGGTGTTGTTGACGACTCCCGAGCTCAGTGAATCCAGCGCTTTGGCCGACAGCAACACCTGCCCGCCGTCGGCCCGGATCAGTTGCCTGTTTTCGACCAGGGCGTTCAGTGACCCTTCGTCAATGCTGTAGCCCAGCAGGCTGCCGTTGCCGAGGTTGAGCGTGACCTTGTTGCCGGCGGCCAGGAGCGCCGTTCCCAGCGATGCCGTCATCACGCCTTCGTTGCGCACCTCGGGCGCCAGCAGGGCGAGGTAGCCGCCAGGGGCTGCGTTCAAGCTGCCCTGGTTGACGACCGAGCCACCGGATCCCGTGAACTTGTAATTGCCGTCCATGAAGTCGGCATTGCTCATGCCGAGCGTCGAAGCCACCAGCCCACCCACATTGACCTGCGAGCCCGCGCCGAACAGCACGCCGTTGGGGTTGAGGATAAACACCTGGCCGTTGGCCATGAGGCTGCCCAGCAATTCACTCGGGCTGCTGCCGGTGATGCGGTTCAGCGCGATCGCCGAAGCGTTGGGCTGGTTGAAGACAAGGGCTTCGTTGGCGCGGGTGGAGAGTGAAGTCCAATCGATGGCCAGGCGCTGGCTGGCCTGGTGGACGGTGGTGGTACTGCCTGCCGTGGCGATGCTGCCCGCGCCCGCGCTCACGGAGGCGTTGGCGGCGTCGGCCGCGTGGGCCTGCGAACCCAGCAAGGCCAGCACCACCAGCGCGGCCCGCACCACACCGCCCTTGCAACGCCCCCTGGCGTTTTCGGCCACCGCGACCCACAGGCCGAGTGCGGCATTCCAGACCAATCGATAGACGCGGTTCATGCTGGCGTGGGACTTCATGGCGAACTTTCAGGGAGGTGGCGCGGGCGTGCGCTGCTACAAAGTGGTTAATGTCGCCATCCGCCGCCCCGCTGTCTGTCCCTTTTTTTGGGGACACGCCGCGTACTTTTGCAGTAGTTCGGCAGGCGTTTTTTGGCGGCTGCGCCCATGGCAACCGTGTCCCCAGATATGGGGACAAGCACCGCCCGCCGGTTGACGCACAATGGCGTATTTCCGGCCGCGCCTCCCGTCCCCGCAGGCGGGATGCCCCTGCATGCACAGCGCATGCGCCAACGCAGGAACCGACATGCAGTCCAGTTCAACCCCGTCCCTGATCCATGTGGCGCTGGTGGAGGACGACGTTCACTTCCAGAACGCCATCGTGACCGCCATCGCGGCTTCGCCCGACATACGCCTGATGAGCCTGGCCAGCACGCGCGCACAGGGCCTGCAATCGCTGGAAAGCGCGCCGGCCGACGTGCTGCTGGTCGACCTGGGCCTGCCCGACGGCTCCGGCATCGACGTGATACACGCGGCGCACACGCTATGGCCGACCTGCGCCGTGATGGTGTGCACCGCCTTCGGCGACGAGGCGCACGTGCTGCAGTCCATAGAGGCCGGCGCCTCGGGCTACCTGCTCAAGGACAGCGAGCCCGAGAACATGCTGCACGAGATCCGCAGCCTGCACGGCGGCGGCAGCCCCATCAGCCCGCTGATCGCGCGGCAGATTTTGATGCGCTTTCGCGCCGCGCCTGCCGCCATCGCCGCGGTGCCCACCGCCCCGGCCGCGACGCCTGCCCCGGCCGCCGGCGAACATGCCGTGCTGTCCGCCCGCGAGAAAGAAGTGCTGGAACTCATCACCAAGGGTTTCACCGCCGACGAAATCGCGCGGCTGATGCAGGTCTCGCAGCACACGGTGCAAACCTATGTGCGGCGCATCTACAGCAAGCTCAATGTGAACTCCAGGGCTGAAGCAATCTATGAAGCCAGGCACCAGGGCATTCTGGCGGCCTGAGGTGCCGGCGCGAATCGTTCGCCTGGCCGCACGCCTGGCCACGCGCCTGCTGCTGTGCGCTGGCCTGCTGGCGGCAGGCCACGGCGCATGGGGCGCCGACGCGCTTGTGCACTACACCAGCGCCGAAATGCTGCGCGAAGAAGGGGCCAGCTTCAAGCCACTCGCGGCAGTAGTGGACGAGAACGCCTTGCCGGGCAACTGGGCGAAGGTGGCCTTGCCGCTTGTCATTCCGAAATCCGCCGCAAAACCTGAAACCCCGGTTGCCGGCAAGCCCCCCGTCGTCACGACCTGGCTGCGCGTGCGGCTGGACGAATTGCAGGGCGTGCGCGCACCCACGCATTTCTACCTGCTCCGCTGGCTGGCGGCCGGCCAGATCGCGGTGTATGCCGATGGCCGGCTGCGCTATCGCTCCACGGGCAGCGCGGTGTGGAACCTGTTCAACCACCCGGCGCTGCTGCTGCCGCTGAACCTCACCGCCGACAGCCCGCCGCCCCGCGCCCTGCTGATACGCCTGGACAGCCTGCCCTCGCCCGAGGCCGCGATTTCGTCTTTCTACGCGGGCGACTCCAACAGCCTGATCGAGATGGCCGCCGGGCGGGACTGGCTGGCCTACCAGTTGCCCTTCATGAGCAGCGCGGCCTTCCTGGCAGTCGGAATTTTTTCGCTGGCGGTGTGGGTGGTTCGCCGCCACCCCGCCAGCCTGCTGCTCTTCGCGATTGCCGTCACGGGCGCGATACGGCGCTGGCATTTTCAGCTCGGCCCCGAAAAACTCATCGTCAGCGACGCCTGGTTCATCTGGCTCACCCTCAATGCCCTGATGTGGCAACTGCTGGCGTTGCACCACTTCATGCAGTTCCTGCACGGCCGGCACATGCGCCGGCTCAGCTGGCTGATGCTGGGCATTGCGGTGGTGTTTTCCTTCATCACGCTGCCCTTTGCCTCGCTCATGCCCAGCCTCCTGGTGGTCAGACCCTACGCCCACCTGCTGCTGATCGGCATGGGCACGGTGGTCACCGGTATCGGGCTCTGGCATTCATGGCGCAGCCCGTCGCCGGACGCGAAGATGCTGTCGTTCGCGCTGCTGGTCAGCTATGTCTTCGGCTTCTACGACTGGGCCCGGATCAAGTACGTGCTGGACCTGGAAAGCTACTACCTGACGCCTTACGCCGCCATGGTGCTGTTTGCGGTGTTCGTCGTGATCATGTTCCGGCAGTACGTGGGCGCCCTCGCCACCGTCGAGCAACTCAACAGCGGGCTCGAAGAAAGCCTCAAGAACCGTGAAACCGAACTCGCGGCCAGCTACCAGAGGCTGCGCGAGGTCGAGCAGCGCGAAACCCTGAGCCAGGAGCGCCAGCGCCTCACGCAGGACATGCACGACGGCCTGGGCTCTTCGCTGGTGAGCGCCCTGCGCGTGGTCGAAGGCGGCAGGCTCAGCGAGGCCGACGTCGCCGAAGTCCTCAAAGGCTGCATCGACGACCTCAAGCTGACCATCGATTCGCTGGAGCCCGTGGAGGCCGACCTGCTGCTGCTGCTCGCCACCCTGCGCTTTCGCCTGGGGCCGCGGCTGGCCGGTGCGGGCATATCGCTGCGCTGGGAGATTTCCGACGTGCCGCCGCTGGACTGGCTGGACCCGCGCAACGCGCTGCACATCCTGCGCATCCTGCAGGAAGCCTTCACCAACACCCTCAAGCACACCCGCGCCACGCAGATCCGGGTAATGACCGGCGCCGAAGACGGCCATGTCAGCGTGATCATCGCCGACAACGGCGGCGGCTTTGACATCGGCCAGGCCCTGGCCAAGGGCGGCAAGGGCCTGGCCAACCAGCAGCGCCGCGCGCAGGCCATAGGCGCGGAGATCCTGCTGCATTCTTCCAATGCCGGCACGACGCTGACGCTGAGGCTGCCGGAGAAGCGGCCGCAGGGTTGAGGGGAAGGCCTAGTGCCAGTTGGCCGCCAGCACCGGCGCGAGCGCCGTTTGCTGCGCCGATGTCAACGTCGTCTGGCCCATGGCCGGCGGCGTAAAGCCAGCCATGGCCTGCACCAGGGCTTCGACCTGGGTGTCGAGCAACACCTTGTTGTCGCTGGTCTTGATCTGCTCGACGTGGTAGGGGTTGCCCAGGTACCAGTTCTGCACAGTCATCTTGTCCGCCGTGCCGATGAGGCTGATCGCCAGGTCGTTGCCCGTGTGGCTGAACCACAGCTGGTTGGTGGCGATACCTGTGCCGAAAGACAGTACGTCGGTATTGCCGGCAGTGGCATCGTTTTCGGCGATGCGGTCCTGCCCCATGCCGCCATAGGCCGTATACGTGTCGCTGCCGGCGCCGCCCGTCAGGGTATTAACCAATCGTGATATCAGGTTGCCGGGTGCGGTTAAGGTGACAAGGCGTGTCCGACCTGTACCTTGCCGTCCTCAACGCCACCTGTTGGAAATGTTTTAACGGTTACGCTGTAATCTGCCATGTGTGATCTCCCTGAGGTTCAATGAATTTGAATGTGAGTTAGCGAGTCAAGTAGTCTTGGAGTCGCGCAATGCGGAAGACGGTTTTTCCCGTTCCGCGATCAACGACTAATAATGCATAGGGCTCTGGGTACTGCTGCTTGTCGGCTATATATGCGCCAAGACATTCGGGACGTTTTTCTAGTATTTCAGACCCGATCACGCTCGTAAAATAATTCTCAAGCAGCACAAACCGTGCGTCACTTCTTTCCAAAGGGTCGGGAACATAATTCCGTAGGTCGCCCTGCAACTCACGTTTTTTCTGTACCGATGGAATGAACATTCCCCCCACATCCTCTGTGTAGCAATTAAGTTTTGCCATTTGCGAAATTTCGGGATGAAATTGGATTGGTATCTTGTTATTCCAAAAAAACCGTTCAAAAAATACATAGCAGTACGTCAACAGAAAAATAGAAAATACAACGATCGTTGTTGTTCTTATTTGCTTTTGATGTTCGGCGCACCAGAGCCATTGATTTTTAGTGAGCATAAAGAGACTCCTTGTTTATTTGACTGACGAATGCGAAGTAGCGGCGCCGCAGACGTCAAACACTTTGAAGACGCGAGGCTGCCCTTTGACGGGCCGAGTCCAGAACGCCACCCGGCAGCCGTCGGCGGAGGTGCTGGCCTCGTCGTAGGCGCTCGGCACGCCAATACCGCCGCCTTTGTAGATCTGGGTGAAGTTGCCGTCGTCCGTGGCAAGCCAGAGGCCATTGAGGTGCTCTTTCTCGGGTGGTAGTTCCCGCCCCGGCGACATCAGCAGGCCGCGCCGCGTCAGATTGCCGCTGTCGGCAAGGCCGAACAGGTTGTTGTAGCCGGCCGGCACAGGAAGTTCGCTCAAGCTGCCATCGGCTTTGAGCAAGCGGAAGGTGTTTGGAGGGGTGAGAGGTCGGCAAGAGGATGAAAGAGTTCTGTCCCTCCTTCTCTGGTCCTCTGGAGTTTTGAACGGCGCAGCTTGAACAAGCCAGTTGTTATTTCGTTCATGGCCTTGCGGATTGAGCACTCGCTCCCGGCATTCTTCTTCGCTCATGAAAGGGAACTGCCGCCCGCTGTGAACCGTGCGATTGCGCCACACCAGCAGGTAGGCCTTCAACCAGGGCGCGTACTGAAGTTTCTCTCCGAGGAATTCATATGCGACGTTTAACTGGAACGACAATCCCGAAGGTTTGATGAGCATAGCTTTGCTGTATGGCAAGCGCTTGTCTCGATCACCAGAATCGATGTAGCCGTGTTCCTCTTTTAGTATCGAAAAGAAGTGGTTATGAATCACGCCAAGCCGCCACTTGCTGCACAAGGGATCATCCACGTTCGGGGCATTCTGCAAAGCTCCGCCAGGTGCACCACATTGGAATCCGACCTTGGGGTCATCACTGACGCTGGTAATGAGCAGCCCATCTCTGTATCGAATGATCTTGCCAACCACCACCATGTGCAGACTATGGGTCTTAATGTTCAGCGCGGCCACCGCAAACTGCCCAGGCTGTGCACCAATGGCCTCCGCCGTCTTGCCGCCCACGCCAAACAGCACCGTCTCGGCGTCGACCCAGGCGGTATCGATATTTCCGCCTTGAACAAAGGGATAGGTCGATATGACGACCGGGCCGCCCGGCACGGGCACGTTCTCCAAGCTCGGCTTCTCAGAAGTCGTTTGGGCCTGGACGAGCCCGGCCAGAAGGCTTAGGGTTAATAGTTGCCAAAGGCGTCGCACTACACCATTCATCAGAGTCGTGTCGGTCATGATTGGGTACCTTCTTGCGCGTCTTTATTTTTTCTTGCAATTGCTTCGATCAGGCACTGGCCGAGGACACTTTTCAGGCCCCACAGTGAGCGACCCATCGCTCTTATGCGCTTCATGGTCCCCGACCAACGCCAACTTGTTTTGGATATTTTTCAAGTAACGACCTCCGCTGCCCTGCATTTAGAAAATTCTTTGTTTGGGCCGCGCGGAGTTTATCGGCGAAACAAAGGCTTCGCCACACAAAAATGCAGCGTGAAAAATTACGTCAAACTACCCGACAAAGACTGTCCGCAGAAAGGCAAAGTTGGCGACGATGTCGTTGTATGTGTGCTTGGAAAATTTCGCGATTCAGGCCTGAAAATCGCCGATGTATCGAGTGCTCATAAACACTCAATGACGTGCCTTCGAGTCAGGCATTCATGCAAGCGGGTTGTAGCAACACTGCTGCATGTTGTTGCCTCCATTCGTGGCGTCCAATCGCGCGCTTTATTTCTTGAAGTTTGTTGTTCAACTTCGAGAAAGTTTCGCAAAACATCAAGCATGCTCAACGCGCGCTGACAGACCCGGACGGACGCGATTGTTGAAATGGAGGCCGTTGCACGAGCCGCTTCATAATGACCTCATGAAGTCTTTACAAAGCCATCGCTATTCCATGATCGACCGCAGGCCCCTGCTTACGCTGATCTGCTTGTTTGCCGTCGCCCTGCTCAGCGGCCCGGTCATTGCACAGACTGCCAAGCCCGCAGCACGCGCTTCCTCCGCTGCAGCCCCGGCCCAACACCCCCTCATCGGCACCTGGAGCTGGACCCTGCCCGGCAAGCAATGCAGCGAGACCTGGCAGTACCGTGCCGACGGCAGGCGCCTGGGCACCAGCGGTGAGGAAGTCACCCAGGGGGATTACCAGGTGCCGGCCCAGCCCACGGCGGCGGGCTTTTATGCGCTGACGGAAACCGTGACCAACAGCAACGGCAAGCGCGACTGCTCGGGCGACCTGCATGCGGATGGGGACGAAAGCGTGCTGCGTTTTATCCAGTTCAGCCCCAAGCGCGACCAGTTCATCGTCTGCAAGGGCGCTTCGCTGGAGGCCTGCTTCGGGCCGCTCAAGCGCATGCCCTAAAAGCCCCAGTTGACGCTGGCCACCAGGTCGCGGGTGGTCTTCATTTCGTAGTTGAGGGAGGTATCGCGCGAATAGCGCAGGCCGGCCTTCACGGTGGGCGACAGCCAGGTCGACACACCGAGAAAGACGCGCCGGTTTCGGGGCTCGTTGCCCTGGCGTACGCCGCCTATGGTTTGTTCGCCGCCGGTGTTGAACTGGTAGCCCACCTGGGTTTCCCAGCCGGGTGTGAATTTCCAGCGCAGGAAGGTGGTCAGCGCCGCGGCCGGGGCCTGCGTCATGCGGTAGCCCACGTAGTTGCCGTTGGTGCCGTAAAAGGTCACTTCCGGAATCAGCTCCGCGGCAACCGTGGGAGACAGGTAACGGACCCAGGCCAGTTGCAGGGTGCCCTTCCAGCGCCTGTCGCCGCTGTTCAGCGACTGGCTGTGGTCGTAATGGCCGGTGGGTGTCAGCAGGGTGCCCGACACCGCCAGCCACTGGCCGGTTTCCCTGTCATTGACGGGCCACACGGTATAGCCGATGCGCAGGTCCCCCACACCGCTGGTTTCATTGCCGAAGCCTGCGGGCAAAACACCCGCCGTTCTGTGCCCTTGCAGGTAGGGCAGGTGCACCGACCAGCTTGAGGTCATGTCGAAAAGCCGCCCGTACACACTGAAGGCGGCGACGACGGCCTGTCCTTCTACCCGCGCGCCGCCTATGCGGGTGCCGTTGACGTAATAGCCCTCGAGCGAGCGCCGGTAGTAGTACAGGCTGGCGATGCGCGTGCCCGGCGATGCCGCTTCAAAACTTCCCGGGTAGACCTCGCTCGCGGCCTGCGCCGGGGGCGGCAGGCAGAGGCAGAACAGCGCGGCGGCCCAGGCAAGCGCCCAGGCCGTGATCACTTCTTTTTCAGGGCTCTGCGGACGGGGGGATATGCAATTCATAGGGGGCAGAGCTTTCACGGGTTTCCTTGGCGCAAGGAGGCGTGACGCTCGCACGGCAGCGCCGGATCACCAAGATCCGCCCCTGCCAGCCCCTCCGTCACTCTTACGAGATGTCGCGTATTGTTACGGATTGCCCGCGAAAAGAATAATTTTTTATTGCACCCCCGCGGAACGGCAATGAAAGCGCCTGGCTCGTCTTACTCGACGAGAGACTGCAGAACGCCGGGCGCGAAGTGCTCACCGATGTAATCGGCCAGCCCGTCAAACACCGAATCCAGCGTGGGCACGGCAGCGCCGAACAGCGCCTTGAGCACGCGCGGATCCTCGAACATGCCGTGCAGGTACAGGCCCAGCACATTGCCCGCATGGTTCTGCCAGGCCAGGCCTTCGGGCATGACGGCATGGGCCAGGTCGCCGGCCGCCGCCATGGCCGAATGCGGTGCCGTCTGGCCGTGGTGGATTTCATAACCCTGCACCCCCACGCCCGACATGGCGGCCCAAAGCCCGCGCAGCGGCGCGAACGCGGCCTGCCGGTGCCGCACCGTTTTGGTTTCGTCGAACACGGTGACGACCGGCAGCAGGCCCAGGCCTGGCGCGTTGCCGTCTATGCCATGCGGGTCTATCAGCGCCTCGCCCAGCATCTGCAGGCCGCCGCAAATGCCCAGCACCGCGCCGCCGCGGCCCGCGTGCGCGGCCACGGCCTGGTCCAGCCCCTGCTGGCGCAGCCAGGCCAGGTCGCCGCTGGTGTGCTTGGAACCGGGCAGGATCACCCAATCTGCGCCCATCAGCTCCGCTGGGCTGCGCACCCATTTGAGGCGCACGCCGGGCACGTTCTTGAGCGGCTGGAATTCGTCGAGGTTGCTGATGCGCGGGTAGGCGATGACGGCGACGGTGGTGCTGACCGCGCCGGAGGCCACGCTGCGGTCGTCAAACACGCCGTCTTCCTCGGGCAGTCCGTGCTGCCACCACATGGGCAAGGTGGCCACCGTGGCGATGCCGGTCATGTCCTGCAGCATCTGCGGGCCGGGCGCCAGCAGTGTGGCGTCGCCGCGGAATTTGTTGAGCACAAAACCCTTGATGAGCCGGCGCTCGGCTTCGTCCAGCATGGCCCAGGTGCCGTAGAGGTGCGCGAAGGCGCCGCCGCGGTCAATGTCGGTCACCAGCAGGCAGGCCGCGTTGGCATGCTGCGCGGCGCGCATGTTGACGATGTCGCTGGCCTTGAGGTTGATCTCGGCGGGCGAGCCCGCACCTTCCATCACCACCACATCGTTGTCGGCGATCAGTTCATCAAGCGCCCGCGACACCACGGGCCAGACCGAGGCGCTGCGGCCGCGCCACTCCATGCGCGAGAGTTCGGCGTTCACCTGGCCCATCAACACGACCTGGCTTTGGGTGTCTTTTTCAGGCTTGAGCAGCAGCGGGTTCATGCGCACGTCGGGCACGGCATGGGCCGCGAGCGCCTGGAAATATTGCGCGCTGCCGATCTCGCCTTGAGGGAACCAATTTTCCGCCGGGCCGCCCCAAGGAAAATTAGCCCCCTCGGGGGGCAGCGACCCGCGCAGCGGCGGAGCGTGGGGGCCAACTACCCGGGCGTTGTTGCTCATGTTCTGCGCCTTGAAGGGCGCGACCTTGAGCCCTTGCCGCGCGTAGTAGCGGCACAGCGCGGTCGTCAGCCAGCTTTTGCCGGCACCGCTGGTGGTGCCCAGCACCATGACGCACTTGGCGGTCATGCTGGTTTATTTGCCGCGTTTTTTTGCGGCCGGGAGTTCGTCACCGGCCAGGGGCGGCGCATCCGGCACCAGCTTCAGGAATTTCTCAAAGTCTTCACGCTTGCCCAAAGCGGCCTCCTGGCGCAGATAGTCCAGCGTCTGGAACGAAGCCATTTTTTCAGCGGCTGCGCTGGCGATGAACTGATTCACGGAAATCCCGTCTTTGCGGGCCAAAAGCTTGATGCTCTCGTGAACCGAGTTGGGCAATCGAATGGTGAGTGCGGTCATGATCACTTCTCCAAAATCTTTGGTAATTTGAAAGTCTTTATACACGTAGGCCCTTCCGCCAAGCCGCAAGCAGGGCATCCTGCACGCCGGGCGGCAGCACGCCGAGGCGCACGTGGCCGGGCAGGCCGAACGAGGTGGTGTCGCGCAGCTTGATGCCCTGGGCGCGCAGTGCGGCCAGGGCCTGTTGCAAGCTCATGCCTTGGGGCAAGGCTGGGTGCGTGCAAAAGAAATTTGCTTCGCTGGGCAGGCAGCGCCAGCCCAGGGATTCGCACAAGGCGATCTGGCGGGCTTTCCAGTCACGCAAGGTCCTGAGGCTGGCGGCCAGCCAGTCCTGGGCTTCGCCGCCAACCCACGCCATCAGCATGGCTTCGCCGTGCGCGCCCACGGGCCAGGAGGGGCAGCGTTGTTCCAATGCAGCGGCCTCGTCCGCCTGGTCCACCGGCGCGATGGCATAAGCCGCGCGCACGCCGGTCAGGCCCAGTGCCTTGTTGGGAGTCCAGAGTTGCCAGGTGGTTTGCAACTGCTGCGGCGTGAGTGTGGGCGCGGCGCTGAGCCGCAGCGGCTCATAGGCGCGGTCCAGCACGACCAGGGTGTGCGCTTTCCGGCCGTCGACCAGCGCGTCCAATCCGACCTGTGCCGTGCCCAGCGGGCTGGAAGGCTCGCAGGCCCAGAGCAGTTGCGCATCGCCGGCCTGTCCCGCCACTATCAAGCCATGCGCCGCAGCGGCCTGCGCGTAATCGCCATAACTGTGCGGCGGCAGCCAGACGGCGCGCGCGCCCTGCCCGGCGGCCAGGGCCGTGATGCGGAAAATGAATTCGCTGGCGCTGGCGGCCAGCAGCACGCGCGCCTCGTTCACCTGGTGAAAAGCCGCGAGCCGCGCGCGCAAGGCCGTGTAGCCGGCATCGGGATAACGCGTGGCATCGGCCCGCTGCACGGCGGCCAGCGCCGCGGGGCACGGCCCGCAGGCGTTGCTGTTGGTGGAGAAGTCATGCAGCGGCACGCCCAGGCCGTCGGGCCCGCCGTGGATGCGTGAGGCGGCATGCGTGGAACTCACGCCAGCACCGCGATCGACAACATCGCCGCCCCTGCAAGCGACACCAGCGCGACCACCGCTTTGGAGGCCAGGCCCTGGGCCAGTGCGGTGTCCACCGCCTCGGGGGGCCGGCCTTCAGGGTTCAGCGTGTACACACCCGGTTTGCCCAGCGAAATACCGAGCGCCAGCGCCATGGCCGCCATGGGCCAGCCGCTGTTGGGCGAAGGGGTCTTGCGGGCTTCGTGCACCAATGCCTGAAGCGGCAAGCCCCGGGCCGCCAGCGCCAGCAGCAGCGCCGTCAGGCGCGCCGGCACCCATGACAGCAGGTCGTCCGCGCGCGCGGCCCATTTGCCGGCCCATTCCCAGTGCTGGCCGCGATAGGTGCCGCGGTAACCCCACATGGCATCGGCCGTGTTGGCAAAGCGGTAGATAGCGGCGCCCGGCAGGCCCAGCAGCACAAACCAGAAGATGGGCGCAACGACGGAGTCGTTGAGGTTTTCGGCGAGCGATTCGATGGCGCTTTCGCGCACCTGGCCGGCGCTGAGCTGCGCCGTGTCGCGGCTGACCAGCCAGGACAGGCGTTCGCGCCCGGCGTCCAGCGACTGGCCCAGCGCAAGCTCGACCGCGCCGACCTCATCCCGCAGCATGCGCCACGACAAAAAACACTTGAGCAGCCAGGCCATCAGCACCGCCAGCAGCGCGGTGTCTATGGCCGCCCCCCAGGCAGGATTCGCGACGTAACCGGCCAGTTGCCAGAACACCAGCGCCTGCACACCCCAGGCCGCCGCGCCCACCAGCAGCGCACCCACCCACCAGGCGAGCGTGCCGAGCAAAAATGCCATGAGAGGCGCGCAGCGCACGGTCACGCTGCCGCAAGCCTTGAGGTAGTGGCCCATCCAGACCACGGGGTGTATGGGTGCGGGCGGCTCGCCCATAAAACGGTCTATCCACAGCGCCAGCCCCAAGGCCAGCGCCATGCAGCCTGCCGCATAAGGCAGGCCGGGCGAAAGGTAAAAGCTGGTCCAGGTCATGGGCAACGACAGGACGGGCTCAAGCCGCGACGGGCTCGATCTGGCTGGGCATGTCGCACAGGCTGCGGATCAGCATGATGCTCATGTCGGAAAAATCACGGTCCACGCATTCGCCCAGTTCGCCGCGCCATTCGGCTTCGTCGCCGGTCAGGTTTTCCCAGACCTCCACGGGGTGGGCCGCGGTCACGCCCTGAGCCAGCAGGTAAGCCGCGATGTGGCGGGGCATGAAAGAGCGCGCCGCATCCCAGGGGCAGGGAATGACGATGGCGTTGCGCCGGTCTTTCAGCACGTTCACCAGGTGGCGCTTGAAGGGCTCGAGGTCGCCGCGGCGGTGAAAGGTGATGAAGGTGGTTTCGTCAAAACACACCCTGGCGCGCGAGGCCAGGATTTGCGCCGAAGAAATCCCCGGCACGGCCTCCACCCGGTGGCCGCAGGCGCGCTCGACGCGCTCCAGGTACTGGAAGCCGCTGAAATGGATGTCGCCCATGAACACCACGACGCAGCGCCTGCCGGCGTGGTGGGCAGCAGCCACCTGCGCGAGTTTGTCGGTCTGGTCGCGGTAGTTCATGCGCACCACTTCGGCGCCGGCCGGAATGAGGGAATGCACCACCTTCACCACGGCATCGAAGCCGGCCACCACCTCGGCCTGTTGAATCAATTCCGCGCTGCGTTGCGGCAAATAACCGAGGTCGCCCGGCCCGGCGCCAATGCAAACAATCATGAACTCTCTCCAGAAGAAGCTTGTTGGCCCCACAGGTTTTCAAACACCATGTCGGCCAGCGGCGCGCGGCGCGCCCATTTTTCGGCCTGCAGCATGGGCTGCTCGTAAAAGGCCTGCACCGGCCCCAGGCACAGCACGGCCACCGGCTTGCTGCCTTCGGGCATTTGCAGCAGCCCAGCGAGTTGTTGCGGGTCAAAAATCGACACCCAGCCCATGCCCAGCCCTTCGGCGCGGGCCGCGAGCCAGAGGTTCTGGATGGCGCAGGCGGCCGAGGCCAGGTCCATCTCAGGCAAGGTGCGGCGGCCGAACACATGTTGCTCGCGCCCCGGTGGGAGCGCCACCACCAGCACCTCGGCGGCGTCGAGCACACCCTGCACCTTGAGTTTCATGAACGCGTCTTCGCGCTCGCCCAAGGCTTGGGCCGTCAGCACGCGTTCCTGCTCAATCAGCGCATGAATGCCCTCGCGCAAGGGCCGGCTACGCACGCGGATAAAACGCCAGGGCTGCATGAAGCCGACGCTGGGCGCATGGTGCGCGGCCGACAGCAGGCGCTGCAGCAGTTCGTCGGCCACCGCGCCGCCGCTGAAGTGGCGCATGTCGCGCCGCTCATGGATGGCGCGGTACACCGCCTGCCGTTCGGCGGCGCTGAAGGCGTGGCCAGGCACGGCCAGATCGGCCGTGTGCGCCCCGGAAGCGGCGGAGCCCGCCTCAGCGCTCACTGCGGCGCTTGCACGGCGCCGACGGCCGGCGCGGCGCCGCGCTGCAGCACCGCGAGCAAGGCCGGGCGCACCCAGCGCTGGAAGGCCAAACCGCCCACCAGGCCCAGGCTCACCCAGAACGACAGGGACACCCAGGTGGTGGCCCAGATGAACTGCGTGCCCAGCTGCTCGAGCGCGGCATGGGCTTCAGGCCCGAAGCCGGCCAGGGCGTCGCCCTGCAGCTTGGGCGCGCCCACCACAAAGGGCAGCGCCAGCAAGGCCGCCACCACCAGCCAGCGCCAGGAGGCGCGCGCAAAACCGGCCACGGCACAGGCGCCGGCCGCGCTGGCCACCGCCAGCACCCACCAGAGCTGGCGGGCCTGCAGCGGCGCGGCTTCCATGCCGGGCACTTCCGCGTGCAGGCCCAGCGAGGGCCAGAAGTGAAAGCTCAGCCAGCCGGCCGCCGCCACCAGGCCGGCCAGGCGCAGCGAGGCCACCGCGCTACCGCGCCGGTAGAGCCACACGCCCATGACCGCGAACAGCAGCAGCGCCATGCTGAAGGCGTGCAGCATGTTGGCCACCCAGGTCCAGCCTGTGCGTTCGGCGCCGTTTGCGGGTTCCCATTCTTTGGCGGTGCCGTGTTCGTGCGGGGCCGTGCCTTCGGCATGCGCGTGGGCTGCCGGAGCCGCAACAGGCGCGGCGGGCGCGGGCGCCTCGGCCTTTTGTTCCTCATACACCTCGGCCGCCAGGATCAGCGGCGCGGCCTGCCAGCGCTGCACGCCGGTTTGCACGCTGCCCACCACCACCGCGGTGGCCAGGGCCGCCCAGATCAATCGTTGAAAAATCATGACTATCTCCCGAAAAAAAGTCGGCTCAATGGCAGGGTTTGACGGTGATGTGGCGCACGTCGTGCGCGGCGTTGTGCGCCAGCGGGCTCTCGGCGAAGGCCACGCCGTACAGGACGACAAAGCCCAGGGCGGCGGCGCCCAGCAGCGGGCGCAGCACGGCCAGGCCGGGGTTGAGGGTCTCAGAGGGGCTGTGGGTCAGCGTTGTCGGTTCAGTCATGGCATCTCCTTGGGTTGGTGGTGAAAAAAACAAACGTCAAACAAACGTAATGGATTCGGCCCGTCATGTCGAGCCCGGGCCGACGGGGGGTAGCCGCGCGAGGATGCCGCCGCGCAGGCGCTCGGGCCGCGTATTGCGGGCCAGGTTGCCGTCGGCGCTGTGCTTGTGCAGCTGCGCGCAGGCCAGCACCTGGGCCGCGGTCTCGGCATCGGGAAGCAGGTCTCCAAAGTAATAGCTGAATTTGCCCTGCGCCTGCAGCGTCACGGTGCAGGCGCGGGAGCAGCCGCTCATGCAGGCCAGGCCGCGCAGCTGCAGGCCTTTGTGCTGCCCGGTGTCGAGCTCGCAGACCAGCAGCGCCTCCTGCACGGCTTCGAACAGGGCCAGGCCGTGGGCAGGCAGCTCGCGCGATGCGCCGGGCGGGCGGCAGGTGGTGCAGACAATGATTTCGGTATCGTGCATGGGTAGGAATTCGTTTTGCGTTTTGCGATGAATTGAGAAGTCAGGCCGGTGCCAGGCAGTGTTCCGCGCCCCAGCGCGCGGCCCAGGCGGCACAGCGGCCCAGGCTTTTGTGCGGGTCGTCAAAGTCCACGATCACGAGGTGCTGCGCCGCCAGCGGCGCCTGGGGCTGCTCCAGCGTGCGGCCGTCCGTCAGCAGCCACAGCCAGCACTCGGCGGGACCGCTCTTGCGCAGGGTGCGCTGCAGCAGCCGTTCGGCCTGGACCAGCGCCTCGGCCAGAGGCGTGCCGCCGCCACCGCCCACGGGGCGCAGGCGCAGGCTGCCGGCGGCGCGTGCGCGGCCCGGCGGCAGCAACAACTCGACGCCCTGCCCGCCGAAGCGAAGCAGTGCCACATCGTCACCCTGGCGCGCGGCCTGCCCGATCATGAAAGCGGCATGGCCTTTGGCCAGCGCCAGGCGGCCGCCCCGGCGCATGGAGCCCGAGGTGTCGAGCACGATGCAATGCAGCCGGGCGCCGCGCGGCGCCATGGGCTGGCGGCGCAAATGCTCGCGCCGCAGCGGCGCGGGCCCCTTGGCCACCACGGTGGGCAGCCAGGCTATGGCGGCGCCGCGCTGCCGCGCGTGCGGCGCCGCGGAGCGGGTGGAAGGGGTTGGGGGCGGAGGCCACCGCCAGCTGCCAGGCCCGTTACGCGGGAGGCGGCTAGGGTGGCCTAGGCTTTTTTTGGCGGCCACCCCGCGATGCGCTGGACCTTGGTCATGCCTTCGGGCTGGGCCGGCAACGCGCCCCAGTCACCTTGCGGCGTGGATGCTGCGGACGGTTCATCTTGAGGGCGCTCCGGGCTGTGTTGGGGCTGCTGCCGTTCCGGGCGTTCTCCGGTATTGGCCGGTGCTTGCGCGGCGCTGCCCTCGGGCCGTCGATGCGCCAGCGCCAGTTCGGCCACCGCGTCCACGTCGGCCACGCTCACTTCGCCGCGCCCTTCGAGCGCCGCCAGCGCGCGCGCGGCACGCAGCATCACCAGGTCGGCGCGCATGCCGTCCACACCGGCGGCGATCGCGCAGGCCGCCGCGTGGTGCAAAACGTCGTCGGACCAGGCCAGGCCCGGTAGCGCGGCGCGGGCCGCCAGCAGCGCGTCGCTGAGCGCGCGCTGTTCTTCCGCGTGTTGCTTGCCGAGTGCGGCCGGGTTTTCATCAAAGCCCAGGCGCGCGCGCAGGATGGCGGTGCGCTGCGCGGCATCCTCAGGATTGGTCAGCGCCACCGACAGGCCGAAGCGGTCCAGCAGTTGCGGGCGCAGTTCGCCCTCCTCCGGGTTCATGGTGCCCACCAGCACAAAGCGCGCGGCGTGCTGCTCCGAGATGCCGTCGCGCTCCACGGTGTTGACGCCGCTGGCGGCCGCGTCCAGCAAGGCATCGACCAGCGCATCGGGCAGCAGGTTGACCTCGTCCACATACAGCACGCCCTTGTGGGCGCGCGCCAGCAGGCCGGGCGCCAGGCGCACCTTGCCGTCGCGCAGCACGTCTTCCACGTCCAGCGTGCCCACCAGCTGCTCCAGGCTGGCGGCCAGCGGCAAGGTGACAAAAGGCGCGCCCGGCAGCAGCGCGGCCAGCGCGCGGGCCGCGGTGGACTTGGCCGTGCCGCGCGGGCCGCTGATCAGCACGCCGCCTATGCCGGGGTCTACGGCCGCCAGCTGCAGCGCGCGCTTGAGCTGCGGCTGGCCCACCAGCGCGGTGAAGGGAAAGGCCGCGCGCGTGGCGGGCTCAATGGCCTCAGCGGAAATGTCCAGTTCAGGGTTGTTCATGCCAGGGGTCCTTCTCCGTGTTCTTCAAGCCGGCGCTCCAGCGCCAGCAAATGTTCTTCAATGCGCGCGCGGTGCTCGCCCGGCGCCTCCCACAGGCCGCGCCGCATGGCTTCGAGCAGGCGCTCGCCGATGCTGCGCAGGGCGCCGGGGTTGTGCCGCTGCAAAAACGCGCGGTTGGTGTCGTCGTGCAGGTAGGCCTCGGCCACCAGCGCGTACTGGTGGTCGCCCACCACGCCGGTGGTGGCGTCAAAGGCGAACAGGTAGTCCACCGTGGCGGCCATCTCGAACGCGCCCTTGTAGCCGTGGCGGCGCACGCCCTCCAGCCACTTGGGGTTGACGGCGCGCGAACGCACGACGCGCGCCACTTCCTCGCCCAGCGTGCGTATGCGCGGCGCGCCGGGCACGCTGAAGTCGCCGTGGTAGAGCGCGGCGGGCGCGCCCGCCAGTTGTTCCACCGCCACCGCCATGCCGCCCTGGAACTGGTAGTAGTCGTCCGAATCGAGCACGTCGTGCTCGCGGTTGTCCTGGTTGTGCAGCACGGCGTCCAGGCCGGCCAGGCGCTGCTCGAAACTGCCGCGCGCGGCCGCGCCATGCTGGCCCTGGCCGTAGGCAAAGGCGCCGGCGCGCAGATAGGCCTGGGCCAGGTCGGCGCCGTCGTTCCAGCGGCCGCTGGCCATGAGTTCCTGCAGCCCGGCGCCGTAGCCGCCGGGGCGCGGGCCGAACACGCGCCAGCTGGCCTCGCGCTCGGCGGCCTCGGCGCTGAGCCCCCGAGCCTGCGCCTCTTGCGCTTCGCGCCGCACGCGGGCGCGGATGGGGTTCACATCGTCGGGTTCGTCCTCTTCGCTGATCGCGGCGACGGCGCGCACCGCGGTGTCGAAGAGATCGATCACATTGGGAAAGGCGTCGCGGAAGAAGCCCGACACGCGCAGGGTCACGTCCACGCGCGGCCGGTTCCTGATGGCCATGGGCAGCACTTCGATGTCCACCACGCGGCTGCTGCCGTCGGCCCATTTGGGCCGCACGCCCAGCAGCGCGAAGGCCTGGGCGATGTCCTCGCCGCCGGTGCGCATGGTGCTGGTGCCCCAGACCGACAGGCCCAGGCAGCGCAGCATCTCGCCGTGGTCCTGCAGGTGGCGCTCGACCACGCGTTCGGCGGCGGCGGCGCCCATGGCGTAGGCGGTCTGCGTGGGCACGGCGCGGGTGTCCACCGAATAAAAGTTGCGCCCCGTGGGCAGCACGTCGGGCCGGCCGCGCGAGGGCGCGCCGCTGGGGCCGGCCGGCACGAAGCGGCCCGCCAGGCCGCGCAGGCACTGGGCGATTTCCTGCGGACCGCAGGCGTCCAGGCGCGGGCGCAGCACCTGGCGCATGCGTTGCAGCACCGGGGCGGTGTGGGGCCAGGCGGCCGCATCCCAGGGTTGGCCGGCGATGACATGGTCCGCGACAAGTTGCCGGGCCAGCAATTCCAGCCGCTCACGCGTGTGGCCGGCATGGCGCCAGGCTTCGCTGCTCAATTGCTGCAACACCGCCGGGTACGGGCCGGTCCAGGGAGCCGCCCATTCCGGGCTGAGCGGATTGAAACCATCCACACCGTCCAGCTTCAAATCCTGCGCCAGTGCCACCAGCAGGCTGCGCTGCCCGGCTGCCGAGCCGCCGGGGAAACGCGCCAGCGCCACCAGCGTGTCGATCTGCTGGCGGCCCTGCGGCGAGCTGCCCAGGATATGCAGGCCGTCGCGGATCTGCGATTCCTTGATCTCGCAGAGGTAGGCATCCAGCCGCTGCAGCAGCGCCTGGCGCGCGGCCTCGTCCGCGGGTTTGGCAAAACCCAGTTCGGCGTGCAGGCCTTCACTGAGCACGCGCGCCAGGATGTCCACGCGCAGGCGCTGCGCACGCCGGGGGTCCAGCGACAGGGCCTCGTAGTACTCGTCCATCTGCCGCTCCAGCTTTTGCAGCGGGCCGTAGGTTTCGGCGCGGGTCAGCGCCGGCATCAGGTGGTCGATGATGACCGCCTGGGTGCGGCGCTTGGCCTGGCTGCCCTCGCCGGGGTCGTTGACGATGAAGGGGTAGAGGTGCGGCAAGGGGCCGAGGATGGCGTCGGGCCAGCAGGCCGCGCCCAGCGCCACGCTTTTGCCGGGCAGCCATTCGAGGTTGCCGTGCTTGCCCACGTGCACCACCGCGTCCACCGCAAAGCTGCGGCGCAGCCAGAAGTAAAACGCCAGGTAGTTGTGCGTGGGCACCAGGTCGGCATCGTGGTAGGTGGCGACCAAATCAAGGTCGCGCCCGCGCGCGGGCTGTATGCCGACAAACACGTTGCCCAGGCGCAGGCCCGACACCATGAAGCGGCCGCCGCGCACCATGGGGTCCAATTCGGGCGCACCCCACAGGGCGTTGACGGCATCGCGGCCGGCGGCGTCGAGTTGATTGAAGTCCCGCAGGTAATCGGCCATGGCCAGGCTCTGGCCGGCGGGGCGCATGTCGTTGCCGTCGAGCTTGTTGGTGACACCCGCGACCAGCGCGGCGATCAGCGCGTCACCGCCCGCAGGCAGATCGCCGGTGGCGTAGCCCGCCTCCCGCATGGCGCGCAGCAAGGCCACGGTGGAGGCCGGTGTGTCCAGCCCCACGCCGTTGGCCAGGCGCGCGTCGTCGTTGGGGTAGTTGGCCAGCACCAGCGCGACGCGCTTTTCGGCGTTGGGCTTTTCGCGCAGCACACACCAGCGGCGCGCCAGTCCGGCCACAAACGCCATGCGTTCGGGCTCGGGCTGGTAACGCACCACGTCCACCTGGGTGCGCTCGCAGCGCCAGGCCAGGCCCTTGAAGCTGATGGCGCGCGTGCCGATGCGGCCGTCCACCTCGGGCAGCACCACCTGCATGGCGAGGTCGCGCGGCGCCAGGCCGTGCGGGTCGTCCTGCCACTGCTCCTGCGAGCAGCCGGCGGTGATGAGTTGCAGCACCGGCGCATCGCCGGCCAGCGGCTCCATGCGCGTGCCTTCCACGCTGTCGGCGTCGTCGCCGTCGAGCGCGGTGATGGCGAAGCTGGTGGCGTTCAGCACCACGCCCACCTGGTGCTCCGCCGCCAGCGAGCGCAGCAGCGCCAGGCTGGCCGGGTTCTTCAGGGAATCCACCGCTACCGCGACCGCATTCATGCCGGCGCCGTGCAGCGCCGCCAGCATGGCGTCAAACACCGCGGTGTTGCCGGCCTGCAGATGGGCGCGGTAAAACACCAGCAGCGCCGCGGGCATGCCGTCCTGCCATGCGGGGGTCTCCAGCGGCTGGTAGACCATGGCGGGCGGCAGCACTTCAGGCGGCGCGGGGCGCGCGCCCAGGCCAAAGACGGCGTGGCCTATCAATTCAAAAAATGTGCGCGCGTTATCGCGGCCGCCTTCACGCAGGCAGCGCCAGAGCTGCCGGCAGTCTTCGTGCGGGGCGGTGCTGCGCATCAGCAACTGCAGGTCTTCAGCCGCGTCGCCCGAGAACAGCGCCAGCCACTGGCCGCGTTCGCGGGCCAGTTCGCGCACGCGCTCCACGACATAAGCCCAATCGCTGGCAGCCCCGAGGTGGTCTATCACCACCACGCGCGCATGCCGCAGCACATCGTCCACATACATGTCGGCCGACGCGGGCTGGCGCAGCCACATCAGATTGGCCAGGCGCACCGTGGGGAAACCGGCACCCAGTTGCCCGGCCGCATCGGCCAGCAGGGACAGCGTGGTGTCGGCCGCGCTGAGCACCACGATGTCGCCCGGCGTCTGCTCCACGCGCACCACACCCTGGCCGCCGTCTTCAACGTGGCCGCCGGGGCGGGTGGAGAGCAGATGCATTTTTTACTTCACCAGGTCAACAGAAACAGTCTGAGCACGCCAAACCGCACCTGGCGCAGGCCGACGGGGCACTCTGCGCAGCGGCATAAAGGAGGAG